>JAUNQI010000062.1 GCA_030536255.1 Eubacteriales bacterium | reverse complement strand
TGCGGATCAGGAGGCCGAAGGGCGTATCACCGAATTCACGGGCGTAGTCTTCTTTGCTGCCGAGCTCGCTGGTAAGTACCCGTTCCAGCTCACTGTAATCACCGACGGCCAAGGGTATGTTATGCGTCAGCTTATAAATAGCAAGGGTATTTCCGTTCTCATTCACATAGCGGTTGACCTTTGCCCGGTAATCCTCAAAGTCATACGCAGCATCCAGCAAATCCCCCTCCTGCATGGAAATGACTGGGTCTTCCAGCTTTGTGAAAATCGGCTGCCGATCTCCGTCATCCAGGAATTTGATCAGATCACGGAGTTCCTTGCGGACTTTTTCAAAACTGAGAAGTTCACTCGCATCCCAGAACGCGTCTGTCTGTATTTCCTGAAGAAGCGGCAATTTGGCCTTGACCTGCGGGATGCTTGTCTTCTTCTGCAGGTGAGCTGAGATGTTCATCAGTTGTTTTTTTGCCCGTTTGAATCCGGGCATCTGCTCCAAATTGGCCAGCATCAGACCGTACATGAAATTATCAAAGCGCTTGGCGTATTCATCCGTATCGCTGCTGTAAACGAGCGGAGCTATATGCTGCAGCAGTTCTCCTTTGTCTCCTTCGGAGATAACCGTAAACGCCTCAATATTTTTATACTTCTCCACATACTGGAGCTTCAGCCGGACAGAGATCAGCTCTGTCTTCAGCTCCGTGACCTGCGTATGGCAGGTGTCCACAAGCTCGGCTCTCCATGCCTGAGAGGCATCGTCTGCATAGACACTTTCCTGCAGCAGTACGGCCAGCCGGATCTTTTTGCCGAAGATGCTTTCGGAGAGGGACTTTGTCTCTGCTCCTTCGTAACCTTCTTTATGTGTACGGAAATATTCAAAATTGCCGCAGTAATCAAAAATGAGGAAGCGGCATTTATCGGTATACTCGCCGTCAATCTGATCCAGGCAGCTGAGGCCTTTGCACAGACGGGTCCCGCGGCCGATCATCTGCCAGAATTTCGCTTTGGAACGGACTTTCTTGAAAAAGACAAGGTTCACACATTCCGGTACATCAATACCGGTATCCATCATATCTACAGAAACGGCAATGTGCGGATCTTTTTCCGCAATCTTAAAGTCATCAATGATCGTCTGCGCATAGGTGTCGTCACAGATGATGCGCTGTGCAAACTTGCCGTTATACTGCGGGTACAGCTTATTAAAACGCTCCAGAATAAATTCCGCATGGCGCTTGTTCTGGGCGAAAATGATCGTTTTGCCGATGCGGTCTCCGCCGGCGACACGGATCCCGCGTTCCATCAGATCCTGCAGAACAATATCCACCGTGGTCTCGTTGAAAACAAATTTATTCAGATCGGAAGATGGGATGAAGTCCGGCAGGGAATCGTCTTCAATAAAGTCATTTTCATAGCGTTCCTTATCCTCATCGGACAGGTCGTCGTAGGTGATCCCTTCCTCAATGAATTTGGTTTTGACCTCATAGTTGTAGTAAGGGACAAGGACATGATCCACATTTACCGCTGTCTCATAATCATAGGCATAGGTCGGTACTCCATGCTCCATCTCAAAGAAGTCATAGGTGTTGCGGTCCACGTCCGTTTTCGGCGTTGCCGTCAAGCCTACCATGTAGGCGTCGAAGTACTCAAAAATGGCACGGTATTTCTTGAAAATGCTGCGGTGGCTTTCATCGATGATAATCAGGTCAAAATGCGCGGGCGTGAACATCGGAATGCCGTCTTTGGACTTCACGTCATCTATGGCGTTCAACATTGTCGGATAAGTGGAGAACACGATCCGGGCGCTCCGGTCGTCCTTATTGGAGCAGAGATTGCACAAAGACATATCCGGAAGGTAATTCTTGAAGTCGTCCTTCGCCTGCTTTACAAGTGCGGTGCGATCCGCAAGGAAAAGAATGTTCGTTACATATTTCCCGCGGCTGAGAACGTCCGTCAGGCTGGAGGCCGTTCTGGTCTTGCCGGTACCGGTTGCCATGACCAGCAGATGCTTGCGGAAGCCAAGGCCGATCTGCTCACAGACGGCACGGATCGCTTCCTTCTGATAATACCTGTCTGTGATCTTATCATCGATGGGAATGCTGACCAGATCCAGACGCTCAGTGCGGCGATTCATCAGCTTCTGCAGGTCGTCTTTACTGAAAATACCGCTGACTTTGCGCTGCGGGCCGGACTGATCGTCCCAGAAATACGTTTCAAAGCCGTTGGTCGTGAACATCATGGGCCGACGGCCAAACTTTCTTTCCAGACAGTCCGCATACAATACGGCCTGCTGACGGCCGATATTCGGGTCTTTGCTGGTTTTCTTCGCTTCCACGACGGCAAGCGGCAGACCGTCTTTTCCGAAAAGGACATAGTCCGCATAACCGAGCTGGCCGAGAACACCTGCCATGCCTTCCACTTCATATTCTTCCTGAACATCCGCATCCACGCCGGAAAACTTCCAGCCCATCTGCTTCATGTCCACATCGATATAGATCTTCCGCGTTTTGAACTCGGACAGATCTTCGGATGAAAAGTCTCTTGTCTGCTGATGCTGCGCTTTCTCTGACGTATACTGATCCGCCATCTGCTCGATCCGCCTGCGCAGGGCTTCAATTTCCGCATCCTTTTCATCCAGAAGGCTTTCCTGTTCCCTGATCTTCTTTGTATCGACAACGACTTTTTCGGTCGGAATCAGGGCCTCATTAAATTTGCGCTCTTCGTAGTCTCTGCCGTAGCAGTAGTCGATCCACTGTATAAACTCAAAAAGGCTGTGCAGGGAGGCAAGGGCGTCGCTCTGCTGCACGTTTCTTTCGGTATGGACGGCGAGATTTCCGAGCTTAATGATAAAGGGCAGTTTGCCCCAGGTGTTATAGTCCACAGCAAAACGGAAGGTGGGCTCGTGAATCAATGACTGAATATTATCCTTATAGGGCATCTGCATAGTGGTATCCGCAGCGTACACCCACTTGACCGCAAGCTCCAGCGCTTTGCGGCAGCCCACGGCGCACATGGCAGGGGCCGAGAAATAGACCTTCTCCGCCTCTATTGCAGCCGAAGCGAAGAGGGCGTATTCGGTTCTCTCTTTCAGAAATTCAAAATTCGTCATATTTCCACTCCTATATTGCGTAGGAATATCTGGTATTTAGCTTTAGAAATTTTGATTTGTCGATTTCTTTGACGAAGTCGGCAAACTGATTCTGCAGTCCTATCGGAGGCAAAGGAAATGTAAAACCTTCTACTTGTTCTTTGTTTACTTTAGGAAGATTGGTGCGATTGCTGTAAGACAGAATATAGTCCAAAAAGAAATTGCTTCTCATGGTGTACCCCAGATACTCACGGGTGCAAACATCTGCATTCACTAAGATTGGGTAAGCATCAGCAGAGCATAATCCATCAAAATCAGGCAAAGCAACTTTATTCAAATTGGGGCGAATTTTACTGTAAATGATGTGTTGAGGAGTAAAAAGATACTTACCGCTTATTACGCCATCTTCAGCAATAGACCTATATCCGGACAAACGCCCTGTTTCTTTCTCTATACTGTCTATACCGATATGAGGATAGTTTTCATAACCGCTAAAGTCATGAATAATATTTGTATCAATGGCTGCACACTCGGTAAAACCAACCCTTTTCCAATGCTTATTATTCGATTTCAAATCCCCAAACATCTCGACAAATCGGGCTTTGATGATGTCGTCTAAATAACTCAGTTCTT
>JAUNQI010000061.1 GCA_030536255.1 Eubacteriales bacterium | reverse complement strand
TGTTCGCCTTTTCCCACAGTTTCTGAACGAAACCCTCGCCGTCATCTGTGCTGCCGGGCATTCCGATTACGCAAAACGCGCTCTTCCTGATCTTTTCCATTATGTTTTCTTCCTTTCGTCTGATGTTATATAAATACATAATAACATATCCCTGTCTGAAGGCTGAGCAACAAACTGAAGGTTGTACCTCTATTCAGTAAAATCTATGTCATATCTTGTTCCGTGTGAAAACAATACACCATCAGTAAGCTCAATTTGAAGAATACATGTATTTTCATCTTCAAAATTGTTATGACCGTTATTTATCCATTCAGAAAAAGCAACTTTCATTTTCTCTGCAATATCCAAATTTTCTTTTTTGCCAAAATAACCCAAGTTAATGCCCTTTCCATTAGCAGTAAACCAATCTCCTGCAATTGCAACAAGCGGATTTTGTTGAATTTGTTTCATTTTATTTGAGCGTCCGTAAGTAAGTACATAGAAAGAACCCTTATCATAAAATGAATTTACACTGCGTACATAAGGCTTATTATCTACTGTCGTTGCCAATGCAATAATATTGTCTTTTCCAAATCTTTCAATCATAATCTTTTCTGCATCTGTCGACAATTTTTCCATCACCTTTTCCTCCATAAAATTCAATTTTATCAGATCAAGCAGACGATCTTCTTTCCCGGTCCCTTTTCAGATACGATACCGATCAATGATCGATACTCTGAATAAGCGGTTACCGCTCCCGATCACTTTAGCCTGTTTGGGTTTACTGACGCACGGTCATAGGACCGTTCTTTGCAAGCCGCTTCCTGATAAACCGAAGCAGCTGATCCCTTTCGTGTTCTGTCAGCCATTCGGAAAGCCTTGCGGCAGCCACAGGCACGAACCATTGCTTTATCTCATATCGGGTAATTCCGGAAAGACGCAGGACATTTCTAATATAGGCTCCCCGGATGCAAGCCTTGGTGATGCTGAGGATCAATTCGGAAAGCCGGTCACCATTCTGGATCTCTCCGTATTTCAGCAGGATACATGTCCGGGCAATATCTGCCGCAGACTCCCCAGAGCATGCGGTCAGCCAGTCGAGCACAAGGGTCTTCTCGACGCTTACCATGATATTCCCCGGATGAAAATCAAAGTGACACAGTTGCTTATTATCCGGGAGGAGCAGAAGCCGGTCGATGATTTTCTGTTTTTCGTCTTCAGAAAGCTCTTTGACCCATCCGATTTCCTGACACAGCTTTTCCTTGACCGTCAGAATACCGTCTATCTCCTTTTTGTGTATCTCTGCGTGAAGCTCTGCAAGCTTTTTTCCGGCTTTCAAAAGCAGAAAGGGGTTGGAGCCGATCATGCGGAACAGGTCCTGTCCTTCAGCCAGTTCGTACAGGATACCGGCTCTTTCGCCGCATCGGACAAGGCGGAGTGCTTTCGGCATACGCCCGTAAACCTTTTGCACGGCGCGGGTAACATTCCATTCCTTCATGATCCCGCTTTGCGGAAAACCGTCGCGGAACAACTTGAGAACGGTAACGTCTTTATAAAGGAAAATCTCAGCCGTATTCCCCTGACCGAGCAGCTTGTATTTCAAAACATCATCAACCGTCAGAATATTTTCGTCCCGTAAATCAAGGTTTTCCGCCATCTTCCTGCTTTTCTCCTTTGTGAAGGCTTTCCGTGTTAAATTCCGAAAAGTGCGGCCGCTTTCTCCATTCGTTCGGAAACCTGTACCTTGAATGGACATCTTTCTTCGCAGGCTTTGCAATGAACGCAGTCGGAGGCATGACGGTCCAGCCCGGCGTAATGTTCCCGCAGGGTGGCGGGCACTTCGGGCTGCATCACTGCCAGATCGTAATATTTATTCACCATCGCGATATCGATTCCCGCGGGGCATGGCTTGCAGTGTCCGCAATAGGTGCACTGGCCGTGATAGGAATGCAGAGGAGCGGAGGCGATGACGGACGCGTAGTCCTTTTCCTCATTTGATGTTTCTTCATAGGCGATGGCCTGATCGATCTGTTCTTTTGTATCGTATCCGCACAGGATGGAAGATACCGCCGGCCTGGTGAGGGCATAGTGAACGCACTGCACAGGCGTCAGGGAGACCCCGAAGGGCGAAGCCTTGGGATTGAAGAGCCGTCCCCCGGCAAAACCTTTCATAACAGTGATGCCCACATCGAGCTGTTCGCAGGTCATGTACAGCAGAGCGCGGTCCGGGTCAATTCCTTTCAGGCTCCGGTCAAATTCATCCGCGAACATCGTGTTGATGTCCTCACTGGCGGGCAGCATATCAAAGGCCGGATTGATGCTGAACAGAATCATTTCGATATAGCCGCTCTTTGCCGCCTTGAGGGCGACCCTGGGATTATGGGAGCTCATACCGATGTGCCGTATTTTGCCCAGGGCTTTCTGCTCCATGATGTAACGCAGATAATCCGAGGTCTGAATGCTGTCCCATTCCTCCTCCGAATCTACAAAGTGGATCATGCCAAGGTCCACATAATCGCTCTGCAGCCTAGTCAGCAGATCCTCAAACGCGGCGGGAACATAGGCCATGTCTCTGGTTTTACAATATTGTCCGTCTTTGAACACGGAGCCGATATGCCCCTGCACAAACCATTTTTCCCGCTGATTTTTGATGGCTTTGCCGATAATGTCACGGGATTTTGGGTCTGCCATCCAGCAGTCGATGATATTGATACCTTTGGAGGACGCGTAACGAATCAGTTCGATGCTCTCTTCCTCCGGATGCCGCTCAAGCCATTCGCCGCCGAAACCAATTTCGCTGACCTGAAGTTCCGTTTTTCCGAGTCGTCTTGTTTTCATGTTTGTTACCTCCAGTTTTTTATGAGTAAATCGTTGTAAACAGGGTATCATTCCGCGTGATCCGCTTCATCCTTCTCATTCTGTTCTACAGTCAAAGCAAACTCTTTAATTTTTTCATCCGCTGACAAAAGAAAACGGTATATTGTGTCCTGTTCTTTCTCATCAAATCGACTCAGGATGCCGCCGATACAGACATAGAATCTGTCATGCTTTTCTCTGTACTCGACTGCCGTCCGTATTCCCGTTTCGGTCAGCTCAGGATATAAATTTTTGCCATTGCAGTCATTTCTGTTCTTTTTTGTCAGTCCGAGCGTGCACAGCTTTTTCAGCATCTGTGAAATGGCACTCTTCGTCATGTTCATCCGTTTACTGAGCTCCGTAACGCTCATGCCGGGGTTCCTGTCTATCACATTCAGCATAGACAGTGCGGCGGAACTGAGCTTCAAGCCGCTCTCCATTTGAATGTCTTTCATTCTCAGCTTATGGATCATCCTGGATAAGTCATAGATTAGATGCGTGTACGCCTGTATTTCTTTCATGCCGGATGCCTCCAAAATGTCTTGCCTTGGAGCGGTTCAGAAACTGAAGAAAACCCGAAAACGATAGCTTGTTAAGTACTTAACCATTATATCGTAAACAGAATTTCATGTCAATATTGAAATCAGTCCTTTCTACGGCTAATCGTCAGATTACGAATTCCATAATTCTATTTTAAGACTCAAAAGCATAATAACAGATGAGTAAGCAAAACGCTTACATGAAAAGAGCCGGGAATCATTCTTCCGGGCTTGACTTTCTGAAGTATATTTCCTTAGACGATGTTGTTTGAGAAAGTCGAAAACTTTTCACTGTCCAGTTCCTTAGAAAACGGCGTAATTTCCCCTTGACAAAAGAATTTCCA
>JAUNQI010000038.1 GCA_030536255.1 Eubacteriales bacterium | reverse complement strand
CTTTAAATAGCTAAAATTTGAAGAGGGGACTGAAAAATGGAAAAGATCACAAACGAAATGATGGAAAAGGCAAAGAAGGCCGCATCCGCGGAGGAGCTGCTGGAAATTGCAAAGGCGGAAGGCGTGGAGCTCTCAGCCTCCGACGCCGAGATGTATTTTAACTTCCTCAGCGGCAGCAGAGAGCTGACGAACGAAGAGCTCTCCCAGGTCGCCGGAGGAAAGGGAGATGGGGACCCGCTTCCCAAATACAAGATCAACCAGAGAGTATCGATCTACTTAGCAAGCACCAAGAACACGATTCACGGAACCATCATCGGTATAAACAGCTTCCGCAGCTGCGGAAAACTCGTTTACTCTTACAGAATCAACGTTGAAGAATACGGATCTGCGATAACACTTAACCTCGAGAATTTCAGCAAAGGAGACGTTCAGGTAATATAAGGAGAATCTGACCATGAAAACACCCGAAGAACTGAACACCCTCAAAGAGGAATTCATATCCCTGCAGAAGAAGCTCTCCGAGCTCACCGATGAAGAGCTCTCCCTTGTCACCGGAGGGGAAAGATATTTACCGGGGTATAAGCCGTATATTCCGGAGACGAAGCCGATAAAGCCGGAGCAGAATCTGGATCTGTAGGAGCCGGTGTTTGAGACGAATGTTTGTCACCGTAAAACTGGGGTTCTCTTCGACACCTTCTCCCCGCCGCACGGGAACCTTTCCCGTTTCACCTTCCCGCGTAACTCATCAGCGCGTTCCTCCCTTTAACTGGCAGCTTGCCGTACTGTACCTGCAGATTCGCAGGCAGCGCGGCAAGCTTTTTCTGTTCGTCCGGCGGTCCGCCCGTCTGTTGTGGTGAAAGTGAGCAAAGTCAGCAGTTCCTCCGGCAGCGCTGATACTTAGCTTTGTCCGTCTCTTTTCCATAGTATCACCTTTGCTGTTTTTATAGTCTATTCGGTACGAATTATCAATGTTTTTATCTTTGCTGACCTGTTTGTATCCTTCCTTTCTCTCCCGCTTGACAGGAGTAACGTTTTGATATATTCTGCGTATTAACAGATGTAAGACTTTAAATAGCTAAAACTTGCAAAGGAGAATCTGACCATGAAAACACCCGAAGAACTGAACACCCTCAAAGAGGAATTTGAAACCTTGAACAAGAAGCTCTCCGAGCTCACCGACGAAGAGCTCTCCCTAGTCACCGGAGGACTTGAGCCAGGGAAGCGGCTGAAGCCGGAGCCGAAAAAGGATATAAATAATAAATAAGAAACTCAACGGACTCACCGGCGCCCTCTGTGTCAGCGCCCCGCGCGAAACCGGCTGCACGTCATTTCCGTTTTCTCCTTCTGTTCGCGTCCTTGCTTTCTTATATAAAGTCTGATAATATCAGAAAAGGAATTATGTCTTCCGTGAGAAGCCGAAGAGCGGAGACGATAAAGGGAGTCATCAATGAGAGTATTAATGCTTGTTCCGGATTATCCCCCGTTCTTTTTCGGGGGAATCGGCACTTATGCGTATTTACTGGTTAATGAGCTTGTTTCCTCCGGCGTGGAAATGGATGTTTTTGTTGTTCCGATCAAAGACCGTCCTGTTACCGAAGAATTCGACACGGAGCTATGGAAAACGGAGGACGGAGAGACTTACCCGGTTCGCAGATTCCGCTCTGCTGAACCTGTTCCCGAATGGAATGAGAATCTGGAAAGCAATACTCTTCACGAAATGCTTATTCTCCGTTCCTCTGCAAACGCGGTTACAGGGATCCTCCGGTTTGTCCGGGACAGACACTACGACGTGATTCACGCAAATGATTTCTTTGTAGGATTTCTTGCCGAAGCACTCCGGGACGCTTTAAAGATCCCAATCGTAAATACTGTCCACGCCGGCGGCTTTCTTGAACAGTCGGTTTTCTTCCAGCTGAGGAAATATACCTGTCTGATGGCGGATCGGAACGTTATTGTGAGCCGTTCTGCAGAAGATGTCCTGAACTATGACTGGCAGCTTCTTCGTGTGGAATTTACTCCGGTCCTCAATGGCGTCAGTCTGCGCCCGGAGACTGCGGACGAAATTCTCAGTGAAGGGCATGATATAGTGATGGTTGGCAGAATCTCTCAGTCCAAAGGCAATTATCTCATGCTGAAGGTGTTTCTGCAGATGCTCCGGGACAGAGAGCTCCCGGAGGACAGTCGTCTGATCTTTGTGGGAAACAGTGATGAGCTTCCTGCGCTGAAGGCAGTTCTTGAAGAAAAAGGTGCTGCTGACCGTGTCCTGTGCCCCGGAACACTGGATAATGATAAAACACGCGACCTGATGCATCACGCGTGGATAACAGCCGCTTTGGGTGATCATGAGACCTTCGGTCTGACCGCGCTGGAGGCTATGGCGGAAAACACATGCGTTATTACCTCCGACTGCGGTGCTTTTCCGGAATATCTGACGGATGGAAAAGATTGCCTGATGGTAAAGCTATCCTCAGCGGATTCCCTGCGGACGGCCATTCTTCGGATCATCAATGAGCCGGATCTGCGTCATGAACTGATCAGAAACGGTCGGGAAACCGTCCGGCGACTGAGCTGGAGACGCACTGCTGAACAGATGACCGGTATTTTTCAGGAAGCAATCGATGCGTGGAAAGCGAACGGAAACAGGAGTGTCAGCTTCCTGAATTCCCGCAAAAAAAAGAAAAAAGAATTTGATTTGCGTCAGTATCTGGAGGATATGGAATCAAAATGATCCGTGTGCAGGAAGCAACAAAAATATACCGGGTTCCCGTGCCCTCTGAAGGCAGATTTGCCGGAATTCGGAATCTTTTCCATATGAATTATACGGACAGGACCGTTGTGGACCATATCAGCTTTGATATCAGGGACGGGGAAAGTGTTTGCTATATCGGCCCAAACGGAGCGGGAAAATCCACTACCGTCAAAATGCTTTCCGGCATTCTTATGCCTACATCCGGGAGCGTTTCCGTCAACGGGCTCGATCCGTGCAGGAACAGAAAGGAAAATGCCCGGAACATCGGCGTCGTGTTCGGGCAGAAAACTTCCTTGTGGTGGGATGTCCCGGTAATCGACAGCTACCGTCTGCTGAAGGAAATGTATGGGATCAGCGACGCCGCTTTCCGGAAAAATCTGGAGCTGTTCTGTGATCTTCTGGAGATGGAGAGCTTTCTGAACAGTCCGGTTCGTCAGCTGAGCCTTGGGCAGAGAATGCGTGCAGATCTGGCGGCAGCGCTTCTTCATGACCCGGAGATCCTTTTCCTGGATGAACCGACGATCGGCGTTGACATTGTGGCCAAGGCACGGATCCGTGAATTTATCAGCGAACTTAATTCAACCCGAGGCATTACGGTGATGGTTACCACACATGATATGGCGGATATGGAGAAGATCGTTGACCGCGTGATCGTAATCGACAAGGGAAAAATCTATTATGACGGAACTGTTGCAGCCATGAAAGCAAAATACGGAAAAAAACGCAGGATCGATCTGACCTTCACCGAAGAGGATCCGGAGATCAGTATCCCCGGACTTACGGAGATAAGCTCATCCCCGTTTTCACGCAGTTTTTCCTTTCATACGGATGAACTCACTGCGGAGCAGACCATTGCGAAGCTGACAGCGCTGCCGCTGCATATAACGGACATTTCTGTGCAGCAGACGGATATTGAGGAGATCGTCAGGGACATCTATCTGCAGTCCGGGAGAACAGAGAAATGAAGCGCTTTTTTTCTTATGTTCAGCTGCAGTTCAGGCATCTGCCGTTTTACCGTTTTGAACACATGATGAGGTGTCTTTACGGACTTTTGGCAATGTTTGCCGTCCGCGCTCTGTGGACCTCCCTGTGGAGGGAGAATCCTTCTCTGGTCGGAAAGGATCTTCCGGAGATGATCACTTATGCAATGACTGCCATGGCAATAGATATCCTTTTTTATCCCGGCGGTGACAACTCGGTCCACGTATACATGAGCCGTCGTATCAGAAACGGAAATATTGAAGCGGATCTGCTGTGCCCGATGGACTTTCAGCACATGATGCTGCTCGGGAATGCAAGCAGGATCCTGGTTTTGCTTTTAACAACTGTTCTTCCCGTCACGCTGTTTGCGTTTTTAGCCATGGATTTCAGGCTCCCGGCTTCCGCGGGGAATGCGGCTTTTTTCTTCCTCAGCCTGATCCTGGCATATTTTGTGTTTTTCGGAACGGATTTTCTTCTGGGACTTCTCGCTATGGTTATAAAAAATACACGGTACGTCAGCTGGGCGTACCGCGCCATATCCGATTTTTTTTCCGGAAAGCTTGTCCCTCTGTGGATCTTCCCCGCAGCACTTCGAACGGTGTCATATTTCCTGCCGTTCCGATGTGTTTATGATATTCCGCTGAATATCTGGATCTGCTCTTTTTCTCCGGAAGAGACTGCACGGGCCCTTCTGACGCAGCTTTTTTGGGCAGTTTTCCTGTTTCTCATGGGCAGGATCTGCTGGCACTCAGTCCGGAAGAGATATACGGTTCAGGGAGGGTGAAAGCGATGAAAAACAAATTACCGGGCCTGAAAATTTACCGCAGTTTGCTCGGCATGTCTTTCCGGAGCATGCTTCAGTATCGGGCGGACTTTATTTCCGGTCTGCTGGGAGTTATTCTGCTGAACGGAGCCAATATTGCAGAGATCGGAGTTTTGTCCTGGAAATTCAAAAGTATTGCTTCCTGGACTGCCGGAGAACTGATGATCCTGTACGGACTGTACATGGTATGCTGGAGCATCTGCTCCGTTTTCTTCAGCCATACGGCAGAGCTGGAAAACGAGATCGCAGACGGAACCTTTGACAAATATCTCTGTCGCCCGCTGGGGGCTTTTGTGCAGTTCATCGGAGGAGAATTCAACTATGTCGGTCTTTGCGATACTTTCCTCGGAGTTGTTCTGATCCTGACAGGGAAAAAAATGTGCGGTATCCTCTGGAGCCCCGGAAAGTTCTGTCTGCTTCTTCTGTTCATCCTGTGCGGCGGCACGATCATCGTCTGTATTCGGCTGCTTCTGGCTTGTTCCGCTTTTCGGGTCACCAGATCCGGTCCGCTTTTTTCCATGCTGATGCTGCTTTCTATGCTGACGCAGAAATATCCCATCGGCATTTTCGGAAATACATTCCGGATCCTGGTTACCGCAGTTCTCCCGCTTGCTTACGTCAATTATTATCCCGCGGTTTATCTTTTGGAAAAAAGTGACGCTCCCGCGTGGCTCTGCCTTCTTTCTCCTGTCGTGGCTCTGCTTCTTGTCCTTCTGACGGCTGCTGCATGGAAGAAAGGGATGGACCGCTATGAGAGCGCCGGCGGCTGAATCAGATCGTTTCTCTGCTCAGAACAGATCCATAAAACACTGACAGGCAAGATAACAGACGAAACCCGCGGTGATTACGGAAACGGGACCGTCAAGACGTCTCTTCATGTCGTCAAAAAGCGCGGAAAAAACCGTGTAGGCGATCAGACCGGTACAGGCAAGAAAAAGGGTATGCTTCCCGGGAAAACCGGCGGTAAGCGGCAAAAGAAAAGAAGTAAGAGCGGCAAAAGCCAGACATTCAATGCAATGGAATTTTTGCGCTCTGCAAAGAAGACAGGAAAGCGTAAGCGCGGCAAGAACCGATGCGATAACAACCATCGGTCCCGGCAAAGCAATAACGAGAGCGGGTGCCAGAATATCCAGGAGAGACCATACGGTCAGGCATACGGCCAAAACAGCCGTATACAGGATGTTGACGGTAAACTGATCTCTTTTCATTCTTCTTCTCCTTCCTTCGTGGCGCCGGTTTCAGCATCACAGCCGATTACGTACTCGCAGGCGGAATTGATCGCTTTGACAATCGAACGGGATGTAATGGTAGCTCCTGAGAGAGCGTCCGCGTTTTTTCCGACGGTAAGTCCGCCTTCCGTGCCCCGGAACTGGGAAATGAAAGAAGACGTCAGGGCGCGCCGGCCGAGAGTCGGTGTTTCGTTCATGTCAACAATTTTAAGATCCTTTACTGACCCGTTCCGGCTGACAGCGATCCACGAAGTGATGAAGCTGCCGTATCCGTGAACTTTCGTTTCAATGATGAAGCCATCTTTGTTTCTGTAAACAGCCTGTATGTTCCGGTCTTCACCGTCATACGGAATTTCCTCAAAATCCCCGCCTTCGGGAAACATGGACTCAAAAACAGAAGAACGATAATTTTCCAGCCGCTTTTCCTTCACTCCGGAAAGCCCCGCAGAGCAGACCAGAAGTAAGGCGCAGGCAATTACGAGCGCAAGGAAAGGTTTCAGATATTTTTTCATTTGTCCTCTCCTTTCACAAAACCGAACCTGCGGGGAGCGCAGATCCTGTCAAGCATCGGAGCAGCTGCATTCATCAGGAGGATCGCGCAGGTCACTCCTTCCGGAAATATGCCGATATACCGGAACAGCACTGTCAGTACGGCGCAGCCGACTCCGAAAACCAACTGACCGGCAGGTGTTACCGGAGAGGATGCGTAATCAGTTGCCATAAAGAATGCGCCGAGCAGCAGTCCTCCGGAAAGAAGCTCCGAAAGCATCCAGGGGACAGCAGCCTGATCATGGCTGGAGAGGAGAGTCAGGACAGCGGTAACGCCGATATAGGCAGCGGGAATTCGCCAGGAAATAACGCCTCTCCGGAGCAAATAGGCTCCACCCAGGATCAGAAGCAATGCGGAGGCTTCTCCGATGCTTCCGGAGGTCGATCCCAGAAGCATATCGGGAAAGGATGCCGTCGGAAGGATCGGGAACTGCATCTCATGCAGGCTGGTTGCCCCGGTCATAACATCCGCCGGGGAGAACACGCTGAGCTTCTGTCCGTAGAGAGCATACCGTGAAACATAGTACGGAGAAACCAGCATCAGAAAAGCACGGCCGGAAAGAGCAGGGTTGAAAATGTTTTTCCCAAGCCCTCCGGAAGCAAGCTTTACCGCGAGGATCGCAAAAACAGCTCCGATGGCGGCAAACCAGTATGGAATGATCGCCGGAAGGGACATTGCCAGCAGGAGACCTGTAACAATACAGGAAAGATCTCCTGTTGTATTTTTTTTCTTCCGGATGAGACAATAGATATATTCCGTGACAAAAGCCGCGGCAACACAGCAGAGAATGACGATCAGCGCCCGAATACCCTGAAAGACAACACCGGCAATTGCGGACGGCAAAAGCGCGAGAAGAACATCGGTCATGATGCGCTTTGTGTTGTTTTCAGAATGGACGTGGGGAGAAGAAAGAACCTGATAACTCATTTCCCGGCCTCCTTGATTGCACGTTTTGCAGCCCGGAACCGCTCCACCAGCGGGATCTGAGCCGGACAGGTATAGGCACAGCATCCGCAGTCGACGCAGTCTGTGGCGTGAAGCTCGCTGAGCCATTCAAAGTCTTTTCGGGTCCAGGCGGCATTGATGCTGCAGGGCTGAAGATGCATCGGGCATACCTGCACACATTTTCCGCAGCGGATACATACCGGATCCTCGACAGGCCTGATGGCGGGCATACATACGGCAGAGCTGCTTCCCTTCAGGAGCGGAACATCCAAAGTGCTCAGCGCAAATCCCATCATAGGGCCGCCGATAACGATACGGCCGGCATCCTCTGTAAGACCGCCTGCCTCGGCGATTAAATGAGAAAAATACGTGCCGACCGGCACAAGAAATACGGACGGATTTTTTATACACTCCCCGGTGACGGTAACATAGCGTGAGGTGACAGGTTTCCCCTCATAGACCGCCTGAGAAACGGAATAACAGGTATGCGCATTAAAGACAAGGCACTTTACATCCACCGGCAGCTTCCCCGCGGGAACTTCTCTTCCCGTGCAGGCAAGGATCAGATGCTTCTCAGAGCCCTCCGGGCACTTGGTGGGCAGAACATTGACGGTGATCTCCGGATAGGCGCTGACGGCCTCCTTCAGCGCGGCAATGGCTTCCGGCTTGTTGTCCTCAATACCGATAAAGGTCTTTTCCGGCTTGAGGACCTTCGCCAGGATCGCAGCACCTTTCAGAAATTCCGCCGTATGGTCACGGATCAGATGATCATCAGCCGTAACATACGGCTCGCACTCGCTGGCATTGATGATCAGCGTATCGATCCTGCCGGCTGCTCCGGACAGCTTGATATAAGAAGGAAATCCGGCTCCGCCCATTCCGGTAATGCCCGCTTCCCGCATGATCGCTGCCAGACCAGCTGCGTCCAGATGCTCCGGATCGGGACACGGCTTATATTCTATATGCCGATCCTGAAAATCGTTCTGTATGATCACGGCATCAACTTCCCCGAAGTCCGGAATAACTACCGGGCGAATATCGGTTACCGTTCCCGATACAGAAGCGTGAACAGGCACACACATTCCCTCGCCGTCGCCGATCTTCTGCCCGACAGCAACAGAATCTCCGATTTTAACCAGGCTTTGGCAGGGGACGCCGATGTGCTGCCGCAGCGGAACAGCGACCTCCGGAGGGGCGGAAACAGGCCGGACTTCCGCCAGCCGTGTCATTTCTTTCTTATCAGCGGGATGAACTCCGCCGGAAAAAAGTTCTTTCATAGCATATCCTTTCCTGTGGATCATGTTCTTTGAATTTCTCTGAGACCTTCGGTCATATATTCCTGTCCGTCCGCTCCGATCCAGAAAGCCTCGGCTCCGTATTTCGTGAGAAGCGCTTCACCGTTTTCCTTTGACATCAGGAAGAGCGAAGTGGACAGAGCATCCGCAATACCGGAATCATCGCAGAACACCGTTACGCTCCTCCAGAAAGAGCCCGGCATCAGGGTATCCGGATCAATGATATGATGATAATTTTCCCCGTCTGCCGTGTAGAAGCGCTGATAATCTCCGCTCGTGACGACGCTTCCCTTTTCCACATAAAAGGAGTGGATATCCGCTCCGCCGTCCGGATCCGTCAGACCGACGATCCAGGGAGAACCGCTGGCCTTGGGCCCCGTCACGAAAACATTTCCGCCGATTGAAATGAGATAACCGGAAGGAGCGGTTCGGCACACTTCCGTCACCGCATATCCTTTGGCGACACTTCCCACATCCAGACACAGCTCCGGATCCGCCAGAAAGACGGTGAGATTTTTTTCATCAATGATAACATTATCAAAATCCGTGTGCTCCGCTGCATTCTGCAGCAGTTCTCTGTCCGGCAGATAAGCTTCTTCCGGATGCTCTGTTCCGAATTCCCGGGCTTCATGCCACAGCTGCAGTACGCTGCCCATCGCCGCGTTTTCTCTTTGGCCGGAGACGTCATAAAACTCCCGGCACAGCTGAAGCAGACCGATTATTCTGCGGTCAACCTCCACAGGGGAGAAGCCGGCCCGGTCATTGACGGTTTTGATGTTGTTCATTCCGGGATAATCGTTGTAAATATCATAGAGCTGATGATATTCCGCAAGGTCATCATGAAGCTCCTGAGCCTGCGCAAGAAATGCCTCTTCCGATTCCGCATATCCGAGAATGGTCGTAACCGTGTCAAAGAGGTCAAAATAACTTGTCTGATATTTCTGCATATCCGGTGTATCTGTCTTCACAGCACAGCCGGACAGAAGATGAGCCAGTATCAGCACTGAACAAAGAATGCGGTATTTCATAAATGATTCCTCAGATTCCTCGATCACCGCGTCAGTCACGGATTCCGGTGACTGTTTTGCGAAATTCATCTTCATTATATCATACCGGGAGATAACAGGGAACTGCAATTAATGAT
Organism: Eubacteriales bacterium; assembly: GCA_030536255.1. Lineage (GTDB taxonomy): Bacteria > Bacillota > Clostridia > Oscillospirales > Oscillospiraceae > Limivicinus. The sequence goes on along the minus strand of JAUNQI010000038.1, from coordinate 5,347 downwards.
GAATTACGCATAGCCGACATTTTTGGAAAATTGTTGCAGATCTGCTCTTCAATCGTATATAATAACGTAACCTTAAAAACCTGAATAACCGGAGAAGAAAAAAGAATGGAAAAGGTGGGTATAAAATGAAGATGAAAAAGTTTTTCTGCTTTCTGCTTGCTGTAATCTGCGTGCTGTCACTGGCGGGATGCGGCAGTGCCGACTCCTCTGAAATATCTGCAGCGGTTACCAGAGATACAAAGTATGATGCGGCTGTTGTCTCCATTTCCGCGGAAGAATTCGAAAAGGCGGGGTTTCATCTGGGAGACAGCTGCGAGATCCGCTTTGAAAACGGATACAGCCTGTCAGACGTGCCCTACTATAACGGATACTATGTAAAAAACGGCGCGCCCGTTATTGTTGCCTATCCCGGCTATACAAATATCAGTATTACACTCAATAAAAGCGGAATCTGGGACGCAGCGAAGCTGTCGGAAAATGATTCCGTAACCATTCGCCTGAAGGAAGCCGGAAAGTATTCCGCCACGCACGAAGTACTGGGTCAGGAGTATTCCTTTGACTATTCGGACTATAACAGCAGCGAGGAATTCTGCAATTTCCGGGAGATGGCCGGAGGTGAGCTGAAAAAAGGATTCCTCTTCCGAGGCGCCTCTCCCTTCGACAGCAGCCGCGGCAGAGCCTTCTATACGGACCGGCTTCTCCGCGCAGCAGGAATCTCCTTTGTGGTAGATCTTGCGGATTCTGAGGAAGACATGGCCGGATATCTCTCGGAGGAGACGTTTGACTCCCCGTATGCTGCCGGGCTTTATGAGAGCGGACGGGCAGTACTGCTGGATATGGGCTCCTCGTATTTCTCGGATGCATATAAAGAAAAGGTCGCCGTCGGAATGAAAGCAATGCTCGGGGCATCCGGCCCGATTTACATTCACTGCATGGAAGGGAAGGACAGAACCGGGTTCGTCTGCATGCTTCTGGAAGCGCTGGCAGGAGCGTCATATACGGAAATGTGCGCCGATTATATGAAGACGTATGAGAATTATTATTCCGTATCCGAGGAAAAGACACCGGAAAAGTATCATGCGATCGCCGAGCTGTACTTTGATTCATTTCTGCAGTGTCTGCTCGAAACGGAGGATTCCGCCGCACTGAAAGACGCAGACTATGTTCAGGCTGCCGCGGATTATCTGATCGCCGGAGGCATGACGCCCGACGAAACCGAACAGCTCCGGGACTTTATCACGGACCGGACGTCATTCGGTGAAGAAGCTGCACAATTTTGAGGTCCCCATGTACTATGTCAGCTGCGGTACCAGTGCCGTTGTGGCTTTGCAGAAAACGGAGTCTGCGCCGCTCTGTCTCCGTATGAAACAGATAAAATAAATGCACCGTGGCAGCGATACGGAATCTGCTGTCACGGTGTTTTATTGTGCGCCCTCGAACGATAAAATATTTTGCGGAAGCTTACCAGATCAGGACTCTGTCTTCGGGAGCGAGATACATGCCGTCTCCCTCGGTGATCCCGTAAAAGTCAAGGAACTCGTCGAACTGCTGCAGCACGGAATTGACGCGGATAAAGCTGACCGGATGCTCGTCCTGAAGATAGGAAAGGACGCTGTACATATTTCCTTTCTCCGCCCAGAGCGTGGCGTAGGCGCGGAAGAATGCGTCATAATCGAAATCCTCAATCTCCGACGCCATCCGCAGCATGCATTTTACGCCGCCCATATCGGCGCAGGTCTCGCCGGTCATAATGGCTCCGTTGAACGGCATGCCTTCCCATGCCGTCATGCTGTCGTAAAACGCGGCCATCCTGCTGTCCTTTTCCATAAAGCTGTCGTAGTCCTCATCGGTCCACCAGAAGTAATATTCTCCGTTTTCGTCAAACTGCGCGCCCATTCTGTCAAAGGAGTGGGTGATCTCATGGGCAATGACCATTCCGATTGCCCCGAGCATCTCCTCGTAGCTCATGTCCGGATTGTAGATCTTTCCGCGGCAGAAAGCGGCAAAGATATTGATGGTGTTGGCAGAAGGGTTGTTCGAGCAGTTGAAAACCGTCGGTGCTTCGATCCAGCGGCCGCGGTCCTTCGGACGGGTCAGCTCCTCCACATCCCGGAGAAGAGCAGCCTCCGAAATGGCATTGACTGCCTCCATGAGCGAGCCGCCCTCTTCTGCCGAACGGAAGCTCAGATCCTGATAGGAATACTCCGACCAGTCGTCCGGATACATGCACAGCACGATCATGTTGTCCAGCTTGCTGATTGCGGCGGCGCGTGTTTCTTCGGAAATAAACGTCTCTTCGGCGAGGATTTCCTTATAGGTGGCGATTACCTTGTCTGTGATCGCCTGAACGGCAGCCTTGTCTTCCGCGGTGACATAGGTGTCGCAGTAGAGATGCGCAGTTTCCCACTTGAGAAGGGAAGCGGTATTCTTGGCCGCAATGATCTCATCCGGCTGAGTTTCCGTTCCGCGCATGGCCGAAACGGTGTCATTATAGAAGTCGTAGCAGTCTCTGTCCAGCAGGGATGCGCAGGCAACGACAGCATGGCAGATGAGCCAGTTCCTGATCATTCCGATATTCTCGTCCGTATAGATCTCCCGCAGCCGTTCGCAGTATGCAGGCATGGTGACGATCCAGACGTCCTGCGTGCCGTAATACTTTTCGGCGAACTCGACCATCGGAACTTTTCCTTCCAGCTCCAGAGCCTCATCCCGCGTGAAATAGTTCAGAACGCGTTCAAAGTAATCTGCCTGCCGCTCCTCATCCGCCGTCAGGATCGTGGGGGCGAGCATGGATTCAAAGGCAAAGGCATCCTCCGCCATCTTCTGTGCCGCTTCTTCGGAATAGCCCAGACGGGCAAGCATGCCCAGGATCAGCGCCGTGTAGGTTTCGCGCTTCATATTTCCGAGCTCTGTGGGATATTCCCCGTACTCGGCGGAGTCAAGAAACAGAGCGGCAGGCTCGGCCACACCGACGACGACACTGGAATCCATTAAATCAAACATGGCCGCCGAATTGTAAAGCGAGCCGAGAAGATCCTTCACCGGGGTGTTGAGGAAATAGGCGTTCATTTCATCCACGGTGCCGACGCCGTCAAGCAGCGAGAGCAGATCCTTCAGCGGCGCGACGCCCTGCGCGTTCCGGGCGTCCCAGTTCATCTGAAGATCATAGAGCTTCTTCACAAGCTTTGCATCTTCCGACGCAACCGTTACGCCGTCCGCGAAAAGCGCGGCAATATCCTCGCTGGTCGCAATATTCCCGTCAATGACCGTTCCCGCTAAGCCGTACTCCTCCGAAAGCTCCGCGTTCAGATAAAAATCATGGGAGACCGCAAGAGCAAAATTATCCTTCAGGTCGACCGGGGTATCCTCCGTGACAACGCCGTCGAGCGCAAGACAGAGCCACGGCGTCCCGCTGCGGTACTGCTCCATATCGTCTTCCGCGAAGGCAGACGCCGGCTGAACAAGGAGCAGCACGGCAATCAGCAATGCTGTCAGTTTTTTCATCATGGTTTCGTTCCTTTCTGAAGTATTTATTCTATAAAATATGTATAATATTATCCGTTTATCTACGCATCCGCAGTGACCGGAAAACCGCGGCAGCCTTCACTGCCGCGGTTCTATTTTATTATGAGCAGTTCGTTTTTTCAAGTATCCCGAAGAATTATCCTGACGGACGGGGCTTTGGAGCATGCTTCTGCCAGACGAACTTCCGGAGACTGCTTCTGCCGGACAGATCCTGCTGCTCCCAGGTTTGGAAGCAGCGGCGGATCTGCCGCTGCCGCGGAAACAGCAGCAGATCCGGTACACGGAAACGGCAGCAGATCCGGTACTTCTGTTTGACTTTTTCATTTGTATCTACTACAATATTATATATACCCTTTGAAAAAGCGGAAAACCGCCTGTTTGCAAAAAATAAAGAATGAAAAAGCTTTACAAGCAGCAGCGTCCGGTCAGTCAATAGGGGAGATCCAAGACAGCGCAGAGTCTCAGGCGAAAAACAAACAGAACGCACATAGCTTTGAACTATGTGCGTTTTCAAGATTCATATAAATACATGACAGAAATCGGACAGTGCTTCCGGTTGAGGACGGATAAGATGAACAGAATTTTAATCATTAATACCGGCGGAACGATCGGGATGGTCAAAACAGAAAATGGCTATGTTCCCAATCAGAAAGAGTTTCATGCCCATTTGAACAAAATGCCTGAGCTCCAGGAAGGGAAAATTTGTGAGTGGGATATTGTGGACATGGATCCGCTGCTGGACTCTTCCAATATGACGGTTGAAGACTGGAATAAAATCGGAGAACTCATCAGCATAAACTATGAAGGCTATGCCGGCTTTGTCATTTTGCACGGAACAGATACAATGGCATATACTGCATCCGCACTTTCCTTTATGCTTGAGAATTTGGGGAAGCCGGTAATTATCACCGGGTCGCAGATCCCGATCTGTGAGATCCGAAGTGACGGGAAAGACAATATCATCGCGGCAATGATGATTGCATCTTCAGGGAAAATAAATGAAGTATGTATCTATTTTCGCGGAGAGCTTCTTCGCGGAAACCGCGCGATTAAATATTCGGCAGATGGGTTTATGGCTTTCAAATCTCCGAATTCGCCGATCCTCGCAGAGGCGGGAATCGCAATAAATTATAACGAAGCAATGCTGCTGCCGAAACCGACGGAAAGCTTCCGGTTCCAGAAGCTCAAAGATATTCCGATCGGGGTAATCAAGGTTTTCCCGGGAATCCAGTTTGAGCTATTCAATAATATTATGACGGAGAGCCTGAAGGGGGTTGTTATAGAAACCTTCGGCGCAGGGAATATTCCAAGTACTGCAAAATCTCTGCTTCCTATTATTGAAAAGGCCTTCCGGAACGGAACTGTTGCCACAGTGTGCACCCAGTGCCCGCAGGGAACTGTCCTGCTTGGAACCTATGAAACCAGCAATGCGTTAAAAAAAGCAGGTGCAGTCAGCGGAAAAGATATGACAACAGAGGCGGCAATTGCAAAGATGTACTATCTGTTCAGCAAAGAATATGATGTTGAAACGATCTGCAGACTGATGGAAACAAACCTCAGAGGCGAGGAGTAGGAACCGGAGGGAATCTCTCTTGAATACGCCGTTTCTGCTGGCATAACGCCATTACTGCCGATATTGAATGTCGCTTTTGCTGATGTAACGCCAATTCTGCCGATATTGAATGTCACTTTTACTGATGTTACTCCGCTACTGTAATATAAGGCCGCATAACGCTGCTTCTTCTCATTTGACGCTGCTTTTCCTTACTGAATAAGGTCAAAATCGTCGGTAATTGCAATAAATTTTGCAGACACCGACGAT
>JAUNQI010000037.1 GCA_030536255.1 Eubacteriales bacterium | reverse complement strand
CGCCGGATAAGGAAGAGAAAGAAACGGATTCGGTTTTGCTTAACTCCGGTATTCCGAGAAAGAAAAGGAGCAGCAGTACCGCTGTGGTGATCGGAAGAATAGAACTCATAATTCCCTTTCTGTATTATTGTATTATAGAGAGTTTCGGGTTTCCGGATTTTGTCCGGCAGCTTCAGCATTGTCCGGACTGCGTTTTTCGCGGGATTCATCGCGGACGAGCCCGTTCAGATCAAATATCCTGATGTCGATTCCTTTCCGCTGCGCAAAAAGGATCGTATTCATTGTTCCTCCCGGCGTTCCGTTAAAGCAGGCGAGCAGGACAGAGGATTCCTCAACCATAAAGCTGTTTCTTTCATTCATGCACAGCTTATTGTAGCCGTCGCTGAATATTTTGATCTCGTCGCATTGTTCTACCAGAGCGGAATACTGCAGCTTCTGTTTCGTATTCCAGCAGGAAGCCTGATCGGCGCAGGGAATGGCGCCGAAAAGAATGACATCAGGATGGGAGCGGCGCAGAGCGATCACTTCTTCAGCGAAGAGCATATCACAGCCGATCGCCATTCCGCACAGAAACCGACGGTAGCCTTTTTCGTACAGTCCGCTGATCTGCTCCCGGATCCAGGCTCTGGTATCTTCGCATCGGCTGTCGGAATCTCTCAGACCCCACGGAAGCTTTACCGGCCTGTGCCCGGTGAAACAGCAGGTAATATCACTCTGATCCATAATAACCTCGACATTTTTTGTGTTATTTTATTACACTTCCCAATCATTGTCAAAGATGTATTGATGTGTTATAATTCGAGCCAGCTTCGGTAAGGAGGGATCGTATCATGAAATCGAAAAATCTGAAAAGACTGGCAGCTATGGCTGTCCTTGCCGCTGTTTCTGTCGCTTTGGCTTCTGTTGTTCATTTCCCGGTTTTTCCTGCTGTTGCGTTTCTTGAGTATGACCCGGCGGATATTCCGGTCCTGATCTGCGGCTTTGCTTTTGGTCCGTCAGCGGGAATATTTGTTGTCATTGTCGCATCTCTGATCCAGGGCCTGACGGTAAGCGCTTCGAGCGGACTGTACGGGATCTTAATGCATGTGATCGCTTCTTCGGCTCTGGTGCTGACGTCATCTTTGATTTACAGAAAACACAAAACCAGAAAAGGTGCGGTAGCTGGAATCTGCTTCGGCGTTTTAGCTATGGCAGCAGTGATGATTCCTGCCAATTTGCTGATCACGCCTTATTTCATGGGCTGCGAACGGTCGCTGGTCGTGGACCTTCTTCCGTATATTATTCTGTTCAATCTGATTAAGGCGGGAATAAACGGGATCATTACTTTCCTGATTTATAAAAAGATCTCTGTTCTGCTGCATAAGCTGGATGATGAAAAAAACTGATTCCGAAAAACTGAATCTGCTTTTATGCTCGGTTTTTGCTTCAGTTACCTTTACGCTGTATGCTCCCTGCGCAATATATCTGGCAAATGCTGAAGAATTTCTGTTCACGCTGTATCATTTTGCCCTGATCCCATTGGCATGCTTCATTGGGGTCACGGCATTGCTTTATTTTGCGGGTCTCCTTTTCAGAAAAGGCCGGAATATTTATTGCGGAGTCCTGTTTGCCATAGGAATTCTTGTCTATCTTCAGGGTAATCTCCTGTTTGAAGAGACCGGAGTTTTTAACGGGATGCCGTATATTCTTCAGGATCATATCAGCCATATCGCAGCTGACAGTGTGATCTGGATAATTGTGATCGCGCTGTGTGTTTTCTGTGCGGCAAAGTTCGGCGATTCCGCCGGAAAAGCATTTTCTGAAATTTCCGGGATCTTTTCCGCTTTTATTGCGGTTGCTCTTGCTGTCCTGCTCGTTTCATCCGACAGATCTTATCTGAAGCCTGCAAACGGATTTGTCAGTACTGAGGGACTGATGGAAGCAAACGCCGGACGTAATGCGATCGTTCTTGTCCTGGATATGTTTGATAAAACCTATATGGATGAGATCCTTGAGGAGTCGCCGGATACAGCGGAGAGCTTATCGGGCTTCGTTTATTACCGCGGTGTTGAGGGCTGCTATACCTCGACGAAAGAATCACTCGGAGCGTTTCTGCAGAGTCGGGAACTGACGGATGCAGTTACCGGCAGCGGCTTTTCAACCGGGATATATACAGACGTCCGGTTCATTCCCGAGAAGCTGCGGAATGAGACGGAGAATTTCCTGCAGGGCAGCGGAGCAATCAATGATATCCCTCTTTTTATAAAGACGCTGTACAGGCTGGTAAGCTGCTCCTACGCTCCGGATATATTTCGTCCTGCCGTCTGGCTGTACGGCAATGAGTTTGATGCGCTCTACTCGGCTGAGAACTCTTCCTATGAGGTTTATTCAATATCCAATACAGCATTTTATAACAGACTGCGATCCGAAGGAATCAGCACATCAGACGATCCCTGTTTTCGGATGATCCATCTGTACGGTTCGCATTATCCGTATGTTCATGACGAATATCTGAATCCGATCATTCCGTCGTTCTCTGATGAGAATGCGATCAGAGCTTCAAAAGGTGCCCTCCTGATTGCGGAGAACTATCTGAAACAGCTCAGAAGTATCGGAGCATATGAGGATTCTCTTATCGTTATCATGGCTGATCACGGCTATGTTGCTCCGGATTTGGTAACGGATCCGCTTCTGATGATAAAAGTCCCGGAATCAGCGCAGGGGTTCCGTATCGATGATACTCCTTTTTCACAGTCTGAGATTCCGGCAATGATAGCAAAATTATTTCCATAAGAACAATACCCCGGATATAAAGAAAACGGGAGACTGCAGTGAAATGGTCAAAACTGCTTTCTCCCGTCTTTTTATATCCTTTTCTTTCAGGTGTCAGTATTATCTCCCGGTTGAACCGAATCCCCCTTCTCCGCGGACAGTTTCCGGAAGCTCTTCCGCTTCTTCAAACTCCGCTTCCATAAAGGGAAGAATGACGAGCTGCGCGATTCTGTCTCCGGGATTTACGGTTTGGGGAATATCGGAATCATTGTAAAGAGCAACGATATATTCCCCCCTGTAATCACTGTCGCATACGCCTACGCAGTTCGCCGGCCTCAGCCCCTGCTTGATGGACAGTCCGCTTCTTGCGAATACGGCTCCGAACCATCCGGCTGGAACAGCGATGGAAAGCCCGGTGCCGATCTTTTCATTTGTATGGGGTGCAATCGTTACCGGCTCGTCGAGAGCCGCGTACAGATCATAACCTGCCGCATATTCAGACCCGCGCTTTGGAATAACTGCGTTGCTCCTGAGCTTTTTTATCTGTATGTTCATGATGTTCCTCCGATGGTATTATATTAATTCCTTGATTCAGTTAAAGGAAGTATTCTGCTTGAGCATCGCTTCAATGCGGTCATGCAGCAGACGGTGATTCGGTTCCGTAAGCTCCGGATCGGAAGAGAGCAGAGACTTTGCCTCATCCTGCGCAGCTTTCAGAATATTCGTGTCTGCGCCGAGGTCTGCCAGATGCATTTCTGGAAGCCCGTGCTGCCGGGAACCGAAAAAATCGCCGGGCCCCCTCAGACGGAGATCCTCTTCGGATATTTTAAATCCGTCATTCGTTTTGCACATGATATCCAGTCTTGCTTTGACGTCCTCTCCCTCAGCATCGGAAACAAGGACGCAGTAGCTCTTGTTTTTTCCTCTTCCCACGCGCCCTCTGAGCTGATGAAGCTGGGACAGGCCGAAGCGTTCGGCATTTTCGATGATCATGAGGGTGGCATTGGGAACGTCCACGCCAACCTCGATAACGGTCGTTGCAACGAGGACCTCGATCTCTCCCGCTGAAAAGGCATTCATTAAAGCTTCTTTTTCTTTTGCTTTCATTCTTCCGTGGACGCACTCAATGTTCAGCTCCGGAAGCAGAACGCGAAGCTCTGCGGTAAGCTCTTCAGCGGATTTAAGCCCGGCTGTATACGAAGCTGCTTCGGGATCATCGTTGTCTTCAACCATCGGGCACACGATGTACGTCTGATTCCCGTTTGCTGCCTGTTTTCGGATAAACGCGTTGAGCCTTTCCCGGTAGCTGCTGTTAACGGAAAATGTATCGACCTTTTGCCTGCCGGGAGGAAGCTCATCGATGATGGAAACATCAAGATCACCGTAAATAATCAGGGCCAGGGTCCTGGGGATCGGAGTCGCGGACATTACCATTACGTGAGGCGCTCCGGAAGCCTTTTCTATAAGAGCTGACCGCTGGTTTACGCCGAATCTGTGCTGTTCATCCGTTACTACGAGTCCGAGATTGCTGTATTCAACGTCGGAAGAAAGCAGCGCATGAGTTCCTACTGCCAGCAAAGCTTTGCCTGATGCGAGGACTATTTTGACCTCGCGTTTTTCTTTGGAGGTCATGGAACCGGTCAGCCGGAGAACTTCTATTCCAAAAGGAGAAAGGAGCTTCTGCATTGTTACCGTATGCTGCTCGGCCAGTATCTCTGTCGGAGCCATAAATGCGGAGGAATACCCGTTCTTGAATGCTGCCCAGATCAGAGCGGCCGCAACAAGCGTTTTACCGCTGCCGACGTCTCCCTGAACCAGCCGGTTCATGGCAAGTCCGGAGCACATATCCTTCAGTGCTTCATCAATCGCTCTTCGCTGAGCTCTGGTCGGGGAGAAAGGAAGAGAAGCGTAAAATTCGCTGATATCCGGCATGAAGAAACGGATCCCTTCTCCGGCAATACGCCCGGACCGAATTTTTCCCAGGGCGCAGGCCAAAACGAACAGCTCTTCAAAAACAAGCCTTCTTCGGGCATTTTCCAGAGCGGAGAAATCCGAGGGGAAATGGATATTCTCATACGCATATGTCACCCGGCAGAGCTGCTGCCGGATGACCGTTTCTTCAGGGATGATTTCCGGAAGAAAGGTACTGACCGAATCCAGCCCGCACCGGATGCTCTGCAGAACAGCCTTCTGGTTCAGTCCTTTGCAGAGCCTGTACACCGGAATGATCCGTCCGGTCACACCGTCCGTTTTCCCGGATTTTTCGAAAACCGGGTTTGCCATGGTTCTGTGTCTGCCGGAAGCCTGTATTTTCCCGAAAAAAACATACTCTTCTCCGCGATGGATATTATTCTTCATCCAGCTTTGATTGAAATATGTTATGTCAACTATTCCGGATTCGTCTGCCGCCTTGAATTTTACAACATCCAGGCCTTTCCGTATTCTGGTAAGTCGGGGCTCTTCTGCGGCTACTGCAGAAATGCATACCTGATCTCCGTCACCGGTAAGAGCAATGGGAACAAAGGAGGTTCTGTCTTCGTACCGCCTCGGGAAAAAAGAAAGAAGGTCATAGAGCGACTCCACGCCCAGAGAGGCGAAAGCCTTTGCGCGTGTGTCACCTATGCCCTTTATTGTCTTTATACTGTCGTACAGCTCCGCCATAATAATTCTGCTTATTCTACGTAGAGGAGAGTGTAGTTCTCATTTCGGATATCAAATTTCTCAAGAAGGCCGGAGGTGCAGACGATTTCGCCGGAATCATTGATCAGGATCATTTCAAATCCGCCATACTGTCTCCAGTAGTTGAGGGCCTTTGTCTGCCCTAAGGCATACATTGCCGTAGCAAGGCAGTCTGCAATTGTTCCGTCCTCACAGATCACGGTTGCGGACAGAAGACTGTTGGATGTCGGATATCCGGTCTTAGTATTGAGAATATGATGATACTTTGGATTGCCGGTCATGTACTGCTGATAGCCTCCGGCAGTAATTACGGCAGTCTGCCCGACGGAAATGACGCCGAGGAAGCCGGAAGGGTTCTTGGGATCTGTGATCCCAACGCTCCATTCAGTGCCGTCCGGTTTGTTTCCCAGCGTCTGAACAGCGCCGCTCAGCGAAATAACTGCGGATTCAACGCCGGTTTTCTTCAGCGCGTCAGCGGCATACTTGCATGCGCAGCCGTGGGCGCAGGTTGAGAAACTGAGCTGGCCGTAAGAAGGGAGTGATACAGCGTAAGCTCCGGAATTGGGAAACTGAGAAATCGTGAGCTTGTCCATGCAGAGGCAGGAGAGATCAAGAGCAATTTCCTCTGCAGTGGGGACATAGTATCTTCCGTCTGTAAATCCCCATCTTTTTGAAAGAGGATAGATCGTCAGGTCGTAAGCCCCTTCGCTCCTTTCATAGATCTCTTTCGCATCGATCAGCATCTCGGCGATCTGTCCGGAAATATTCAGCTGTTCTCCCTGCGCATTGTTGAGCGCATAGCAGGTGGAGGTCTCAATGTCCGGATCACTCATGGCATCTATCGCCTGAATCGTTGCTTCTGCGCTTTTTATGCCTTTTGAGGCATTTTTCCCGTAAGCGGTCAGCGTAAAGGTGGTTCCCATCGTGAAAAGCTGATCCTGCTCCATGGCAGCTTCTCCGCATGCACTCAGAAAAAGAGACAGAGAAAGAAGCAGAACGATCAGTATGCAAATTTTATTTTTGAGTTTCATCAGTGTTGAAAAATCTCCTGAAGAATATATTCATTATATTTTTAGCTGATGTATTTTAACATGTTTACGGATGATTGTCAAAATGAGCGGGAGACTGGGGAGCGTAGTGTGATTGAGAGTGTGCTGCTTCAGGAGTTCTGGATTCGTTTGTTGACGCAGTATTCGGAAAAAAATCGCCGGAAATAAACATAATATTATTTACGTAAAATAAATTACTTAAAATATTTAACATATTATTAAATACTTCATTTTATTGACATATAAAAATTAACTTTAACTAATTGACATATTCATATTGACATAATAATAAAAAGCCGGATCAAATCAAAATTTCCAAATAATGCAACGGCTTTCCGTTTGCTGAAACATAGATTTGCGGAAGGATTTCCCTTTTTGTTCATTGAAAATTAACAAATGAAAGTATATAATGTATACTTATGAAAAAATGCGTATAGCATAAGGAGGCTGTTATAATCAATTATGGCAAAGAAACAGTTTAAAGCGGAAAGCAAACGTCTTCTTGATCTGATGATCAATTCCATTTACACAAATAAGGAAATCTTTTTGCGTGAGATCGTTTCCAATGCGTCAGACGCAATTGATAAGCTTTGCTACAAGGCCCTTACCGATGATCAGGTTGGCCTGAACAGAGATGATTTTCGCATTGATATTATCCTGGATAAGAATGCGCGTACAATTACCGTCCGCGATAACGGCATCGGTATGAGCAAAGATGAGGCGGAAAACAATCTTGGTGTGATCGCTAAGAGCGGTTCCTATGCATTCAAGAATGAAATGACGGATTCCGGAAAGGAAGAGGAAGATCTCTCCATCATCGGCCAGTTCGGCGTAGGTTTTTATTCTGCGTTTATGGTATCTGATGAAGTAACTGTTATTACCCGCAAGTACGGCGAGGAGACGGCAGTGAAATGGCAGAGCAAAGGTGCGGACGGTTACACAATAACCGACTGTGAACGTGATTCCGCAGGAACTGACGTGATCATGCATATCAAAGCAGACGGCGATGACGAAGATTTCAGCGCTTATCTTGAGCCCTGGAAGATCAGAACACTCATCAAAAAGTATTCGGATTATGTTCGCTGGCCGATAAAGATGGATGCTGAGCACCAGGAGCGCTTTGACACCGGCGAGAAGGACGAAAAGGGAGAGCCGAAGTACGAATACAGAACTGTTACGGAAAATGAGACCGTTAACAGTATGATCCCGATCTGGCAGCGCAGTAAGAAGGATGTTTCCGATGATGACTGCATCCAGTTCTACAAGGAAAAGTATCATGCCCAGAAGAATCCGGCAGCTCTTGTAAGAGTCAATGCGGAAGGTGCCGTTTCCTATAAGGCAATGCTTTTTGTACCCGGAGAGACAGATGAATTTTATATGTTCCGCGAGGAAAAAGAGGGAATAACGCTCTATTCAAACGGCGTTATGATCATGGAAAAGTGCGACAAGCTCGTCCATGACTATTTTGATTTCGTTAAAGGTATCGTTGATTCTCCGGATCTCTCTCTGAATATCTCCCGTGAGATTCTCCAGCATGACAGACAGCTTAAGACCATCGGCCAGAATCTCGAAAAAAAGATCAAGGGCGAACTTGAAAAGCTCATGAAGGATGACCGTCCGGCATATGAGGAGTTCTTTAAGAATTTCGGCGTTCAGCTGAAGTGCGGGGTATGCGACGAATTCGGACGCAATAAAGATTTTCTCCGTGATCTTCTTCTGTTCTATACTTCGGAAAATCGCCTGATTTCGCTGAAGGAATATGTCGGTAATATGCCGGAGAGCCAGAGTGCGATTTATTATGCTTCCGCAGATACCGTCAAGCATGCAATGTCTCTTCCGCAGTGTGAGGAAGTTCGTTCCCGCGGTTATGAAATGCTTTATCTGTCCAGTGCTCTCGATGAAATGGTGATCGAGAACCTCATGGAGCAGGATGGCAAGAAGTTCTGCAACGTTGTTACGGATGACCTCGGTTTTGAAACAGATGAGGAGAAGAAAGCGGCGGAGGAGCGCAATACGGAAAGCAAGGAGCTTCTTGACTTTATCAGGGAGTCGATCGGAGATGAGATCTCCAAGGTCCGTCTTTCCGCAAAGCTCGGCTCCCAGCCCTGCGCACTTACGACGGAGGGTGGTGTTACCCTTGAAATGGAGCGCTATTTCAGCCGTGGCCCCAGCGAGGAGATGCGCTCAATCAAAGCGACCCGTGTTCTGGAGATCAATCCGGATAACAGTCTTGTAAAAGCACTGCAGGACGCTTATACTTCCGGAGACAAAGAGAAGGCGGGAGCACTGTCCGGAATCCTGAATACACTTTCCAAGCTTATGGCCGGAGTTGAAATTGAAGATCCGGCAGAATTTACCAGACAGATTTCCAATCTTTTCTGAGTTGTTTACAGCGGATTAATAAGACGGAGTTTAGTTTATGCCGAAACGTCCCCTGGGAATTTATATACATATACCGTTCTGTGCCAGTAAATGCGGATACTGTGATTTCTATTCTGTCGCCGGGTGTGACCACCTGATGCCGGAATACCATGAGGCGCTTCTGTCTCATATTGAGGAATCTTCCGCTTCAATAAAAAATTATGAAGTGGACACGGTCTACTTCGGAGGCGGTACGCCGAGCTTTTACGGCGCGGACAGGATCGTTGAGATCCTCGATGAACTGAAGCTGAACGGTAATCTGAGAGTGGATGCCGAAATCACTGTTGAGTGCAATCCGGACAGTCTCAGCTATAACGCGCTGAAGCTGCTGCATGAGGAAGGTGTTAACAGACTTTCCATCGGTCTTCAGACGACGGATGATAATCTTCTGAAGATGATCGGGCGCAGGCATAATTATGCTCAGGCGGTGAGAGCCATTGAGGATGCCCGCAGTGTCGGCTTTGATAATATCAGCATTGATCTGATGTACGGCCTGCCTACACAGACAAAAGAAGACTGGGCATATACGCTTTCAAAGGCTGCAGCGCTTCATACCGAGCATATTTCGGTTTACGGGCTGAAGCTTGAACCCGGAACTCCTATGTATCGTTCCTACAGAAATTCTCCCACGCTTCCGGATGACGATGATCAGGCGGATATGTACTCCTATGCCTCTCAGATGCTGGAGCATTACGGATACCACCAGTATGAGATTTCAAACTTCTGCGCACCGGGTTTCCTGTCCAGGCATAATATGAAGTACTGGACGCTTGACGATTATATGGGTTTCGGGCCGGGAGCTCATTCCTGTATCGGTCATCTGCGCTACAGCTTTATTAAGGATGTACGGAAATATATAACCGGAGTTCACCACGGAACAAGCCTGATCGATGAATATGAAATGATCGATACATTTGAGAGATCCACAGAGTACCTGATGCTTGGCATGAGAACTACGCGTGGAATTTCAGAGAATGATTACCGTACGATCTGCCAGTCAGACTGGCGCCCGATCGAAAAGACGCTGAAGATCTTTCAGTCAAAGGGATGGGCGGAAGCAAACGGCAACAGATGGCACTTTACCGTCCCCGGATTTCTTCTTTCCAATCAGCTGATCAATATCCTTCTTGAGGTTCAGGCAAGCGGGAGAATAGAAAATACTCCCTGGCTCAGTGAGCTTTTCGAGGAAGAAGAGAAGACGGAGCTTCCGCGCAGCGACGAGGAACTGTTCAGAGAAATGTACGTGAAAGCGACGGAAGGCTGAACCGAATACAGACATTATTTATTTGAGGATATATTATGGATTTTGATGAATTTAACTTTGACGGGATTCTGGGAGAATTCCTGAATGAATCTTCTCCGGGAGATCCTCCGGAAGAGCCTGACTCAGCTCCTCAAAACGAGCTTGAGGAGTATATGGAATCCTTTGAAGAAGAATTTGAAGAGAATGATTCTTATGAGGAGTCTGAAGAGGAGCAACCGGAAGAACCGCAAAGAAGGTCAGCTACGACCGATCAGAGACTTCCCAGAAGAGAAGTTTCCGGACGTAATCCTTCTGCCAGACGAATGCCGGAAAGGGATTCTGATGACAGGGAACCTCGCCGTTCCCGGCCGCGTCAGGAAAGAAGGAATGAAGAGACTACATCTTCGAAAAGCGCAGGCAGACAAACCAGAAGAGAACCCGGAACGTCGGAACGTCAGACAGACCGTGAGGCGAAGGCGGCGGAGCGTCAGGCAGAGCGTGAAGCAAAAGAAGCGGAACGCCAGGCGGAGAGAAGAAGAAAGATCCTGGAAAAGAAGGCGGATCAGCGCCGCATAGAAGAGCAGCGGCTTGCTGCTGAGCGAGAAAGAGCGGATGCCCGCGAGTATATGGAGCAGGAACGCGCGGAAAAACGGAAAAGAGATGTTGACGGACGAAGAAAGTCAAAGATCGGTTCCGTTGTCTTCCTGATCATTATGGCGCTTCTTATTGCGGGAGTTGTATTTGCTGCCGGAGCCGTTGAATCCAGCAGCAAAACGATGCCGAATCTTTTTGTAGGTAATATTCCGGTCGGAAATATGACCCGGGACGATGTTGCTCGTCAGCTCGGCAATAACGGATGGATGACCAGAACAGCCACCCCTCTTACGGTTTCAACTTATGGGGGAATTCAGTTTACGGTAGATCCTGTTCAGGCCGGTGCCGTAATTACGATGGATGACGCTGTTAACAGTGCCTGCGCATATGGCCGCGGAGGAAACAAATTTTCCATGCTGTTCAATTATGTGCAGTGTCTGCTGAAGCCGCTTGACTTAAATGATGCGGGAACTTCCATAAAAGAGGATTATATCCGGCAGAAAATGGATGAGGGGCAGCAGCTCCTGTCTGAGCTTGTCGGAACCGAACCCTACACGGTTGACCTTGATAAGGGTGAGCTCAGAGCGGTCAAGGGTGCGGGAAATTTGGAGCTGGAGCCGGTCGGACTTTATGAAGATATTGTTTCGGCCCTCAAAAACGGGAGTACGGATATTTCATATACTGTAATATCCAGGGAACCTGTCATGCCGGATTTTGCAGCGATCCACTCTGATATCTATGCGGAAGTAGTTGACGCAAAATACAGTGATGACGGGAAATATAATGTTTTTGATGAAACGGTCGGATGTGACTTTGACGTTTCCGAAGCTGTAAATATCTGGACATCTACCGAAACTGCCGGAACAGCAGTTGTCCCGCTTTCCGTGACAAGACCTTCGGTTACCGGAGACGAGCTCCGCGGCAGACTCTATAATGATCTGCTGGGTACGATGACAACGTACTATACGCTCAGCAGCGATGACAGAATCAATAATGTAAATCTGGCTGCGTCAAAAGTGAACGGAACGATCCTGTACCCGGGTGATCTCTTCTCATACAACGGAACAGTGGGACAGCGAACCGAAGAGGCCGGTTTCCGCTATGCTGCCGCGTATTCCGACGGGGAAGTGGTTGAGGAGCTCGGAGGAGGAGCCTGTCAGGTATCCTCAACGCTGTATTGCGCAACGCTGTACGCGCGTCTGGAAACGGTTGAGCGTACATGCCATCAGTTTGAAGTTGCCTATATGGATCAGCTCGGTCTGGATGCTACTGTTTCCTGGCCGGATCCGGACTTCAAGTTCCGGAACGACAAGACGTATCCGATCAAGCTCGTTGCGTACTGTGACAATGATGCCAGAAGCATTACCTTTGAGATCTGGGGTACTGCGGAGGATGATTATACCGTTGAACTGAAAACAGACAAATACCAGTACACCAATGAGGACGGCGGCTGGGTAGGCTGGAGAACGGTAACTTACAGGGTCCTGTATGATTCCGACGGAAATGTTGTTCAGGTACCGGATCCCTACGGAAATATGATCGGCTATGAGTATACATATACCAATGAGGAAGGCAAACCTCTGATGGATACCTACCTCTTCCACTAATATAAAGGAGAAAAGAAAAATGGCAGACAAAAAAACATTTTATATCACGACCCCTATTTATTATCCTTCAGATAAGCTCCATATCGGTCATGCTTACTGCACGGTAGCTACAGACACGATTGCAAGATATAAACGTCTTTGCGGCTTTGATGTAATGTTTCTTACCGGAACGGATGAGCACGGTCAGAAGATCGAGGAGAAGGCAAAGGCAGCCGGTGTTACTCCTCAGGAATTTGTAGATAATATCGTTACCGGAGAAAAGGGCATCCTCGACCTCTGGAAGCTGATGAACATTTCCAATGACAGATTCATCAGAACCACGGATGACTATCATGTGAAGTCCATCCAGTATATCTTTAAAAAGATGTACGATAAGGGAGATATTTATAAGGGCGCTTACAAAGGAATGTACTGCACTCCCTGTGAGTCTTTCTGGACGGAAAGTCAGCTTGTTGACGGAAAATGCCCCGACTGCGGCCGTGAAGTCCATTATGCGGAAGAAGAAGCGTATTTCTTCAGACTTTCCAAGTATGCAAAGCCTGTTCAGGATCTTCTTGAGTCCGGAACCTTCCTTGAGCCGGCATCCAGAGTAAATGAAATGATAAACAATTTCATTAAGCCGGGTCTTGAGGATCTCTGCGTATCCAGAACGAGCTTCTCCTGGGGTGTTCCTGTGGACTTTGACCCGGGTCATGTCGTCTATGTCTGGGTCGATGCGCTTTCCAACTACATTACCGCTCTCGGATATGGAAATGATAAGTATAACGATTACGAAAAGTACTGGCCGGTTGATGTTCACGTGGTTGGAAAGGAAATCGTCAGATTCCATTCAATTATTTGGCCGGCAATGCTGATGAGTCTCGGTGAGCCTGTTCCGCAGAAGGTTTACGGTCACGGCTGGCTCGTTATTGACGGCGGAAAAATGTCCAAGTCCAAGGGAAATGTTGTCGACCCGTACGTCCTTGCAGAAAAGTTCGGCGTTGATGCGCTTCGCTTCTTCCTGATGAGAACATTCCCGTTCGGTTCTGACGGTAATTTCTCCAATGAGCTTCTGATCAATACGATCAATATCGATCTTGCGAATGACCTTGGAAATCTTGTTTCCCGCACGACTGCCATGGTTGAAAAATATTTCGGCGGGAAGCTTCCTGCTGACCGGGCTGCTGATCCTCAGGATGATGAGCTGGTGAACCTGATCCGTTCCACGAGAGACGCTTACGCAGTCCATATGGATGCCTTCCATCCCCATTTCGCACTGGAAGAGGTGTTTAAGCTGATCCAGCGCGCCAACAAGTACATCGACGAAACAGCTCCCTGGGTCCTCGCAAAAGACGAAGCAAATAAGGCCCGTCTCGCATCCGTTATGTATAATCTTCTTGAGGCTCTTCGTGTTGCTCTTATTCTCCTTACGCCGTTTATTCCCGAGACCTGTGAGAAGGCGTTCGCACAGATCGGCGCGAATGCTGAATCTGTGACCTGGGAAAAGGCTGCGGAATACGCTGTTCTCTCTGAGAATGTGGAAGTTCATAAGGGAGAGACACTCTTCCCCAGAATTGATATGGAAAAGGCAATTGCTGAGCTTGAGGAGCTGAATAAAAAGAACGCAGCTCCGAAATCTGAGCCGGTTCTTCCGAATATCGACATTGAAGAATTTGCAAAGTCGGATATGCGTGTATGCAAGATCCTCACCTGTGAAGCAGTAAAAAAGTCCGATAAACTCCTCAAGTTTACGCTTGATGACGGCTCCGGCACGCCGCGTCAGATCCTCTCCGGGATTCACAAATTCTATGAGCCGGAACAGCTCGTCGGGAAAACGGTAGTTGCGATCCTGAATCTGCCTCCGCGCAAGATGATGGGACAGGAGTCCAACGGAATGCTTCTCTCAGCGGTGAAGGAAGTTGATGGGAAGGAAGTCCTGAATCTCGTTATGCTCGACGATTCTGTTCCTGCCGGTTCCAGACTTTGCTGAGAAAAACGGACGATATCCCGGCTGCGGATATATAAAAGCTGATACAGATAATAAATTAATATACGAAGGTAATAAAATGACGAAAACTGATATTTTTTCCGGATTTCTTGGTGCCGGAAAAACAACGCTGATCCGGAAACTGATTTCCGAAGGTTATAAGAATGAAAAGCTCGTTCTGATCGAGAACGAATTCGGTGAGATCGCTATCGACGGCGGCTTCCTGAAGGACGCCGGTGTGGAGATTACCGAGATGAATTCCGGCTGCATCTGCTGCACGCTTGTAGGAGATTTCCGTAAGGCCCTTCAGAAAGTCGTTGAGGATTATGCCCCGGATCGCATTATCATTGAACCCTCCGGCGTTGGCAAGCTTTCCGATGTGGCAAAAGCGGTTGCTGACGTTGAAGGAATTGAAATCGGATCCAGGACCACGGTTGTGGATGCAGGAAAGTGCAAAATGTATATGCGCAACTTCGGCGAATTCTTTAATGATCAGGTCGAAAATGCGGATCTCGTTGTCCTCAGCCGTACCGATTCTGCGGATGAAGCAAAAACACAGAAAGCGGTCGCCATGATCCATGACCTGAATCCGGACTGCACGGTTATCACGACTCCCTGGGACAAGATCAGCGGAGAGAAGATCCTCCAGGCGATGGAAGAAAACGGCCTGAAGCATGATATGGATGAGCTGGAGCATGAGCATCATGAGTGCTGCCATCATCATGACCACGATGAGGACCACGAGTGCTGCCATCATCACGACCATGATGAAGA
>JAUNQI010000060.1 GCA_030536255.1 Eubacteriales bacterium | reverse complement strand
CTGCTTCTCTTGCATTTACTTTGACAAACTATACTTTGCTCTGAAAAGTGACCAAGTAAATTCCTTAATTGCCAGAGTAAAAGAGCAAATTTACAGAAAAGAAAGGGATAAAATGAATATATTAACAGGTTTGATAGCCGGGGCGGTCGTTGTTCTGGCGTATTTTCTGGGTGTCGTGACCGGCACCCGTTTTTTATGCCCTGAAACAAAGAGAAGGGGCGGCTGTTACAGAGATAACAGAGGGTACGGACGCTGTCAGCCAGAGGGTGAGAAGCAAATCTTCAGCGAAAACTGCATCCGAGACAGGAAGAACGGTATCTGCGTGGAAAGCTGTCAGCCGGACAGCGGCTCTGAGCTTTACGGAAGCTGCAGTGACTTTTTCCAAAGAGAGCCCTGTTTGGATCCGGCACAGGCGGATCCGGAAAAGCAGAAACAGTTTGAAGAAGACCAGAAGGCCTTTGTGGACTGCATGAGCTACAGCGCCGTGCAGGCGTATGAGAGGCAGAATATATGAACAGAGCCCGATTATTCAAATAATGGATGGTTCAGGTTAGGAAAGAAGACGGGGCGGTTATTTTGTCCGAAATGAAGAAAAACTGTGCCGTTATTCGCGGCACAGCTCCTTTTCAAGATCAGATTTCTTCATGCGATACGGATTCCTTCCTTCATAACGTTATTATAGAAATCCGTTCCGGGATTCAATTCCCGGATTTCAAAAACATCAGCGGATTTTCCGGTCATCATTCTCAAATCTTCCCCGAAAGCGAATACATCGCTTGGATGAAAGTCCTTGCCGCCGTAAACAATAACATCAAGGTCAGAGTCAGAGGTAGCCTCTCCCCGGGCATAAGAGCCAAAAAGGAGAGCATATTCAGCTTGATATTTCTCAAGCAATATCCTGATATAGTTTTCAATTTCTATGAACGTCATCATATCAGTAAAACCTTCGTCTTTATTTGTCACTAATTATAAACGGAAACGCTAAAAAAACAACAGAATTTCCGAAAATAACACATTAACATTAGTAAAGAGGTATAACTAATGAACAACTACGCAAGAGACAAGCCTGAAAAGCTGACGGATATCTGGAATTATTACAGCTTCGGGGAACAGTTCAACTGTATCCAGAAGCCGGATCAGTATTCCATTGTAGAAACCAATACCGAGTTTTTCAACGGGAATCAGTGGATCCACCTGCCGGACAACGACGCGATGCGTCGGCTGCCGAAGCCGGTGTTTAATATTATTAAGAGAGTGACGAGCCTGTTTGTGGCGTCCCTTACTTCTTCCGGTACCACGATCAGCTTTGAACCGCTGCTCGGGAAAGAAGACGATGAGGCGGCCAAAGTCGCAACCGATGAAGTCCGGAATCTGCTGGAAAAGCTGAAAATGGACTACCGGATCCGGGACGCTCTTTTTGACGGAGCAATCACCGGAGATTACTGCGCTCACTTCTTCTGGAACCCGGATGCCAAGCCCTATGGCGGGGCCTCCGGAGAATGCCGGGGTGAGATCGAAATGGAAATGATTGACGGGATCAACGTCATGTTCGGCAATCCGAATATCCGGGACGTGGAAAAACAGCCGTATATCATCATAACCGGAAGAGACACGGTTGAAAACCTGAAGAATGAGGCAAAGCGATGGAAAGCAGTACAAAGGACGGCGGAAGTTTTCCGGGCGTTTGATGAAAGGTATGGTTATCCCCGTGAACCGGGAAAAGTGGACTGCTGCGGTGGGGGTAAGTTCACAGTGGCAGAGAATTTTCCGGATGTGTCTGCTGCGGGAAAGGATAACTGCTGCAGGGAAAACATCCGTGCTGAAACCGGAACGGATGACTGCTGCGGAGCAATCACGGATCCTGCAGCGGGAATCACGAGCCCGGCTCCGATGTTCTCCCTTTACGGGCAGGACACGCCAATCGGGCGGGTGCTGACAGAGGAAGATCTGTTTGATGACGATCCGCCGATCGTGGCGGATGCCGGGAACGGCATTCATCCGAATATCCAGGCAATGGGACTGCACGGAAACGATGACAAGACATCGACCGCGCAGTTCATTTATTTCTACGAGAAGAGACGGCATACCGTCAGTGTGCCCGACGAAAACGAAGGGGTAAAGAATATCGTTCGTGATACGGTTTTCGTAACCAAAGTGACCAGAAACTTCATCCTCTATTCTGAGGTAGATACCGGATTAAGCAGATACCCCGTAGCATGGGGGAACTGGCAAAAGCAGAAGAACAGTTACCACGGAAGGGCCCTTGTTACAGAGGTCGTACCGAATCAGATCTTCGTCAATCAGATGATGGCAATGGTCTTCCGTCACCTGCAGACACAGGCGTTTCCGACCAAGATCTACAATGCCGACTACCTTCCGCAGATTTCCAACGAAGTGGGAACGGCGATCGGCGTAAGAAACCTGATGCCCGGGCAGACACTGGGATCAATTATCTCCACGCTGCCGTCTGCAGATATGTCGAATCAGATCATTCAGGCCATTGACCTCTGTGTGCAGTATACAAAAGACTGCCTCGGAGCGACGGATGCCCAGCTCGGCAATCTGCAGGCAACAAACACTTCAGCATTAATGGTGCTGCAGAACGCCTCAGAAATCCCGCTGGAGAATATGCGGGCAAACCTGCATGAATGGATCGAGGATATCGGGGCGATTCTTTTGGATATGATGGGAACATACTACGGGAACAGACCAATCCTCAGAGAGGAAGAATACTCTTCTCCTGTTCTCGGAGGAAATGGAATGCCGCTGATTGATCCGATGACCGGAACGATTGCACTGAATACGGAGACAAGAAAAGCCCTTGTTCAGTACGATTTCACAAAGTTTAAACAGCTCTGGCTGAATATATCTGCTGATGTAGGAGCAACATCTTACTATTCAGAAATAGCGATGGTACAGACGCTGGATAACCTCCGGAAGGAAGGCTTTCTGGATATCGTCGATTATCTGGAAAGAATCCCGGACAGCCTGATATCCCGCAAGGATGAGCTGATCGATAAGTTGAAAAAGAAGGCTGAGGCAAACGAGCTTCAACAGGGATTGAATGATGGAACAACAGCACCGGCCGCAGGAGCAACAGGAAAGCCGATTCAGAACGACGCCTACAGCATGGGAGGGCCGCTGGATGCAGAAAAAAAGCTTGCCGCACTGCCTGCAAATCTGCAGGTACAGTACGGCAAGCTGCCAGTTAAAGCGAGGAACGCTTTGATGAGTTATGCGGGAAGGTGAAGAAGGAAAGGTTCCGGTGCGGGCGGGGAAAAGGTGTCAGTGAGAACCGTCCTCCGTGTCACCTTAGTAAATTGGGGCAGTCTACGCATTCAGCTCTTGTTCTCTCGGATGAGGGGTATGGGCAAGAAACAGAATATTTTTTATAACGGCAAGGTACTGAAGGTAATGGGGGAATAGGATCATCAAAAGCTTTAGGAATGACTACGCCGCCGGTGACAAGGGAGAGCTCGTCATCGGTGAGCTCGGAGAGTTTCTTTTTCATATCTGCAACTTCTTCCTTGAGGGTGTTCAGTTCTTCGGGTGTTTTCATGATGAGTTTTCCTTTCAGGGCGGTAAATGGCGGTATTCATTATGGCAAGCTGCCAAGCAAAGCAAGGAACGCGCTGATGAGTTACGCGGAGGTGAAGAAGGAAAGGTTCCCGTGCGACGGGAAAAGGTGTCAAAGAGAACCGTCGTCCCCGATGACAGTCCTCACCCAAAGTACCACTTCTCCTTGTTATCGATGGCGGGCCCAGAGCCGTCGGAGGACTCAAGCATTAATTCGGTGGGCACACCACCTCCGGTGACAAGGGTGAGTTCGTCATCCGTGAGCTCGGAGAGTTTCTTTTTCATATCTGCAACTTCTTCCTTGAGGGTGTTCAGTTCTTCGGGTGTTTTCATGATGAGTTTTCCTTTCAGGGCGG
>JAUNQI010000059.1 GCA_030536255.1 Eubacteriales bacterium | reverse complement strand
ATATGTTTTGCATTTCAACACTCCCATGGGTAAATTACAGCTCTTTGAATCTTCATTATTTTAACGAATGGGCTGGTTTGGCTCCATTGGTTTTCTGGGGAAAGTATGCAAAAAAAGAGGGAAAATTGATGCTCCCTGTCACTCTGCAGGTGCGCCATGCGGTATGTGATGGATATCATGCTGCAAAATTCTTTATGGATATGGAAAAGGTCATACCGACAGTACTAGATGAATTATCCTGACTTTATCCCGGCAAGCTTCAGTTTGTCGAGCTGAAGCCTTTTCATTACTACGGGATCTCGTCAGTAAAGGAATCACTGTCATTTAATGATTGATTGGACGGAATCCCGATTGCTTATTAAACAGGATCTCCGCGCTCAACGGCTGCATGTTCTTCTGATCCATAGCGTAACTTTGGGCAATTAACAGCCGTCAGCTTAATATTGACAGGAGGTACCTTTTGCATTATTCTTCGTGTTGGAAAATGCAGAATTATAAATGCAGGATTAAAAATACAGGAAGTTCATAATGAATTGTGAGGGAAGTCAAAACAATGGGTCCTCTGTTTGATAAAAACGTCATAAATACCGGCAGACAGACGGAAGCGGATTGCACAAAAGCGGTCTGTATCGTCACGATGATCATTGTCCATGTCCTTGAAGAGCTGGGCACGTTTTTCCCGAGCCCGGAAGTAAACGAATCTGCTGTTTTCTATTTCTTCGTGGTCATCATTGATGCGCTGTTCGGTGCATCGACCTTCATGTTCTGTATGGGCTTCGGAATTGCTTTTTCAGGGAAAAATGACGGGGACAGCATGATCAGAAGGGGAATACGCCTGTTCTTTTGTGCTTACTTATTAAATATTGCGCGTTACGGCATTCCGGATCTTCTGAACTGGCTCATTACCGGAGACAGTACCATGTGCAGGGAGGATTTTCCGGAGCTCCTTCTGGCAAACGATATTCTTCAGTTTGCCGGCCTGGCATTCATCCTTTTCGGCTTTTTGAAAAAAAGACGTATTTCGGATACCGGTCTGGCAGTTACGGCGCTTGTCATGTCCGCTTTGGGAAGTATTTTCCGGAATTTTGACCTGTCAGAGCTGCTGCATATCACGGGCCGCATCCCGTATGCGGTTGTCAATCAGCTCGGCGGTCTGTTTTTCGGTACGATATATTCGTATGATCCGGAGATCGACCTTACCTGTTTTCCCCTGATGAACTGGTTTATATTTGTCACAGCGGGTTACCTTTTCGGGGGTGTTATGCGCCGATGCAAAGATAAGGGGCGGTTTTACCGGATGGCCGTGCCTGCCGGTGCTGCTGTCGTCGCAGTCTATCTGGCTTTCGCTGTTCCGAAGCGGCTGGGGATGATGAACGAAAACACGAATATGCTGTATCATCTTACGACACCCGAAGCGCTGACAGGGATCATCTCAGCAGTGACCTTTTTCGGGCTGTTTTACGGATTGTCGAAAATTCTTCCGAATTCGTTTTCCGTAATTGCGTCACGTATCAGCAGAAACCTTACGACGATCTATGTATTCCAGTGGGTCCTGATCGAATGCGTTCTGACGGGTGCGCTTACCGTGATGCAGCTGCAAGGCGTTTCCGATGAAGAATGGCCGGCGGTAAGCCTGCCGCAGATCTTCCTGGTGGCGGCAGTCATATTTGCAGTATCGATGCTGGCTGCGGAGCTGATCCGGAAACGAAAAAAGAACCATAAGTAACCCCGGAAGCTTGCTGTGCTGAACCTGCAGGGATCAGAGCAGTATGAAAAGGCGGATCAGGCCTGCGAATGCCTTGCGGAAGCGGTCGAAGATCTTGAAAGCGTTATCAGCAACATTGAGGATGCAATAGAATAAAAAAGAAGAATGATCTCCGCGGCAGCAGCCTCATTGCTCGCCGCACGGGAACCTTTCCCGTTTCACCTTCCCAAGTTTATCGGTACTAATTAATTTTAAATTCCGGCATAGCAGTTTATTGTTCAGCTGCTATGCCGTTTTCATTTCAGCGGCTGCATCCGCAGCCTTTTTTCTTTTTCTTAGGCATCACATCAGTGAAAACAGTCATTTTTAATAAAAGTGTGATTCTGATACCATAATTTCATTATAAAAATGTGATTTCGTGTTGCATTTTTTACTCTTTCTGCATATAATATAATAAAAGTGTGATTGCAACCACTTAAAACTCCAATAAAAATGTGAGGAGTGAAACCATGGAACGATTGATTTTGAACAAGCTGCTGGATTGGAAGAATTCACCCTATCGCAAGCCGCTCATTTTAAAAGGTGTGCGTCAGGTCGGCAAGACATGGATCCTCAAAGAATTCGGCAGACGATATTATGAAAACACCGCCTATTTCAATTTTGATGAAAACGAAGAATACAGGCAGTTCTTTGAGACCACAAAAGACGTTAACCGAATTCTGCAAAACCTTATGCTGGCTAGCGGGCAGAAAATTGATGCAGAAAAGACATTGATCATCTTTGATGAAGTGCAGGATTGCCCGGAAGTCATAAACTCCATGAAATACTTCTGCGAGAATGCGCCGCAGTACCACATTGCCTGCGCCGGTTCTCTGCTGGGAATTGCCCTTGCAAAACCTTCCTCTTTCCCGGTGGGCAAGGTGAATTTTATGCAGATTGACCCCATGACCTTCACGGAGTTCCTTCTGGCTAACGGTGACGAAAATCTTGCAAAGTATCTGGAACAGGTGGACACAATTGAGCCTATTCCGGATGCGTTTTTTAATCCGCTTTATGAAAAACTGAAAATGTACTATGTGACCGGAGGTATGCCGGAAGCAGTGAAGATGTGGACCGAGGCGCGGGATGTAGCCGCCATGCAGGAAGCTCTGTCCGGCATTATCGGTGCATACGAGCGCGACTTTGCCAAGCATCCCAGTCTCAGTGAATTTCCGAAGATTTCTATGATCTGGAAGTCTCTTCCGTCTCAGTTAGCAAGAGAAAATAAGAAGTTTATTTATAAAGTTGTGAAAGAAGGCGCACGTGCCCGTGAATACGAAGATGCCCTGCAGTGGCTCGTCGATGCGCGATTGGTACACAAGATCTATCGCAGCTCCGCTCCCGGATTGCCTGTTGCGGCGTATGATGACCTGTCCGCATTTAAGATTTATCTTGTGGATGTGGGACTGCTCCGCCGTATGGCACAGCTGGCACCAACGGCTTTCGGTGAAGGCAACCGCCTGTTTACGGAGTTCAAGGGTGCTCTGACTGAAAACTTTGTTCTGCAAACCTTAATTACTCAGTTTGAAGTGGTTCCCCGTTACTGGACGCAGACGAACCCGCCTTATGAAGTGGATTTCCTGATTCAGCGCGAGAACGACATATTCCCGGTAGAGGTTAAGTCAGAGACCAACACGACCGGCAAAAGCCTTAAAAAGTTCAAAGAATTGTTCCCTGACAAGGTCAAGCTCCGCGTACGCTTTTCGCTGGATAATCTGAAACTGGACGATGATGTCCTGAATATTCCTCTGTTCATGGCAGATCAGGCAGACAGATTGATTTGGTTAGCGTTGGAAAAGAAAGGACGCCCGGGTACTTAATAGTACGTCAACGGAAGAATTTTGTGTATGAAGGTGTTTCAATTGAGGAATAGACAGGAAGTTGTGGAGCTTATTGCTGTAGAAAAAAGTATTCCTTTCTCTCCCGCTTGACAGGAGTACCGTTTTGATATATTCTGCGTATTAAGAGATGTAAGACTTTAAATAGATAAAACTTGCAAAGGAGAATTTAACAATGAAAACGAAAGAAGAACTGAACACCCTCAAAGAAGAATTTGAAGCCCTGCAGAAGAAGCTCTCCGAGCTCACGGACGACGAGCTCTCCCTTGTCACCGGGGGATATGGTCCCGATGCTCACGATATTCGCGCTTATCACGAAAAAGGCAGAGTGTAACGTTTTGCTTTGTTCTTCGTACTAACCGATGTAAACATTAAATTAATTGATTTTTAAAGGAGGAAACTGAGATGACATTCACAAAGGAAATGAAAGAAAAGGCAAAGAAGGCCGCATCCGCGGAGGAGCTTCTGGAAATGG
>JAUNQI010000003.1 GCA_030536255.1 Eubacteriales bacterium | reverse complement strand
CCCCGACCTTCTGGTCCGTAGCCAGACGCTCTATCCAGCTGAGCTAACGGCGCATATCTTTATCGCTCGAGTATATTAGCACACCTTTTCAACAAATGCAACCTTTTTTTCAAATTTTTATAATTCTCATTTGAACTTTTTGATTTGAACAATACCTGGCGCCGGTTCATTATACGCACACTATTGAATTATTATATATAAAAATGTATAATGAAACCATTAATAATGGGGGATGAGTGCCTATGAGAATACTTGCAATAGGAGATGTATGCGGGGAGCCGGGTCTTTTATTCCTTGAAAAACGCTTAAAGCAATTCAAAGATGAGAATAAAATAGATTTTTGCATCGTGAATGGGGAAAATGCGAATGTTGTAGGCGTAAAGCCGAATCAGATCGATATGATTCTCAAAGCCGGGGCAGATGTTGTTACTTTGGGAAATCATACCTGGACAAGAACAGAGCTCAAACCCTATCTTGATGAACGCCGCAGAGTTCTCCGGCCTGCAAATTACGGTCCGCAGTGCCCGGGAAGAGGAATCAATACGTTCAGAACTGATTTCGGAGATGTATGTGTTCTGAATCTGCTGGGAAGATTTACACTGGATAACAATACTGATAATCCTTTTGTTATTGCCGACGGATATATGCATGAGATCCGTGAGAAGATAATTCTTGTGGACTTTCATGCAGAGGGGACAAGTGAAAAGAAGGCAATGGGATTTATGCTGGACGGGAAAGCTTCGGCAGTCTGGGGGACGCATACTCATGTTCAGACCTCAGATGCCGTTGTCCTGCCGAACGGGACAGGATATATAACTGATCTCGGTATGACGGGCCCCGTAGTGTCTGTCCTGGGAATAGATCCTGAGCAGAGTATAGGAAAATTCATGGGAGATCCCCCGGAACGGTATAATTCTGCCAAGGGGGCATGCGCAATGGAAGGCTGTGTATTTGATATTGATCCGGATACCGGAAAGTGTCAGCATGCAGAAGCAGTCAGATATTTGTAATTTGAGGTGACAATGAGCACAGTCAGAATTCTTCATACGGCAGATCTTCATCTGGACTCACCGTTTGATGCGCTTTCTCCGGAAAAAGCGGCGGCACGCCGCGAGGAACTGAGGGAACTGCCGGGGAAAATAGCGAGAGCGGCAGTAAAAGAAAAAGTTGATATTCTTCTTCTGGCGGGGGATATTCTGGACAGTGAGAGCTTCTTTCGGGAAACCGGAGAAGAACTTTTCCGGGTCTTGAGGAATCTTCCTCTTCCGGTTTTTATTTCTCCCGGGAATCATGACTATTATTCTTCGAAGTCACCGTATGCCAGAGCAGATCTTCCGTCGAATGTGTATGTTTTTACAAAAAATGAGATTGAATTTTTTGATTTTTCAGATCAGGGATTCAGAGTTTTCGGGGCGGCTTTTACGGATAAAAGTTCTGGGCCGGTGATGAAAAAATTCAGGACTGCAAAAAATGACGGTGTCCTGAATATCATGTGTATGCATGGTGAGGTCGTCAGCGGAGAAAAGGAAATATCTGATAGAAAATATAATCCGATTACACTCCAGCAGATTGCAGACAGCGGAATGGACTTTGTTGCTCTTGGACATATTCACAGAGCATCCGGGCTCCTGAAGGAAGGAGACGTGTGGTACTCCTGGCCAGGCTGTCCGGAGGGAAGAGGATTTGATGAGACCGGAGAAAAAACGGTCAGTATTATTGAACTCTCCGGCGGAGACGGGAAAGCGACTTCCTGCTCGCTTCATACAGTTCCGGTATCGTTAAGGAAATATGAAATTCTGAATGTTGATCTGACGGATAAGGATCCCCTTCTTGCGATTCAGATGGAACTCCCGGATGAGACCGTCCGTGATATTTATAAAATCGTTCTTCAAGGGGAAACGGACACACCGATAAAGCTACGGAATCTCTATGAGAATCTTTCGCAGTATTTCTTTGAACTGACGCTTTCAGATTCTACCAGGATCTGCAGAGATATCTGGGACAGAGCCGGTGACGATACGCTGAGGGGAATTTTCCTCGCAAAGATGCGACGGCAGTATGATGCGGCTGAGGATGAATTTTCAAAAATGCAGATTGAACAGGCTGTACGCTGGGGGTTAGCGGCGCTTGATAACAGAGAGGAGGTTGTCCGCCATGAAAATAACTAAGCTGACAGCCACTTTCGGGAAGTTTAATAATGAGTCGATCTCTTTTCATGAAGGTTTAAATATTATATATGCACCGAATGAATCAGGAAAGTCTACATGGTGTGCATTTATTAAAGCAATGCTTTATGGAGTGGACAGTTCTGAACGGGCCCGGGAAGGGTATCTTCCCGATAAACAGCATTATGCGCCGTGGTCCGGAGCTCCCATGGAAGGAATGATGGAATTAACGTCGGATAGGTGTGACATTACTCTTACCCGAACGACGCGGAGCAGAAATGCTCCGATGCAGGTGTTTTCTGCGGAATATACGGGAACATCAACACCTGTAAAAGGAATTACCGGAGCCTCATGCGGAGAGCAGCTGACCGGTGTATCCAGAGATGTATTCTGTCGGTCTGCATTCGTAGAACAGGGATCTGCGGCACTGACTGGCAGTCCGGAACTGGAAAAAAGGATTCAGGCTATTATTTCGACCGGAGAAGAGGAAACTTCGTTTTCGGAAGCAGAAGAAAGACTCCAAATCTGGCAGAGAAGGCGGAAGCTGAATCGCCGTGGACTCATTCCGGAAATGGATCAGAAAATTGAGGATCTTTCTATTCAGCTTGAATCGGTGAATCAGTCGGCGGAAAAGCTGGATGAACTTGAAGAACAGCTGGCAGTATCCAGAATGGAGTGCATTTCGCTTGAAAATGCAGTGACTGAGGCAAGAAAGCAGCACAGAAAAGCAATCATTGGCGGACTTACTGAAGCTAGAAATGAAGAGAGAAAGCTGATTGAGGAGCAGAACAAAGCTCTCAGTGAGCTGGATGATTGCAGAGAAGAACTTCGCCGTTCAGTGTTCGGTTCACGTCCGTCAGAGGAAGTGGAAGCTGAAGCGGAGAACGATCTTCAAGAAGTTGAATTACTTCAGCATAATATCGCCGGTACGTTCTCTGTTATCCCGGTTATCATTCTGCTTATGCTGGCAGCTGTGGGAGCAATTATCTACGAAAATTTTTTTCGCTATTTAACAGTGATTATTGCCTGTGCCGTAGTCAGTGTTGCTGCAATCGTTTTTCTTTTCAGATTTATTTCTTCCTACCGAAGTTCTCGAATCGCACAAGAAAGAATCTCTCAGATTCTGAGAAAATATGCAGCCAGTACGCCGGAACAGATTACAGACCATCTGGATGCTCATCACGCACTTTGTATAGCAACTCAGAAAGCTGCAGAGAAGGTCAGAGCAACGGCTGCTGCAGTTGAAAAAGCAGGAGAGCATCTCGGGGATCTTGAAGGAAAAGCTGCAGAAGAGCTTGATTTTGTCGGAGGAAGCTCGGAGGCAGCCAGACTGGGGAAGCAGCTTGCTGCGCAAAGAGCACTTACAACACAACTTACGGCAACAGTAGCTGCAGAAGAAAGCAGGCTGGCTGTACTGGGAGATCCGATAGTATTGCGCGGGGAACTGAATTGTCTGAAAAGTGAACGCAGTAAGCTTCAGGAAGAATATGATGCAATCGGAATGGCTCTTACAGCACTTCGTGAAGCGGATGACGAAATACAAAGCCGGTTTTCACCAAAATTGGGAGAGATTGCTGCACAATATATGTCCTTTGTTACGGGAGGAAAATACGAGAATATTCTCCTGGATAAAGATTTTTCGGCAAAAGCCAAAGCAAAAGATGATGTGGTGGCACGTGATTCAGAATATCTGTCGGCAGGAACAGCGGATCTCCTTTATCTTGCTGTTCGTCTTGCCGTATGTGAGCTGGCACTTCCGGACGGCGAACCTTGTCCTCTGATAATAGACGACGCGCTCGTCAATCTGGATGACGAGCGCTACGAACAGGCTATGAAGCTTTTAGAGGAAATAGCACGGGAAAGACAGGTGATCCTGTTTTCCTGCAGGAAGTGATTTTTCAGATTTCCAGGAGTATTGTATCGTCATTTATTACCCAGTCGCTGACGTTAATGACACGGTATTCTGTCTCATTGATTCTGGCGACAACACGCTCAATCCCGGCATTGATGATCTGTCTTTTACACATGGAACAGGAATTCGCATCCGGAAGAAGCTCATTTGTTTTGGCATCTCTTCCAACAAGGTAGAGCGTAGCCCCTATCATGTCACGTCTTGAGGCTGAAATAATAGCATTTGCTTCAGCGTGAACGCTTCTGCAAAGCTCATATCTTTCTCCGGAAGGAATATGCATGGTTTCTCTGGCACAGAATCCAAGATCCGAGCAGTTTTTTCTGCCGCGGGGCGCTCCATTATAACCGGTTGAAATAATTTCATCATTTCTGACGATAATTGCTCCATATTTGCGCCTGAGGCATGTTGACCTCTCCTGGACAGCATCGGCGATATCAAGATAGTAGTTTTCTTTTCCGGTTCTTTTATCCATTCTTTATGCCTCCGATTATGAGATAATGTTATTATATAGTGTATATATATGCTTGTCAATTGACGATAAATTCAGAAAGTGATACAATATAATTTGACTTATTATGAACAGACGCAATTTTTCCCGTGAACTGGAGCGGATAATTGAAAAACAGACAGAGAAACCGACGCTGCTTCTTCACTCATGCTGCGGACCATGTTCAAGCAGTGTCCTTGAATACCTAGTTCCTCATTTTAAAGTCAGTATATTCTGGTATAATCCTAACATTTATCCGGAAAGTGAATTCGATAAACGATATGATACGCTGAAAGAACTGCTTGAAAAGATGAATCTTTCAGGTCAGGTAGGGATAATTGATACTCAGTGGCGCAGTGATGAGTATTTTTCTGCTGTTGCCGGATATGAAAACGAGCCGGAAGGTGGAGCACGATGTGAACGATGCTTTAGACTCCGGCTTGAGGAGTGTGCAAAGACTGCTGCCGAGCTGAGCTTTGATTATTTCGCTTCGACACTTACTGTTTCCCGTCATAAGAACGCGGTACTTATCAATGCAGTGGGAGAGGAAGTGGCTGAAAAAGAAGGTGCAGTCTGGCTTCCTTCGGACTTTAAAAAGCATGACGGAGAAAACAGATCTGTTGAATTGTGCGAATTATTTCATTTATATCGACAGCTTTATTGCGGATGTAAATATTCATTACTGAGGAGAAATAATTATGAAAGTACGTAAGGCAGTCATTCCGGCAGCTGGTCTCGGAACCCGTCTCCTGCCGAACACGAAAAGTATTCCGAAAGAGATGCTTCCTCTTGTTGATAAACCGGTTATTCAGTATATTGTTGAAGAGGCGGTATCAGCCGGAGTTGAAGAAATCCTGATTATTACAAACCGAGGGAAGAGTCCGATTGAGGATTATTTTGATTATGCTCCGGATCTTGAAGAGAGACTGCGTTTTGACGGGAAAAACAAGGATGCGGATACTGTAAGAGCGGTAGCTGATATGGCGGACATCTTTTTCCTTCGGCAAAAGGAAACAAAGGGTCTCGGTCATGCTATTTGGAGGGCTAGAAGCTTTGTCGGCGATGAGCCGTTTGCAATCCTGCTTGGAGACGATATCATGCTCGGAAAAAAACCTGTCCTTAAGCAGCTTGTTGAAGCAGCAGAAGCAAACTCCTGTTCTTCTATCGCTATTCGAGAAATTCCGGATGATGCTATTTCAAAGTACTCTTCGGTAAAAATAGATCATAAAATATCCAACAGAGTTTACAGCATTACGGATATGAATGAAAAGCCTACTCCGGATGAGAAACTTTCGAATTATGCCATCATGGGACGATATGTTCTCACGCCGGGAATTTTTGATATCCTTGAGCATACAGCACCCGGAAGAAACAATGAGATTCAGCTGACGGACGGAATGAAGACGCTGTGCGGAATGGAGCATTTTGTGGGCGTTGATTTTGAAGGCCGCCGATATGACACCGGAAATCTGAAGGGATATCTGGAGTCCATTATTGACTTTGCACTGAAAAATGAAGAAGCTGGGGCTTGGCTGAAGCAGTTTATTATAGACAAAGCAAAAAGTTTTGAAGAATTCTGAAGATAGAGAAAGGTTTCTGCCGGATGGAAGTAACAATTGATCTGAAAGATCTGTGGAAAAAAATAGCAGAGAAGTGGATGGTTCTGTTGATTCTGGCAGTGATTGGTGCTGTCCTGCTTAATATTATTGCTGTTGGTAGAGCATCCGCATCAGCTTATGCATCAGAAGAGCTTCACAGATTATATTCTGAAGCCGCTCCAGAACTTCCTTCGTATTACAACGAGGAAATGTATTCGATTCGCAGCAGTCTGAGTGAAAATGATGCTCTGTTCTGTGAGGCCTATGCTAAAGTTTATAAGGATTATATTTCTGAATTCAAGGCAGACTCTCTCACGGAAGACAGCACTCGGCTTGAGGCTTACATGATGTTTCTTGATTCCTATAAGGATGTTTTGTCAGTCTTTTCCGGTCAGCAGCGAGCATATTATAACGCACTGATCCTTACTAATACGGAGTCCTCTGAAATAGGAGCTTCTGTATCAGAATATGTCCCTGAGAAAGTCGGAAAAATTCAAATAAAATGGATCGTTCTTGGCATTGCTGCAGGTGTACTGGCGGGATGTGTTTTGATTATCGTTCCGTATCTGATGACGAAGAAACTCAGAAATGCAAAGGATATTGAAGTAAGTTTTAACGTCCCACTTCTGGCAACGGTAGAGAAGAGCGGCGGAGGCGAAGCTCAGCTAGAGTTCATCTCAACGGGAATTTCTGTCCTTATGAAAAACAGCGAGGCTGCTTCGCTGATTCTTTCGGGCGCAGCTTCGCCGGATGCATCATCATTCAGAATGGCGCTGTCTGAAAAGCTGACGGAGCTTGGTATCAAAAATGTTGTTTCGGATATTCTTTCTGACGATTCAGAAACTGTTACAAATTTAGGAGATGCCAGTGTGGTAGTCTTTG
This sequence comes from Eubacteriales bacterium, assembly GCA_030536255.1. Classification (GTDB taxonomy): domain Bacteria; phylum Bacillota; class Clostridia; order Oscillospirales; family Oscillospiraceae; genus Limivicinus. The sequence continues at coordinate 117,513 of JAUNQI010000003.1, read as the reverse complement.
TTGAGAAAACAGCTTTCAGTCGTTATGAGAACATCAATGCGGAAATTGTAAAGTGTAGTCAATATGCCGTTAAGCCGATAGGCTGTGTGGTTTTAGAATGATTTGAAAGAGTATTATTATGTATAAAAAGTTTTTAAAGAGACTTTTAGATCTTGTTCTCTCGGCAGTGGGTATTATTGTTGCAGCGATTCCTATGCTGATAATTGCAATAATCATTAAATGCGAAGATCCGGGACCGGTTCTGTTTACTCAGAGAAGAGTGGGAAATCATAAGAAACTGTTCACTTTGTATAAATTCAGATCAATGAAAATGTCTACACCTCATGATGTGGCGACTCATCTTCTGGATAATCCTGATCAGTATATTCTGAAGAGCGGCAGAGTAATCCGAAAATTCAGTCTGGATGAGATCCCTCAGTTTTTCAACATATTCATAGGGGATATGAGTATAATCGGACCTCGTCCGGCTTTATGGAATCAGGATGATCTTATTGCGGAGCGTGACAGATACGGTGCAAATGATGTTAGACCCGGTCTTACCGGATGGGCTCAGATTAACGGACGGGATGAACTTGAAATTCCTGTGAAAGCTGCGCTGGATGGTGAATATGTCAGACGTGAAAGTTTCTTTTTTGATTGTCGATGCTTTTTTGGAACATTTCTGAAAGTACTTCGGCATGAAGGCGTTGTTGAAGGCGGTACAGGAGCTAAATGAGAGTTCTCCTTATAAATGTTGTCTGCGGAATCAGAAGTACAGGAAGAATCTGTACTGATCTTGCGGAGGCACTTGAGACTCAGGGCCACGATGTTAAAATTGCATACGGCCGGGAAGCTGTCCCGGAAAAATTCAGAAAATATGCTCTTCGTACGGAAAGTGATCTCGGAATAAAGCTTTCGGCCATGAGAGCAAGGGTCTCAGACAACGCGGGATTTTCAAACAGACTGGCTACGATCCGGCTTGTTGAGAAAATTCGCGAATTCGATCCGGATGTAATTCATCTTCATGTTCTTCATGGATATTGGATCAACATTGAGGTGCTATTTGAGTATCTCAGAGAATGCGGGAAAAAGATAATATGGACTTTCCATGATTGCTGGGCATTTACCGGTCACTGTGCGTATTTTGATTATGTCGCATGTGACAAATGGATTAGTGGCTGTTCATCCTGCCCCGATAAAAATGCCTATCCGGCAAGTATTCTGGCTGATCGATCTGAAGTAAATTATCTGAAGAAAAAATCCTTTTTTACCGGAATACCGGATATGCATATAGTTACTCCTTCAAAATGGCTTGCAGATTATGTCAGACGATCTTTCTTAAAAGAATATCCGGTTGAGGTTATCCCCAATGGAATCGACACGGATGTTTTCTGCAGAAATGCGGATACTATTCAGGCGGCTGCTGAACTAAAGGAACGCTACGGTCTGGAAGGAAAAAAGCTTGTTATAGCGGTTTCTACTTCCTGGGACAGGCGAAAGGGATTACAGGAGTATTTCAAGCTGGCCGATGAGCTGGGTGAAGGGTATCAGGTTGCAGTAATCGGACTTTCAGAGGAACAGGCAGCTTCTGTTCCCAGCAATGTTCTTGGAATTCAGCGTACAGACAGCGTCCGTGAGCTGGCTGGTTTCTATGTTCTTGCCCATGCATATGTTAATGCAAGTCTTGAGGAGAATTATCCTACAACAAATCTCGAAGCAATTGCATGTGGCACTCCGGTTATAGCTTATAATACCGGTGGAAGCGGAGAAAGCGCTGAAATATTCGGTACGGTGGTACCCAAAGGGAATATTTCAGCTTTGAGCGAAGCAGTACAAAATGCAAAGCAGACAGATTCTGCTTTAACTCCTGAGGAAATTAAAAGATTATTCAGCTTCAAAAGAATGACGGAAAAATATCTGGAAATATATTGATCTTATCAGAAAGGAAGAGAATATGCGTGTAAGCAGATATTCGATATACGAAGTAATTCTCTTCCATTTCTTTGTTCTTGTTTATTATCTTACCTTCAGCCATAAAGATATGTGGGGATCAACAATAGCCCTTTTGGGAATTACGATCGTCCTTATCCTGCTGGAGTATTTACGCACGAAACTTTTCGTTTCCCCGCTTCTTCTCTGGTATGTCTTCTGGCTGGGAGTGATCTCTGTCGGAAGGATGGATCTGAATCTGTATCCATTTTATCAAACGTGGAGCAGGGAGCTGCTGAATGTGGTCATACTCAATACGGTTATATTTTTCTGGTTTTTCTGGGCAGGAGAATTTCTTAATCTGAAGGTTTCCTCTATGCGGAAAGACCGTTTACCACTCATGAACCGTGGAGACCTTCTGGCTGGTATTACGCTTTGTATTCTTATCGTGTCTGCCACGGCTTTTTTCATCAACGTGATCTATACCGGTTATATCCCTCAGCTTACCGGCGATGCGAATTCCTACAGACAGAGTTTCGTCGTTACTCCGTTTTACAGGATTGTTAATCTGTTCAGATTTGTATTTGCGATAGTTCCTTTTGCCTTTATTTATACCCGGCAGCGGATCTTTAAGATTGGGATAGTACTCTTTTCGCTGATCCTGATGGGTATGGAAATGCTTTCAGGATGGCGTTCGTATACTCTTCAGGCGATGGTTCTTCTTCTGACATCACTTTTTCTCGTTTTGGATGTCGGAAACAGAGAAAGGAAAAGAAGCGCAAAAAAAACGCTGCCGATTATTGCCGCTGCTGTTTCTGCCGCACTTGTTTTTATCGGATACGTTGCGGTTACGCGAGACGGAGTAATCGGGGCATTCAAAGAAAAATTCAATTATCTGCTATATACGCTGGATATGTATATAGCACCGAATTTCCTGAATTTTCAGTCTGGAATGAACAGTATTGAGCCTCTGGGTTACCCGCTATATACGACGGAAGCATTTTGGGGACTTGTAACTTCATGGGATGAGCTCCCTCCTTATCCTCCAATTGATCAGGCAATTGGCGCTTTTAATGTTTCGACGTATCTTCTTCAACCATATGTGGATTTGGGGATTCCGGGTACACTGATATGGTCGGGAGTGGCTGGCATTACGGCAGGATCGATTTTCAGAAAGTGCAGGGAGAGATTGAATTCAGGATCGGTAATTTTACTCGGAATTGTGAATTTCTCAGTACTTGTGATGCATAACAATTTCTTTTTCCGGGCATCTTCTACTGTGCTTTGGATTGCAGCCGGAGCAGCAATTGATCTGTTTATTCTTATGTCGGGAATACGCAGACAGCGTGTAATGAAAGGTTGATTTTGTCCATGGCACAATCCCATAAAAAAAATATTTTATACAATGCAGTATACCGTTGTGTTGTGATTCTTACACCGCTGATAACTTCACCGTATCTTTCAAGGGTTCTTGGGCCGGAGAAGCTTGGGGTTTATGCATATTCAAATTCTTTGGCAACTTATTTTGTCATTTTTTCTCTGCTTGGTGTAAATGATTACGGAAATAGAAAAATTGCTCAGGTCAAAGGCAGCAGAGAGGATCTTTCGGATAATTTCTGGCAGATTTATTATATGCAGTTCATCCTGACGCTGCTTTTGTCTGTTCTCTATTTCCTAATCGTATTTCTGCATTCAAAATATTACGACGTTCAGCTCATTTTGGGTATATATGTAGTTTCATCGTTTTTTGAAGTGTCATGGTTTGCGTTCGGAATGGAAGAATTCCGTCTTACCAGTATCAGAAGTATTATTATTCGAATCGGGATTGTTGTTGGTATTTTCCTTTTTGTGAAGGACGAGAATGATGTATGGAAGTATGCGCTGATTACAGCAGGGGGGAATTTTATTTCGCTTTTGGTTGTTCTTCCGCTCGTATTCAAATATACTGATTTCAGAAAACCGGATCTTCAAAAAATCATCTGTCATATCAGACCGAATATCATTCTGTTTCTTCCGGTTGTAGCTACAAGTGTCTATAATTATCTGGATAAGCTGATGCTGGGAGTATGGTCTACTGAAGCGGAAATTGGATACTATCAAAATGCAGAAAACATTGTCCGTCTTCCCATGTTTATTACAGCCGCAGTAGTAACGGTCTTTGAGCCATATTCCACGAACCTTCTTGCAACCGGCAACAGAGAAAAAAGTAACAGCCTTCTCAATTCAACTTTAAGATATACGTCAATACTGAATGTTGCTTTGGCATTTGGTCTCGCAGGAATAGCAAAAACATTTATTCCATGGTTTCTTGGTGACGGATATGTTCGCTCTGCCGAGCTGATTATGATTCTGGCTCCGATGATTTTTATCTGCAGCTTTTCAGATGTGATGAGATATCAGTTCCTTTTGCCTAATGAACATGATTTTTTCAGTCTTATTTCTATTGTAATCGGCGCTGTGGTGAATGTGATCCTAAATTATTTCCTGATTCGTATAAGCGGGGCAACAGGAGCTGCAGTTGCCACCATCATTGCGTATGTGGTTACAATGGTTTTGCAGTTTATTTATATTAACAGGAAAACATGGATAGCGGATACTGTAGTGTTTATTGTTCCCTATGTTCTCTTCGGAGGACTTATGATATCGTCAGTCTTTTGTGTGGCAGGATTCTTTACCAGGATGAACCCTTTCGCTGTGTCGTTGATTGAAATATTTGTTGGTGCGGCAGTGTACGGGATTCTGTCTGGAATCTGGCTGAAACATAAAGATCCGCAACTGCTTTCCGATGCTCTGAAGTTGATAAAAACAAGGTTATTCAAATTTTGATATTTTAGAAGAAGTATAATGATGAGAGTAATCCCCGAGAATAAAAAAAAGAAAATAGTAACGATTGTCATTGAAGTTGCTAACCGTGAGCTGGATAATGCTATTCTGCTGAAAACTGAACTTGAAAAAAGAGGATATGCAGTCAGAATTATGAGCAAAACGGAAGAATTGCGCAAAACGCCCACGGACATTCTCGTAACGCCGAACTGCTATATTAAACCGGATTATGATTTTTACAGATATCGTTTTAATTGTCCGTCGGGAATGCTGGTAAATCTTCAGTATGAGCAGGTTCTCAGTCCCATTGAAGAGGATAATGAGCTTTACAGTCTGGATGATACGTCAAAAGGAATTACACATATCTGTTGGGGAAGACATACGGTCGACAGACTTACAGGAAAAGGTGTTGCGAAGGAAAATCTTCCGGTAACGGGAGCTATACAGCTTGATACGACCCGCCCGATGTTCGATTCACGATGGAAGACCAGAAGTGAGATATCCGATGAGTTCAATCTGGATCAGAATAAGAAATGGATTCTGTATATTTCAAGCTTCGCAACGACATCCGGAGGCCTGATAAATGAAGTGCAAAAGCTGACGCATACGGAAGATAATGTGGATCGTTTTTCGAAAATTACCGATGAGTCGCAGGCTGAAACGCTTTTATGGTTTGACCGTTTTCTCTCAGATTCGGATAATTCGGGGTATCTTGTCATCTATCGTCCGCATCCGGTGGAACTCAGTAGCCCAATCGTAAACAGTCTCCGGGAAAAGTATCCGGACAGTTTCAGGGTCATTCAGGATTATGAAGTGAAGCAGTGGATCCGGGTCTCAGATATTCCGTGTACCTGGCTCAGCACGGCTATTTCAGAGAGTTATTTTTCAGGGAAAAACTGTCTTGTTTTCAGACCATATGAGATTCCATGGGATATCGACTGTGTCATTTTCAATGACGTTCGGTCTGCCAAAACATATGAAGAGTTTCTGAATGAGATTAAATTTTACAATCCATCTCTGGATGCGTTCCCGATAGACAGAAAATTGATAGAATATTATTATAATTTTTCTTTGGAACCTGCCTTCAGAAAAATTGCGGATGTTATTGATTCTCAGAGACCTCGCATTTCGGATACAGAGACATTTGAAGGGGAGAGAAAAGCGTATCTGAGATCTGGCCATATCCCGCTTAAACTTTCAGTTAAGCGACTGTACCGCACCTGGTACAGAGCTACAGGAAAAAAACTGAAAAATGAAAGACTGCGCTCAAAGTTTTTTGTTGAAGAATGGGAAAAAACCGTTGACAACAGAATCAATTCAGCCGCTTTAATTAGCGAAAAAGAAAAAATATTCAGAGATATTATTGACAGATAAAGGATAGATTTTATGGGAAAAGTATTGGTAACCGGAGCCGGCGGATTTATAGGGAGTCATCTTACGGAACTCCTTGTCGAACAAGGATTAAACGTTCGGGCGTTTGTTCATTATAATTCATTTAATACATGGGGATGGCTCGATACACTTTCCGGAAATATAAAAAAGGAAATTGACGTCTTTTCCGGTGATATCAGAGACCCCAATGGGGTTAGAGATGCAATGGAAGGCTGTGACGCAGTATTTCACCTTGCAGCGCTGATTGCGATTCCGTTCAGTTATCATTCTCCGGAAACATATGTTGATACGAATATAAAAGGTACACTTAATGTACTTCAGGCGGCAAGAGACCTTGAGACGCAAAGAGTTCTTGTTACCTCTACATCTGAGGTCTATGGAACAGCACAGTATGTTCCGATAGATGAAAAGCATCCTTATCAGGGACAGTCACCGTATTCTGCAACTAAAATCGGAGCAGACAGACTGGCGGAATCGTTTTACAGATCGTTTGATCTTCCGGTATCGATCGTAAGACCGTTTAATACCTTTGGACCGCGCCAGTCGGCCAGAGCTGTGATTCCGACGATTATCACACAGCTCCTCTCAGGAGTCGAGGAAATAAAGCTCGGTTCGCTTACACCTACGAGAGATTTTAATTACGTTAAGGATACAGCAAACGGTTTCTATCAGATTTTCCGGTCCGAAAAGACGATAGGACAGGAAATTAATATCTCGACCCAGAAAGAGATTTCCATTGGGGAGCTTGCAGAAGAGCTGATCCGGCAGATTAATCCAAAAGCCAGAATTGTCTGTGATGAGCAGCGCATGCGCCCTGAAAAGAGTGAAGTGAACAGGCTTCTTGGCTGCAATGAAAAAATCATGCGGCTTACAGACTGGAAACAGCAGTATTCTTTTGAACAGGGAATAGCCGAAACAATTGAATTTCTGCGTAATAACCTATATCGGTATAAACCGGAAGTATATAATCTGTAAAATAAAAGCCCTTACGGCGTTAAAGGAGCAGTTATGAGGTACTGTAAAAAATGTGTGATGCCGGATACAAGACCCGGTATAAAATTTGACGAGAACGGAATTTGCTCAGGCTGTCAGTCATATGAACATAGAAAGGATATTGACTGGGAGGCCAGATTTGAAGAGTTCAAAGCCCTGTGTGATAAATACCGCGGAATGAACGGTGATGGATATGACTGTGCCATTGCTGTTTCCGGCGGAAAGGATTCACATTTCCAGGTTCATATGATGAAGGAAGTAATGCATATGAATCCAATCCTGTTTTCTGTTGAGGATAATTTTCCGATGACAGAAGCGGGAAAACATAATATACGCAATATTTCTGAAGAATTCGGTTGTCCGATTATCAGCATGAAGCCGGATATTAAGGCTCAGAAGAAGCTGATGCGGTACATGTTTGAGCGGTACGGGAAACCGACATGGTATGTTGACAGACTGATATATACTTATCCGTTGCTCATGGCTGCAAAGTTTAATACCCCTCTGCTTGTTTACGGCGAGAACGTGAGCTATGAATATGGTGGTTCAGACAGAAAAGAGACTTATTCTGCCCGTGAGCAGCTGAATAACGGAGTAGCTTCAGGAATCGATGAGCAGGAACTGATAGAAAATGCTGGAGTATGTGTGAAAGATCTGTACCTTACGCGTGCTCCGAAACAGGCTGTTCTGGATTCTCTTGATCCGATCTATTTGTCATATTTTGTTCCCTGGAACAGTGTTGCAAATGCTGTATTTGCAAAAAAACGCGGATTCCATGATCTGACTCATGAATGGGACAGAACTCAGTGTGTTGAGAACTTTGATCAGGTAGATTCAAGGGCATATCTTGTCCATCCGTGGCTGAAATATCCAAAATTCGGGCATCAGGGAGCAACGGACTATGCTTCCAGATTTGTAAGGTACGGCTATATGAGCAGAGAAGAGGCAGTGAAGCTTGTCAGAGATCACGACAGCAAGCTTGATCCTCTCTGTGTCAGAGATTTTTGCGAGTTTTGCGGATACACCGAAACCGAATTCTGGAAAATAGTAGATTCATTTTATAACAGAGATATTTTTGAAAAAGACGACACGGGAGAATGGGTGCTGAAAGATCCTGTGTGGGAGAGCTGATGGGATCCGTCTGCAAAGAGAAAAAAAACATAATACTCTATCTGGCGTTATTCGCATTTCTGTCGTTTTTTGTGTCACTTGGAGCGGCGTTCTATGGAGTCCCTGTAAGACTAACAGTAGTATTTGCACTGTTTCAGACGCTTGGGATATTCGTTCCGGGAGTTGCTCTTTATTTGATCCTTATGGGCAGTGGGCGAAACAGTGTCATCAGCTTTTTTTGTATGTCATATGCTTTCGGATATGCGCTTGTTGTTCTGGCTTATTTTCCGGCAGCCTTTTTAGGCTTGAACAAAATAAGTGTTTTATCCGTTCAGGCAGTTCTGACGTTGTGCGGAATTATTGTAATTGCGCGAAAAAAGGCGGATATTGATCTTTTGAAGCCGGAAGGGGCAGATGCTCCGTTTGCGGTTGTATTCATTTCTTTTTTGGTTTTAACGTTCCTTGCGTATGGTGGAAATTATCCGCTTCCGGGATCGTCAAAGCCCGATATCAACTATCATGCGGACGCACTGTACTGGGTTGAGAATTCTATTGCGCTCACAAAGCAGTTCCCACCGCAGGAACTGAGAATGAGCGGCTCAACGCTGTTTTATCATTATTTTGCCAGCGTTTATGTTGCTTTTGCAAATATGGTTACAGGAATAGACTGTTTCTCATTGTCTTATTCTCTGTATCCTCTTGGGAAGTGTCTGATTGTTTTTGGCGGGTTTTATGAACTGGCAAGATCTTTTTTCCCCGAAAGAAAAAAGAGGATCTTTTTCACGGCGGCGCTGCTGTTTTCAACAGGATTTGAAAACTATACGATAGCGAATTATGTTGCTCATATTCTAACACTGCCGTTCGGATTTGATCTTGGGTTCGCTTTCGGGGCATATTTTCTTGCGTTTCTGCTGAAACAGAGTAATCCGATAAGAGATTCAATTAATACGGAAATAATTCGCCGGAAAAGGGAAGATGGAACCCTTCCGGCTGATGCTGTTTTTGTCCCGGTTGCTGAAAATGGAAAGACTGCTGTAGCATCAGCGCTGAGTATTCTTATGTGTTCCGGGCATAAGGCTCCGGTTGCACTGATATTTCTGGTTTTTGCGGGACTGCTGTGTATCCGCTGGCTTTTCAAAAAAGAGACAGGAAAAGCGCTGAGAAATGGTTTAGCTGCTCTTTTGTGTTTTGCAGCGGTAATGATCGTATGTGTTGGAGTTTTCAACGGAGCTGAAAGCAGAGTTAATGCGGGAGGATTTTCTCATGTCGCCACACTTCGTGCGACTCCGTTGTTTTCTTCCTATGAAGAGGTAGCTTTGAACCGCTCGGGAGTTTCAGGAATCATGAAAACAGCTTTCCTGTATATTTTTCAGATGGGAAAGCTTGTCATCCTGATAAATCCTTTGATTCTTTTCCTTTTTGTTCATGGAATTGCAGATGTCATAAAAAGAAGAACATTTGATTATATAGATCTTACCCTGATTCTGACCTTGGGCGCAGGATTGTTTATGGGACTGTTCAACGCTCAGGAAGGAGTAAGCCAATTATATTATACGCTTACCTCCTATATTCCGGGCCTGATGTTTGGAATACGGCATATGAAGGTTTATCTGGCTCATGCAGATCCAGATAAGCGTAATCTGACGGCAGGTATAGCCAGCGGTCTTTTGCTTATGCAGATTATGCTGTTTATGGGCCCGGGAGGTGCTCTTGAAGCCGGATGGAAGGGATTTTTTAATGCAAACTCGATCAGATATCATCCGGACCAAAGTGATGAACCAGCGTCATACAGTCTTCAGCTTTCAGATTATGAAGCTTTAAAATGGATAAGAGATAATACTTCGTCTGACAGCATTCTGGTTTCTGACAGAGCAGTTATCTGTAATCTTGACAACTATATGTATTATGGAACTTTCTCCGAAAGACAGATGTATCTTGAGGGTGACCGTTATTTTTACGGGGCAAATATTGAACAGAGAGACAGCCAGAGAGAAACAACACGAATGATTTATGCAAATTCGTATGGAGATATTCTAAAAGCAAAAAACAATGGAGCAGATTATATTATTCAAACGAAATGGATAACGCCATACTTTAACGGAATGGGATGTACAAAAGTATATTCTTCAGATACCATAAATGTTTGGGAAATCAATGGGTGATGATATGAATTACAGTGAAACCATAATAAACTGTGAAGCTTCCGTATGTGATGCCATGCGTATTATTGATCGGAATGATCTGCATATACTGTTTATTTCTGACAGAGGGAAACTGCTGGGGACGCTCACCGACGGGGATATACGAAGATATCTATTCAATGGAGGAAAGATCGAGGATCTTGCGGAACGAGCTGCAAATCACAACCCTCGTGTTGCATATGATGTCTGCCATGCAGCCGAACTTTATGACAGAACAGATTTCATTGCAATTCCTCTTGTAGATAAGAACGGATATATCATTGATATCTATGTTGGAGATGAAATGCGCAGGGAAAAGGCTGTACCACAGCTTGGTATCCCCGTAGTTATCAATGCAGGCGGAAAAGGAACCCGGCTGGATCCATTTACGAGGGTTTTGCCGAAGCCTCTGATTCCTATCGGAGATCTTCCGATTATTGAGCATATTATGCAGAGATTCAAAAAGTATGGATGTAATGAATTCAGCGTAATAGTGAATTATAAAAAAGAGCTGATTAAAACATATTTTCGGGAGAGCGAGAATCAATACTCCATTAGTTGGTATGATGAAGAAAAACCACTCGGAACAGGAGGGGGACTCAGCCTTCTCAAAGGTAAGCAGGATCAGACTTTCATTTTTACCAATTGTGATATTTTGCTTCAGTCAGACTATGAAAGCATGATTCGGTTCCATAAGGAAAGCGGTAATATCATTACTATGGTCTGTGCTTGGAAAAATCTCTCGATTCCGTATGGTGTTGTAGATATGGGAATGAACGGGCAGATAGAGAAGATGAGAGAGAAACCGGAGCTTTCATTCCTTACGAATACCGGAATGTATATTGTTGAACCGGAAGTTCTGGAAGATATTCCGGATGATGTTCCGATTACTTTCCCTGAAATAATATTGGGACAGAAAGAAAAAGGCCGAAGGACTGCAGTTTACCCTGTGAATGAAAGTGAATGGCTTGACATGGGACAAATCCCGGAATTAGAAAAAATGAGAGAGAGATTTTGCAAATGAAGAATATTGCTATCATCCCGGCAAGAAGTGGGTCCAAGGGCTTACCCAATAAAAATATACGAATTATAGAAGGAAAGCCACTGATTGCATATTCAATAGAAGCAGCAGTAGAATCCGGAATGTTTGATGTTGTTCATGTTTCCACAGATTCAGAACAATATGCTGAGATTTCCAGAGAGTATGGAGCAGATGTCCCTTTTTTAAGATCCGAAGAACTTGCTACTGATACAGCATCCACATGGGATGCTGTCAGAGAGGCAATTAAAAAATACCGGCAGCTTGGTTATTGTTTTGAAACGGTTATGCTGCTGCAGCCGACAACACCACTCCGAACGGCCGCTGATATTTTAGAAGCGTTTGAATTGAAGCAGGATAAAAAAGCTACTTCAATAATCAGTGTATGCGAAGTAGATCATTCTCCCCTATGGTGCGATAATATTCCAAAAGACGGAAATATGGCTGGTTTTGGAACCAGAGAACTTTCATGGGTAACCAGACAGGATCTGAAGCAGTTTTACAGGGTAAATGGTGCGATATATCTTATGGATGTAGCACGTATTATGCTCGAAGATGACAATCATATCTATGATGATAACTGTTATGCACTGTTTATGGACAGGAAGAAGAGTATTGATATTGATAGTGAAGATGATATCGGTATAGTAGAGTATTATATAAAGCAGAGGAATAGAACATTATGATTAATCCAAAAGGTGAATATTACGGGAAGAAGCTGCTGTTCGTCGGTGCGTCCGGACATTTTGAGCCGTCGATAAAAAAAGCTCAGGAAATGGGCCTGTTTACGATAGTAATTAATAATAACCCCAATGCAATGGCGAAGCAGTATGCCGATCTTGCAGCGGATGTTGATACGTATGTTGTTGATGAGATTGTTGATTTTGCAAGAGAGCAGAAAGTTGACGGTCTCTTTACATCTTGGAATGATATGAATCTGTTCCATACACAGGCTGCAACGGAAAAACTGGGTCTTCCTTTCTTCGCAACAAAAGAACAGCTGGATGCTCTTGTGTTTAAATATGACTTTAAAGTTACATGCCGTAAATACGGCGTCCCTGTTACTCCTGAGTTTTATGTAGGAGGGGATCTGACGGAAGAGGATATCGCAAAGTTTGAATATCCTGTTATCTTCAAGCCAATCGACAGCGGCGGGACGAGAGGAATGACGGTCCTTCACTCTCCGGAGGGAGTATGGGAAGCGTATGAAAAAGCACTTGCTCCGTCAGAAGCAAGAAAAGTGGTCGTGGAAAAATATCTTCGCAACGGAAATCTTGTCGTTTTTGACATCTGTGTTCAGAATGACAATGTATATCTTTGTGCCGCTATGGACAGGTGCATTGTGCGTACATCGGAGAGCGAGGTACCCCTTGCCATATCATATATGTACCCTTCAAAGCATATTGATGTCATTGAAAGTCAGGTAATGAAGCCGATTACGGATATGATCCACGGCCTCGGGATCCATAACGGTATCATTTCCTTTGATGGAATGATCAGTGAAGGAAAGCTCTATCTGATTGAAACGCAGTACCGTTGGGGAGGAACTCATTTCTATAAATTCGTAAAGGCAGAGAGTGGAGTTGATTTGCTTGAGATGATGATTGATCAGGCGATTACCGGGAAATATGACAGATACGATTTTGCCGGAAAGATCGATGTGAATTATAAACGTCATTATGCATGCCAGAATCTGCAGGCCTGGCCCGGAACAATTAAAGAGGTTCAGAATATAGACAAGGTCTGTGAGATGGAGGGAGTCGACTGGCTGGTTCAGATTAAAAATATCGGAGACAGAGTTCCTGATGATGGATCGACTGCCCAGAATTTTGCAAAGATCGGTCTGTCTGCGGATAATGAGCGGGATATATACAAGTTGATGGACAAGATTCAGAAAACACTTGTTGTTCTGGATGAAAACGGAAATAATCTGATTAAAAATAATGTCCCAGAAGAACTTCTGAAGTAAGAAATAAGGATTAAGTACAGTGAAAAAGATCTGTGTATTAACAGCAACGAGAGCAGATTACGGTCTCCTTGCACCGATAATCAGGAAATTGCTCGGATTTGAAGATCTGGATGTTCGTGTTGCAGTGACGGGAGCTCATCTTTCTCCGGAGTTCGGAATGACAGTGAAAGAAATCGAGAATGACGGAATACCCGTTGATCGGAAAATCCCAATTCTGCTTTCCTCTGATACTCCATCGGCCATTTCAAAGTCCATGGGACTGGCTGTTATAGGCTTTGCAGATTACTTCGATGAGCTTCAGCCGGATGCGCTGCTTGTGCTTGGAGACAGATATGAAACGCTGGCGGTCGCGTGCGCGGCAATGAACGCCCGCATTCCAATTTTCCATTTGTATGGAGGAGAGACAACGGAGGGCGCGATTGACGAAGGCGTTCGCCATGCGCTGACAAAGCTTTCCAATGTCCATTTTGTAGCCAATGAAGAATTCCGCAGGAGGGTGATCCAGCTGGGAGAATCTCCGGAAAGAGTGTTCATTGTTGGAGCGATGGGCCCTGAAAATGCTTTAAATATGCCGAAGCTGTCCAGACCAGAGCTTGAGGAAAGCCTTGGAATCAGCTTGGAAAAGAATTACGCTGTTCTGACTTTTCATCCGGTGACTTTGGAGGCTAATTCCGCTGAGAGGCAGACGGATGAACTTATTAAGGCAATTTTGAATTATCCTCAGATCACTTTCCTCTGCACGAAAGCAAATGCGGATGCGGAAGGCAGAGTGATTAACACAAAGCTGGAAAAACTAGCTGATGAAGCAGAAAATGTATATCTTTTTGATTCTCTTGGGGCAAAACGATATCTCAGTGCATTAAGCCATGCGGTCTTTGCAATAGGAAACTCTTCCAGTGGGCTGGCAGAGGTACCGAGCATAGGGATTCCGACCATTAACATCGGAGACCGGCAGAAAGGACGTATGCGTGGTTCGAGCGTAATAGACTGTGAACCGGATATGGCATCCATCTGTGCTGCTGTTGAGAAAGCACTTTCACCGGAGTTCAGATCTGTTGCCGAAAAAAAAGAAAACCCATATGGGGACGGACATGCATCTTTTCATATTGCTGAGATTGTTCATGATCAGTTGATTCATGAAAGAATTGAACTAAAGAAAAAGTTTTTTGATGTTGAATTTTCTGTATAACGCTTATGAAAATACTGATAGCTTCTGGATCCTTTAAAGATGTATACAGCCCGGTCGAAGCCTGTGATATGATACGGTCTTCGCTGGACTGTATTGGGAACGACGTGTCCTGTATTCCGTTTTGTGACGGAGGAGAATATACGCTGGACGTATTGAAAAACAGATTCGATTTTGAGTCTGTTACGGTAGATCATGTCCTTAATGCGTATGGGAAAAAAGTCAGCGCGGAATATCTCATCAATCATGACCCGGGAAATGGGGATGAGGCACATATTGTCTCTTCCTGTATTATCAGACTGTTCCCTGAAGAAGATGCCTGTAAGAATCCGCTGATTCTTTCAGACTATGGATTCGGGGAACTGATTTCGGATGCGCTGAGCAGAGGCTGCAGGAGGCTTGTTCTGTATTTTGGAGGGACATCTACAGCTTCATGCGGAATGGGTGCATTTCAGGCTCTCGGAGGTATGCTCCTTGATTCTGAAGGCAATACTGTTTCCCATCCGTGTACTGCGGCGGATCTGGCGGGGATAACCGGGATTATTCCTCCTGATGTTGATTATGGTAATATTTCCGTTCATATTATCGGCGACGGGAATTCAAAGGTGAATGCGCTTCCCGGGATAACAGGACTAAAGGTGGGAAAGACGTTCCAGGCGGAGAAGGAGAAAATCGTTTCTGAGTGCATGTCTGGAATCGAGAATTGCCTCAGGCTTACAGGAATTTCACCGGTAAAAGACTTTACCGGAGCTGCCGGAGGGCTCCTTATCGGACTGGAACCGATCTTTAAAAATATCCGTTATACGCTCGGGGGTTTATACTTTAAGGATTATCTTGATATCGAAGAGTCGGTAAAAAATAATGATCTCATAATCACCGGTGAAGGACGATATGACAACACTGCTGACGGAAAAGCTCCGTCTGTGATTGCAGGAATTGCACAGAAGTATCATAAGCCGTGTATCCTTGTATGCGGCCAGATTGAAAAAAAAGCTGTGAGCGATTATTCAGGAGGAGTGATCCGATGCGAAGGGAAACCTGCTTTTTCTTCTCAGGGAATCACAACAGTCCTTACGTCACAGGAGTATTATGATACGGCAATTCTTCCTGACTCCTACAGAGAGCAGATTGAATTTTTCCGAAAAGAAACACCGATACAGATGAAGTCACTTTTCAGAAAGGTGGGTCTGTCAAAATGAATGATTTTGCGGTTCGAATTCTCTCTGCTGCGCAGGGGAAAACACGCCTGTTTGCAGCCGGACAGGCCGGATATATTATCAAATCAAGGTCCGGTCAGCTCCTTGCCTGGGATTTGTACCTTTCAGAATGCGGGGAGAGAGTGGAAGGTCATATCGGGTTTAAGAGGCTTCTTCCCCAAATACTTTTTCCTCAGGAAATATGCTTTGATTATATTATTGCTTCCCATCCTCATTTTGATCATTTTGACATGGACTCGATTCCTGTTCTGATGTCTTCTCCTCGAACAAAGCTTTTCGCATCTGTTGAATGCAGAAAAGAAGCGGAAAGGCTTTTTATGAAGCATGATCGTACCAAGTATGTAAAGCCGGGAGAGACATATTCCGCCGGAGATTTTACACTGAATTTCATCAACTGTGATCATGGGACCGGAGCCCCGGATGCTGTGGGTGCGGTGATCTCTGTTGATGGAGTGAATTTCTTTTTCGCAGGAGATACATGTCTGAGACTGGATAGGCTATCAGAGATTTTGGCTTTCGGGAAAATCGATGTAATGATAGCACCGATAAACGGTGCTTATGGAAATTTGAATGAGTATGACTGTGCTCTTCTCAGCAGGGAATTAAAACCGCGTCTGACAGTTCCGTGTCATTACGGGATGTTTGCTTCGCACGGTGGAAATCCGGGTTTGTTTATGGAATATATGAAAAAGGAATGCCCGGAAAACGAATATCTGCTGATGTGTATGGGAGAGGAATTTGAAATTCCGGAGGAAAGAAAATGAGACCATTTGAAGGGAAAAAACTTCTTATTCTGGGCGGAAACGCAGAAACGATTCATTTGGTGAAGAAAGCAAATGAATTGGGAGCGAAAACGGTAGTTGCAAGTTTGAACCCGGAGTCCATGGCAAAGCAGTGCGCATCAATAAAATATGACATTGACGCTACGGATGTCGCAGCAATGGTCTCTCTTGCAAAACAGGAAAATATATCTGGTGTTCTCCCCGGAACGGATGATATTTTTATTCCCGCATACTGTAAGGTGTGTGATGTTCTGTCTCTTCCCTGCTATGCAAGCTCAGAAATAATAGAAGTTTTCGGTTATAAGGATTGCTTCAAGGCAACCTGTGAAAGATACGGAATTCACGGAGTTCCTGAATATTATCTTGATCTTTCTTTTAATCCCAGAGATCTTGCCCGTATAAAATATCCGGTAATGGTGAAGCCGGTAGACTGTTTTTCCGGTATCGGAATGACAGAATGTTCCTGTGAAGAAGAGCTTCGTCCGGCAGTTGAAAAAGCCGTTTCAGCTTCAAAAGCCGGTAGATTTATTGTGGAAAAGCTGATGACAAGCGCAGACGTCGGACTTTATTATACATTCAAAGACGGAGAGTGCAGTCTTTCCTGTATCTTTGATCGGTATACGACATCGGAACAGGAAGGATCCGGCAGAGTTGCGCTTGGAAATATCTATCCTTCCAAATATATGGACCGATATTATGAACGTCTTCATGAAAATGCGAAAAGACTGTTTAAAGCGATGGATATCAAAAACGGTGTTCTTCTTATTCAGGCTTTTTATGAGAATGAAGACTTTTATGTATATGATACAGGCTTCAGACTTCAGAGTGAAGCGTCGAATCTTCTGATTGAGCATGTTTGCGGATATGATCAGAGGGAGCTTCTTATCAATTTTGCACTTACCGGTTCAGCGGGAAGTCTTGATCTTCAAAGCGTAGATGATCCGGGACTGAGCGGGAGATATGCGGCTTCAGTCTGGTTCCTTCTTCGGAAGGGAACGATTGGGGAAATATCCGGACTGGAGAATCTTTCTGCAGACAGCCGGGTGATCGCCTGTGTTCAGCGCTTATTTGAAGGAGATGAGATCCTTCCGTCATGGCTGGGAACTGAACAGCAGGTGATGCTGCGCCTGTTCCTGCTCTGCGCAAGTAAGTCCGAGCTTGCGGAAGCGGTAAATGAATATCAGAAAAAAATAAAGGTTTTAGATACGAATGGCAGGCCGATGCTCCTGCAAGGCTTTGATGTCATGAGCGCTTTGGAGGTTTGAAATGGCAGATAAGAGGCTTGAAGGGAAAACGATTGTCATTTCCGGAGGGACTTCGGGAGTCGGAAGAACGGCTGCGGAAGAGTTTGCTCGTCAGGGTGCAAAGATCGTGATCGGAGGAAGAAATGAAGAGGCGGCACTGAGATCTCTGAGACTGATCCGTACCTATGGATCAGACGGAATCTTTGTACATACTGACCTTGAAAATCCGGAGGATTGCAAAAAGCTTTTTGATGAAGCTGCCGGAGAGTACGGAAAGATCGACGGATTTTTCAATTATGCCGGAGTAACTCCGGTATCTCCTCTGGATACCTGTGATCCGGATACCTTTGATAAGGTTATGGATATTAATTTCAGAGCGGCTTTTTTCTGCTGCCAGAATGCGGTAACCCATATGCGCGAAACGGGAGGCGGCTCTATTGTGCTTACGGGCTCTCCTCATGCCTGGGGCGGTGAAAAAGACCGTGCGGCCTACGCATGCTCAAAAGGTGTCTTGCTTACGCTGATGTATCACATCTCCAAAAACTATGGAGAAGAGCATATTCGCTGTAATTATCTGACCCTCGGATGGACGCCTACGGAAGGTGAGGTCGCTTTGCGGCATTCTCAGGGACAGAGTGAAGCGGAGCTTCGTCGCGAAGCCGCAAAGGTCATTCCTTATGGGCGTATGAATGAGCGAAGTGACTATATCGGAGCCCTAATCTATATGATGTCAGATGAATCCTATATGCTTTCCGGAAGCGTCTTCCGCTGTACCGGAGGCTGGTATATAGGAACATCTATACAGAACTGACGTTATTTCGGAGAATTTGTATGACAGACAAGCTGATCAGTGTTGTATTTCCTGTTTATAATGATATAAGTCATCTGGATAGAAGCGTAGGAGCCATCCTTAACCAGACATACCGGAACATTGAGGTCATTCTGACAGATGACGGATCAACAGACGGCAGTGGAGAATTGTGTGACAAGTACGCTGCAAATGACAGCAGAATCAGAGTATTCCATAAACCCAATGGCGGCCATTCATCTGCTGTTAACTACGGTCTTGAGCGCATGAGCGGGGACTACGTCCTTATTTGTGATACCGATGACTGGTATGAACCGGACGCCTGTGAGATCGCACTGCAGACGATTGAAAGCCATCCGGAAGCCGATGCCGTCATATTTGCGATAAACCGTCCTGACAAGGCAGCTGTTGATGATCCCGCGTCGGGGGTGTCATTTGAAAAGAAAAAGATAGATTGTATGCTTCTTTCCGGAACGACTACGGATTTCTGCCATATTGGCTTCCACGTTGAATCCACTTGGGCGAAAATAATCAGAGCAGATGTAATCAGATACTATAATGTCCGTATGCCGGAACAGCTTTTTCTGGCAGAGGATGCAGTGTTCTGCCTGAATCTTTTCGAGCATTGCAGAACAGTGATCTTTGACAGCCACCATATTTATCATTATGAAATTCGGTTTGATTCATTTTGCCGTAAATATTCCAATATTGCGGTAAAGATGCTTCCGGAGATTCTGAAAGAACAGGATCTTTATATCAGGCAATATCATGAAAACGACAGAGAATATGAGTCCGCAAATAATTGCTCTGTTTTTGCATGGATCAATGAGGCGGAAGATCATTATTTCTTCAACGAACAGCAGGATAAAACAGAGCGTGTAATTTTTCAGGAATACAAAGCGTTGCTGAATGAACCTGTTGTGAAATATCATATGGAAGATATCCGTCCGGAGGATATTAGCTCAGTTATGCAAAAACTGAGATTGTATTTATACCGGAATCCGTCATATCCTGTATTTAAGCTGTATAAGAAAATGAAAACGAGAAAGAAGTGAGCGGGATGGAAAAAGAAAACAGAGTTACGATTATTGCCGAGGCCGGTGTAAATTATAACGGAGATATTGAACTGGCAAAAAAAATGGTAAAGGTTGCTAAGGAAGCCGGTGCGGACATCGTAAAATTTCAGTCCGGGAAACCAAAACTTGATATTTCTGTATATGCAAAAAAGGCAGAATACCAGAAGGTTACAACAGGGGCGGATGAGTCTCAGCTTGAGATGGCAGAAAAGCTGATGCTCCCGGATGAAGTATATCCTGAGCTTGTAGCCTGCTGTGAAGAAGAGGGAATTGAGTTTCTCTCTACTCCATTTGATATTCCTAGTGTTGATCTTCTTGTATCTGTAGGTCAGAGAAGATGGAAAATCCCTTCGGGAGAAATAACATCGCTTCCTCTTCTGATATATATTGCAAAAAGAAAAGAGCCGGTCATTCTTTCAACGGGAATGGCAACTATGGACGAGATAGCGACAGCAATCAATATTTTTCGAGAATATGGTACGGAGGACATTACCGTTCTTCAGTGCAACTCAGACTATCCGACTCCTTATGAAGACGCTAACATTAGGGCTATGCTTACCATACGGGATGCATTCGGAGTGAAAGTGGGGTATTCTGACCATACAAACGGGATTATTGTTCCTGTTGCAGCAACAGCATTAGGTGCCAGTGTAATAGAAAAACATTTTACGCTTGATAAGAATATGCCTGGACCGGATCAGAAGGCAAGTATGGATCCGGACGAACTGAAGGCCTTTGTCAAAGCTGTGCGGGATACGGAAAAAGCTTTGGGAACCGGTATAAAGGTCCCGGGAGCATCAGAGCTTAGAAATAAGGATGTTGTCAGAAAAAGCATCGTAGCCAGCAGACCGATTTTAAAAGGAGAGCTTCTTACGGAGGAGAATCTGACATGGAAGCGCCCCGGAGATGGTATTTCTGCCATGAGATGGTTTGAAGTCCTTGGTACATCTGCTGTGAAGGATTTTGAATATGATGAACAGATCGTATTGGAGTGACTGAGACCATGTTCAGAAAAATGCAGAGGATCCGGCAGCAGATCACTCAGGAGGAGTGTATTGAGATCCTGAAAAAAGAACCTAGAGGGGTGCTGTCTGTGCTTGGAGATAACGGATATCCGTATGGGATGCCGATGAATTTCTGGTATGACGAAACAGAGGGGAGTATCTGTTTTCACGGAGGAAAGACAGGCCATAAAATAGATGCAGTCAGGAACTGCGATAAGGTTTCTTTTTGTGTATACGATCAGGGTTATCGAAGAGAAAAAGAGTGGGCACTGAATATAAAAAGTGTGATTGTATTTGGAAGGATCAGTGAAATCACTGACGAAAATGCGGCAATAGAGATCAGCAGAGAGCTGAGCCGCAAATATACTTCGGATTCCGACTACATAGATGAAGAAATCAGAAAAGCCGGATCAGCGACTCTGTGTCTGAGACTGGTTCCGGAATATATTACAGGAAAACTTGTAAATGAATCATAAAGAAACACCTGCGGGTCAGTCCATTCCCGCAGGTGTTTTCTCAATCATACACAATTTCGCAGTCCCAGATATCTACAGGGAAATCCTGAAAGACAGACTTCAGTCTTTCATGAACAGCTGTTTTGGTTATTCCCCGCTTGAGCATTACCTGCAGAAATCCTCCACCTCCTGCACCGCATACCATTCTGGCATCGATCAAATCATCAATTGTAAAGAATATCTGATCAATCAAAGTGTTACTGCTTCCTTCATCAAGCATTTTTGAAAGCTTCCAGTGGTTGTCCAGTAAACGTGAAAATTCATCGGTGTCTCCACGCTCAAGAGCAAATTTCATCAGGACAGCAGACTTTTGAATCTCTTTGTGTGCGTAAAGAGATTCCGGCTCATTCCCGACATAACGTCCGACCACATCTCTCAGCAGGTTTCTGGCAAGCCTACGCTGACCGGTGTATATTATGCAGAACCTTTCGGAGAGGTCCTTCTTTGTCGCTTCAGAGATGTTAACATGTTCAACGGAGATTTTCTGGGAGATACCCAGATCGCTGGTAATAAACTTGATCCCCGGGGTTATGCCTCCTACCTGATCCTGCCATCCGCCGCCGGTAGACATGATCTGTTCCATCGCAAGAACGGTAGAATAAAGGTCGTCTTCAGTATAGCATCTTCCGGTGAATTCAAATATGGCTTTTACTGCTGCTGCAGAGAGTATGGAGGATGTTCCAAGCCCGGAACCTTTCGGAACATTTGTTACCTCAGAATGTATTTCAAAACCTCCGCCGAGGCGAGAAAGAATCTCATTAAGATTACCGCCGGAATCCGGTATTATTCCACATGCCAGAAGACAAGCTTTCTGCAGTGCAAACAGATCATACGGATCCCCCGTCATTTGAAGAGGTTCAATTTCAGAAAATTCTCCGTGAACATCCATATCGCGTGAATCAAAAATGATTTTGTGCTCCGGGATACGGACAATCCGGACTTCAACGGGAAGCTGACCGTTAAGGCTGATGGCAGCGTTGATAACGGTACCTCCGTTTTCCAGACAGTGAGGACAAGTGTCTGTCCATCCTCCTCCCCAGTTTACCCGCAGAGGGAGTTTAACGGAAACTGAATCCGAAACAATTTGAAGATGATCATTATAGTGAAGATTTCCGACAGCATTTTTCATTACAGTATCTGCAATGATTTTAAAGCATTCCGAAACAGATGCGTCATCATTCAGTGCGGTTCCTAGATAGTATTTCAGCCTTAGAGCATATGAGAAATCTGACAAAACAGATAAATCTAACGATTTCAGTTCATCCGTGAGCCACTTCTTCTGGATATTCGAAAGCTGTCTCGAGCGTAGAACCGCAGAAGCTTCCCGTGCAGGGAGACCTTCCTTTATCATTCGGGAGACCGAGTCTATGCGGACAAGCTCTTCCATCCTTCGTGACCATTCAATTACCGCATGAGGATCCGCCTCGTTGAAGCTGCTCTTTAGTGAATGCATCACGGAAGAATCGGAATAGGTTACAGTCCCGTTTATGTAATCATTCAGAGATGAAGAAATGGCCTCACGGATTGTATCGCATTCGCGGTATTTCGGCTCATCCCAGAAGTCCTTCGGATTTGAATTGACCGGCCATATTCTGCACACAAATTTTCCATTACGCAGCTTGAGACCATGCACAGCAGTGTTAGACGGAACAGAACCCTCTTCAATGTCAACGTAAGAAAGAAAAACGTTATTCCCAAGCTTAACTCCGGAATGAACAAATGAATTTTCGAGATAGCATCCTTTACCGATGATTGAGTCTGGAGAAAGAACAGAATTATAACCGGCAGTTCCTTCATCAGATATGCTGGAATTGATTTGCTTTTTCCAACCGAGTGATTCGTATTCTTTATAACCATGTTCCATAAGAGCCATGATTTCCCAGGTCGTACCGAAATGAACAAACTTTGCGGGAGCCAGATTAAGCAGCTTTAAGGTATGTTTTCCAATCGCTTCCCAAAGCAACTTGCGAGCTGCTTTTAGTTCATCACACATCTCACCTTCAGGCTTTTCCTTGTAGAATTCATCCAGAGAGCTTTCTTCAGCAAGACAATATGCAATATCTCCATACAAACTCAGGCGAACTTTGTCATTTACCAGAGAAGTGTATTTCTCTTCGGTGTCAACCAGACAGTACAGTTCATCAAGAATGACAGGACTCAGTTCAATAACACCTGTATCAATATTACAGTTTCCGCGCTCATCTACTGCGCCGAGCTCAGTAAGACGTTCAACACTTTGCTTGTGAAGAAATCTTTTTACATTTCCGTGTTCTCCGGCAAGGTATACCCCATGGTCTTTCCCTGTTTCAGCATTTTCTTTAAAACTGATCACGGAAGCTTCAGATGAACCGAAATCGCACATCAACGGTGAAAACAATAGGATGACATCTCCGGAGAGGAGGAGCATCCCGTCTCTCATTCTTCCCGGCATGGACGCCATACTCTGAAGGAATACATCAAATAAAGTTGCAGGTTCGCCGTCAATCTCGAGCGGAACCGGACTAAAAAGCTTACCGAGGGCGGAATACTGAGGACAGCGCTTTGAATCACCGCCGGCGTGGATACAGAGAAAACGCTTTCCGCTGAATGAACCGAACCGCTGCTGGAGTTCTCTGATAACTGACAGCGTGGAACCTGCTGATCCAACGCGTTTATTATCTCTGTCCGGAACGATGATGAATTCCGTTTCGGAAGGAAGCCGGTTCAAAGATCTTCTGTATTTGATCTGTTCCCGATATCCGATAGCTTGCTGTTCATTTGAAGCGGTAATAATTACGGCATCCCAGTGAGGGAATCCGGGTTTTGTAAGAGATCTGTGATAGTCGTCTTCGCTGTCACGCATCGCTGACTGCAGAAACATTGCCGTCAGGACAGTAGATGATATTGACTGTGAATGATTTGATACAGAACGGCTGAATTCAGAAGGCATTTGTTGTCTCCTTTCAAGTTGCTTCGTCAATAGGGAATTACTATTATTGTGTGTTCAGACGCGTCTTTGACACAGCATTTGCCGAATGGATGATATCCCAATACTTCCCTGTAAGCTGCCAGTTGGAAAAATCCTCTGCATTACCGGATATTTTATATTCACGAAGAGCGACCTCACCGTTCGTGGCGTTGATTTGAGCAGTGTGATAATAGTAGCGATCACGAGCAGAATCTTCTGATATTTCGTAGATTGCTTCACCATATTTAGAACTTGAAATTCCCAATGCATTTAGAACAACTGAAAACAAATCATCTTGGCAAACAGGGGAAGAAGATGTTTGTATTTCAAAGGATGATCCCTTTCCCGCTTCTTTTACAAGCATAATACAACAAGGAGGCTGGTGAAGAAGTAAATCTTCAGATTCGTTTTGATTTCCATGATCAGCAGTGATGATTATTGTAGAGTTATCGTATATTCCAAGTTCTTTCATATAGGAAAAATATTCGTTAAGAATTTTTATATCACCACGAAGTGTATCAACTTGAGTAGCATTGGGATCGTAATGTGCTTCTGAATTCATTATACAGCCAGGATGGGGACCAAACAAATGATAGAAACGGAAAGCCGAATCATATGAGTCGTTAGTTGTTACGCCCTGCTTATTTAAACGTTTGGAAAACTCAAATTCATTAGTTCCTTTTGTAAAGTAATCTTCAGGAATATTTTTCATTACATTTCTGTTAATCGGTTCAACAGTATATGAAAAAAGAGGTTTAAGAAGATACGGCATTCCTTGATATCCGGATATTCGTATCATAGATTTTATCAAATTTAACGGTGACAAGACTTGAAGAGATCCGCTATCGTATGAAGAAAGATTATCTACTAAGTTGTATACAGAATGACTAAGATAGTGAGTGGATGTGTATATTCGAATATCCGTATCATGTGCACTGATTAAGTTTAGAAAATCACTCTTTTCATATGCTTCATCAATATAGGATTTATATGGCTTACTAAAATCACAAAATGATTTTGTTAAAAGATAAGGAATAGCAGGGTATGTTCTGCTATATGTTGTTGTGGCGTTTGGATAATATGTAAAACCAGTAAACTCTGAAAAGAGATCCGGATCAGTTTCAAGTGCTTCCCGAACAAATTGCCCATCACAGGTATCTAAGATAAAATATAAAACATTATTCTTAGGTGATAATTCAAATTCTCCAGAAGTAGATAGGTAGATATCATCATCAGAATAATCTTCCATGTTAATAATGGCACCACCGAAACCTAGAAACTGGATAACACACAACTCAGCAGCGGCAATTAACAAAGTTGAATGTAGAAACTGTATACTTTTTGAGCGCTTTAAATACATTAATATGGAAAAAAGCGAGGAAAAAATTAAGAGCCATATTATTATATTTGAATACACTACAGATTTTGAAAATTGAATAAGTTCACCTGTTAGGGTTTGAAGATGAGAATTAAAAAATAGTCTTTGCAGATAAAAACAAACTCCGAGAGAAAAAAGAATGCAGTTAAAATAATCTTGTAATTTAATAAATAAAGATTCAATTATAGAAATTCCAACAGAAAGAAGAACGGCAAATATTAAAAGTATCCACCAAACATTGTCGGGAGGAAAAGAAAACTCAGAAATATTACCGATATAGATTTCCATCGGAGTAAAAAAGAGAATAGTTAAAAAAAAGAAAAAATTAACAAAAATAGTAGAATATGATATTTTGTTATGTGTTTTTTTTATCATTTGTTTATAGACCTCTATATGCATTTATACTAAAGTCATATTGTTGGACTATAGTAAGACAGATAGTATGCTCAACTAGGAATAAATGTTTTCTAAACATCGTTTAAAATATTATATTTTCACACTTTAAGATTGAAGAGTTTGCATAAATACAACTTTATTATCTTTTGGGGTCGTTGTTGGTCTCCCGAGATTGTCACGAGAACCAAGAGCGCTTTTCACTTCTATGAAGCTTAGTTCATTTTGATACTTTGCTTTTGCTAAGATATCATCTAACTCGTCATAAGTGGATACACAAACAGCATTTTTGTAACCACATCCTTTAGCGATAGAAACAAAATTAATTTTCCCAGCTACAGTTGGCATTCCACCTACAGATTCATGTGCAGAATTATTAATAACTATATGAACGAGATTATTAGGAGAGCTTGCACCGATGACCGCCATGGAACCCATATGCATCAATGCAGCTCCGTCACCATCAATGATCCATACTTTTTTCTCTGGTATCTGGGATGAAATACCAAGTGCAATTGAAGAACTATGCCCCATTGAACCTACTGTAAGAAAGTCATGGCTATGATTTTGCCCGAGCTTCTCTCTTATTTCGAACAGTTCACGAGATATTTTTCCTGTAGTAGAAATTATGGGGTCATTTTTAGATACAGCGACAATATGCGCGATGATTTCTTCTCGAAGCATATTGTTTTCATTTGAATAAATGACAGTTTTGTCATATTCAAGAGCACCTTTCCGAACAACGAATGCAACTTGTTTCCCTCTATTTAGGAGATTTTTAAAATAATCCATAGTTGCTTTTATCTCATCTGCATCCGTTAACCTATCGATAACATGATATTTAATATCCATTACTTCTAAGAGTTTACAGGTTACCTCACCTTGAAAAATATGCTGAGGTTCGTCGTGTATGGAGGGCTCGCCTCTCCACCCAATAATAAAAATGCAAGGGATGCCGTAAATCTCGTCATTCAACAGTGAAGCTACAGGATTAATTATATTGCCTTCACCGGAATTTTGCATATAAACTACTGGAATTTTACTGGTAGCCAGATAATAACCAGCAGCAAGAGCTGTAGCATTACCTTCATTTGCTGCTATTAAGTGATGTTTTTCATCAATTCCATATTTATCAATCAGAAAGTTACAAAGTGGCTTTAGCTGCGAATCAGGAACACCGGTAAAGAAATCCGATCCTATGATATTTATAAATTGGTCAGCTTTCATTTTACAATTTCCCCATACATTGAACGTAATGTGCCTCTGTCGAATAACACCGGGCTGTTACTAAGTCTTTCAACATTTACTGAGTCGGCAAGAATATCCAGGTCGGATTCTCTGTTAGAGGAGACAGGATAAGATATATCAAGTTCTTTAAGTAATGAAACAAAATCTTTTTTTGTAATTCCAGGGCAAGCTTCAATATAATTCCATACTTGTGGGAGACAAATAGCTGCTGCATGCCCATGCTGAAGTTTATACATACTGGTAAGCTTGTAACACATGGCGTGAGCAGCTGTTGTTGTAGTGATATTAATTGCCTGTCCGGCGAGATTTGCTGCTTTTAGCATTTCATGATTTGCGGAATCAATATTTGCTAAATACGCATTTTTATTGTTCATGATAAGTTCAATTGCATGTTCTGAAAGGGCTCTGCTCTTAGGTGTATGCTTTACAGACCACCAGGATTCAATCGCATGACAGAGCGCGTCAAGCATTGTACTCTTTCTAGTATAATCAGGAACATTTTTTAAAACAGAAGGCTCAAGAATAACAATATCAGGAAGAAGCGTTTTGTCAGCAACAGACTGTTTAATGCCATCCTTGTATACTACAGCAAAATGGGTTGATTCGGAGCCAGTACCGGCAGTTGTAGGAATAGCAATCAGTTCAATATTCGATTTACTGTAATATTTAATACATTTTGCAACATCAAGTGCACTTCCGCCCCCAATGGCCAGAATTGCATCAAATACGGAAGTGTTAAATAATTTTAAACCTGCTTGTACCTCTTCAATTTTGGGATTTGGTGTAAACCCACTGAAGCGAAAAGGTTTAAGATCATTAATGTATTTTGATATTTCAAGTTTATCAAAAGATTTCCCACATACAAGAAATAAACGCTTACCTAATAAAACCGATTTGTTTTGTTCAAATCCAGTCAATATCACCTTTTATTCCTCCGGAATAAGAGTAATTATATCTTTTATCGGCATACAAAGTGCCTCGTCACATTCTTTCGCTCTGTGATTTTCAAGAATCATTTTTGCTGCACTCTGCATTGCAGGAAATCCACTTCTGGTAAGTTGGTTCGCATAAATAATAACATTTGCCCCAATCGCTTTCCATTCATCCTCAGTTACGGAATTAAAAGATGTTGGGACAATAACAATGGGTGTTATTTTATCATTGGCTCTAAAACTTTTGATGAATTCAATTATCTCCGAAGGGTCTTTTTTTCGTGAGTGAATCATAATAGCATCTGCACCGGCTTCGACGAATGCAAAAGCACGCATCAGTGCATCGTCCATTCCTCGTTCAAGGATAAGACTTTCAATCCGTGCACAGATCATGAAGTCTTTTGTTTTCTGTGCTTTCTTACCGGCCCTGATTTTGTAACAGAAATTTTCAACAGTATCTTGCGTTTGAGAAACATCTGTTCCAAACAAAGAATTTTTTTTCAGGCCCGTCTTATCCTCGATTATTACCATGGAGACCCCCATACGTTCAAGAGAACGAACTGTATATATGAAATGTTCCGCTAATCCGCCAGTGTCTCCATCGAAAATAACTGGTTTTGTTGTAACCTCCATGATATCATCAATTGTTTTAAATCTGGACGTCATGTCAACGAGTTCAATATCAGGTTTCCCTTTAGCAGTTGAGTCACAGAGTGATGATACCCACATTGCGTCAAACTGATATGTTTTTCCATCTTGAAGTACGGCAGTTTTTTCTGCAATTAAGCCTGTAATTCCACTGTGAGCTTCAAGTGCGGTTATTGTCCCTTTCATTCCAATGA
The DNA here is from genome assembly GCA_030536255.1 of Eubacteriales bacterium. Classification (GTDB taxonomy): domain Bacteria; phylum Bacillota; class Clostridia; order Oscillospirales; family Oscillospiraceae; genus Limivicinus. Next base: position 88,527 of record JAUNQI010000003.1, on the reverse strand, counting down.
GTTTTTTGAGCCTTCCTCTTCGTATATCTGGCATTGAAAGTTGTTCGCGTACAGAAGCTTCAATTTGATCAAATTCTTCATTTATTGTATAGGGAAACTCTACGAGTTCTCCACCGTATTCATTCAATAGGTTTATAACTTCGTTACGGATTGGTTCCTGAAAGCCAGTCTTCCAGTCATCACCATGGACAACAATATCCGGTTTAATCGCATCAATTATTGTTCTGTAAGAAAGCGAATCCTGACGGATTACGTTCTTTACGCCTGTAATTGCTCTAGCAATTTTCATCCTTTCATCGCAGGAAAGAACAGGAAAGCGTTTATAACTTGCAACTACTTCATCGCTGAGAACACCAACTGTAAGCTCTCCAAGCTCAGAAGCTCTTTTTATAATATTAATATGGCCGCCGTGAATGACGTCGGTGCTCATACTGAGAAAAACCTTTTTACTCACTTATCAATTCCTTCACTTTCCAGAGATCTTCCGGAGTATCAATTTCAGTGCAAAGTCTGTTCCCTACATCAAGTGCTTTGATGTTGCACATATTTGTAATCTCATTAAGTGCGACTTCAGCATAACAACCAGTATTTCCGGATTCACAGAACTTACAGATCCTATCCAGCCATATCTTCCAGTCTTCAGACAGAAGCTTATACATAGCCTGCGCTTCCAGAGCGTCAGAAAAATACTCAATACCTACTTTTTCAATCAGGCCGTTGTGAACGACTGCTTTAAAATCCTTTTGTGGTAATGGAATAGTGGAACTTACCTTCATACAGCTCGTACTGCATTTAAGTAATTCCTGAAGTACAGATTGTTCGAATACGAGATCACCATGAATAAGTAACATATCTCCTTTCAGGTATTCTCGTGCACAATAGATAGAATAAATATAGTTTGTTTGAGCATATAATGGATTATTTACAAATGTAAAATGTATGGGGAGATTTAGTGATTGACAATAATCGATTAAAACTTTGTCGTAATAACCAGTAGTCATTATGACTTCCGTTAAACCATTTTGAGATAACAGCCGGAGTTGTCTGCTGAGTATAGTATCCGAAGCTGAGATTTCTGTCATGCATTTTGGATGTTCTGCGGTAATAGCTCCCATTCGGTGTCCCAGTCCTGAATTGAGAATTAACACTTTCATTTTTTGGCATCTCCCATAGCGACGTTCTTTTTTTCGATAAGAGCTTTTATTATATATTGTCCGGCAATAGTCCCACTTTCTCCAAAATTGGCAATATACCTGTTTCGCAAAGATTCAATGGTATCAGCATATTTATTCTTTTCTTTAATAAGAGTCCATATTTTGTCTGAGAGGCCTGCAAATGTGTCAGGTGCTGTCCTGATACCGATTTTGTCCCGAAGCGCCAATTCAAGCGGTTCTATCCCAAGCTTTGTGTATTCAGGGTTATTGATTTTTGGCGGAGTATCAATGAAAACAGATGGACGGAGTGTGACAAAGGAAAACTCATATGCTGTTCCGGACCAGTCTGTTATTAATACATCAGAAGCGAAAATAGACTGATTACTTGTGAAATCAAGTTCAAAGAAAAGTTCATTAGGGTTAACATTGATATATTTCTGTACTAGCGAATCAATTTTAGACTTATATCGCTTTATATATTCCGGATGCGGTCGAACAGTAATGCGAAAACCTTTGTCTAGTAATTCTTCTAATAATCTGTCGATACAGCTATCCAGAATGTTATCTTGTTGCCATGAGGGAGCTATCAGAATATGCGGAATTGTTGTTTCATCATTCGTATCTAGCATATTATAGCTTTTATAGAGCTGTTCTAATTGCCCATATCCGACAGATAATAGTTTTTTCTTTGGAAGTCCGTATAATTTTTCTGCAGACCTGATTTCATCAAACTGAAAATCTCCAACACAAAAAACAGTGTCATACTTATCAAGTGCTCCTGTACGAAGAACCATGTGTGTACTCAGAGGATAATGGAAGGTATAAATATATTCGATATCTTTCCTGACATAACTCCTTTTAAGATACATATTATCGAGGTCAGGCGTAGTCATTACGACAATATCTGCATCCATTTTCATAAACAGAGTTATCAGCTTATTTTCTGAAATATAGTATGGATGGATCTTTGGTTCTTCTTCAGCAATACTGAAAATCTGATCATCCGGATCATTTGTAATGTAATGGATAATCACATTTGAGTGTTTTAAAAGATACTCAATGATATTCTCGTAATACTTATAAAAACCGCTTTTTTCCGAGTAAAATACCAGATGTTTGTTCGCAACAGAAAAGAATTTCTTATAGTCAATCTTTTCTCTCTTCCTGTTTTCTCTGGTTAGCTTTTCGGAAAAACCAACGATTCCATTCAATTCCTCTTTGCTTTTTATTAGCTCTTCATAGTTTACATAATTTTCTGGCTTTACCAGGAAGTTTAGTAATAATTGCTGAAGAATTGAAAACAGATTGCTACAAATCCAATAGATTCCAACGCCGATAGAAACAAAAAAACCCAAGAAAAAAGAAATAGCGATTGATAGAATGTTTGTCGCCCATTGCTGGCTTTTTCTTTGTTCTCGCTGCAGAGGGTTGATTCTGTTTTGCGCAATTCCTAAAAAAAATGAGGCAATAGCTGCAATTATTGGTACTAGAATGGTAAATCTGCCAGCTTGGGCTGGTACAGCGGTGAGAAAACTTCCAGTATTTCCGATGGTCTTTTTAACTGCGCTTATCACACCGAGAAGAAGTAGGATCTGGAGTATTGCCGGAATTGAACTTACAAGAGGATAGTATTTCTCACGTTTATATAGTTTCTGAGTTTCTTCAGCAATCGAATCATTATCCCCATAGTATTTTGACTTGAGTCTGTTTATTTCCGGCATTAAACGAACCATTTTTAGGCTGTTTTTCTGAACCCAGACAGAAATGGGAAGCAAAATTATTTTGGTTAAAAAGGTAAAAATGACAATCGCCCAGCCGTAACTTCCCACTAAATTGTAGCATAATGAAAGAAGTGTTTCGAGCGGAATAGCAATAATATCAAGAAGTGAATTCACTTTGCAGAACCTTCATCTTCTATTTCGACGATGTCTTCCTCAATCTCTTTTTTTGAATCATCGTCAATACCTAGCTTACGCTTTACGTTTTTCTTTGCCTTATGCCAATAAAGACCAATAAAAGTCCCTATAGCGATAACAATTCCACCGACTACCTGAATTGTGTAAGTAATTACTGAAGGGTCAAGATAAAGAAAAACGAACATGGAATGAAGAGAAAACATAATAAACCTCCAAAATTTAAAAATTTAACTTAAAAATGAGTTATTACTGTTTTTATTATGACAGTATGAAACTATTCTGGCAGGATTTCCAGCGGCGGTGGAAAAAGCGGGAACATCCTTCGTAACTACACTTCCAGCTCCAATTACAGCGCCTTCACCTATGGTTACTCCTTTGAGAATCAGACAGTTGCAACCGATAAAGCAATCGGGACCGATATTGATCGGAGCAGTTTTAACAGCCTCTGGGTTGTCTGGATTCCTGTCTGCAGGATCAAGAGGATGGAGGTCCGAATCGAGAATTTTGCAGTTGGCTCCAATCATTGTTCGGTCGCCGATGGTGATGCTGTTCCAGGCGTAAACCGTTGACCCGGAAATGCCAACGTTATCACCAATCTTTATTTTTCCATTGTGTTTGGCAATGATGATCGTCCTTTGATAGAGCCCCAGAAGGTTTGACCAGAAGTTGCTTCGGATGATGCATCCGTTGCCGATTTCAATTGATGCTTTTGGAAAACGGAAAATAAACGGCCATCCGATCAACTGATTATTGTCTCCGAACTTTACGCCATTCAGCTTTATAAACGGGCGGGTCAAATATGTATTGAACTTAAACATGATGAACTCCGTTCCAAACTTTTTTAACCGCTAATAAATAATTATACCTATTAAAGTGATTAATTGCAAGAAGAATAAAGGAGTGGTATACTAACACGGATCAAATGTGAAAGGCCGTGTTTTTATGAACTATGCTGATTATCATCTTCATTCTGAATTCTCGTGTGACGCTCATGAGCCGATAGAATTTATCTGCAATAAAGCTGTTTCAGAAGGCGTTGAAGAGATCTGTATTACAGACCACTGTGAATTTCCTCTTCAGGATAAGTATCCATGGCCGGACTTCAAAAAAAGAGAAGAAGTCATTAATGCCTTTCGGGAAAGGTATGAGGGGAAATTGACAATTCTGTCTGGAGTCGAGCTCGGGCAGGCATGGAATGAAGTTCCGCGCCTTGATGATCTTCTTAAAGAAAACGACTTTGATTTCTGCCTGGGATCTGTGCATGCTCTTGACGGAGTGAATGACATGAGCCACATGGGGATTAATGAGGACAATTACAGGGAGTATTTTGAAGAATATATACGGCAACTGGAGCTAACTGTAAAAACAACGGATTTTGATGTCATGGGTCATATTACATACTTTTTCAAGCCGTTTAATGCAGATTTTATTAAAAGATATCCTCCAGAGAGTTTTCGGAAGGATTATACGGAACTTCTTGACTTGATAGCATCAAATGGAAAAGGTATTGAAATCAACTGCAGCGGTCTCAGAATTCCGGGATTGCAGAATACGATGCCGTCTGAAGAGATCATCCGATGGTTCAGACTTTGCGGCGGGAAGATCGTTACTGTGGGCTCTGATGGTCATTCCAGGTACAGCGCCTGCAGGAACATTCCGGAGGGCTATAAGGTTTTGAAGAAAGCCGGGTTTGATAAAATAACGAGATACAGAAAAAGAGAGCCATATTTTGTGGAAATCTGACGCACAAAACAGGAGAACTGAATCACAGCGATTCAGCAAAAAGAAAATCAGCCGCAGTAATGGAAATCCTTCCGACACTGTGACTGATTTCTTTATAATGACGTAATAATCTGCTTTAATACGAATGCCTGAAAAGAAGAGTAAAGGGGAAATGTTACTCTGTTATGGCGTATACTCTGCAGGGGAGTCCGGTTGCTCCCTTGAAGTTTGGCCAGGATGCAATCAGAACGGCACCGGCTGCCGGAAGCTTGTCAAGGTTGCAGAGAAGCTCAATCTGAATTTTATTATGGGCGAGTACATAGCGTTCACACGCAAGGTCTCCGAGACGTGCGCATTCGGCGGAGCCGTCGGTATCAAAGGTCTCATGCCCATTCGCTGCGGCATTTCGTGTTTCGTAAATATACCGAATCGCCTCAAGGGACCAAGAGGGGAAATTTTCGCTTCCGTCTTCGGCAATACCGGACATGGCGACCATATCAGGCCAGCGGGAAGCAGCCCAGTCAGTCCTCAGGGCAACGAAAGCCCCGTCGGGAATATCTCCGTTTTCTGCTTCATAAGCCCGGATATCGTCTGCTGTAACACAGTAAGTCGGATCTTTTTTTACTTTTTCACTGATGTCGATAACGCAAAGCGGAAAAACTGCATCTGTTACACCGAATTCCTCGGAATATGCGGCTCCTTTTACAAAATGAGCCGGGAAATCAATATGAGTTCCAAACTGGCCGGGAAATTTAAAAGTCTGGATTTGGCATTCAAGTATTGGATTTCCCCAGTCAAATACTACATTTCCAAGTTCTACGGATCCCTCAGGAATTCCGCTCCAATAGGGGCTGTTGTTGTCCATTTGATGGGACAGCTCGATCCATTTCATCTTTTTCGCTTTTTCGAGAGCATTCCACAGAGTATGCATTTTTACCTCCGAAAATGTATTTTTAGTGTTTCCGTCTTTTCAACACAGGAAGAAAACTATTCAACAAGAACTGTCGTTTCTTCCTGTTGGTATTCCTGTCTGATTACCGAATCAGGAGTCTGTTTCACTATATTCTTTCATTAGTATATTGTCAATAAGCTCTTCCTGTAGGAAGAGCTTATTGACAATATTGATTCTATGGTAAATTATCAAAGCATGTCTTTCAAGGCCGGAAGTACGTCGGCTGTGGAACTGACGCAGGCATCGGCTCCGGAGACATTATCTTTCATGATTGCCAAAGTGCGCATGGAAACAAGCTTTGCTCCTTCAATGCCGGCGGAGGAATCTTCTACCATTACGCAGAGACGCGGGTCAACGCCGATCCGCTGTGCGGCAAGGAGATAACCTTCGAAATGTGGTTTGGAATAGTGGATATCATTGCCTGTGACTTTCGCATCAAAGGCATTGGACATGGACAGCCGCTCCAAGATACGGTCGGTGTTCTTGCTAACGGAAAACAGAGCAGCAGGAATTCCATTGTCCTTTAGCATGGCAAGACATTCGGGAATGCCAGGAAGAATGCTGGAAGGGGTAAGCTCGTCCAGCAGTTCCCCATACATGCGATTTTTCCGGTCAAGAAGCTCTGCAAATTCCTCCTCGGTCACGGTCATGCCGCCCCAACCAAGAAGCAGTCGAAGACACTGCGCTCTGGAAACACCTTTGAAGCACTCGTTGCGCTCTTCGTCAAAGGGGATTCCGAGTTCATCCGCCAACCGCTTCCACGCCTGAAAATGATAAACGGCTGTGTCAGTGACTACTCCATCCAGATCAAATACTACACCCTTCACCAGGCGCTTTATAGAAACTGTTTTTCCTGAAGCGTTCTGCGCAGAGCTGCTCTGTACTCCTGTGACTCCTATGGTCACTTCCTGCCCGTAACATTCCAGCGTGAGCGGATCACCTTCGGTAAGCGTCAGCGTACATTCATTGGGCTTTACAGAGACAGAGAGCCGACGGCCCTGATAATAAAGAGGGAAGGATATGCCGGCTATGTCCGGCGGCAGCATCGGGAAGAGCGAGAGACCCGATGCCCCGTTGTGACCGTCACCAATTTTTACGCCGCCAAAACCGCAGGTCATTACGCGATAGACACCGCCCATATTGGCGATGTGCAGGCCGTCACGGGTATTTCCGTTCTGATCAGAGGTATCGGTCCCAACACAGCGGTTGAAGTAAAAGCTTGCTCGCTGCATATCACCGAGACGTGCGGCCATGATGGCATAAATGCAGTTGGAGAGACTGGAATCATGTGTGGTAATCTCTTCGTAATAGGCAAAAGATCGCTTCATAGTCAGTATATCTTCTTCACGGTAGATGTGATTTGCCAGTACAGAGTCTGCCTGCTTGAGCACCTGATAGCGGTTGATGATCATCGGATGATAATGCATCAGAAGCGGATAGTTCTCCTTGGGGATCGAAGCAAGATCCCAGCGCTTCTTGTGAAGAAAACTGTCATCCTGAGCGATGATCTTCAGTTCATCATCATGAGGGAAATACATGCCCTCACCCGCTGTCCGAAAGACTTTCAGTTCCTCTTCCGTGATACTGAGTTTTTCTCTGAGGGCAGAGAAACCACCGCGTTTTTCCAGTTCCCGGCAGAGTCGTTCCGCATAGATCAGATTTTCTGCAGCGCAGGAATTGGTGTAGTAATTGTTGTTTACAAGGCATGTGTATTCATCCGGACCGGTCACACAGTCGATACGGAATTCACCGTTGTACCAGTGCCCGGCGTCGAGCCAGAGTCTGGCGGTTTCCACCAGCAGTTCGCAGGTGTTTTCAAGAAAACTTTCATCATGTGTTACCTGCCAGTAGGAAATAAATGCGTGGGCGATATCGCCGTTAATGTGATACTGCGCGGAACCAGAGGGATAGTGGCTGGAACACTCGCTTCCTGTGATAGTGCGCCAGGGATAAAGCGCTCCGCAGCTGTGACCAAGTGTTCTTGCGTGGCGGTGTGCATCCGGGAGATGAAGATAGCGGTATTCCAGAAGAGAACGGGCAATGTTCGGTTCTGTCATAAGGAAGAAGGGGAAGATATATATCTCACTGTCCCAGAAATAATGTCCTTCATATCCTTCGCCGGAAAGCCCCTTTGCAGCAACGTTGGTCTTTCCGTCTTTTCCGGCAGAAGAGAGCATCCCGAAGAGGCAGAAATCGAGCTGCACCTGCAGTTCGTCGTTTCCGTCTACGGTTACGCGGGCATTTTGCCAGAAACGGTCAAGATATTCCCGCTGTGCTTTGCACAGAGCCGGGAATCCGTTTCCTGCGGTTTCCCGGAGAGCAGTGACCAAACTGGTAAATTCTGAGTCTTCAGAAGTATCCACACTGGCGGGGACTTCTCTGTAAATCGTATATTTGCGGAAGCTGACCGATCCGTCCTTAGGAAGGAATAGTGTTTTTACTGCAGTCAACTCGCCGGTACTTTCATTCTTTGTAAATGTAATTTTTCCGTGATTGTTCTCATCGTCAAAATGATGCATCGAAGCACAGGCAACGCGGCGATGGCTCTTCCGGGTCTCGGCAATGACCGACATTACGTCTCCGGAGATACTGGAACAGACCGTCTGCAGCATTCTGCCGTCGCCGGAAGCAACACGCGGGTCATTGGAGGCTGTAAAGTTGCGGACGTCAGGGTTCAGACAGCTCTCAATACGAAGCTCTCCTTCAAAGCCGCGGGATTCAAGAAGGCATTCCACCGCGAAGATCTCGGGCTCGGTGAAGCTGACAAGTCTCGTAAAACGGAGAGCAATCCTGCCCTTTTCAGTGTCAACGGTAAAGCTGCGCTCATAGACGCCGTTCTGCATATCCAGTGTCTGCACCAGTTCGGTGCCGTCAAAGCAGGAAAGTAGCTGTTTTCCTGCTAGAATGCGTATCGTCTGCGCGTCGGGGAGGTTTACGATTTGCTGTTTCCCGTCAGTGAAGCCTGCAAGCCGTTCATTGTAGCTGATCGGCTCATTTTCACAGAAACCGTTCAGGTAAGTGCCGCGGATGGAGAGAACGCTGCTCGGAGTACCTTCCTCAAAAGCACCTCTTACTCCAAGCCGGCCGTTTGCGAGGTGGAACAGAGATTCCCGTTTTAAACGGGAACGCTCATCAAAATTCTTTTCCGTATATTGCATGGTGACATACTCCTGTGTTGTCGGGGAATAACGGCGCGACGCATTGATACTGAGATATGGATTCTGCAGTGCCCCTGCCGCGCCGTTTGATTCTGCCGATTGACAGCTACAAAGCTGCCAATCGGCAGAAGTACTGTGTACCGTGAGGTTCTGTCAATAAATGGACAGAACTTCTGTGTTCTTTACTCTTTTACCGCACCGGAGACCATTCCGGACACAATCTGCTTCTGGAAGAGAAGCACAATGATCAGCGTAGGGATGACTACGATTACTGTAGCTGCCGTAATCTCGCCCCAGAGGATGGAGAATTGTGTACGCAGGGCGTTGATGGCTACAGGTACCGTCTGATACATCTTGTCGGAATTGAGCGTGCAGGTCAGCAGGTACTCGTTCCAGGCGGAAATAAAGGTCATGATCGCGCAGGTAAAAACACCAGGCAGAGCAATCGGGAAAATAATTTTCCAAAGTGTCTGCCACTGATTGCAGCCATCGATGTGTGCGGCTTCCTCAAGAGAAGCGGGAATCCGCTTGAAATGAGCGACCATGATCCAGGTGGCTGAGGGCAGGGTGATCGAGGAGTAGGCGAGCGTGACCCAATAGGAGTTCAGAAGATTCAGTTTGTAGAACATATTGAAGATCGGCCCGACTACGATCATCTGCGGGAACATGGATACGCCGAGAATGAGCGCCATCAGGAGGGATTTCCCCTTGAAACGGCATCTGGCGAGAATATAGCTGGAAAGAGTAGATACTGCTACAACGTATACTGTTGTGATCAGCGAAACGATCAGACTGTTCTTAATAGAATTAAGGATTCCCTTACCGATTACGGTTTCGTAGTTTGCTGTAGTGGGATTTTCGGCAATGATTCGGAAAGCGGTCTTACCGAAGATTTCTTCACCGGGCTTGAAGGAGGTAATCAGAATCCAGAAAAAGGGAAATACCATGATTGCAAGAAACAGCACGATGATGATCGCGGAAATGATCTTCGTGGATTTTTTCGGTTGCATATCTATACCTCCCTCAGTCATCCGAAATCAGCTCAGCGCCAAGGAACTTCACAAAGAAGAACGCAATCAGCGCCACACAGATTGCCATGGCAAGCACTACGGCGGAGCCATAGCCATAGTTACTCTGGCTAATCATCAGCTTGTAGGCGTAAATGGAAAGCGTTTCAGTGCCCTGGGCACCGCCAGTGAGAACGGCGATCAGGTCATATACACGGAAAGCATCCAGTGTACGGAACAGCAATGCCACGAGCATGGAAGGCTTCAGCAACGGCAGTGTCACGGAGAAGAAAGTGCGTACGGCGGATGCGCCGTCTACCTTGGCGCTCTCATAGAGCCCTGTGTCGATGATCTGAAGTCCTGCCAGTAAAAGAAGTGCCATATAAGGTGTTGTTTTCCAGACATCAGCGAGAATTGCCGCGGACATAGCTCCTCCTGCGGAAAGCAGCATCTGCTCCGGTGAGGAGATCAAACCGATATCTGCAAAGATCTTGGCTACGATACCGTTGGAGCCGTCATACATATAGCTCCACATGAGGGCTGAAACAGCGGTCGGGATCGCCCAGGGAATCAGTGCCGTTGTACGAACACCGCCGATACCCTTGATAGCTTTGTTCATGATCAGGGCCAGCGCCATACCGAGTACCAGCTCAAAGAAAACGGAAATAACCGTGAAGATCAACGTGCTCTTCAGACTCTTGCCGAAACGACTGTCCGAGAGCAGCTTTTTATAGGCCGCAAGTCCCTGAAAGTTTCCGGAGATGCGGCAGCCGTCCATCTCGTCGAGGAGAATGGTGAGCTTTTCCGGGCCGTTCCAGTATTCCGCATCCGGATTTCGCTCATAGACTGCGAGAATCCGTTCCCTCAGATCCCGGATGGTTTCTGCCATCTTTTCGCTGTCGGCTTTGCTCATCTCTACGACTTCTTTTGCATCCTTGTATGGCTCGGAGAGTGCCTTCAACTCGTCTGCCGCAGCTTGCAACTCTGCTGCATCGTCTCCGGTGAGAACGGATACATCGTCTTCCAGATACCAGGCAGAATAGTCACAGTCTTCATAAAAGAGCGGTGCGTTGAAGTTGGTGCCGGTGTAAAGGCCAGCAGCTGCCGGATCGTTTGTGCGGTAGTCAAACAGGGAGTAAACAATAGAAGTAACGATCGGATATACGGCAAAAACGGCGAGAAGGAGGAGGAGCGGCAGAAGGAAAGCGGCCTGCTTCGGCGTAATTGCTTTTTTCATATGCCACAAATAGTCCTTTCAAATATTAAAAAAGCGCGTCTCCTTTGGAGAGGGGAGACGCGCGGAGATCCCGAAAAATCAGCCGGCCAGTGCCTCTTCAATCACTGCTGCGGTAGCATCAAGATCTCCGTTGCCGGAAAGGAATGCATGAGCGGCATTGATGATGGTATCAGCGGTCTTGCTGTACTCGGAGGAGACAGGACGGGAAATCGTGGTGGCCAGTGCGTTCTGGAAGCCTTCCATAGAGAGCATTACGTTTGCGCCGATAACATCAGCATCGGAAAGCATTGCGTTGTATCCGGGGAGATGGCCGCCGGTGGTTGCCTGAGTCTTCTGTCCGTCTGTTGCGAGATACTTGATGAATTCCCATGCACCTTCCTTGTTCTGGGAATTCTTGTTGATGCCGAGAAGCCATCCTCCGACAGTTGAACCGCCGGGCAGAGGAGCTACACCGACCTGATCCTGAGTGATGGTGCCGTTTGCTGCGATTTCACCCCACTGGTAGGGCCAGTTACGGGAGAACACGCTGACGCCCTTGATGAAGCTGTTCGCGGTCTCGCTTTCTGCGTAGTTAAGAATGTCTGCGGGAACTGCTGAGGAGTCAACCATAGCTTTCATGGCTTCGAGGCCGCCCTTAACATCGGTCCAGCCGGCAGTATACTCAGTGAGGTTGCACATGAGGCATTCACCAAGCTTAGCCTGGAAGCAGATACCGTCAGTAGTTCCGCCCTGTCCCTTGTACTTCTCAGCCATTGCCTGAAGGTCAGCATAGGTGTAATCACCGGAAACGAGAACTGCTGCATCCTCTGCAGAAACGATATCGCTGCGGAAGAAGAGAACACCGAGATCAGGGAAGAAAGGAAGTGCGAAAGTCTTTGCATTGTAGGAAGCAGCGCTCATAGAGCCTGCATTGAAAGCGGAAGCTCTCAGCTCGCTCTCCTTCATCATCTGGTCGATGGGCTCAATGTAGCCAGCTGCGGCGAATTCGCCTGCCCAGCAGACGTCCATGGAAAGAACATCGTAGTCGGAAGAGCCGGCTTTCATGCTGGTGATGAGCTGCTCTTTCATTGCGCCGGAATCGTTGGTCATGTCGACCCATTCAACAACATACTTGTCCTGCATTGCGTTGAATGCATCAACGGATTCCTGCGTTGCGGGGGTGCTGTCGCCCTGTGCGGCGAACTTGATGACGATCTTCTCCTCTGCGAATGCTTCGCATGCAAAGAAGGAGCAAACCATCACGAGTGCGAGAATAACTGCCAGAAAACGCTTCATTTGGTTTTCCCTCCATAAATATAATTCAGTTCGGTAAAATTGCACAATTTTTCCAATGACGAAAGGCAATTTTATCTCTGATGTTATGTATTATATGCAGAAGGAAAAATGTTTTATATCATTTTGCTCAGATATATGATATAATTTTCATATCTTGTGCGTATCTGTATATGTTCCTTTTCTGTTCCTTGAAGAAAAAGGCAGGAATACTCTTTTTAAAACCTGTTTATCCTGTCTCTTTAATTCTGAGCAGAAAAGAAAAGGAGGTCATAATAATGCAGTTTCAGAGGGAAATCCAGATCTGCCGCTGTTTTTATGAGTCGGTTCAGCTTCCGCTGCAGCTGAGCAGCGGGAAAGATACAGTGTATTCTCTTCCTGAAATCATTCCCACTGCGGCTTCTGTAACGGGTCTGGAGAATCTCTCTCCTAAGCCGGGAGAAGAGTATAACAAGGTACAGTATCTCTTTTCTCCTGTCGGAGAACGATTTCTTGTTCTGCGTCTGCCGGGAGATATCTGCATTACTGCAGGCCCTTTTCTTGCTGAGCCGGTCTCAGACGAAGCTCTCATCCGTCTTGTGAGGGAAGGTATGGTGAAGATGCGCATGAAGTCTGCTCTTCGGATCCATCTGGACTCGCTGATCCTCTTGCCCATGAAACGGTACTATTATTCCGGACTGCTTCTTGAGCTCCTCTTTGTGCAGCGTCCTCTGTCTTTAGAGGGGATTGAAGAGATAGCAGAATCTCCGGGAGAAATAAAGAAACAGGGACTGTCCGGTTTGGATTTCCTTCCGGATTCCTTCTATCTCCAGACCAGAGATTATCGTACCCGGCAATTTCTCCACTCTCCTTATATGACAGAGCAGGAGATCTGCCGCTATATTTCATCCGGTGATACGGAAGGCGCTCTTCGGACTCTCGCTGAGATAAATCTTCGCCCGAGGGCACAGCTGGCCGGAACAGAGGCTCGGTCTCTCAAAAACTCAATCATCTGCAGCTGCGCCTTTATGACGAGAGCTGCGATCTCCGGAGGAGTGCGGGCAGATGATGCTTTCACCCTCTCAGATGCTTATATTCGCCAGATCGAGACCTGCAGTGATATTCGTCAGATTTTGCATTTTGAAGAAAAAATGGTGGTAGGCTTCACATCTGCTGTGATCCGCATGAAAAAGGAACGCTATTCTGATACCATCAACCGTGCTGTTGATTATATAGAAGAACATCTCTGTGAGAAGCTTTCTCTTGAAAGCATCGCTGAGTCCGTTTTTCTGAATCCAAACTATCTCTCTGGACTGTTTCACAGGGAGACCGGCGAAACGATCCATCATTTCATTGTCCGCCGCCGCGTGGAGGACTCAAGCTTTTTTGTCCGCAGCGGTACGGAGCCGATTGCAGATATTGCCTCATTTTATCAGTTCAGCTCACAGAGCCATTATGTCCGCAGTTTCCGAACCATCCTTGGCGTGACTCCCGGAGAATACCGTAAAGGTGAAGCTCATAACAAGTAAAAATAAAAAACCTCCCAATTTGGGAGGTTTTTATTGATGACCTGGACGAGAATCGAACTCGTGTTACCGCCGTGAAAGGGCGGTGTCTTAGCCGCTTGACCACCAGGCCATATGAAAGGCGCAGTTGAATAGCTACGCCTTGTTGGTAGCGGCACCTGGATTTGAACCGGGGACACTGCGGGTATGAACCGCATGCTCTAGCCAACTGAGCTATGCCGCCATTACTTAAACAGCAAAAAGATTTTAGCAGAGATTAAAGCTCTTGTCAACAAAAAAATACAGTTCATATAAAAATATTTTTTCTTGAAATAGATAAGGAGATATGCTATTATGAAAAAACACGGAGGGTTAGCTCAGCTGGTTAGAGCGTCCGCCTCACACGCGGAAGGTCAACGGTTCGAGTCCGCTACTCTCCATTATTCAGAAAAGACAGCTTTCAGATCAGAAGCTGTCTTTTTTATTTCAAGCTGCGGGATGGCTTTGAAATAAAGGAAACAGTATGTTATAATTATTAATAAAACATTTAATAATACTTCTGGCTTTCAAAAGCGGAAGCGAATGTCATAAGGAGAAATATGATGAGCGTTATTACTATCTCTGACGGTGTTGTTTCAGTAGAGATCGATTCCGGATCCGCCTTGCTCCGCAGTATCAGAAAAAATGATGTCGAGTATCTGTGGCAGGGAGATGAAAAATACTGGAAGTCTCAGGATGTGAATCTTTTCCCGTATGTGGGCCGTTTGACGGATGAAAAATATATTTATTCCGGGAAAGAATACAGTATGAAGATTCATGGTTTCTGCGGAAGCGTGACTTTTCAGTCGGAAAATGTTTCACCTGATTCTGTAGATTTTGTTTTGCGTGACAGTGAAGTTACCCGGTCCATTTACCCTTTCAGCTTTGAATTGAGAATAACCTATTCTGTTGCGGACGGGACGCTGACGAAAAAGTGTACCGTTGAGAACAGAGGCGACAATGTGATGTGTTTCGGTTTGGGCTCACATCCCGGCTTTAATGTACCGCTCGGTGGGGACGGAGATTTTTCGGACTGGTATTTTGAGTTTGACTCGGAAAGCAGACCGGTGAGGATCGGATTTGACCAGACCACCTGCAGGCTGAATGATGTCAATGAGCCCTTTGAGCTTGAAGACGGGAAAAGACTGCGTCTGGACCATTCAAAATTTGATTTAGACGCGATCGTTCTTCAGGGTATGCCGAAATCGGTTATGCTGAAGTCGGATGTTTCCGGATATGCGGTCAGGGCCTGCTATCCGGACATGGAGTTTCTCGGGCTGTGGCATATGCCGCATACAAATGCGCCCTATGTTTGTATAGAGCCGTGGGCTTCCCTGCCGTCACATTCGGATTATGTTGAGGATCTGGAAAAGCAGGATTATCTTATTCATCTTCCGAACGGAGAGATATATACCAATACGGTAACTTTTGAGATTATATAAATACAAATGATAGAAAAATTCAGGACAGACCGGAATCCCCGGTCTGTTTTTGTGTTCAGATATTGTAAATTGTAGATTTTCTCCGTTGCAATGGTAAAAAAGAAGTAGTATAATATTAGCGTAAATAATGGAATATATGAGGAAATGTAATGTCTAAGAAGATGTTTGTCCTTATCGGGAATTATGGAAGCGGGAAAACAGAGCTTGCGCTGAACTTTGCAATTGCCGCCGCAGCTCGCGGAGAGCGTACCGAGCTTCTTGATCTTGATATGGTGAATACATACTTCCGGCTTACCGAGCCGGGAAGACTTACCCGAATGAAGGAGATTCGCATTGTTTCCCCGAATTTTTCGAATTCCAGTGTGGAAACGCTCTCTCTTCCGGCGGAAGTTCAGTCCGCGTTTGATATGAACTGGGATACGGTGGTTTTCGATGTTGGAGGAGATGCTGTCGGTGCGACAGCCCTCGGAAGATATCGTGAGGATTTCATGGAGTTGGGGGACGGAGAGCTGGAAGTCCTCAATGTAGTCAATATTCGCAGACCTCTTGCCGGAACTGTAGAAAAGATCCGTCATCTTCAGGAAGAAATGGAACTTCATTCCAGACTGAAGATTACCGGAATGATCAACAATACAAATCTCGCTCAGATGACGACGCCTGAAGAGCTCAGAGACGGTTATGAAATGATAAAGCAGGTCTCGGAGCTTACCGGGGTTCCGGTAAAGTATACCTCTGGGAAGAAGAAAATGCTGGATATTTTCCTCTCTGAGGGACATGACCCGAAATATATCGGAACTCCGATGGCAATCGATACATATATGGCGCGTGACTGGGATTCTTGGATCCAAAGCTTGTAAATTGTCTATACTTATTTGTAAATTAAAATATTATAGAAACATTATGTATGAAAGAAGGTAACAGAATGATCAAAGTAACGATCAATGAGCTGGTCTGCAAAGGCTGCGGTCTCTGTGTGAGAGCCTGCCCCAAGAATGTTCTTGCCCTTTCAAAGACCAAGCTCAACGCAAAAGGTTATCATCCCGCAGAAGTGGCTGTTCAGGAAGCATGTATAGGCTGTGCGTCCTGTGCCCGTACCTGTCCTGACGTAGCAATCAGGATAGAGAAGGATTAAGGAGGAAGGAAATGTCATTAACTCTTATGAAAGGCAGCGAAGCAATCGCTGAGGCTGCTATCCGTGCAGGAGCTCGTTTCTTCTTCGGATATCCTATCACTCCGCAGACGGAGATTCCTGAATATATGTCAGCCCGTATGCCGGAGATCGGCGGATGCTTCCTTCAGGCTGAAAGCGAAGTTGCAGCAATCAATATGGTTTATGGTGCCGCAGGAACTGGCGCGCGTGTTATTACCTCTTCCTCCAGCCCCGGAGTTTCTCTCAAGCAGGAGGGTATTTCCTACATGGCAGGCGCTCAACTCCCTGCTGTTATTCTCAATGTTATGCGCGGCGGCCCCGGTCTGGGTTCCATTCAGGCATCTCAGGGCGACTATTTCCAGGCTGTTAAAGGCGGCGGAAACGGAGACTATCATCTCCTTACCTATGCCCCTTCTTCAATTCAGGAAGCGATTAACATTATGCAATTTGCCTATGACAAGGCAGAGAAGTACCGTGTTCCCTGCATGTTCCTTGCTGACGGCGTTATGTGTCAGATGATGGAACCAGTGGAGATGCCACCGATGGTCGAATATAAAGCAACCCGTGAGAATAAACCCTGGGCAGCTCATGGCTATAAGCCGGGTGACGCTCCCGAAAGACGGGCAGTGATTAATTCTCTGTTTATTAATACAGAAGAGCTCAGCGTCCACAATGATCATCTTCAGGCAATCTACAGAGAGATTGAGAAGAATGAGAAAATGTGGGAGTGCTACAATACCGAGGATGCGGAAATCATTATTACAGCTTTCGGAACCGTAGCCCGTATTGCGAAAACGGCTGCAGATATTCTACGCGGCAAGGGTTATAAGGTAGGTGTTTTCCGCCCGATTACCGTATGGCCGTTCCCGTCTGAAGAACTGAAAGCTGCTGTTTCCGGCTGCGATGCCATTCTCGATGTTGAGTGCAACGAGGGTCAGATGATGGAAGATGTCCGTCTTGCAGTCGGCGATTCCAAGCCGGTTCATTACTTTGGACACTGCGGCAGCCAGATCCCCACTACCGAAGAGATTGTAGCTGAAGTTATCAAACTTAAGGAGGGTATGTAATATGTCTTCTGTAATATTTGAAAAGACACCTTATTTATCGGATAAACAGTTTCATTACTGCCCTGGCTGCAACCATGGTATTATCCATCGCCTTGTAGCTGAATGCCTTGAAGAAACCGGAAAGGGAGCGGATATTATCGGTGTAGCTCCTGTCGGATGCTCAGTTTTCGCCTATGATTATTTCAATGTTGATATGTTTGAGGCGGCTCATGGCCGTGCTCCCGCAGTAGCTACTGGAATCAAGCGTGCAAAGCCGGATTCTCTTGTTTTCACGTATCAGGGAGACGGAGACCTTGCTTCCATCGGTACTGCTGAGGTCGTTCATGCTGCGCATCGCGGAGAAAAGATCGTTACGATATTTGTAAACAACGCCATTTATGGTATGACAGGCGGTCAGATGGCGCCTACCTCCCTTGTAGGTCAGAAGACTACGACCTCACCTTATGGCCGTGACGAGGACTGGTGCGGTGCTCCTATCAAGATGAGCGAAATGCTTGCACAGGTTCCCGGTTCCTACTATATCGAGCGCTGTGCTGTCAATAACAATGCGAACATCATCAAAACAAAGAACGCTATCAAGAAAGCTTTCCGTTATCAGATGGAGGGCAAGGGCTTCTGCATGATCGAAGTTCTTTCTACCTGCCCAACAAACTGGGGTCTCAGTCCTGTGGAAGCAATGAAGTGGCTGGAAGAAAATATGATCCCGTATTATCCTCTCGGTGTATGCAAAGACAAGGGGGCTGAATAATTATGATGAAAGAGTTTGTATTTGCCGGTTTCGGCGGTCAGGGTATGCTTCTGATCGGCAAATTCCTTGCCATGGCCTGCATGCTTGACGGAAAACATGTTTCCTGGCTTCCTTCCTATGGTCCTGAGATGCGTGGAGGTACGGCAAACTGTTCAGTTATTGTGAGCGATACGGAGATCGGTTCTCCGCTTATTGAGAATCCTGATGTTGTGGTTGCCATGAACCTTCCGTCGCTTGATAAATTTGAGAGCAAGGTAAAACCCGGCGGACTTCTTGTTATCAACAGTTCTATTATTGAACGCGAATCCACCCGTGATGATGTTACGGTTGTCTACTGTGATGCCAACAGGCTCGCAGAGAGCGTAAATAACCCGAAGGGTGCAAACGTTGCAATTCTCGGAGCAATGATGTCAAAGTGCGATATCGTGGACAATGATAAAATGGTCGAAGCGATCCGTATTGAGCTTGGCGAGCGAAAGGCAAGGTTCCTTGAGGGAAATAAAGCTGCTCTTATTGCCGGTATGGAAGCAGCAAAGTGATATTTGACAGAATAACAGCGGGCATGCCTTCCCTGGCTTGTCCGCTGTTTTCTCTTGACCGGGTCTTTGAACAAAGTATATAATCTTATCATCTTATAAAGCTAGAAAATACAGGAAGGGGCCGTTTTCCAGATATGAATAAGAGACTTCCGGAAAAGCTTATATTGGTTATTCTTCTTGTCAGTATGCTTGCTGCGGGCAGCGCGTGCGGCGTTACGCGTGTCAGTGCGTCTCCTGTTCTCCCTACGTCATCTCTTATGGTGCCTGCGGAGTCAGCGGAGACCGGGGAGGTCTCCGAATCCGGTCAGTTGCCGGTTTCGGCTGCTTCTGAACAAAGATCGTTAACTTCGGTAATGCCTGTTGCGAAAGATGTCGTCAGAGCGGATTTGATGTCCGGTGCTCTTTCTTCCGAAGTTTATTTTACGGCATCGGATACGCGTGCGATGTCAAACTATATGCTGGGCAGTATGTTTGTTCACAGCGGAAAGATGCTGTATGGCTCGAAGCATACAGAGAACGGTGATCCGTATTTTTGCAGAATGAAATTTACGGCAGGTTCAAAAGGCATGTATGTCCGGGAGACAGAGATGATCGAGAGCGGAGTAGATGTCCGGTATCTTACGCTTTACGGGGATGATCTTTTTTATATCAGAAATGATCTGGAAACGGGAGCATCTTCTGTCGTCCGATATTCTGTTTCAGATGATTCCGCTGGATCTCTCAAAGTCCTTTATAACGGAACCTGTGACTATTTGTTCCTTCGCTCCGGCAGACTGTATTTTACGGACGGAGACAATCATCTGATCTCGATGAATACAGACGGAGAAGAAATGAAGCAGATCCTGGCGGATAAAGAAGTCTTTTTCCCGTATCTGATTTCTGACGATATTCTGCTTTTTCAGGATGATGCCGACGGAGAAACGCTTCATCTTCGTCAGCTTTCCACGGGGAGGGAAATACGGATCTCGAATGTTCGGTCTTATGAGTATATTCTGTCCGGGACAGATCTGTTTTACTCCGGAGTGGAGGATGAAACCGATGAATACACGGATATGCGGGCAAGATTGTACAGAGCAGATCTCAGCAGTGTTCTGAGCGAAGAAAATCTGTCTTCCCTGTCTGATGCGAATATCGGAACGGAGCGTTCTGAGCTTTTCATGGGAACGAGATTCTCTATTAACGGAGATCATCTGAATGCCAGTAATTACCGTACGGTACCGCTGGGCAGCTGGGATACCCTCTCGGATAATGAATATGAAGCAGGCTATACCTCAGCGTGTCAGTATGTTTCAGAAAGCTTCGAAATTTTCTATGATTACAACAGTGAGGGACTGGTGGATCGTGTTCTGTTTTATGAACCGTCATTTAAGCGCTCAAGTTATATTGAGTTGGGATAACACAAGTTGTAATGATTCAGGATAAAAAATATTTACAAATAAAAGTTGTTGTAATATAATTCTCAAGTATTTTTGTTGCCTGTACGGCAAAAAGGAGTAATGAATTATGAGTCGTCTGGTCGGAACTGTTTCCCGTGGGATCCGGGCCCCAATCATTCGTGAAGGAGATGACCTTGCTGAGATCGTAACGAATTGCGTTCTTGAAGCGTCGAAAGATGACGAATGGGGCTTTAAAGTTCGTGATCGTGATGTGATCGCAATGACGGAAGCTATCGCTGCCCGTGCGCAGGGGAATTATGCTTCTGTTCAGGATATTGCTGAGGATGTAAAGAATAAGCTTGGAGGCGGAACTGTCGGTCTGATCTTCCCGATACTCAGCCGAAACCGTTTCTCTGTCTGCCTTCGCGGAATAGCCATGGGCGCGAAGAAAATCGTCCTGATGCTTTCCTATCCTGCTGACGAAGTAGGTAATCATCTCGTCGATCTTGATACCGTAGAGGCTAAGGGCGTTGATCCGTATAAGGATGTTCTTTCTCTTGAAAGATACCGTGAGCTTTTTGGATATAATAAGCATCGTTTTACCGGTGTTGATTATGTAGAGTTCTATGAGCAGCTGATTCGTGAAGCCGGAGCTGACTGCGAGATTATCTTTGCGAATAATCCCAAGGCGATTCTGGATTATACCTCAGATATTATCTGCTGCGATATCCATACACTGGCTCATACAAAGCGTATCCTGAAGGATGCCGGTGCAGCCAGAGTCTTTGGTCTTGATGATATTCTTTCCGCCCCGGTAAACGGTAGCGGATATAATAAGGATTACGGTCTTCTCGGTACCAATAAAGCTACGGATGATACTGTAAAGCTTTTCCCGAGAGAATGCCAGAGTCTTGTGGAAGACATACAGCGCCGTATTCTGGACGCTACCGGGAAGCATGTAGAAGTGATGGTTTACGGTGACGGAGCATTTAAAGATCCCGTTGGAGAGATTTGGGAATTTGCCGATCCAGTCGTTGCTCCGTTCTATACCTCCGGCCTGAATGGTACTCCGAACGAGCTGAAGATCAAGTATCTTGCGGATAACAATTTTGCGGATCTTTCTGGTGAAGAACTCAGAACGGCAATCAAAGGCGAGATCGAAAAGAAGGATGCCAATCTGGTGGGTAAAATGGCTTCCGAGGGTACGACTCCCCGTCGGCTGACGGATCTGATCGGCTCTCTCTGCGACCTGACCTCCGGTTCCGGAGATAAAGGTACGCCAATCGTATACATCCAGGGATATTTTGATAATTATACTACCGAATAATTTACTTTTTCGGTGAAAGATACCGTAATATAAACGAAAAAAATACCGGAAACGGGAACGATTATTTCCCGTTTCCGATATTTTTTCGTTCTGCTCTCAGGAAAGGTCCCGTTTGAACTGCTGTTTCTTAGCCCCTTTTGTGTCTACTCAGCGAAGCGCTCAGAGTTACGCTTCTGCGGGAAGCGGCTTATTGCATATTGCAGTGTAAAAATTTCCGAACTGTGAGATCGTGAAATCAGTGTCATCGAAGAGATTCAGATACTCTTCCGTAATTACATATACCGTATCCTCATCGGGTACCGTATTCGGGTCTGGATTCCGGAACTCGTATTTGCTGCTGAAGTCACTGCTCTGATAAAATTTTGCATCGGTATCATGATAAAACTGCGTCAGGATCTCGCTGACATACCAAAATCCATCATATTGAGCGTCTGGAGTAATGCAGTATTTCCCAGAATCCGTTTCTTTTACCGAAACGAGAGCCTGACCGAAATCTTCCATAAAAATGGTAGAGATCTCGTCAGCATAGGATGTGAAATATCGGAAGGTAAAGAGTGAAAAAGAGGCGATAAAACCAGCGATGATCAATGCGCCGGAAATCTTTCCGGCTTTCGGGGAGAGTATATGGAAGAAGGATATTGCTTCGCATAATCCCATTCCTGCAAAAATCAGGAGCGGATAAAAAATCAGATTGATTCTGTTGATATTTACATTGGCTGTGATGATCCCGTCAAAGAGACCGGTAAGAAACATGAACCAGGTCAGAGCAGCTCCTGTATTGTTCCTGAAATGCTTCAGAAGCTTCAATGCTCCTATGGGGATGAACGGCAAGGAGAGAACGTATAATGTTCCAAAACCTCTTACCTCGTTGCAGGGAGCGCCGTTATATTTTTGGAACAATATTGTGAATGTGCAGCGGAGATTTAGCAGAAGCTGAGAAAAAGGATTTTCCGAGAAAAAGAGGATATCACCGGACCGAATCGTGTACGGGAAAAACGGTATTGTAAAGAACGGAGTCTTTATTGTCTCCAGCCCGAAAAAGTTGATAATCATACACAGAAGAAAAGGCCAGGAGATGAGCAGGTAGATCGCTGAACAGATCAAAATATCTGAAGCTTTTGCCCTCTTTCCGGAAATCAGGTAGACAGCGGAAAAAACCAGAAAAAGAGGAACAGTGTAGATGGAGATTCCGTAGCAATACATGCTCAGACCAAAAAACAGCATGGAAATATAATAGCAGTATTTCTTTTTTGTTCCCAGCAAGAGAAACAGCATACCGACAGACAGAAAATGAGGGAAAAGGTTACAGTCAAGTGCCCATCTGCTCTGGATGATGTGCCAGGGGCTGATCGCAGTAAGAAATAATACGGCCAATGAGATCTTTTCCCCAAGGGCTTCCCTGGAAAAACAATAAACAGAGATCAGTCCAACCAGACTGATGATGAGAGAAGGAATCCGGGCAGAGGTAACAGACAGCCCGGCGAGCCGGATTATCGGAGCCATCAGATAACTCATCAGAGCACTCATTTGTCCGAATGACCAGGCGGTAAGATGTACTGGGTATCTCATTCCGAGCCGGTCTGTCCCATACTGGGCCAGTGCCTTCGCATCGACTGCAGCCATTGCGCCATCCTGATTCATTCCTCCGGGGACAGAACCAAATTTGTAAAGACGAACTGAAATGGCCAATAGACAGAGAAGAACAATGACAATTCTGTATTTTCGTTTTTCGTTTCTGTTTATCATAAATAGAATTATATCGTTTTATATTTCAAAAAACAATGTCGATTCGGTTTAGCTTCCTATTGATTTTTTCAACTTGATACTTTATAATGTAAATAAATTGTAACCAAAGCGTCAGATCTGCTTTCTGTATTATATGGAATATAGAAAAAGAAACCGAAGCTCTTAAAGACCAACGGTTTCTTTTATGGCGGAGGAGACAGGATTCGAACCCGTGTGGGGTTGCCCCCTAACGGTTTTCAAGACCGCCCCGTTATGACCACTTCGGTACTCCTCCATAGCTTTGCTATAATACTACAAGGGTAAATATCTGTCAAGAAAAACGTTCCCGTGCCGCTCGGCATGCAAGAATCCGAGAAATGGAAGGGTGTTGACATGAAGAAGAAACGCTCAGATCGTCATTTGAAAGTTTTACTGATTATATTTTTGCTTTTTGCATCGTTATCCCTGTTTTTCTTAGCTGCGTTCTTTTACCGTGGAGGTGGAAGCTCTGCTATGAGCTACAGTCCGGAGCAGGTTTCTTTGGTGCAGAATGTACCTGTTCTGAGTCTGGATGACAGCCAGCAGACGAGAGAAGAGGCGGAGAAAAAAGAAAAAGAGCGCACAGCAATGGAAGAGGAGCCGGGAGTGGTTATTTCCGGCAGACCTCAGTTTTTTGCGGAAGCTGGAAAGGATATTATTGAGGGGATTAATCTGGAAAATAACGAAAAGAATGCGGGTTTGTATTATATTTCATATGAAATGAGGCTCCCGGATGACAGTCCGCAAGGCTATGAAGTCCTGTTTTCCACGGATATGATTGAGCCCGGAAATGTAATCTCAGATGTAAAGCTCAGCCATGTGCTGGAAGCCGGAGAATACGAATGTGTGCTTCATGCCCAGCCGTATTTTATGAAAACACTTGCTTTGACGAATAACGCGGATATGAAGGCTTTGCTCACGGTAAAATAGCGGCGACGGAGAGAAGATATATCTGACTGTTAAGAAAGACGGTTCGGCAAGAAGAGCATGCTGATTTTACAGAATTAATATTTTTATGTATATCATGAAAGGAGAAATTATGAAAAAGTTTTTGGTATTGTTTGAGGTATTGCTCCTGACGTTTTCTCTTAGTTTCGGAGCATTCGCAGAAGAAAATGCCGGAGGAGAAAATCTTGATTACTCAGCAGGATTACGTGAAATAACCGGGACAGGTACCTTGGAACCTCAGGAAGTGCAAATGGCTGTAAATTTTGATATCAATGAGAGCTATACAGTGACTATTCCGGCATCAATAAAACTTAACGGTTCGTTTTCTTCCGGACTCTCCGGATCTGCTCCGATTGGTGTGTCCTCAGAGCTTAGCAGTGGTAGATCGGTCATTGTTTCATTAAAAACTCAGACATTAAACCCGATATACTATGTTAATGGCGTCCAGCAACAAAACTTCAACAATAATACTGAATTCTCAAAAGTCGGATTCACAACTGCTATTTATAAAGATGGAAGTACTACAGGAAATACAGCTTCTGTTGAAATTACCGGAAATAATCCTCTGAAAGCAAATATGTCGAATGCGGATAATGGGGTGAAGGTGGTTTCAGTCTCCGGTATGGCATCAGCTTCAAATGTACTGAATTATTCTCTTTCCGGACTGAATGGACTTCCTTCGGGATCTTACAGTTTCCTTCAGACCTTTGATATTACAGTTGGCTGATTGACGGATGTTATTTGTATTTAATAAAACTTCAGAAGAGAAAAAAGGTTCTGGGAGAAGCTTAACAGCGGTACTGTATGATCTCCCTATCCTTGCTATTGCCATCTTTATCTTTCTGTATCTGAATCCCAGCTCGTTAGTGTTCCGTCTCAGACTGGTATATATTGTTCTCCAGTTCATCATCGGAGCGACATGTATTTTCGGGATGCGCTTTGCTTTCAGAGTATACAGGCAGATCTTAAGATATGGAGGCAGCCGTCTGTATATCCGGCTGATCATCTCCGACCTCTGTGCCGGGGTCATTTACTACATCATTCAGCGGATCATTCCTGAGCATAGCGCCAGGATTAATTTCCTTCGTGTTGTGTGTATCGTTGCGTTTGACCTGCTGGGTGCTGTGGCGGCAAGGCTGATCTACCAGTATATTTTTGAATATGGCTCCAGGCGTTTGTGGAGTTTTCCTGTTTTCCGAAAAACTGTGAAGCTGTTTACCGGGCTGTATCTGGAAGATCCGGAGAACCGGGCTTCTGATGAAGGGATCCGTCTTTCTGCGAATGGAGGAAAATCTGAAGAGTCTCTGCGGGAGCTTTCTCTGAATGCGGACAGACATAATCTGGCAATCGTCGGTGCGGGCAGGATTGGCGCTTTGCTTGCGAAAGAGCTTATGACAAACCAGCATTCGGCTTATGTCCCGGTGTGCTTTATTGACAGAGACTCTGCGAAATCCGGAAGAGAGATCTTTGGCATCCCGGTGATTGCGGAAAACGATGCTGCTTCGGACAAGCTGAAAGAGCTGAACGTGGAAGAAATTGTCTTTGCACTTCCCCGTATGCGCGCTGAGCGCAAAACAGAGCTCTATGAGCGCTACCGGCCTACCGGATGCCGGATTCTGGTGTATGACTATCCTCTTTCTCAGACGAATGAATTCGGAAAGCGGACGATTCGGGAGTTTAATATCGAGGAGCTTCTGTTCCGTGATGCGAAAGAATTTATGAGTGATGAGGTCATGCGCTTCTATGCGGACAAGGTGGTCCTTGTCACCGGAGGCGGAGGATCCATAGGAAGTGAACTCTGCAGGCAGATCGCAAGAATGCACCCGAGGAAGCTGATCCTTCTGGATGTATACGAAAACGGGGCTTATGATGTTCAGCAGGAGCTGAAGATGAAGTACGGCAGTACGCTGGCGCTGGATGTGGAGATCTGTACGGTTACGGACCGGGAAAAGCTCGATCGGATTTTTGAAACGTATAAACCGGATGTCGTTCTTCATGCTGCGGCACACAAGCATGTTCCTTTGATGGAGCATAACTGTGTGGAAGCGGTGAAAAATAATGTCTTCGGGACAAAGAATGTCGTTGACTGTGCTGTAAAATATAAGGTTGCGAATTTCCTGATGGTTTCCACGGACAAAGCCGTGAATCCCACGAATATCATGGGGGCTACCAAGCGCATGTGCGAGATGCTGGTAATGTCCAAAGCGGGAGAACAGGCGAAATCGGGGGATATTACGACAAAATTCTGTGCTACCCGCTTCGGAAACGTCCTCGGAAGCAACGGCTCCGTTGTTCCTCTTTTTAAGAAACAGATCGCTGCGGGAGGACCCATAACAATTACTGACCGCCGTATCATCCGATATTTCATGACGATTCCGGAAGCAACGCAGCTGGTTCTTACCTGCGGGGCGATATCTTCCAACGGTGAGCTTTTCGCGCTGGATATGGGAAAGCCGATGCCGATCCTTGAGCTGGCTGAAAATATGGTGCGTCTGTCCGGCCTGGAACCGTATAAGGATATCGATATTGTTGAAACAGGACTTCGTCCCGGAGAAAAGCTTTATGAAGAACTGCTGATCAACTTCGAAGAGCTGGATAAAACAGATAACGATATGATCTATGTTGAGCGAAGCGCTCCGCTGAGTGAAAGTGAGATCTCCGATAAACTCGCTGTCCTCTTGTCTGTATGCAAAACGCAGGATGATGAGACGGTCAGAGCTGCGCTTCATGAAACGGTTCCTACGTTTAAGACTCCGGAAGAGGTCAATCGAACGGCTCTGGAGTCCAGAGAATTCAGAATGTCTCAGGCATAACCTCAGAAAAAAGTAATAAAAAAGATTTCCTGTCAATATGACGGGAAATCTTTTTTTCAGATATGGAACTTGAAGTATTTGCTGTGCAGCGGCTTACTTGTCCAGCTGAGAGGTGCAGTGCGGGCAACGGGTTGCGTCAATAGCGATCTCACTCTTGCAGAAGGGGCAGATCTTTGTGGTGGGAACTTTCTCTTCTTCAACTTCTGCCTTGGGCTTTGCTAAAGCAGACTTTGCGGAGTTCATAGCCTTGATAATGAGGAAAAGAACAACTGCCATCAGCAGGAAGTTGATGATTGCGGAGATAAAGTTACCGTAGGTGAGAGTTGCGGGATTTTCAAGCTCGCCTTTTCCAATAGTAACTGCCCAGCTGGCAAAATTCACACCGCCGGTGATCATGCTGAGGAGAGGCATAAGAATGTCGTTAACGAGAGAGTTTACAATGCTCTGGAATGCGCCGCCGATGATAACGCCGACTGCCAGATCCATGACATTGCCTTTGCTGATAAACTGTTTGAATTCTTCAAAAAACTTTTTCATGATAGTACCTCTTATATATTGTTTTAAATGTAAAACTGCTGACAATAATAGCAGATGAGGAGACAATTGTAAAGCAGAGAAATGAAATGTTATCATAAAGAAAAGAGAAACGGAACATACAGTTAAAAGTGAAGAAAGCACCCTTAAAAAGTACGCATTTTTTCGTTTAGCTTTTTATAGATTCGCTGAACAAACCATGGCTCTGAGGATGCACTCAGAGCATCTTCCGGGGGAAACCAGGAAACAGCTTTGTTTTCTCCTTCACAGACTCTGAGCTCCTCCGTCTCGTTTGCTTCCAGAAGATAGGTAATATTCAGATGAAGGTGGCTCGGAACGTATTGTCCCCATTTTTCGTGGCCGTCAACTGTAAGAACCTCAAGAGAGAAAATTTTATCGGATACAGGCTTTACGCTTTTAACGCCAGTCTCCTCCCTCACTTCCCGTATAGCGACAGAGAGCAGATCCGTTTCTCCATCCGCATGTCCGCCTGTCCAGGACCAGGAGTCATAGATGTTATGATAGACCAATAAAACCTGATCTCTTTTCCTGTTTATTACCCATGATGAAGCAGTAATATGAGCGATAAGATTACTCCGGTCAAAAGCATTGGGGAACCGGTTAATATAAGAAAGAATTACGTCTCGGTCTTTTTCTTCCTGCTCATTCCAGGGAGTATACTCCGCTAGTTCTGTACGGAGTTTTTCAAGCCCGTTTTTTTCCATGTTGTTTTCCTTCCTCTGGAATATTATACGAATGACCGGTCGATATTGATAACTGCAAAATATCCCGGGTGATCTTTCAGAATGGATTTTCTGATCAGAGAAGCGGCTTCCGCATCGGTCATTTTACAGTCTGCCGGCAGTACTGCGTCAAAGATGACGTTTGTGTGGCTCGGACCGGGAACCATACGCAGATCATGGATCGTGATGCTTTCATCTCCGATACAGGCCTGGACATCTCTCGTTATTTCAGTTTTGAGAGAAAACAGCTCACTGTTGCCCGGATCGATCGGATCAAGGTGTATTGTTGCCAGACATCCGAATTTTTCGCGGAGGTCATTTTCTGCATTATCTATCACGTCATGAAGATCAAAAACATTGCCATTCCCGTCAACTTCTGCGTGAAGAGAGATAAACAGGCGGCCAGGACCGTAATCATGGACAATCAGATCATGGATTCCGAGAACTTCCGGGTGTGCCATAACGGCTTTTTCCACGTTGCTCACGAATTCCTTTTCGGGAGCTGTGCCGAGAAGCGGAGCAATGGTGTCCTTGATTGCGGAGAATCCTGCAAAGAAGATGAATACTGCTACGGCAAGTCCTGCCCAACCGTCAATATTCAGTCCGAAGATTTTTGAGATGAGCATGGAAACAAAAACAACAGCTGTGGAAATGGAATCGGAAAGGGAGTCTGTTGCAGTGGCAAGCATGGATGAGGAGCTGATCTTTTTGCCGATCACGCGGTTGTAGCTGCTCATGTAGAATTTTACTGCAATGGAGACAAGAAGAATGATCATCGGCAGAACTCCGCCTTCAATCGGAGTGGGGTTTATGATCTTGCCGACGGAGGTCTTGCCAAGCTCAAAACCCATGAGAATTATAAGAGCGGAAATGACAAGACCGGTCAAATATTCTACGCGTCCGTGACCGAAAGGATGATCCGGATCCGGCCGTCTGGATGCAAGGCGAAAGCCAAGAAGAGATATGAGAGAGGAGCCGGCGTCAGAGAGGTTGTTGAATGCGTCAGCAGAAATGGCGACTGACCCCGATATGATTCCTGCAAAGTACTTTCCGGCGAAAAGAAGAATGTTCAGGAAAATACCGAATGCGCCGCACAGCGTTCCGTAAGCGTTTCTTACTTTCTGGTCAGAAACGTCCTCCGGGTTTTTAATGAATAATTTAATAAGAAGCTTTAACAAATGGTTCAATACCTTTCTGTGTTTTTTATTTCATAATCAAAGTATTTCTGAGCAAAGTCTACGGAACGAACGGTGAATTCCCTGCCGCGAAGGTATTCGAGAATACCGGAATCCGTTGGGAATTCAAAGATTAATTTATAAGAATACAATGCCTGCCCTTTTTCATCAAAGTCCTTGTTGAAGCGTTCGCTGCCGTATTTCCCATCGCCGAGCAGAGGCCATCCGGCATAGGCCATCTGAGCGCGGATCTGGTGGGTCCTTCCGGTCAGAAGACGGCATTCCACCAGAGACAGGGGTCCCTCGGAGCACAGCGTGCAGTATTCCGTTACAGCAGTTTTTACGCCTGGCTCATATTTGGATTTGATGAACACCTGATTTTTCTCTGCATCTTTAAAGAGAAAGTTTTCCAGTCTTCCTTCGGAGGGCTTCGGTCTGCCGCGGACAGCGCAGAGGTAATATTTTTCAATTTCCCTGTCTTTTATTTTCTCATTCAGGATCCTCAGTGTTTCCGCATTCTTTGCAGCGATAACGATCCCGCCGGTGTTCCTGTCAATCCGGTTGCAGAGCGCAGGGGCAAAAGAGTTCTCTTCATGGGGATGCCATTCCCCTTTTTGGGCGAGGTAAGCCTGAATATTTGCAATCAGTGTGTTGTAATCCCACTGACCCGCACTGTGGCAGAGTACGCCCGGTTTCTTATCGGCAAGGAGAATGTTTTCGTCCTCATATACGATGTCAAGCCTGGGAGTCCCAACCTTCAGATAGGAATTTTCCTCTCTTGGCTTTTCAAAAAATTCGTCATTGATATAGAGCTGGATAATATCGCCTTCACAGATCCTGGTATCGCGTTTTGATCCTTTTCCGTTGACTTTTATCCGTTTGAGGCGTATATATTTCTGTAAGAGCGAGTCCGGAAGCAGGGGAACAGATTTCCCGATAAACCTGTCCAGACGCTGTCCCGCATCGTTTTTTTTGATGGTGATCTCTTTCATAGGCACTCAGATTAACATAATTCTAAAATTATACTATTTTTATGGTTTTTTGAATTATACTACGTAAAATTTCTGTTGACAAGTCTTGATTCGGCTATTATAATATCAAGGCGATTGTGCGAGGAGCAGATATGCGGCTTGATTTAAGAAAGATCATAGATAATCCCGGAGCGTTCGCTGATTTTGACTGCGAACTCGATACCGGCAGGCTGGATTTCCCGTCTGTTTCGGGGTATGCGCATAAGCCCGAAGCGCATGGCCGCGTGTTCAATGAGGCTGGGATCCTTCGTCTGGAAGGTGAGATCATTGCAGATATGGTCTGCATATGTGATCGCTGCGGAGAAGAATTCGAAAGCACAAAGATTACGGAGCTTGATGTCGTTCTGGCAAGTGAAGAGTCGGAGGATAATCCTGAGCTCTTCCTGATAGAAGGCGATTCCGTTGATCTTGACGAAGTGCTTTCAACGTGCTTTATTCTGGATATGGAGACCAAATTCCTCTGCAGAGAGGATTGCAAGGGTCTTTGTACGGCATGCGGAAAAAACCTGAATCTCGGCCCGTGTTCGTGCCGGAAACAAACTGATCCAAGATTTGCTGTACTTGAGCAGCTTTTGGATAAAAATAATAAATGAGCTGCTCATAAACAGCTGATAAAGCAGGAGGTGTCAATATGGCAGTCCCAAAAGGAAAAGTATCAAGACAGAGAAGAGATAAGAGAAGATCTTCTACCTGGAAGCTCGCAGTTCCCAATCTCGTAAAGTGCTCCAACTGCGGCGCATTTGTCATGCCTCATCGTGCATGCAAAGCCTGCGGCAAGTACAACGGCCGTCAGGTAATTACCGTCGAAGAGTAAGCTTTAAGCAAAGTCAAAGGAGAAGAGATTGTTCTTCTCCTTTTTCTTTTTGTATCTGGTATTTTTATAAGAAATTAATCAAAGCAGGCGGAAGTAATGGCTGATAACAGAATAAAATCGATAGATTCCTTTTCCCCGCTTTCCGGGCAGTGTGTCCCGGGAGACCGTGTTCTGGCGATTAACGGGAATAAGATCATAGATGTGCTGGATTATAAATTCTATGCCTATGATACCTCTCTTGATGTGCTTCTTTCCCGTGAAGACGGAACGGAGTATTCGGTTCATGTTGAAAAGGCGGAAGGTGGAGATCTTGGTCTGGATTTTGAGAGTTACCTGATGGATTCTCCTCGTTCCTGCGCGAACAGCTGCATCTTCTGCTTTATTGACCAGCTTCCGAAGGGAATGCGGAAGACGATGTATTTCAAGGACGATGATGCCCGTCTCAGCTTTCTGCTCGGAAATTATATTACGCTGACCAATCTTTCGGACCGTGAGGTGCAGCGCATCATTGATCTGCGGGTAAGTCCGGTGAATGTCTCGGTCCATACTACGGATCCGGAGCTCAGGTGCGCCATGCTGCGGAATCCGCGGGCCGGGAAGAGTCTGGATATTATGCGAAAGTTTGCGGATAACGGGATCGTAATGAACTGCCAGATCGTATGCTGTCCCGGAATCAACGACGGGCAGCAGCTTATGAAGAGCATGGCGGATCTCAGTTCCATGTATCCTTACGTGCGAAGCGTATCTGTTGTTCCGGTTGGACTTACGAGGTTCAGGGAAGGACTGTATGAGCTTGCTCCGTTCACGCCGGAGCATGCGGCCGAAACGATTGATATGGTCACGGCTTTCGGGGATAAATGCATTGAGAACTACGGAAGCAGGATCTTCTTCTGCGGTGACGAGCTTTATCTGAAGGCCGGGAGAGAGATCCCGGAGGATTCCTTCTATGAAGAATATGTTCAGCTTGAAAACGGAGTAGGAATGCTCCGTCTGCTGGAAACGGAATTTATGTCTGCGCTCCGTCTGTCGGATGAGCCGGATAAGCCGCAGAGCTTTTCCGTTGCTGCAGGTGTTGCCGCGGCTCCTCTGCTTGAAAAGCTTGTAAAAGCCGTCGGAGAGAAGTATGATAATATGAAAGGGAAAGTTTACGCGATAGAAAATGACTTTTTCGGAAGGAGCGTTACGGTCTCCGGTCTGGTTACAGGCGGGGATCTTATCGCACAGCTGAAAGAAAAGCCGCTGGGAGACAGACTCCTGATCACGCGGAATATGATCCGGCGTGAGGAAAAGGATTTTTTGGATGATGTATCTCTTGCGGAAGCATCAGCGAGGCTCGGAGTACCTGTCATTCCGGTAGAGCAGGACGGGTTTGAGCTGCTGGATGCGATGCTTGGGCTGAATGACGGAATGGATCGGGACGAGTGCTCTGAAGGAATGCCCGGCGGAGAAGAATTTTACAGGTATAACTGAGTATTAGGAGATAGAAAAGCGATATGTCGAAACCTTTGGTTGCAATAGTGGGAAGACCGAATGTCGGAAAGTCCATGCTCTTTAATAAGCTGGTCGGTCAGAGGCTGTCCATTGTTGAAGATACGCCCGGTGTTACCAGAGACAGGCTGTATGCCGTCTGCGAATGGTGCGGCAGGCAGTTCGATATTGTGGACACCGGGGGAATAGAACCGAATACGGACAGCGAGATCCTGGCATTCATGCGGGAGCAGGCGCAGATCGCGATCAATGCTGCGGATGTGATCGTTCTTGTCACGGACATTCGTACGGGGGTCACGGCTGCCGACAAGGAAGTTGCCAATATGCTGAAGCGTTCGCGCAAGCCGGTCGTTCTGGCTGTGAACAAGGCGGATTCCACCGGTGCTGCGGATCCTGCGCTTTATGAATTCTATGAGCTCGGCCTCGGTGATCCGATTGCCGTTTCAGCTATACATGGTCACGGTACCGGAGATCTTCTGGATGAGTGCGTTTTCCATTTCCCGGACGAGACAGAGGAGGAGAATGACGGCGATGTTATCAGCGTGGCGGTCATCGGTAAGCCGAATGTCGGGAAATCCTCTCTGATCAATCAGATCCTCGGGGAAAAGCGTGTAATTGTCAGTGATGTGGCGGGGACTACCAGAGACGCTGTGGATTCACTGGTTGAGAATAAATACGGACGCTATAATTTTATTGATACCGCAGGTATCCGGCGCAAAAGCAAAGTCGAAGAGCGGGTGGAGAAATTTTCCGTTATGCGTGCGCAGCTGGCCATAGAGCGTGCGGATGTCTGCCTTATTATGATCGATGGGCGTGACGGGGTAACGGAGCAGGATACCAAGATCGCCGGTCTGGCTCATGAGGCCGGAAAGGCATCCGTCGTTATCGTCAACAAGTGGGATCTTGTGGATAAGGAAACAGGGACCATGGAGAAGATGCGCAAGGATATCATGCGAGATCTCAGTTTCATGAGCTATGCGCCCATTCTCTTTATTTCTGCGCTCACAGGTCAGAGAATAGAAAGAGTGTTTGAGCTGGTAAACTTTGTCAATGACCAGACGAATATGCGTATTACCACGGGAATGCTGAATGATGTTCTTGCCGATGCTCAGGCGAGAGTCCAGCCGCCTACGGACAAGGGCCGCCGTCTGAAGATCTACTACATGACCCAGACCGGTATAAAGCCGCCCAATTTTGTCGTGTTCTGCAATAAAAAAGAGCTGTTCCATTTCTCATATCAGCGATATCTTGAAAATCAGATCCGTGCCGTGTTTGGTCTTGAAGGTACGCCCATCAGGCTTGTGATCCGGCAGAAAGGTGATACGGAATGATCATTTACGGGATCCTGCTTCTCATAACGGCAGCAGTGGCGTATGTGTTCGGATCTCTGAGCACGCTTGTTCTTGCGTCCAACTTCCTGTTCAGGTACAATCTGAACAGATTCGGGCGGGGCAATGACTGGCTTTCAAACTTCAGGCGTGTTTACGGCCTGAAGGGCGCTCTCGAGCTTCTGCTGGTGGAAGCTGTGAAAGATGTTATTCCCATTGTGATCGGTGGTCTTCTTCTCGGCATAAAAGGGCATGCCGATGTCGGCAGGGCCTTTGCGGGATTCTGTCTGATCATGGGCAGGCTCTGGCCTGCGTTTTACGGTCTGAGAGGGACCTCCGGTATCATGCCGCTGATCTTTACCTGCATTTTTGCCGATGCGTCTCTCGGAATTGCGGTGTCGGTCGTTTTTATCGGCGCTCTGGCCGTGATCCGCTATATGCCGCTCGCAGCCGGGATCGCTGCGCTTGCTGCGGCGGTCGCTCCTCTGCTTATTGTTGAGAATAAAGTCGTTATCTACCTTCTTGCTTTTTCCGGAGTTGCGGTTCTGGTAAAGCATATAAAAGGAATCGCTGGAGTTGTGAAGGGAACGGAACAGAAGCTGGCTTTCAGAGAAGATCTTTCGTATAAGTTTGAAACGAAATTCTGAAAAGGTCAATGCTTCTCAGAAAATGCTGCCCGATAATGAACGGTGAGGTTACATGAAGACAGAAAAGCGAAAAACGAATATTTTTCTTATCGTTTCCATTGCTGTTTTGTTTCTCGGAATAGCCTCCTGTGCTGCGTTTTCGCTGAAAATGTATGCGGACGCAGTCAGGGTAAATGACGAGCTCTCCGAAATGATACGTCAAAGCGGCATGG
Source organism: Eubacteriales bacterium (assembly GCA_030536255.1). Classification (GTDB taxonomy): domain Bacteria; phylum Bacillota; class Clostridia; order Oscillospirales; family Oscillospiraceae; genus Limivicinus. The sequence goes on along the minus strand of JAUNQI010000003.1, from coordinate 53,440 downwards.
AAATTTCTATGCGGTCAGTTGCGGAGGAGCAGCGTCTGTTCCGGGAAAAAAGCGCAGAGGAAAGGCAGCAGCTTGAGCGTGACTATCGTCTCAGTCTGAAGCGGATTTTTCTTGAGAATAACCGGCATGAGCTGATGACCCTCGTGAATCCGTGGAACAGTATTTCTCCGGAATATGTTCCTCATCTGGTAAATATCGGTGATGGAATGGTGATCGATGAACGCTGCGCCGGTGCGCTGGAGAAGATGCTGACAGACTGCCGGAAAGCGGGGGGCTTTCCTGTGCCGATCTCGGCCTATCGTACGCAGGAGTATCAGCAGGAGCTTTTTGACAATAAGGTGGAGCGGGTAATCGCAGGGGGAACGGATCCCCAGCTTGCACCTGAAAAGGCAGCTCAGTCTGTTGCTTTCCCAGGTACCAGCGAGCATCAGCTTGGTCTGGCAATAGATATTGTGGATGAAATCTATCCGGAGCTGGACTATCAGCAGCAGTGGACGGGAACACAGCAGTGGCTGATCAGCCATTGTACGGATTACGGATTTATTCTCAGATATCCCGACGGTACCGGAGACAAGACAGGGATCATCTTTGAACCGTGGCATTACCGCTATGTCGGGAAAGCAGCTGCGGAAGAAATCACCGGCCTGGGTATAACGCTGGAGGAATACCTTCTTTCCGCGGGATGAGCGGTATAAGGCCTCTCGTGAGAATTGCCGGAGAATATTAAAAGCAGTATCTGATTTCTGTCAGGTATTCGTATAAAGCGAAAAAATAACCCGGAGCTTCAGCTCCGGGTTATTCCCACTTATACCGTGCCGGCCCAATTATAACCTGCACGAACGGGCAGGTGGGTCGCCTAAGTCCTGTTTCACGCTTCCTCACTCAGACCGGAGTCTGGAGGCCTGCAATCCGCAGGTTCAAATCGGCATCCCTTATAAGAGATGTGGGTTTAATGGGCCGCACTGCCTGAAAAGGCAACACGGCACAGTACGGGACGTAATTATTTATCTTCTTCGACATCTTCCTCGTCTTCATCCTCATAAAGAAGAACCATGAAGTGATTGTAAACGTCGGTAAGCTCGTCATCATCGTCAATGGATTCAAGCAGCTCGTCACCGTTCTCATCAATAATGCTGCGAAGGATGATCAGACCGTAGTCGGGATCGTTTTCATCCATATCAGCTGGAAGGTACGCATTGAAGGTGCTTCCGTTGTAATCCATGGTGTCAATGTATTCCAGCTCGAATTCAGTTCCGTCATCATCAACTATGGTAACGTAATTGGCCTCAAAGTCTTTTCCGAAATCTTCGCTCATTATGAATTTGCCTCCGTTTTCTAATTCTATGGCATCATCATACAGCAAGATGTTAAATAAATCAACATAAAATACTTCCTGAATAGTTTACAAAAACTTACCGGATTCCCTCTGTTGCTTGTTGACAAGCTATGTTATAATATATGTTCAGAATTTTATGCTCGTGAGGAGGTGGGAAGGTTGATCAAACCAGGCAGACTTGTTTCAAAGACGGCGTTTGCCGCATTCGATGCGGCGGCCGGTATTATTCGCACGGTCCTGAAGGTTGTCGGTATGCTTCTTCTTGTTTTCCTTCTCGCCGGGATGATTTTTGCCTGTATTTTTGCCTATTATGTCAAAACGTGCCTTACCCCTGAACTGGATGTTTCCCTGGATGATTACCGCCTGGATCAGTCAAGCACGATCTGGTATTCGGACAGCGGCGGAGAATGGCATGAGCTGGTTACGCTCACCGGCGTCCGTAACCGGGTCTGGGTGGATTATGAGCATCTTCCGGGAGCAAGGACTTCCGAACAGGCTGTCGGCATTTCTCCGGAAGTGAAAAAGAAGATGCAGGGCTCCAACTTCAACTACATGGAGCTTGCCACGATAGCCATTGAGGATAAGCGCTTTTACGACCATAAGGGTGTGGACTGGTACAGGACCTCCGGCGCCTTTGTTGAAATGTTTGCCACGATGCGGAACAGCTATGGCGGTTCCACCATTACCCAGCAGCTGATCAAAAACCTTACCGGGCAGGATGAGGTCACTGTTCAGAGAAAGCTGACGGAGATCTTCGGAGCCCTTGAACTTGAAAAGAAATATGACAAGCAGGAGATTATGGAGTGGTATCTCAACGCCGTATACTTCGGCGAAGGATGCTACGGTGTTCAGACGGCTGCGGAGATGTATTTCGGTAAGGATGTTTCTGAACTGAGCCTCGCGGAATGCGCGGCAATCATCGGGATTACGAATCTTCCTACATATTATGACCCCTTCTATAATACGGAGAACAACAAGACCCGCCAGGAAACAATCCTCCGTGAAATGTATAATCAGGGATTTATTACCTATGCGGAATATAAGCAGGCTGCTGCTGAGGAGCTTGTCTTCGCAAGAACTCCCGATGCGGAGTATACCCAGACGATTTATTCCTATTATGAGGAAACAGTTGTCAATGATGTTATCCATGACCTTATGGCACTGAAGGGAATCAGCGAACCGGCCGCAAGAACGCTGGTCTTCAACGGAGGCTATCAAATCTACAGCTGCATCGATACTACGATCCAGTCCTATGTGGACAGCGTTTATCAGGATCTTTCCCAGATCCCTGACGGCGGAGGAACGCAGCAGCTGCAGAGCAGCGTTGTGATCATGAATCCGTATGACGGGAGGATCGTGGCCCTTTCGGGAGGAGTCGGCAAAAAGGAGATCAATTTCGGCCTGAACCGCGCCACCGGAACACAGCGCTCTCCCGGCTCATCGTTCAAACCGATCGCTTCTTACGGTCCGGCAACGGAGCTTGGATATATTACGCCGTCAACGCTTGTAAATGATTCTCCGTATATGGTTTTGAGCGGGACCTCATGGTATCCGGAAAATGACAGCAAGACCAATATCGGTGTCGTTACAATTTTTGACGCGCTTACTTATTCTCTCAATACGGTGGCTGCGCAGATTGTCGATAAGCTTACGCCGGAAACCTGTTATAATTACCTTGTTAACAAGCTTGGTGTTACCAGTCTTGTTCCGGATGACTGCTCTTATGCGCCCATGGCTCTCGGTCAGCTCACGAACGGGATTACTGTAAGGGAAATGGCAGCGGCATACTGTTCTTTTGTGAATGACGGAATTTTTACTTACAGCAGAACTTATTCTCTCGTAACGGATAAAGACGGAAATGTTGTGATCAATAATATGCCGAATACCATTGAGGCATTTTCCCCGAATACGGCGCATACGATAACGTATATGCTTGAAAACGCTGTGGAAAACGGAACCGGAACAGAGGCAACACTTTATAATATGCCTGTTGCCGGAAAAACCGGAACCTCCGGAGATTACTATGACAGATGGTTCGTAGGGTGTACGCCGTACTATGTGGCTGCAGTATGGACGGGTTTCGATACTCCGGCCCGGATCAATTCCGGCGGAAATCCTGCCGCCAGACTTTGGAGATCGGTGATGAAACCGGTGCATGATCCGCTGGAGTACAGAAGCTTTACGTATCCCTACCTCGGAGAAGACACGGGGATCTTTGGAATTACCGGATTTACCGATACGGGAATAAATATGGATGATTCCATCTTTTTACCGGAAAGCGGAGATATCTTTCTTGACGGGGGATATGTCGGCGGTCCGCTAACGCAGCCGGATATATTTGTGTCGGGGAATACGGATAATTTCAATTTCAGCGGGAATGATTCCGGAACCGTTGTCATCTTCGGATGAATGCAGGTTGTCCTGAAAAAACAGAAAATAAAATTTTACATACGGAGGAAAATACAGTGGCAAGATTAGAATATAAGGGACATCCCCTTCAGAGAAAAGATAATATGATCTATTACGGCAGCTTTGCCGACAAGTACATCATCATGATGCAGATCCTTGAGACCAAAAAGGTAAAGGATCTTGACGTGGCTACCAAGGTTTCCATTCAGCTGCAGCAAACGGATCCGTCTGTGAAGTCCAGAGACAGAATCGTAAAGAAAAGCGAAAAGGACAGTTTTTATTCTGCAATGGATGTGGCTGCAGTATGGCTTGAGCGTGCCCTTGCTCAGAACTGACCTTTCCGATGAGCGGTGCTGTTCGAAAGTTTATACTTTGCCTGACGGCTGCCGTCATGCTGTTTTCGATCCCGGCTTTTGCTGAGACCGGAGTTGTCACGCCCTCCAAGGGGGTAAATATGCGTTCCGGTCCGGGAGTTGGTTACAGCATTGTTGAAACTCTTCCATATGGAACGGAGGTCAGTGTTACGGGCAGCTGTAACGGATGGTATGCTGTGAGCTATGGCTCAAGCAGTGGATATGTCTCTTCGTCTTATCTGAGCATCCGGTCCGATCAGTCCTCCTCCGCACCCAGCATTTTCCTGGGTACACAGACAGAAACTTCCTCCGGAGGTTCAGTATCCGGAACAGCACCAAGTATTTTTTCCGGAACCGGGACGTCTCTTCAGGTTCAGACGCAGACGGTGATTTCTTCCGAATCTCAGTCTGCACCGTCAATTTTTTCATCTTCGGTCACTCAGTCTGCATCAGGCGGCTCCTGGGCAGGAGTGGTGACCGGAGACTATGTGCGTTTCCGCACAGGCCCTTCTATTTCATATACGATTAAAGCTACTCTGAGAAAAGGGACGTCTGTCTCTGTTTCCGAGAGCTATGGAGACTGGTATAAGTGTACGGTAAACGGGGAAAGCGGCTTTATTTCTTCCCAGTATGTCACGGCTGCTCAGCAGACGTCTGCTTCTGCATCGTCTGTTTCCGGAGGTTCTTCAGCGGTCAGTATTTTTCAGAGTGCAAGTACGTCTCAGCAGCAGATCGCGGTAACAAAAGTTCCTCAGATTCTGGGGTATATCGCCGGAAGCAATGTGCGTTTTCGAAGCGGTCCGGGAATTGATTATGAAATTTTAGGTACATTCCAGTATGGAAATTCTTTTTATATTACCGGATATTCCGGGGATTGGACTGCTGGAACGGCAAACGGGAAAAGCGGTTTTGTAAGCAGTCAGTATGTTCGGGAGGGGACATATTCCGCTCCTTCACAGACAGTGTCCTCCATATCGTCGGGAACAGCTGCCGGGACCGACAGTACTGACGGTCAGACAGGTCAGCCTGCCGAATCAGCTTCCTCTCAGCAATTGACAGCGGTTCCCTATGTTCCTGTTACCGGTCAGCAAATCGCAGATCTGGCGGCCTCTCTTGCAGGGAGCAAATATAAATGGGCAGGTGCTTCGCCGGAAGAGGGATTTGACTGCAGCGGTTTTGTCCAGTATGTCTATAAGTATTACGGGATCACGGTTAACCGTACCTCCGCCGGTCAGGCGGAGAACGGGGTTCATATTGCTGTGGCTGATGCCCGTCCGGGAGATATTCTGTGTTTTTACTCCGGAAGTGAGGTTAGCCATTCCGGAATATATATAGGAGAAAATAAGTTCGTTCATGCCGCCTCCTCAGCTACCGGTGTTGTTGTAACGGAACTGACCGGATATTACGCTGACCGCGGATATGAAGTCAGAAGAATAATAACATGAACAAATCGGATGATCTTCAGAAAAGAACCTGGGCTGAGATCAGTCTGGGAAATATCAGGCACAACTATGAGGTAATCAGAAACAGTCTCCCTGGAAAATGCCGGTTTCTGGGTGTCGTGAAAGCGGATGCCTACGGGCATGGTGCACTCAGAGTCTCCCGTCTCCTTCAGGAGTGCGGGGCGGATTATCTTGCTGTTTCCTGTCTCGATGAGGCTATGGAGCTTCGGAACGGTGGCATTTCCATGCCGATCCTCATTCTCGGTCATACTCCGTATGAGTATACCGATATTCTGATAAATAATAATATTACGCAGACGGTCACCTGCCTTGCCAAGGCGGAGGAGTATTCCGCTGCCGCTGTCGCTTCGGGGAAAACTCTGCGGGTTCATATCAAGGTCGATACGGGAATGTCCCGACTTGGCTTCCTTTGTGACGGGAGTCTCGCCGAGGACGGTATCGATAACATAGCTGCTGCCTGTACTCTTCCGGGGCTGGAGCATGAGGGAATCTATACACATTTTGCTGTTTCCGATGAGCCGGGAGAGGAAAACCGTGCTTATACTCTCCGTCAGTTTTCGCTTTTTACGCATGTTATTTCTGTGCTGGAGAGCAGATTTGGAATAACTTTCGCTATCCGTCACTGCGCCAACAGCGGAGCAGTGGTGAATTACCCGGAGATGGCGCTGGATATGGTTCGTCCAGGTTTCCTTCTTTACGGCTATGGGGATTCGTCCGGCAGGATCGGTCTGAAACCCTGTATGAGATTCATGACGACCGTGAGCACAATAAAATATTATGAGCCGGGAACATGTGTCAGCTACGGAAGGAGATTCGTAACGGAGCGCAGAACGCGTATGGGGATCCTCGCTGTGGGATATGCGGACGGCCTTCCACGTGCCGCATCCGGTAAATGCTCTTTCTGGACACCATTTGGCGAAACAAGGCAGTGCGGCAGTATCTGTATGGATATGTGTATGTGTGATCTGACGGATGTCTACAATGCTCAGGTCGGAACGGAAGTAGAGCTGTTTGGCGAAAACTGCGATATCTTCAGTCTGTCTGATGCCGCCGGAACCATTCCGTATGAGCTGCTCTGCAGCGTTACCAAAAGAGTGCCGAGGATCTATAAATGAAAAAGGAGAATATACACTTCAGGTCATTTGTGCCCGGACTTCTTATGTCTTTGCTGGGCTCGTTCATGATTACCCTATACGCTCCTGTTCAGCAATATATCCGGAATGCGGATGACTTTATTTATGATATCTACGATCTCCTGAGAATGATCTTCCCCGTATGGCTGGCTGTTTTTCTGGTTGCTTTTGCGTTGTTCTGCCTGATCAGAATAATTTCGGAGAAACTGTATTCCTGGACTCTTGGGATTAGTCTGTGGATCGTGCTGTCCATGTATGCTGAGGGTAATTTTTTATCGGGCTTTCTCCCGACGCTTACCGGGAAGGGGATAGACTGGACCCTGTATCCCAAGGAAAGAATGTATTCCGTAATTCTCTGGATCCTTGTGGCCGCGACGGTAACAGCAGCTGTCCTTCTGATGAAAAGAGAGCGGTTTCTCTCGCTGGCGTCATATGTTGGCGGCTTCGGCACGGTCATGCTGGTGCTTACGCTTGTTTTTTCTCTCAGCGGGACTGCAATGCGGGCCAAAGAGGATTTCTATGCCTCCGGTAAGAATATGTTTGAGCTCTCAGAAGATCGGAATCTGGTGATCTTTGTTCTTGATGAGATCGACGGAGATGATTTCAATAATGCCATCACCGCTCATCCGGAATATAAAGATACGCTGAAAGATTTCACGTTCTATAGGAATACGCTCGGTGCATATCCCGGAACAAAATGGGCAATCCCGTATATGATCTCCGGAGTCTGGTTTGAGAACCAGGAGGGTTTTTATAAATACAGGGAGCATGCCTATGTGAATTCCCCTGTTTTTGCTGAGATGAGAGGACAGGGCTTCGTGATGGGAAACTATGATGAGGAACTTCCGCCCGCCGAGCCGCTGATAGATTTTTTTGAAAATCTTGCCGAGCCGGAAAAGGACAGCTTTATGTATCCCTCCAATTTCCGGAAAATGCAGCTGATGCTTACCGGACTTCAGTATCTTCCGTTTGACTTAAAGCGCTTTTGTGTTCTTACTCCGGATAATATCTATTATGATTCTCTGAAGGAAACGAGCGGCGAGGAACCATTTCTATGGGGTAACGATCTTTTCCTGGAAAAGCTTTCTTCGGAAGGTGTTTCGCTTATTGAAGCTCCTTGCTTCAGAATGTTTCATCTTCAGGGCGTTCATGATCCGTTTGACTATCAGCTTGAAATGGCCGGAGATTATTCCGGCACTTATGAGGACGCGATGGATGTCTGCGTAAAGCTGATCGGGGAGTATGTTGCTGCTCTGAAGGAAGCGGGGATTTATGATAATACGTCTATCGTTGTTACAGGTGACCACGGACACAGACCAAATGTACTTTATAATATGAATCCGGCGCTGTTCATCAAGGGAATGAATGAACAGCATGATTTTACTGTTTCAGATGCTCCCATTTCTCATGAGGACTTTGTTGAAGCGTTCCTCCGTCTGATAGACGGAAAAAACGAACAGGATATCTTTGATGCAAAGGAAGGCGATGTGCGTGAAAGACGATTCCTGTCGACGTATATCTGGGATGATGATCATATCGTTGAATTTTCTCAGCTTGGGGACGCGAAAAATGTGGATAATCTGACAGAAACCGGCAATGTTTTTACCCCTTCCGCTTGAACTGAACGGAATGATATGATATAAATAATCAATTAGCTTATTTTTGCGAACTTCGCAGAATAGCATGGTATATGCATTAGAAAAACTATATCGGCAGAATGTTATTTTCTGCTTTATAAGGAGTGAAGTTATTGATGAGAGAAATGATGGAAAAGCTCAGAGAAGCTTCAATCAGAGCAGTCAGCGAAGCAGCTGACGTGGATTCTCTTGAAGCGCTCAGAGTAAAATATCTCGGCAAAAAAGGTGAACTCACCGCAATTCTCCGCCAGATGGGCGGACTTTCTGCGGAAGAGAGACCGGTTATGGGACAGCTGGCGAATAAACTCAGAGCAGACATTGAGCAGGCAATCGATTCCCGCAAGACTGCTCTGTCCTCAGCAGTTATGGAAATGAAGCTTGCCGCGGAGACGGTTGATGTTACGATGCCCGCAGCGGATATTCGCCTCGGTCATAAGCACCCGATGTACAATGTGCTTGATCAGATCAAGGATATCTTTATCGGTATGGGCTTTAAGATTGTTGACGGTCCGGAAGTTGAGCTTGCCGATTATAACTTCACCAAGCTGAATATTGAAGACTCCCATCCCTCCAGAGAATGGACGGATACTTTCTACTTTAAAGATGACAGCAGCATCCTTCTCCGCACGCAGACCTCTCCTATGCAGATCCACGCAATGGAGACCAGCGAGCTTCCAATTCGAATGATCGCGCCCGGTCGCGTTTACCGTAAAGATGAGGTGGATGCTACACATTCTCCGATGTTCCACCAGATAGAAGGAATGGTTATTGATAAAGGAATTACGATGGCGGACCTGAAAGCTACGCTGAATCTTGTCGTTGAGAAGATCTACGGGGAAGGCACTGTAACGAGATTCCGTCCGCATCATTTTCCGTTTACCGAGCCCAGCGCTGAGCTGGATATCCAGTGCCATAAGTGCGGCGGCAAAGGCTGCCCCACCTGCAAGGGCGAGGGATGGATCGAAGTTCTCGGTTGCGGCATGGTTCACCCCAAGGTACTTGCCGGGTGCGGAATCGATCCTGATGAATACTCCGGATGGGCCTTCGGTATGGGCCTTGAGCGTCTCGCAATGGGCGAGTATAAGATCGCGGATCTGCGTCTCATTTTCGAAAATGATGAGCGCTTCCTTGAACAGTTCTGAGGGAGGGGATTAGAATGAATCTTTCCAGAAAATGGCTGAATGAATTTGTAGACCTCCCGTTGTCCGAGGTCGATGACAGAGCCTTTGCTGAGGCTATGTCTGTTTCCGGCTCAAAGGTTGAAACAACGGAAGACCTGAGCAAGACCATGAAAAATGTAAAAGTCGGAAAAGTTGTTTCCATCGAGCGTCATCCGGACTCTGACCATATGTGGGTCTGCCAGATCGATGTCGGTTCGGGAGAGCCCGTGCAGATTTGCACCGGAGCTCAGAATGTGAAACAGGGAGATCTGGTTCCCGCAGCTTTGGATAATTCTCTTCTCCCGGGCGGAATCGAGATCAAGGCAAAACCCCTTCGCGGTGTTCCTTCCTATGGAATGCTCTGCTCCTTCAAGGAGCTTGGCGCAACATCCCATGACTTCCCCTATGCCATTGAGGACGGCATCCTCATTCTTCAGGGTGACTATAAGCCCGGTGATGATATGGCGGAAAAGATGGGTCTGGATGATCATGTGGTCGAGTTTGAGATTACGCCGAACCGCCCGGACTGCCTTTGCGTTATCGGCCTTGCGCGCGAGACGGCCTGCACTTTCAATAAGTCCCTGAAGCTCCATGAGCCTGTTGTGAAGGCTGCTGCCGGTGGAGATGTGAAGGATATGGCAAAGGTCGTTATTGAAGATCCTAATCTATGTCCCCGGTATACTGCCAGAATGGTTAAAAATGTAAAGATCGCTCCTTCTCCGGAGTGGATGGCGGAGAGAATCCGCAATTCCGGGATGCGTCCGATCAATAATATCGTGGATATTACGAACTATGTAATGCTTGAATACGGCCAGCCGATGCACGCCTTTGACTTCTCCTGTGTTGAGAACGGCGAAATTCATGTCCGCAGGGCAAAGCCCGGTGAGACGATCCGCACGCTTGACGGAAGTGAAAGAACTCTTTCTCCCGAGATGCTCTGCATCTGTGATACCGAAAAGCCCGTTGCTGTAGCCGGCGTTATGGGCGGAGAAAATTCAGAGATCGTCGGAGATACGGCCATGGTGCTCTTTGAGTCCGCCTGCTTCTCCGGCCCTTCCGTACGCAGAACAGCGACGAGCCTCGGTATGCGTACTGATGCTTCCGCAAGGTTTGAAAAGGGTCTTGACGCATGGAATACAGAGAAAGCGGTCGACCGTGCCTGCGAGCTGATCGAACTGCTCGGTGCCGGCGAAGTAGTCGGCGGGGTGATCGATGTCATCCCCGAGCCGCTGAAGAAGACTACTGTAAAGCTTGAGCCGGAAAAAATCAACGCCCTTCTCGGTACGGATGTTTCCGAAGCTCAGATGAGGAAGATCCTTTCGGATCTCGGCTTCACCTTTGACGGAGATATCATCAATGTTCCGTCCTGGAGAGGTGATGTGGAGCATTATTCAGATATCGCTGAAGAGGTTGCCCGTTTCTATGGCTACAATGAGATCCCGACGAAGTTCACCGGCGCTATCAGCTCCTGCGGCGGCTTTACTCCGGAGCAGCAGTGTGAGCGTACCTGCGGGGAGATTCTCAGAAGCCTCGGCCTGGATGAGATCATTACCTATTCTTTCATCAGCCCCACCTATTATGACAAGATTCGTCTGCCAGAAGATTCTCCTCTTCGTGACAGTCTGAAGATCCTGAATCCTCTCGGAGAAGACACCTCCATTATGCGTACGACTGTCCTCCCGTCCATGCTGGAGATCCTTACCCGCAACTTCAATTTCCGCAATAAGACGGCCTGCCTCTATGAGATTGGCAGAGTATATAATAAACGCCCGGACGGTCTTGCCGATGAGCCCAGAATCATTTCCGTCGGAATGTACGGGGAAGGCGTGGACTTCTTTGTTCTCAAAAATGTTGTTGCCACTCTTGCAGACAAAATCACCGGGAAAGAGCTTCGCTTTGTTGCCGAGAAGGAGAACCCCTCCTATCATCCCGGCCGTTGTGCGAAAGTATATGTCGGTGAGGAGTACATCGGCGTATTCGGTCAGATCCATCCGGCTGTAGCGGATAATTATGGCGTTGACTGCGAGCTTTACTGTGCTGAGCTCAGCTTTGGCAAACTGTTTGAGCTTCGCAGAGAGCTAGCCGTCTATAAGCCGCTTCCGAAATTCCCCTCTGTCAGCAGAGATCTCGCTGTTGTCTGTGATAAGTCCGTTCCTGTCGGTGAGCTGATTGCGTGCATTAAACGCTTCGGCGGTGAGTTCCTGAAGGACTGCACGGTATTTGACGTTTACACCGGTCATCATATTGCCGAGGGCAGCAAGTCTGTTGCTTTCTCTCTGACGATGCGTGCCGATGACCGTACCATGACCGATGATGATGCGGAATCCACCGTAAAGAAGGTTCTCTCCGCTCTTTCAGAGAAATTCAACGCGGTTATTCGCTGAGTTACCAGAATAAATATAGGAAAAGGAGCAGATTCCATGGAAGACAAGACCCGTACCTTTAAAACTGTTGATGTGAAGACTGAAATGAAGGAGATCGTGTCTTCAGTGTATAATTCGCTGATGGTTAAGGGATACAATCCCATCAATCAGATCGTAGGATATATCCTTTCTGAGGATCCGACGTATATTACAAACTACAATAATGCCCGTCAGCTGATCTGCCGCATAGACAGGGATGATCTGCTTCAGGAGCTTCTGAAAACTTATCTGGAAAAATAATCATGAAAAACGGGATCGTCGTTGTGGGGAATGTCTTTGTGGATATCAAAGGCTTCCCGGACGCAAAATATATTCCTGCCGGCCGCAATGCGGGAAGGGTTGAGTTCTTCCATGGCGGCGTCGGAAGAAACATTGCGGAAGATATTGCCAACCTTGAGCTTCGTCCGACTTTCGTTACAACGACAGACGAATCTGCTCAGGGGGAAGACGTTGTCCAAAAGCTGAGAAGGCATAAAGTCAATACCGATTATATGGTTCCTGCGAAGGACGGAATGGGTATGTGGCTGGCTGTGTTTGACGAGACCGGGGATGTGGTCGGGTCGATTTCCAAACGTCCGGATATGACGGCTCTCAAAGAGCTGATCGACAGCAGGGGAGATGAGATCTTTTCAGCATGTGACAGCATTGTTATTGAGATCGATCTCGATAAGGATGTCGTCAAATCCGTCTTTCGCTTTGCTCAGAAATACAGGAAAAGGGTATTCGCAGCGGTTGCCAATATGAGTATCGCTTCTGACCGACGCGATTTCATCAAGGAAGTAGAGTGTTTTGTCTGCAATCTGCAGGAGGCTGAGATCCTTTTCGTTGATGACTTTGCCAATCTTCCAGTTGAGGAGCTTGGAGCCAGAATTTCCCAGGATGTTCTCAGTGCCGGCATCAGATCCATGGTAGTCACTCTCGGAAGTAAAGGATGTATCTATGCGGACATGAGCGGCGATTATGGGTATTGCCCGGCTTTGAAAATACAGGCGAGAGATACTACCGGCGCCGGAGATGCTTTCTGCGCAGGTCTTGCTGCGGGCCTTACCTATGGTTGTTCCCTTGCCCAGGCGGCAGAGATCGGAACTAAGATAGCAGCTTCTGTTGTTACCAGTTCGGATAATGTCTGTCCACGCTTCCTCCCGGAAGAGCTGGGAATCAATGCTGAAGTGGGAATTTCCGATTTCTACGGCAGTGAGGATATTCTCAAGTAGTTCGGAAAATCGTTTTGAGTTTTGCCAGGGCAGGTATTCATATAAAAAACAAATAACAATGAAACCGAGGGATCGTTCCTGCACTATGGAAGCGGTTCCTCGGTTTGTCTATGAATCTCCGTCTCATCCAATACAGCTTTTTCTGTAAATGATGATGCGGAACTCTAGTGAGATTTCAAGATGATGGGCATTATCCAGCTTCTTCTGGTCATTTTCCCCTGTCTTGTAGAAATATGGGGTCATCATAAACAGATTGTGGATATCTTCACGGTCTGTCAGTGAGATCCTGTATTTTACCTCTCGCTTTTCCTCTATTGTGAAGCCTTCTTCTTCATACCCGGGAACGTCATTCAGATATACCTTGTCATATACGAGTCTCTTCAGTTCAATGAGATGATTCTCGAGTGGAACAGCACGAACGATGATTCCACCGGGTTTGAGTACTCTTCTGAATTCATCTGCGAAAAACGGAGAAAATACATTCAGAAGAATATCACTGCAGCAGTCCGGAATCGGCATGTCAGCAGTGCTTGCAACCACGGAAATTATCTCAGAGTCAGGAGAAACACCCTTTAATGCTCTGCTCTTGCCAGCCAGAGAGGATACAGCGTCCTTGGAAATGTCGATCCCCAGCATATGTGCGGAATACCCGAGAGACAGGAGATAGCGGAAGAGGTCCATCGTATATTTCCCCTCTCCGCAGCCCGCATCAATAACTGAAATGCTGCTGTTTCCGGAAAACCCGCAGTAATCACCGGCAGCCTGGCAGAGTTCAGCGGAGAATCGGTCATAGTATCCGCGACTCAGAAATCCGGTTCGGGCTTTTACCATAAGGGCATCATCCCCGTGATGTCCCCGGGAACTGCTTAAAAGCAGGTTTACGTATCCTTTTCTGGAAATATCAAAAGAATGTCCGGCAGGACAACTGCAGACTTTTTCGGTTCTTGCAAGTGAAGCCCCACATACCGGACAGACCAGCGTCGATTGGAAACTCATAATAAATATCCTGTTTCAATGGTAGTTTTTGAAAAAATATTACAGAAGCATGCTCAGCCGAAACTCATCAGAGAATCGACGCACGTATTCTTCTCTAAATATTAGAAATGCTGCTGTAAAAAGGCTGCTGTATTTCAGCGTCAGTACTACAGTTCGTCGTAAGGTCTTTTCCTCTTTTCTTCCTGTGCTTAATAAAAAAGATATTGCTGCGCGAGTCTAATCATTGGGTCAAGGGTCGCAGGATCAAACTCAGCGGGGAAATACTCCTTCAAAATAAATAAACTATAACATATGTTTTATGAAAAGCAATATGTTTCACAGATTTCAAATATTCACATAAGCCAGCTTTCAATGCTGAGCTTTCTGTCCGCTTGACAATATTTATTTCCGGCTTTATAGTATGACCATTGCGAAAAATGAAAAAGCAGGTATATATTTATGAATCGTTCTTCCGGAATCCTCATGCCGATGTCTTCTCTTCCTTCTCCTTACGGAATCGGAACAATGGGAAAAGCGGCATATGATTTTGTGGATTTCCTTGCAGCCGCCGGACAGAAGTACTGGCAGCTTCTCCCGCTTGGGCCGACCAGCTACGGGGACAGCCCATATTCCTCCCCATCCACTTTTGCCGGAAATCCTTATTATATCGATCTTGACATGCTGGTCAAAGAGGGATTGCTCAAAAAGAAGGATATTACGTCTCTTAACTGGGGCTCGGATCCATCTGTAACGGATTACAGCGTGATCTTTCAAAACCGCTTCAAGGTGCTCCGGAAAGCCTTTAGCGCCGGCAGGGACAGTCTTGCCGAAGCAATCGCTGAGTTCAGAAAATCGAATGCTTCCTGGATCGAAAATTATGCTCTTTTTATGAGTGTGAAGGGTAAGTTTGGTATGAAGAGCTGGACGGAATGGCCGGATGAAGCCATTCGCCGCAGAACTCCGGAGGCAGTTGCCGCGTATTCTGAGGAGCTGAGGGAAGAGATGGACTTCTGGGTGTTTATGCAGTATCTTTTCTTCTCCCAGTGGAACAGTTTGCGGGAATATGCGAAAGAAAAGGGAATCGGCTTTATCGGCGATGTACCGATCTACGTTGCGATGGATTCGGCGGATGTCTGGAGTGAGCCGCAGTTCTTCCAGCTTGACAGTGAGTATATGCCGTCGGAGGTTTCCGGAGTCCCGCCCGATGATTTTAATGATGACGGGCAGCTTTGGGGAAATCCGCTTTATAATTACGATGCCATGAAAGCGGACGGTTTTGGCTGGTGGATCCGGCGTATCGAAGGTGTTTCCCGTCTTTATGACGTTGTAAGGATCGACCATTTCCGCGGTTTCGAGAGCTACTGGGCTGTTCCGGCAGGGGATGATACTGCGAAAAACGGAAAGTGGCGTCCCGGACCTGGCATAGCTCTTGTCGGTGTGCTTACTTCCTGGTTTTCCGGAATGGAGTTTATTGCCGAGGACCTGGGCTATGCAACACCGGAGGTTCGTAAACTTCTGGATGATTCCGGTCTGCCCGGGATGAAAGTCCTCCAGTTCGCATTTGATGCACATGGGGACTCTGCCTACCTTCCCCACAACTGCGCGGAAAACAGCAGCATGTATATCGGAACTCATGACAATGATACCGTTCTCGGATGGCTGGAGAGCTTTGCCTCAGAGAAGGACCGGGAGTTTGCCGCAAAGTATATGCATATTACGCCAGATGAAGGCTGGTGCTATGGCTTTATCCGTACCGGCATGGCATCTGCTTCAAAGCTTTTTGTGATGCAGATGCAGGATGTTCTTGAACTTCCCGGCTCCTGCAGGATGAATACCCCCGGCGTCCCGATGGGGAACTGGTGCTGGCGCGTGCTTCCGGGTGCATTGTCCGACGAAACAGCGGAGCGCCTTCTGGATATGACGAAAATCTACAGACGGATCTGATTCGGAATAAAAAAATCGCACAGAGAATTTTCTCTGTGCGATAATTTTTCAGATATTGTCTTACTTGGTGTAAGGAACAAGAATGGTGTGGCCGGCGTAGATCTTGTCGGGGTTCTTGATCTCATTGGGGTTGAGCTCCATCAGAACAGCGACGGTGGTCTTATACTTTACTGCGATGCCGGAAAGGGTGTCGCCCCAGTTAATGGTGTATCTGAATACAGGGCCATTGTACTGTCCACCGGATACGTTGGTGAGTTCGAGTTCGTTGAGTTCTGTCATGATTTTATTTCTCCTTTAAAAAATGTTTTTAATTTTTAAGACTTTGTTTTTGTCTTACACTACAAAGTACGCACCGGAAAAAGAAACGTTACAGATTTCCAAAAAATTTTTATTTTTTGAAAAAGCATTTGAAAACCGCTTTCAGAAGCTTTCTTCAACCCTCTGCACCGCTGAAACAATCAGCACGCACCTTACAGTAGACATAATACAACATAAGAAACAAAAAAGCAACAATTATTTTCAAAATTTATCAAAAATATTTCAAGGCTTTAATTGCATCCTCAGGAAGCTTTTTTCCGGCTCAGTCTACACTGAAAAGGATATCTCCGTAGGCGGGAATCGGCCACTCTTCACGATCCGTGAGGCGCTCAAGCCGGTCAGTTGCTATGCGCAGTTCCCTCATAGCTGCCAGCACATTGTCACAGTAATATCTTGCAAGTTCGAAGGCGTCACTGATCTTCTGCGCCTCTTTCACGGCTTCTCCGAGAGAATCGGCCAGAATGTATGCCTTGTCTGTCAGCTCGCTGATTTCAGAAGCAAGGGCGAGCTCGTATCCGCAGCTGATGTTCTTTCCTGAGGAAGCGGAAAGGGAGAGCTTGGCGTTTGCTGTTTCGGAGAGCTTTCCTGCGAATCTGCTGACCGCCGGAAGGATCTCCCGACGCGCCATATTCAGCATCGTGAGGGCTTCAATATTGACAATCTTTGAGTAGGAGCTCAGTTTGATCTCAACTCTTGCCCGAATCTCCGCCTCGGAGTAGATTCTGTATTTCCGGAACAGCTCCACGTTTTTCGGAGCAAGATAGCAGGGAGCGCAGTCCGGCAGAGACTTCATGTTCAGCAGCCCTCGCTTTTTCGCTTCCTGTTCCCAATCGCTTCCGTAGTTGTTTCCATTGAAAATGATGCGTCTGTGGCCGGAAATCACGTTTTTCAGCAGAGCATGCAGCTCCTGCTCAAAATTATCCGCTTTTTCAAGTACATCCGCGTATTTGCAGAGAGATTCGGCGACTGCGGTGTTGAGCACTACGTTCGGTCCGGAGATGGACTGCATCGATCCCGGCATACGGAACTCGAATTTATTGCCCGTAAAGCAGAAAGGAGAGGTGCGGTTCCTGTCGGTGGTATCCTTCGGGAATTTGGGAAGTGCATGCACGCCGATTTTGAATTCCTCCCGGCTCTTCATACCGAAGTCGCGGTCATTCTCTATAGAGGAGAGGACTTCGTCCATTTCTTCGCCGATGTACATAGAGATGATCGCCGGAGGAGCTTCATTCGCTCCGCAGGTGCGGCAGTCATTGCTTGCAGAAGAAACGGAAAGCCTCAGCAGATCCTGATAATCGTCCACGGCCTGCAAAACGGCACAGAAGAAAAGGAGAAATCGGGCATTCTCTTCAGGCGTATCACCCGGATCGAGAAGATTTATGCCGGTGTCGGTGCAAAGAGACCAGTTGTTGTGCTTGCCGCTGCCGTTTACTCCTTCAAAAGGCTTTTCATGCAGCAGGCATACCATGTCATATCTGCGGGCAACCTTTTTCATGATCTCCATTGTAAGTTGGTTGTGATCTGCGGCAATGTTCGCGGTCGTGAAGATCGGAGCGAGCTCATGCTGGGCAGGGGCCGCTTCGTTATGCTCTGTTTTCGCCATAATGCCGAGACTCCAGAGCTCTTCGTCCAGATCCCGCATGAATTCCGCGACCCGAGGCTTGATAGTTCCGGAATAATGGTCTGCCAGCTCCTGTCCTTTGGGAGGGAGTGCACCGAACAGCGTGCGCCCGGTGTATATCAGGTCTTTTCTGCAGTCATAAACGCTTTTGTCCACCAAGAAATATTCCTGCTCCGCGCCTACCGTTGCCTTAACGGTCTTTGACTCCTTGTCTCCGAACAGCCGCAGGATCCTCAGTCCCTGCGTATTCAGCGCCTCCATAGAGCGCAGAAGGGGAGTCTTCTTATCGAGGGCCTCTCCGCCGTAGGAGCAGAAAGCTGTCGGAATACAGAGAACGCCGTCCTTGATGAAAGCATATGAGGTGGGGTCCCAGGCGGTGTAGCCGCGCGCTTCAAAGGAGGCTCTCAGACCGCCGGAGGGAAAGCTTGAAGCATCGGGTTCTCCCTGAATGAGCTCTTTGCCGGTAAGCTCCATGGTCACTCCGTCTCCGGATGGGGCCAGGAAGCTGTCATGCTTTTCTGCGGTGATTCCCGTCATGGGCTGGAACCAGTGAGTGAAGTGTGTGGCACCCTTTTCGATTGCCCAGTCCTTCATAGCTGAGGCAATCACATCCGCCGCCTCAGGGCTCAGCCTTGTTCCTTCCGCCATTGCCGAGCGGAGCTCGCCGTAGATCTTGCCGGGGAGGCGCTGCTGCATTACCGCCTCGTTGAATACCATGGATCCGAACAGTTCATTGATTGTGCTCATGATGCGCCTCCTGATTAATATTAATAAAGTTTAAAGAAAATGATGGATAATACTAAGCCTGGATGATTACATAAATATCCCAAAGATTTTAATATCAAAGCACATCGTTGTCAATGAATTAATAATGAATATTATTCATCTTTCTTGTGAATATTCAGACAGCTGAAAAGCTTTTCAAATGAGAAACCCAATAATTCTCTTGACATAATATGACGCTGTTAATATAATATTCTTATCTATATATATTATATTTCATCCGTCGTGATTGGATGAAATGAGCAAAGATGCTTTTCTCGTGAAGGGCAGACCACTGTTTGTCGAAACGCTGTTGCAAGCATTTTTGTCTCTGGAAAGATTTCCGGATACGGCTTTTCGTGGGATGATTTGTAATATTGAATAACAGCAGAGAGGTATTTTAAAATGAAAAAAATGTTTGATTTCGTATGTCTTTTCGTGTGCATTTCCGTGCTGCTTACCGTCAGTGCATGTGCAGAGTATATTGATCCCTCTGCGGTAACCTATACCGCTCAGGCAATTGCTGCCGTTGTTGTTGCTCTCGGTGCTCTCATTACTGTCTTCCGTCACAAGATCGCTGCTTTCTTCAAAAAGAACAAGGGCGAAACTGCGAAGCGTGAGATCCATATAAAGGATGAAGCTGCTGAAAACGCTGAAGCAAAAGAAGAAAAGTAAGGATCGCTGATCAATGGAACTGTTAGGCAGGTTCTTCGGAGCCATACTGAACTGGTGCAGCGGACTCACCGGGAATTTCTGGTGGGCCATTGTGCTCTTTACGCTGATTACAAAGATCATTATGCTGCCCATCTCGGTTATGGTGCAGAAAAACTCCATTAAGATGGTTCGCATGTATCCGGAGATGAACGGAATCAAGGCAAAATTCTTCGGCAATAAGGACAGGATCTCCGAAGAGCAGTATAACCTCTACAAGCGTGAGAACTATCATCCTATGTTTGACCTCATCCCCACGATCCTCCAGCTTGTGATCCTCATGGGTGTTGTGAAGGCCATCCCTACGGATACCGAAAGATCTTCCATTATTTTCCCAATCGGAGCAGCGCTGTCATCTCTCGTTATGTGCCTGGCACAGAACCGGTCCAATGTTCTTCAGAGTGAGCAGGGGAAAGCCAACAAGTGGGGCACGCTTATCTTCTCCGTTGCCCTTTCCCTGTACCTTGGTATCTTTGTATCCAAAGGTGTTGCGTTTTACTGGATCTGCAGCAACCTCATGGCTACTGCGCAGATGTATCTCCTGAACATCTGCATCAACCCCAAAAAGTATATCGACTACGAGGCACTCGAAGAGAGCCGTCAGGAGTTGGAGAAGGTTACGAGGATGTCCGCCTCCACGAAGAAAAAGCGCAGCAGAGAGCTTATTGCCCGGGAAAAGGCGGATTATAAGCGCTTTCTGGGCTTTGAGAATAAACAGATCGTCTTTTATTCCGAAAAGAACGGTTTCTATAAGTATTTCCGCGGAATAATTGAGGCGATTCTCCGCAAAACGGACGTGATCATCCACTACATCAGCTCTGACCCGAATGATGAGATCTTCTCCATGGAGAGTGAGAACTTCAGGACGTATTATATCGAAGAAAAGCTCATGGTTCTGATGATGCGCATGGATGCGGACATCGTCGTGATGACGACGCCGGATCTTCAAAATTACTACATCAAGCGCTCCATGGTAAGAGATGACATCGAATACATCTATGTGGATCATGCCATGAACAGCGTGAATCTTACCTATCACAAGGGCGCTCTGGATAATTTTGACACGATTTTTATCCCGAACGAGCTTACCCGCGAGGAGATCCGTGCTGCGGAAAAGCTGTATGGAACAAAGGAAAAGAAGCTGGTGGAATACGGCTATGCCCTGATCGACGGCATGATCGCCGACCGTTCCACTCAGCTTCCTGTGAAAAATGATCCTCCCGTGATTCTCGTTGCGCCTTCCTGGCAGGAGGACAATATTATGGATTCCTCCATAGAAGGGATTCTTTTGTCCCTGCTTCCGGGGGAAAAGTATCAGGTGATCGTCCGCCCGCATCCGCAGTATGTCCGTCATTTCCCCGAGAAGCTGGAGGAGCTCGGCAAACGCTTTTCTCAGTACCCGAACTTCACTTTGCAGACGGACTTCTCCTCTAACTCTACTGTGTTTAATGCTGATGTCCTGGTAACGGACTGGTCCGGTATTGCCTATGAATATTCGTTTACAACGCTGAAACCATGTCTCTTTATCAATACTCCGATGAAGATCATGAACCCGGACTATCAGGAACTGAACATTGTACCTTTTGATGTTCGTGTAAGGGATCAGATTGGAATTTCCGTGAATACGGATGCGCTGGATCAGGTTTCCGGGGCGGCGGACAGACTGCTGCATGAGGAGATTTTCTCTGAAAACAGCATCCGGGCTCTTCGTGAGCAATACCTGTTCAATATCGGTTCTTCGGCCAATGCCGGAGCTGACTATATCATCCATCGTCTGATAGAAAAACTGAAGTAACAAATCATTTCCGAACCATTTACCGGCAGCATTTTCGCGGCCGGTAAAACAGATTAATGAGAAATCAGGTGATATTATGTCCGGACATGGGAAAAAAGGGATAGAGCTCTTTGCTCTTGAGTCTCCGTATTATCTTGAGGGTTCTCCGGTGCTGATTACCCGGGGGGCGCTGATGATGGACCGCTTTTCTGAGACTCTTACTGTTAGCCTTAAGCTGAAGAACATCACCGATACCAAGCTCGTTTCCTGTGAAGTCAGACTTACGCTGTTTGACGCAAGAGGACTTCCATATGAGCATGAGCTGTTCTATAAGTATGATGGTATGAGCATTCCCCGTGGAAAAGAGTTCGGCTCCAGAAGGGTGATCTCTCTTCCGGATAATCTGGTTCGTTCTTTTGAGATCTCCGTTACGGAGGTTACCTTCGGAGACTATACCCGATGGGAAAATGATGAGCTGTATGTCCCTGTAGATCCGATGGAATCCTTAAAGGCTGCCTTTAACAGTGAGGAAATGGCAAAGCAGTATGCCGTTCGTTACGGAGGCGACTGTGAATATCTTCCCCGTACTACGGCGGATATCTGGTACTGCACCTGCGGTGCTGTGAACCATGTGAGCGAGGAGCGCTGTTACAGCTGCGGGCGCAAAAGAGCCGCACTCGAGGATGTGAACGTCCGATCTCTACGGCGTGATTCCGAAGCCAGAGCTAAGTCGGAAAAGGTCGCTGCAGAAGCAGAGAAACGGGAAAAGGCAAAAAAAGCCAGACGCGGAAATCTTGTTCTCAGGATCTGTCTGATCATCCTTCCGATTCTCCTTGTAGGTGTGCTGATCCTGGCAACCGTTCCCCCTTTCCTTGAGCGGCGCGAAGCCTATGCCGCTGCGGAAGCAATGCTTGCCGAGGGCAGGTATGATGAGGCAGGAGAAGCCTTTACGGCTCTCGGAAACTACAGTGACGCTGCCGACAGAGCTGCACTGGATGTCCCTTATGAAAAGGCCATGTATATCATGCAATGTGCTGAAAACTATGATGCCTCCGCCCTGCCTCTTGTTGGCTTGAAAGCGGGAGACATCGGAGATCAGGATCTCAGTATGGTGCTTTACGCCAAAGCAGCGGAGATCTTCTCTTCTCTGAACGGATATAAGGAGAGCAGTGACGGAATCGAAGCTGTGAACGATGCCGTTGAGGCGTATAACGAGCAGCAACGGCTCAATGCGTATAATTCCGCCTGTGAGCTTCTGGATTCAGGTGCATATCTTCAGGCCAGAGAGGCCTTTCTTGGAATGAACGGTTATAAGGATTCCGCAGATCTTGCTGTAGAGAGCCTTTACCGCCGTGCGGTATCCGTACTCGATTTCTGTGAGAAATATAATGTTCGCCATATCTGCATGGATATCAGTGAGACTTCCTCAGAAAAAACGACGGTGTCTTTACCGGGATATGTGCTTGCGGATCTTGGAAGTGACGTCGTGAATATCCTCAAGTCCGCTTTCTATGAGGACGGAGTAGACTTCTTCTATGAGGATGATCCCGGAACATCCGAAGGCTCTGCCGGAATCGGGTTTCTGCCGGTATGCGAAGCAGTGGCAAAGGAATTTGAGGCGTTGGGAGATTATAAGGACAGTAAAGATCTGAAAAACAGAGCTGAAACGGCAGGAGATTTTACCTCTGAATTCTATGCTCTCCTCCGGAGCGGGGATCTTGACGGCGCTAAGAACTGGCTCATGACGTATGATGATGAGGTTCCGGAACGTGATAAGGTTGCCGGATGGGTGGAGGCCTATGCGCCGTACCGCCGGTACTGGAAGCTCTACGGAGGAGACAACACGGTCATTCCTTATTCCATTGGTCTTACCGACGGGCAGCGGCTGAACGAATTTTCTTCTAAGGTATGCATTGAAGGTGGAAAAGCGATCCTTCATCTGGAGCAGCCGGACGGAGAGTATGTCGCAACGCTGGAGTGCGAAGCGGGGAATACGGACTTCTCCGTGTGCCCGGACGGTTCCAATTACTACTATGGACGTATTAATCAGTCTAATCACTTTATCTACATGCGCTATCTTGAAAATGGCAAAATGCTTACGAGCTGTGAGTATTACGGATAAAGACTGGTAAAGGCTATCTCTTATTACTCAGTTCGGTTTTACTTCTTTTTACAAATCCGGAGAGAGCAGACAGCTGTTTTTTGTGTACTCTTAACCATTGACTTTATATTCTATGCCTATTATACTTTGAAACAATAAAGGTTATTTAGTAATCAGGAAGGGAAAAGCAGATCACAATGAAGCTTATCGGCAGAACTGTAATGATGATGCCCATGATGCGCATGATGAACATGCGCACGATGACGCACGCCATTGGCAGTGAGCCGCTTCATAAAGCCTGATTATTACTGAGAATTTTATCAGACCTGAAGTCGGCGGACTTCAGGTCTTTTTTTGTTTAGTTTTGTTCCCGTTCGTGCGCTATGAGTGCTTTGACAACTTATTTTCGGATTTTTATTATACGACAAATAGTTTGAGGGTATTATAGCGGCAGAATCGAGGAAATTTCCCTCCCCAGGAAAACTTTAGAATTATTCTGTTATTCAGATCGGAGCTGATAAAAAATGATTCAGATAAAACACCTTGGAAAAACCTATCCAATGGCTTCCGGGAATGTGGTGGCGCTCGATGACATCAATCTAGAGATCCCGGACGGACAGATTTTCGGTATCATTGGTTTGTCCGGCGCGGGGAAGTCTACCCTTGTGCGCTGCATCAATCTTCTCGAAAAGCCGACCGCCGGCGAAGTCATCATAGACGGCAGATCGATCACACAGCTGCCGGGGAAAGAGCTTCTTAAGCTCCGGCAGTCCATAGGAATGATCTTTCAGGGCTTCAATCTTCTTGAACAGAGAAATGTGATTGGAAATATCTGTTTCCCGCTGGAGATTGCCGGCGTGGATAAAGTGAAGGCGGTGAAAAGGGCGGAGGAACTTCTCCGGTTGGTAGGGCTGGAGGAAAAGGGAAAGGCCTATCCCTCTCAGCTGTCCGGCGGGCAGAAGCAGAGAGTTGCAATTGCCAGAGCGCTGGCGACCGAGCCAAAGTATCTTCTCTGTGACGAAGCTACGTCAGCTCTTGATCCCAACACTACCCGACAGATCCTGGATCTCCTG
This sequence comes from Eubacteriales bacterium, assembly GCA_030536255.1. Lineage (GTDB taxonomy): Bacteria > Bacillota > Clostridia > Oscillospirales > Oscillospiraceae > Limivicinus. Next base: position 29,033 of record JAUNQI010000003.1, on the reverse strand, counting down.
AAAGAAATCAACGAAAAGCTTGGCGTTACCATTGTGGTCATTACGCATGAGATGAAAGTGATCGACAGAATCTGTGACTCCGTGGCCGTGATTGACTCCAGCCATATCGCCGAGGTCGGAAAGGTCAGCGAGGTGTTTACGAATCCGAAGTCTCAGATCGCCCGTGACCTGATCATCCCCAAGGAGAGCAACTTCTTCGAGACAAAAGGCGGCAGACGCATCCGTCTTACGTTTGACGGCGAGAAAAAGACGAACGATACCATCATTTCCCGGATGGTTCTGGAGTGCCACGCGGCAGTGAACATCCTGTTCGCGGATACCAGATGGTATGAGGGCGTGGGATACGGACATATGGTCATCGAGCTTCCGAATGACGATCATGAAGCGAAAAAGATCACAGATTGGCTGACAGCCCGCGATGTGGAATGGAAGGAGGAGATCTGAGTTGTTATCGGAAATGTTCTATAAGCTCTGGGATAAAGGGATCCTTCAGCTCGGCATATGGGAAACGATCTATATGACGTTTATCTCATCCTTCTTCGCGTATCTTTTGGGCCTGCCGCTCGGCGTTATTCTGAATATTACGGATAAAAACGGCATTGCTCCGCACCCGAAGCTCAATAAGATCCTGGGTTTCGTGGTCAATTTTTTCCGCAGTATCCCGTTTATCATCCTTATGGTGGCCATGCTCCCGGTAGCGAGATTTGTTGTCGGAACTGCGCTTGGAAATAAAGCTGTGATCGTAATGCTGGTCATTGCCGCTGCACCGTATGTGGCGCGGATGGTCGAGAGCTCGCTCAAGGAGGTCAGCTCCGGGGTGATTGAGGCTGCGCAGTCCATGGGTGCGAATAACTTCCAAATCATTGCAAAGGTCCTTATTCCCGAGGCAAAACCTGCGCTGATCACCGGAGCGGCAATCAGTATTGTTACCATCCTTGGTTATTCCGCCATGGCGGCGACGATCGGCGGCACCGGCCTCGGCCAGATCGCCATCATATACGGCCACCAGCGCAGCAACAGCGACATTACCTGGATTTGTGTTTTCCTGACCGTTATTATTGTCCAGGTCATTCAGGAGGCTGGGAACTATATCGCCCACAAGACGGACAAAAGAATCAATAAATAAATTTGTTTTTAATTAAATTTAAATAAAAGGAGATCAAAATCATGAAAAAGCTCGTATCCGTTATCCTCGCACTTGCTCTCGTTTTCGCATTCGCATGCTCCGCTTTTGCAGCGGATGACAAGACCATCGTTGTCGGCGCAAGCTCCACTCCGCACGCAGAGATCCTTGAGCAGGTCGCAGACGCTGTTGCCGCTGAAGGCTATAAGCTGGACATCGTTGTCTATGATGACTACGTGCTCCCCAATACCGCTCTTCAGGATGGCGACATTGACGCAAATTACTTCCAGCACACTCCTTACCTGAACTCCTTCAACGCTTCCAACGGCACTGACCTCGTTTCCGCCGCTCTGATCCATTATGAGCCGTTCGGCCTTTACGCAAATGACGTGAAGTCCGTGGCTGACGCTGAAAAGGGCTGCACCATCCTTATCCCCGCCGATGACTCCAACGAGACCCGCGCTCTTCTCCTCCTTCAGCAGGAAGGCTTTATCACTCTTCCGGAGGATGCTTCTGCGGAAGAGGGCATCTCCCACCTCGACATTGTTGACGACGGCGGCTACAATATCATTCCCGTACAAGCGGATATGGTTCCCTCTCAGCTCGCCAACTCCGACAAGGGCACTCTCGCAGTTATCAACGGCAACTACGCTCTGGAAGCCGGCCTCAAGGTAGCAGATGCTCTCGCCATCGAGGATGCCTCCGGTGACGCTGCTCAGACCTATGCAAACATTGTCGCTGTCAAGGCAGGCAATGAGGAATCTGAGAAGACTCAGATCCTTGTAAAGGCTCTTCTTACCGATGAAGTCAAGGCGTACATCGAAGAGACTTACAACGGAGCTGTTGTCGCAATCTTCTGATTATTCTGAAAATTATCCGATTTGTTCCAAAAAATGCAAGGATATTTCTGGTCACGGATAGAAATTCCGCCGGGAATATCCAAAAAGTGAAGTGAATTGTAATAATATGGGTCCTGCTGTGCTTAAAACAAAGCAGGGCTCATTTTCTGTAAAAGCGAATTAATGATATGAAAGAATAAAAAGTTTCCGAATTAGTCAGAAACAGAGAATACAGAGCGGGCATAATACTTATTCTCAGGTATGAATGGAAAAACATTGAAAGCAACGGTTTACTGTGATATGATTTAAAAATATGTCATCCAGAAGTATTTATTAAAGTGTTTTTTGGATGAAATGTCGTTTAATATATAATCAGGAAATCTGTGATGTCATAAGAAATTCTAAGAGATGGATTCTTTTTTTTCAAGTTCAATACTATGATGAGATTACGACAGCAGAAGGAAAAGACATTCTTCTGTAAGATAGGGAGGAGTTAGTCGAAAGTGAACACTGAAACGGATAAGTTCCTCACTCGCGATGATACAAAGATTATAAAGGCGATCGGAGTGCTTTTGATGATCCTTCATCATCTCTGGGCTTTTCCGGAGAATATCCCGGAAGATGGACTGAAGTATCTGTTTTCTGTAGATGGTATGCCGTCCGTTGTATATTTTGGTCGTTTCGGAAAAATATGTGAGTCGTTTTTCTTTTTTGCAGGGGGATATGGAACGTATATTGCTTCAAAAGGGAAACGGTATGATTTCATCGGCAAGGTAAAGAATCTTTATAAGGCATACTGGAAAGTTTTTCTGATTTTTATTCCTGTTGGTTTCCTTTTCTTTTCAGTTCAGCCAGACTATTGTACGAATACGATGATCTGCTCACGCTTCAGAACTTTTAGTCTTCCGGAGTTTGCTGCAAATTTTGTCGGAATGCGTGCAACTTTTAATCTGGAATGGTGGTTTCTGCGTAGTTATCTTGTTGCTCTTGTATCTTTTCCAATTGTGCGCAGAGTTGTTGAAAACAGACATGCATCAGTCAATATTTTTCTTGTAATTATAGGCAGTATCCTTATGACAGATGTTTTGCCGTTCCTACCCCAAATTAGAATCTTTTCCAGACTAGAGGATAATGCCCTCTTTAAAACCTTTGCCTGCCAGGAAAGCCCATATGTTGCGTGCTTTTGGATGGGGGCGGTTGCGGCAGAAAACGCTTTGCTGGATCGCTTGAATGCGGATTTGAAAAAGCACGGTTTACTGAATCCTGTCTCCGATGTCCTTATCTGGATAGCGGTGGTCTATTTCCGGCAGTCCCTTTTCGGAGAAAAGGCGGACATATTTTATATTCCCGTTTTGATCGTTTGCAGCATGGATCTTGTGAACAGAATGAAGACTCTAAGAAAAGTGTTCCTGTCCCTGGGAAAGGAAAGTACCAATCTTTGGCTGATTCATACGTTTTTCTGCTATTATTTCTATCCTGCAGTCAAAGTTGTGTTTGCACCGAAGTGGGCAATTCCTTGCTATATGGTACTGGTTCTCCTCTCCTATGCGGCATCTTGGGCTATTACAAATCTTTGGAAACTGCTGGGTTTGGGATGTAATTTCAGAAAACAGTTAGGTAGGTGATATCTGCGATGAAAAAGAGATTTTATTCGTTTTTTATAAATCTGTTTACCATTTTAACAGTCTGCTTTTTCTCTTCTATGGAAGTATACGTTGCAAATTATAACGATTTTTCGCTTCCTTTTTCTCAAACATGGTGGATAGTTTTTCTTTTTTCTCTGATCGTTGTAATATTGCTGACTGTTTTTGAATTTTTTCTGCCAGAAAAGATCTTCTTCTGGATAAACACACTTGTTTTTGGACTTGGGGTATGCGCATACATTCAGGAATTGTTTTTAAACGACCACTTGATTCTGCTGGACGGCCGTGAAGTAGTTTTTACTCCACAGTTGAAAATTATGAATCTTGCCATTTGGCTCTTTGTATTTGCCTGTATCTTTCTCTTGTCCAGGTATATGCAGAAAAAGGAAATTGGTGAGAAATATGTTTCTGTTCTTATTTTCCTTTCTGTCGCAATGATTTTTATTCAGACTTCAGGATTGATTTCATCTGTTATTTCTATGCCTGAGGCGGACTACGAAAATGCGGGATATCTGTCGGCTGATGGAGAATATACATTGTCCTCTGAGAACAATGTTATTGTATTTGTTGTAGATGCCTGCAGCGGAGCTTATATGGAGCAGGCTCTTGCAGATCAGCCGGATATGCTTGATGATTTTGATGGCTTTACATATTATCCTGACTGTATTTCCACATATAGCAGGACATATCCTTCCATTGTATATCTCCTCTCCGGTAAGCGATGCTACTATGACGTACCGTTTAATGAGTATCTGATATCTGCGTTTGGCGAAAGCACATTTCTGTCGGATATGAAAAACATCGGAGCGGATGTCCGGGTATTTACAGATCCTATTTATTTTGACGGTGAGGCAAGAAACCAGATCGACAATTTCAGGACTTTCAACGGGAAGTCTCTCGATATTATCCGCCCATATGTTCTGATTAAGCAAATGCTCCATATTTCAGGGTATAAATGCATGCCGTACCTATTCAAAACCCGTTTTGAGTATAATATTATTATATTAAATCATTTGGTTCGTAAGGATCCGTCAGATATAGCAATTGAATTTCAGGATTATGACTTTTATACCAACTTTGAAAAAGACGGATTAACGCTTTATGATAATTATTCTGATTCTTTCCGCCTTTATCATTTGTGGGGTCCGCATGGGGACTGCTTCATTGATGAAAATGTCAATTTACTGGAGGACGTTGAACCGGTAAGGGCCCTACGAGGAACCTTTAAAATTATCTCAGCTTTTATTAATGAGATGAAGAGTCTGAAGATATACGATGCTTCTACGATTATCATCCTTGCAGATCATGGAAATTCATATGGAAACAGTGAACTGGAAATAGACGAAGAAAAGTCTTGCCTGATGCTGGTCAAGCCTGCTGGTCAAAATGGTGCCGTTCAAGTTTCAGAGGCGCCTGTCAGCCACGAAAACTTTTTTTCCACGGTTCTTTCTGCTTATGGGATAGATGATGAAAACTTCTCTGTTCCCGAAGTATATAATGTTTCTGAGGACAGTACTGAGCCGCGGTATTACTATTATGACGCGAGGTTCAGCGATGGTAATGGAGTAATTGCATCCAGAGAATATAGGATTGACGGCGATGCCCGGGATTTCAGCAGCTATTCTCTTACGGGAAATTACTGGGATATTAATTTCAGTCAGGATCATCTTTCCGAAACACGTTTATCTGAATTTCTGGCTGAGAATGGGAAATAAAAATATTCAGCCATGTTTAAGGATTATTGTATATGATTATTAAGGGTATTCTTCTGATAATTGCAGTTTCTGTAGTCTGCCATTTGTCCGGGGATTATTTTCTACGGATCATTGGATGGAAAAGGAGTTTTGCTGCATCATACGTCTGGGGACTTGTGCTGATTTTCGCTTTGTTCCACCTGATTGCATATCCAATGTACCGTCTGGGAACGAGCTTTTCACTCCTTTTCTGGAGTTTTTTCATCATTCTTGCGCTGGTTTTGCTTTGTGCTTTGATGACGGGGATAAAACAAAAGAATTTACTCTACCCATATTCGGAGGAAGTCCGGTCTTTTTTCCAAAATTCTAAGAAGTATGTCTTTCTTGTTCTGGTTTTTCTTGCTGCTCTTACAGCCTATTTCTTCATGAGTGAGGGATTCTATTATTCTTCCTCTGATGATGGACTGTATATTACAAAGGGAATGGAAGCTCTCGCACAGAATTCTTTGGCAATTAATGATGATATGGCCTGGTATGGAAGAAGAAATGCTCCCATTACTAATTTTGAGAATGGATCGACATATTCTTTCTTTTTGGCAATTCTTTCAAAATGTTCCGGCCTTCCAACCGTAGCAGTAACCAAAACATTTTTCCTTTTTAATCTTTTACTGGCCCATCTGGCAGCTGTCCTTTGGGTTTTCGATATTGTTCAGACAGAAAAAACAAGGAAAGAAAGAACGGAAAAGACCAAGTATACTCAAAAACTTTTTTTCCTTATTTCGTATATCGTTTTTCAGCTTTTTTGTGTTAAAGAGGGATCTGCGGGAACATGGATGACTGGTTTCCTGTACGAGGGAAAAGCAATTCTTATCGGGGTCATGTTTCCACTGCTTCTTGGAAGCTGCTTGAAATTACTAGAAAGAATTGAAAGCTTTAATTATCGTGAATGGATCAGTATAGCGGTGGTTTTGCTGGCAGGAGTGGAGGTTTCTGTCATCGGCGTTATTTTTCCGCTGGTTTTGTATTTCAGCCTGGGAGTTGCGATTCTGATCGGTACGAGATTTCGCTATTTTCGGCGTGTCTGGATTCCGGCTGTACTCGCTGCGATTCCTGTAGTTGTTTTTGCCCTTTTTAGTTTTTTTTCTGCATCGTCGTATTTTTCTACCCTTGGTGGTATTTCAACGAAAGACTGGGTATCAGCAGGACAGGTAGCTGCAGAGGTAGTGACTTCGGGAAACAAGGTTACTTCTGCAGAAATTCCTGTATCGGCGGGAACTGAATACAATATATTGTCAGGAATCAGGGACGACGAACCAAAAGAAGCAGAGGATACTTTACACGACAGTCTGAAAAAAAGTAACAGGATTAAAAATTCTCTGAAGGCTCAGTTCATTTCCTGGAAGGACAATTTTCTCTATGCGGTGGACTTCTGGCAATTCGTGTTGTATTGTTTGTCTGCTCTGTATATTTTGTTTCGCGGGACGAGAAATCAGAGAATTATTTTTGTCTATGTGCCAATTGTGCTGCTGATTACATTTGCGAATCCATTTCTTTGTGATTTTGTGGCTTCAAAAATAACGACCCCAATCGTTTATTGGCGAATTTTCTGGCTGTTTCCTGTTTATCTGCTTCCGGCTGTCGTTTGTACAGAAATTGTGGATACTCTTACAGAAGGAAACATTCAGAGAGGTGTTCTTATTTCTATATTAGGCTTTGGGATAATAAGCGGCTATGAAGTTTTCCGATATACGGTTACAGATCCAGTGTATTCAATAATACCGTTTGCAAAGAATGTTGGTAAGCTTATAAATGTTCGACCGGAGCTGAGGCATAATATCTATGGCTTGAATGCTGCTACAGTGGAAATCGCGGAAGCTGTCCTGGAAGATTGGGAAGAGGAAGAACGGCCCCGCCTTTTGTTCTGCTTTAACCGTCCCTTTGAGATCAGACAGTTTTCTTCAGATATTATTATGGCAATGCCAGTTCGAAATTATGATTCGGAAACATGGAATATTGATGAGAAAACCAGCGCCAGCTGGTTTATGAATAATTATTCTTCCGTTGAGGACGGGGAATATCTTCGTTCTCTTCTTGAGAAGCTGGAAGTGGATTATGTGCTTTTTAATGGACCTTCCGCAGTAGAAAATCTTGAGGATTATGGGTTCAAGCGCGTTGAGGCAGAGGGAAGAGAGCTTTGGAAAGTCGAAAAGGTGTAAAAAGATGAATGATAAAGAACCGACCATATCGGTTATTATTCCTGCATACAATGTACAGGATTATTTATCGGATGCTGTTCATTCTGTGCTGAACCAGACATTTGATGACTATGAGATCATCATTGTGAATGATGGGAGTACCGATAATACTCAGACTGTGATCGATGATTTTGTTTGCAGCTATCCGTCAATCATTCACGCGTATTATGAGGAGAACAGCGGACAGTCTGCAGCCCGGAATCTGGCGATGAAGTATGCAAAAGGGGAATATATTGCTTTTGTAGATTCGGATGATCTGCTTGATCCGTCGTATCTCCGCAAGCTTTATGATGCGGCAAAAAACAGCAGTGCAGATATGGCAAAATGTTCTATTGCTGATTTTTCGGATACGATCGAGTCTGCCTGGCATGCCTGTGATATTGGCGAAAGAACAATAGAATTTGAGCCGGAATATGTTTATTCTTTTCATAACAGTGCCCATTCCGGCATCATGAGAAAAAAGTTTCTTGAAGATTATGAGATCCGGTTCAGTGAGGGGGAACAGATGGAGGATACCCCTCATGGAATCCTGACAAACCTTCTGGCGAATAAAGTTGCTATTGTAGATGAATATTTATATTATCACAGAGTTCAGCGCGCAGGCTCTACAATGACAAAAGTTTTTGAGGGGAAAGAGAATCCCAATATTCCTTATCATGGGATGATAAATGCTGCAGAGCTTTTGGATAAATACATTTCGGATCCGGTAAAAAAAGATATAGCTGAATACTTTGTGATGAATTCTCTGGCATGCTTTGTTACAGAGATGTACAAAAATTATGGAAAGGATGTTCGGAAAAGGATCTGTAATTTCTGTTATCAGTATATCGCTCAGTACTATCCGAGCGTTCGGTCCAATCCATTCATCTTCGGAAGGAAGGCAGAAAATATCAAGAAGCTACCTTTTTTTCAGAGAGAAGCTGTCAGATTGCTGAGCCTGGCATATCGGATGAAGCTATTGTATCCTTTTTCCTGGATGTATTCTTTGCTTGCAAGGAAAGGATAAGCTCTTTACTTTTGAAACATATTTTAAATGAAAATATTTTCAGGCATTTGCTGCTATTAGTTTGAACTGCTGAGGCAGGAAATAATGCCCGTTAGTTCACGTTGATACTTTTTTGAAATAAGTTGAAATTTTTTGTTGCAATTACCTTTTATTTGTTGTATTATACTAAACGATATATTAGTTCCGCTGAGGAAATTTATACCATTTTGCGGAATTTAAGTATATAAGGAGGATCTATAATGAAGAATAAGCGGTTTCTCAGTATGGTGCTCTGCATGGTCCTTGTGGCGTCCTTGTTCACGGGCTTTGTAAGCACGGCAAGTGCAGATGATGTGCTCTCCTATCCGGTTAAGGATGGAGATTACCTTTTCAAGATCTGCAAGGCGCATGGCTTGGACTATTATCAGTGCAAGAACGCCATCATGATTCTGAATAATTTTACGACGGAAATTCAGCTCAACAGACTTACAGTTGGTCAGGTTGTAAAGCTTCCGGCCAGTAATGCTGTTGCTGCTACGGTAAAGGCAACGAGTTCCACTACGACTACCGTTACTACATCTACAACGGTGGGAGGAACGACTACGACAACGACCTCTACCAGCACTGTAAGCGGAAATCTTTCCAATTATAATGTGGCTTTCTACCTCATTCCTCATGTTGTGCAGTATGGCGAGACGCTCGCTTCCATCTGCAATACTTACGGAACGAGTTACGGTCAGTATGCGTCCATGATCCTTGGCATGAATAGCATTTCCAATGCGAACAATGTCTGGGCAGGAAAGACGATTTATGTTCCTTCTACAAAGGCTCCTACCGGCGGCGGATTCTATGCGGTTGTCAATCATGTTGTTTCCAGCGGTGAGACGATGACCAGCATCTGCAATAACTACGGTACCAGCTATGCTGCCAATGCCACGCTGATCAACGGCCTGAACAGCAAAACGAATCTGAACACGATATATGCAGGTCAGTCTCTTTATATACCTGTTGTAAGCTCTGTAATCAATACCGCTCCGAGCAGCTCTTCTGCTTCTACTCAGTCCGGCTATGCGATCAACCTGAAGTATTCCAGCACGGAAGGTCTTCCTTATGCTACGCTGAGTGATAAGACTGTTACCCGCGCGGATGCCGGTAAGGGAATCAAGATTATCGGCGGAGCCAAGGCCGGCTATGCGCTGAAGTCTATTAATGTTACCCGTGCGGACAATAACGCAAATGTTGTTACAAACGGCACCTCGTTTACGATGCCTCCCTGTGACGTAAACGTAGAAGTTGTTTACAGCAAGGGCTTCCTGATTACCCGCAATGTTGTGCATCTGAATTCCGGTACCTTTGAGACTATGGTTAACGATGAAGCCGTGGAACGTGCCTGCTACGGTGATAACGTAGTCCTGAAGTTCTATCCGAAGACCGGTTATTCCGCTCAGCTTGTGAAGTATACATTTAACGGCTCCACCACTACTCTTAAGCAGAACTCTGACGGAACTTACTCTTTCAAGATGCCGAATTACGATGTGACCGTTGATGTTACATTTGAAGAGACTCCTCTTTTCCCCATTAATTCCAAGTTTATTGATTACTATTACTTCAATGCATCCGGAGATTATTCTCATACTCTTACTGATGCTGGTTCGATCTCCTATAAGGTTGACGGTGTCAGCAATACAAAGGCCGCCAAGAACACTCAGGTTGTTGCAACGGTAACGGCAAAGAATAATTACGGTCTCAGCAATGTGATCGTCGTAAAGGCCGGTGCGGATCCTTCTGTTGCTGCAAATCGTCTTGCAGTTACAAAGAAAGACAATACCTATTCCTTCAAGATGCCGGATAATGCCTCCGGAGTTGATGTTTACGCAATGTACTCAAGGACGTATGCCCTTAGTACCGCAAAGCCGTCAACCAATGGAAACGGTGGTTCCATATACTTCAGCAGCAGCGATACGGAAAACAAAAAAATCACCAGAGCGTCTGCAGGTCAAACGGTTTATATCGTTGCAAATCCGAATTCCGGTTTCGCTCTCAGCAGTACTCCGTCTGATACAAAGGCAACCTATGCAAAGGGCGCATCCTCCACGCCTGTATCTCTTGTTACTGGAGATACCCACATTTCCTTCGTAATGCCTCCTAACGATGTCACTGTTACACCGGCGTGGGTAACCGGCAACAATGTTTTTGCTATTGCAAAGAGTGTTAAAGACGGTGATATTACAATTAAGGTTAAAGACTCTTACGGGACGTTTAATAACGCAAGTAAGGCTTTCTCGGGTGATACTGTAAGATTTTATCTTTCACCGAAAGCAGGCTATATTTTAGATACTGTTACAACTACACCTAGTGTTACGCCTACACCTGGAACAGATTCTTCCGGCGATTATCAGGAGTTTACGATGCCGTCTGAAAAGGTGACCATAAAGGTTACGTTTAAGGTTGATGGTCAGGCTATCGACATTTCCGGCAGCTCGGCAGTTATGTCTAACGGAGCTGAGGCCCCGAAGGTAAGAGCTGTTGTCAATGGTGTGGAAACTGACAATGCCAGAGTCGGATATACGATGACGGCAGACTTTAAGATTCCGGATGGCTATGAATACCAGAAAGATTCTAACGAAAAGCCAATGGTATATATTGCGCGCTGGACAGGTCTTTCTCACACTGATGAGCTTCTTACTGCAAACAGTGGTAAGTATACGTATAAGCTCAGAGAAACAGATGTATCTTATGATAAGGTGAACTTCCTTATTATGCTGACTCCGACCAAGGTAGATACCAGCTATACGATTCTGAAGAACAGCAGCGATTATAAGATTTCCGTAGCGGGTACGGTTGAGCCGTCTCCACTTCAGGCATATGAAGAGCAGAAGATCACTGTAACGAATGCTAAGACCGGTTATAAGATTAAATCTGTCAAGGCATTTACGGGTGATGCCGGATCTCCCACATATCTCACCGTGAATACGGAGACGGACGGCGAGGTTTACAGCTTCATCATGCCCAACAAGGCAGTTACAACGGAAGTTGAATTTGCTGAGGTTAAGACTGTTGCTGTATCTTCAAATGATAGCTCTCTGATTACATACTCCACTCCTGCAACGGGTGTGGCAGGTGAAATGGTTTCTGTTGTTATCACATTCAATGATCCCACAACGTATAAGCCTGGTTCTGTATCTGCAAATGGTTCTGAGCTTTCATACACGGATTATACCTATGATGAAGCTTCCGGAACGCTTACGGTTACTTATACGGTCAAAGAAGATACAAACAATGTATACGTCAATATTGTTACTGTATAAGTTGTTATAAGAATAATGAGAGCCGCTGCCTAAAAGGCAGCGGCTTTTCTTTTTGACTGGATTGCAGATTTCAGTAGACTTTAATAAGATAATGATATATAACTAATACAAAACTTGTCTGGTGAAGGATAGAAAAAATGAAGGTCAAATTTTCCCGTAAGATACTACTGCCTGCAGGTATTCTTTTATTATTTTCATTTGTCAGATTGATATTCAGTTCTCAATTTAATACAGAAAGTGACCATAGGAGATTCTATTTGCTCCTTTTTTATGGTGCTGCAGTTTTTATTTCTGCCTGCTGTATTTTCAATCTGAAAAAACTGAATGCAGTACTTGCTGCTCTTTCAGTGGTATTGATGCCAATTGCCGGTTTCCTGCTTTTTGAAACATTGCAGGGGAATATATTATCTATTGTAAAAGGGAAAAGTATCCTTGTTATTGTTTTCAATGTACTGCTTTTTGCTTTCATCTATCTGCTTTTTCTGCTTGTTTTCAGAAAAATGCGTACGGGCATGATCGTCGGTACTTTGTTAATTTTCATCTTCGGCATAGCCAATTATTTTACGGTTATGTTCAGAGGCAAAGCAATTATGCCGCAGGATATCCTGAACTTCTCTACGGCGCTTTCTGTTGCAGGAAAATATGAATGGAAGCTCACGGCACGCTTTTTTGCAGGAACGGCATTGACTGTTGCTTTGATTGTGTATTGGATGAAAACTACAGGATATGTTTCCGGAAGAAAGATCAAAGCTATTTATCTTGTCCTTTTAGTGGCAGATTTTGTGCTGATCTGGACACAGTTTTATCGGAATAATGCTGCGGGAATTGAGGTAAGTGCTTTTAGTATCCAGAACTCTTATGAGGAGTATGGCCTTCTTCCTGTTGATGTGATGGCGATGAAAAAGATGAAGGTTCAGGAGCCGGAAGGTTATTCACCGGAATATGTTGAGAATCTTGCTGAAAAATATCCTGTTGAAAATACTTCTGTTGATTTGCCGCAGAACGTGATTGTAATTATGAACGAAGCCTGGTCAGATCTTTCCGTATTTGATAATTTTTCAACTGATGTGGAAGTATCTCCATTTATTTCTTCACTTCGGGAAAATACGGTATCCGGGCACGCATATGTCTCCGCTTTTGGGGGAGGAACAGTGGATTCTGAATTTGAATTTCTTACCGGGAACTCAATATATGCAATGCCGCTTGGTTCAACGCCGTACCAGTATTATATCAACACGCCGGATTTTCCTTCCCTTCCTCAGTATTTTAAGAATCTTGGATATGAAACGGTGGCATATCATCCTTTTTCTACTACAAATTATAACCGGCTTCAGGTTTATAATAATATGGGATTTGACTCGTTTTACGCGGATGAGGATTTTGAGCATGATCTGCTTCGGTATTTTGCTAAAGACGAATCGGATTTTGAGAATCTGATCAGGATATTCGAGAATAAAAAATCCGAAAAATTGTTTGTTTTTAATGTGACGATTCAGAATCATGGAGGATATACATATGATAATAACGATTTCCCGTCAACAATCCATGTAAAAGATCATGAAGGCGAGTTCCCGAATGCCGAGCAGTATCTTACGCTAATAAACATGACAGATAATGCCTTTTCAAATCTGATCCGTTATTTTTCGGCCGTGGATGAAAAAACAGTGATCCTGATGTTCGGAGATCATCAGCCTTCACTGGAAGATGACTTCTATTCCGTCTTCTGGGGCGATAATGAAGGAGAATACAATAAAAAATATGAATCTTCTTATGTGCTATGGGCAAACTATGATCTGGATGTGTCCGGTATGAAAGATGTGAGCCTGAATTATCTTGCATCACTGATGCTGGAGACGACTGGGTTCGACTTGCCGGGGTACAGCAGATTTCTAACGGAAATGAGCAAAGATTATCCGGTGATAAATATGAATGGATACATAGATGGAAACGGTAATTATTCGAACTGGGACGAAAAATCAGAGCTTCCGGAATCCATCCGGGATTATTCTCGCCTGCAGTATAACTATATGTTTGACGCTGCGGAACGACCTTCAAACTTTTACTGGAGCTTAAAAAAACAATAAATCCTGTATGGCCTGGGGTATAATCAAAAGCCTTTATCTGGATCTTGACTCATTGAAAATACAAAATCTTAATACAATATTGTGTTTGCCGTCATTGAATCTATAATAATGATATGTTAAAATATATAATATTGGGATAAAAATATCAAAGTGGAAGAAAACAGAATTGTGGGAAAAGTATCAGTCAGCTGTGTTACGGTATGCCGTAATGATAAAAAAGGTTTAATAAAGACTTTTCAATCCGCTGCTGCCCAGACGGAAGGCATATCGGAAATAATCATTATTGACGGAGCTTCTTCTGACGGAACACAGGAGCTCTTTTCCTCTATGCAGTCGGAATGTAATGAAAAAGGAATCCGTTTCATTGCAATCAGTGAACCGGATTCGGGAATATACAATGCGATGAATAAAGGGATTTCCCTGATGAGCGGCGAATGGGCTGTTTTTATGAATTCGGGAGATCTCTTTGCTTCAGATACAGTAATTGAAGAAGTCTTCCAAAATGATCACAATGAAGCGGATGTGATTTATTGCGATTATTATATGGATATGAATGGAAGAGTAACTGAGAAAAATGCGTTCGCGTTAGATAATATAAAAAAAGGGCCTGTTACATGCCATCAGGCATTGTTAACAAGGGTTTCCCATTTGAAAAAGAGAGCCTATCAGGAAAAGTACAGGATCTGTGCGGATTATGAGTGGTATTTAGATCTGTATCTGAAAAATGGAATCTTTGATTATTCGCCTGTCTTTTTCTGCATTTATGATGGAACAGGCGTTTCCATGACTGCAGCTGTCGAAACCTTTAGCGAAGTTTCTTCTATGAGAACAGAAAAAGGGGTTGGAGATCCGAAAGTCGTTACAATGGTAAAGATGCCTTTAGTCTGGCTGTACGGAAAAGTGTTAAGAGCCTTTTTGAAGATCTCATATCAGAGGAACAGATAATATGAAAATCGTAGCGATAAGTGACATGAACACGGACTGATTATATTGTGCATGATGTGACTGATAATATATTACTTTATATAAAAGAATGACAGAAAACAATTAGCATGAATAATGATTCCGCAATTGTATTTTCTGATGACGGAGTGTCAAATGAACGATTCATTATTGCCGAAAGTGAATATCCTTCTGTCTTCCTATAATGGAGAGCGGTTTGTTGAAGAACAGCTGATTAGCCTGCTGTCACAGGATTACGGCAACATTGAAATATATGTGCGCGATGACGGCTCCGAGGACAACACCAAAAGGCTCTTAAAAGGGTATGAAGATCAGATTCACGTTGACTACGGTGAAAATAAAGGATTTATCGGCAGCTTTCTGTCTTTGCTGAAAAGCTGCGAAGATGCGGAGTATTATGCTTTCTGTGATCAGGATGATGTCTGGCAGGAAGAAAAAATCTCAAGAGCGGTGGAAATTTTACAGCGGGCGGAAAAGAAATACGGAAAAGGGTTACCGATTCTCTATTTCTCAGCGTATAATTTTACAGATGAAAATTTGAATGTTACCGGGAGATCGAAAACTCCCTCTAATATCAGTTTCGCCAACTGTCTGATGGACTGCGCTCCGCTTGGATTTGTAACTGTTTTCAACAAATCTGCGAGAGAAGAGATTGCAGCAGCTATTCCCTTGAAATCCTGTGGGCATGACTGGTGGGCGTATATGGTATGCTGCGGTCTGGGAAAAGTGATTTATGATGATACGGTTACTGTGAATTACCGACGATGTGGAGGAAATGTCAGCTCCGGGGGGGCTGGATTTTTCCAATTTATGATATGGCGTTTTAAAAAATTCTTTGCGAATAGTTATTTTTTGAATATTACCGAACAGCTCAGAGAATATGAGGAGTTGTATTCAAATCGGCTTTCGGAAGAAAACAGACAAATACTGAGTCTGTTTACTGAGAAGAGCTTAAAAAACACTGTAAAAAAAGTGTTCTATCCGCATAAATTCCGACAGAATATAACAGATGAATTGTTTTTGAGATGTTGCTTTTTATTAGGAAGACTTTAACAGGCAGTAAATGTGTTATCAGGTAACATTTGGAGAAGACAATATGAAAAAATCATATCACTTTATAGCAGCATTGCCGCTGATACTTATTCTTGGCTTTATTCTATTTTTAGGAATGCATAAGGATGTTTGGTTTTGTGACGAGGTTTATACCTATTATTCTTCCAATGGAATAAACAAAATAAATCCCTTGGCCTCAACTGAGTGGATTTCAGGTACAGACGTTAAGAATTACTTCTCAGCAACCAGTTTATCAGATCCGACTTTTTCAGATATTTCGACAAAGTTGTTTTCAGATCATGTCCCTTTGTATTTTTGGATTTTTCATATTTTCTCCGTTGTTTTTATGGGATCATGTTCAAAATGGATCGGACTACTGATCAATGTCTGTTTCAGTATTCTTGTATATGTCCTTTTGTTCAGATGTTTTAATAAATTTGGAAAAAACAGCGTTTTATTCTCTTCGTTGGCTGCAGCTGCGATTATGCTTCATCCGCTGTCTCTTACGGAAATCACAACGATCCGGATGTATTTTATGTTTTCCGCATGCCAGTTCGCAGTTATTTATCTTGCCGCAAGAAATCAAACAAATGTTCTGAACTTTATTTTGTTGACTGTTTCGACTGCTTGCGGGTTATTAACGCATTATTATTTCTGGTCCTGGATCGCATTTTTTTCAGCTTTCTATTTATTGTATCTACTGATAAAGGAATCGATCAAATCGAAAATAATATATCATTATGGTTTTTCAATGGTTGCGGCGATGGCATTGACAACTTTGCTTTTCCGATATTGGAAGTATAAATTATATTTCCATGGAGGAAAAGGTGAGGTGGCCATGGAGAATTTGCTGAAAATCGATAATATCGGAAAATCAGTACTCGCGGCGATAAAAACAATGTCAGAATTGATTATAGGTACGAAGACGGAAGTAATATTAGTCATATCCGGCGCTTTTTTCGTTTTACTATTTATCCTTTTCTGCATTTTCAGTGAACAGAACCATATGAAATCAATTATAATTATCACGGTTTTATCAGCTCTGGGGAATGCTGTTTTAGTTGTTCTTTCTCAGCCAAGTGATGAACCGAGATATTTATGGCCCTCCTGTATTCTCCTTTTGTTTACGTTTGTATATATGCTCGCAAGTCTTTCCCGTTCAACAAAGAAAAAAGATGAAACTCAGAAGCGTGACTGGGAGATACAATGCGTCTCTATTTCGGTTATTTTAATACTACTTGGAATGAATATTGCCAGATCTAGTAATTTTGAGAATATTTCATATCTGAAAAACAGAACGGAAGAAGAATGGCAGGCTATACAGGAGAATTAAGATTGTCCGTGGATGGTTTTCTTTGACGGTTCCGTAGACGGTTGGCAATTCTTTTGTTCAGAATATGACTTTTTAATCCCGGATAAAGTCAGAAGAGTATCAGCAGATATGGAACCTTCTTTTGATCCGGTTTTATCTGGGAGCAATGAGATAATCGTATATACGGACGACAGGGAAAAAGACATTGAAAGCTGTATAGATTATATTGAAAAATCCGGTAATAAAACGCTGAACACTTATGAACGCATCAGTACTAGTTATTCAATGAATGTATATAAAGTGTTGCTCAGGAATTGATTTGTACAATATTCAGGAATCATCATAGCTAATATGTGGATTATACGATACGGGGAATATTTCTGGAATGAGAAAGCTGATCAAAAAAATAATAATAAAAATAGAGCACAATGGGTTAAAAATTAATCTTAAACGTAATTGTGAAATCGGCTATGGTTCGAAATTTGAGGGCCTTAATACTGTGGGAGAAAACTCGGTATTTAGCGGCATCATTGGATATGGTTCATATATTGCGTCGAATTCGTTTATATACAATGCAAAAATTGGCAGATATTGTTCAATTGCTGATCACGTCCGTGTAGTGGCGGGAAAACATCCTACTAATACTTTTATTTCTACGCATCCACTTTTTTATGAGTCAAAAAGTATAAATAAGCATTCATATGTTTCCAAACAAAAGTTTTTGGAACATGATTTGATAGATGGTTTTTCTTTTGTGTGTGGAAATGATGTATGGATTGGATCAAATGTAACTGTTTTAGAAGGGGTTTCAATTGGAGATGGGGCGATCATAGCTGCTGGAGCAGTATTAACAAAAGATGTTGCTCCTTATGCAATTGTAGGTGGGGTGCCTGCGAAAAATATAAAATACAGATTTTCAGAAGATGAAATTCAATCACTTGAAAACCTGAAATGGTGGAATCAATCTGATCAATGGATTAAAGAGCATGCTGAATTATTTGATAATATAGCTAATATTGACATGCTTATAAAAGATAATGAACAGAAAAATAGAATTGTTGTGAGAACGTGAGACAATGGATAAGTTTGACAAATTATATTTTCTTATGAAAAACCGGATGGTGAAGCATTACAAGGATATACAATTTTTGTATGAAAGAGAAAAAAGAACAATCCTAAGAAATAATTTGGTTTTAAGCAATATTCATAATGGAGAAAGGTGCTTTATTGTTGGAAATGGTCCTTCCCTGAGAAAGCAGAATCTTGCTCTTCTAAAAGACGAATATGTTTTTACAGTGAATTATTTTCCTAAATCAGATTTATATCCACTTGTGAAGAGTAATTATCATGTGCTGATGGATCCAGCTATATTTGATTTTACTGGTACGTTTGGAGAAGAAAAAAAACAATATCTTAATAACATTAAGATAAATGGTATTAATCCGATATGTTTTGCTCAATTCAATGCAAAACAGTCCATTGAGCAAAATAAAATTGATAAAGATCTGAAATTCTATTATATTGACAGTGGCTATACACTCTCTGATGGCTTTTCAGCTGAAATGAATCTGACAAAAATAGTTCCAGGTTTTTCAAATGTTGTACTTTATGCAATTATGATTGCAATTTTTATGGGATTTAATAAAATATACCTTATTGGCTGTGATATGACAGGTTATGAACAATTATCTTCAGCAGCAGGGAAAGAGGTTGATCTTCATGTCTATCGGATGGATGAAAAAGAGAAAAAAATGATACATGAAACTCACAGTAGAATTGATGCGGAATCTTTTTTCGAAGGGTTTTATAATATGTTTGTACAGTATAGACTAATGAATCAAATAGCACGAAAAAGGAATATCCTGATATATAATGCGACTTCTGGTGGTGTATTGGATGCTTTTGAGAGAGTGGATTATGAATCCTTGTTTCCACGGGAAAGAGCGGGAATAGAGAATACGTATAATCAATAAAAATGAGAAAAGCATCAAAATAGCACGATTAACTATTCTCAGTTTGACTTTTCGTGGGAATGATACTTGTTTCAAGATTTATTAATATGCCAATATTTTTGTTCCCATCTTTTACGTTTTTTTGATTCCATTAGATTATACAAAGGTTTAGATGGTTTCAACAGTATTGCCTTTGCTCGCAGAAATGTAATTGTTGTTATAATCTTAATTTGTTTTTCAGAATGGGCACATTTTCTGGAAAACAAATTAGATTATTAATTTTTTCTTAAATCAAGAGAGGAAGTTTTACAATTAAAAGTAGAAACAAAATCACGATTTTTAATATTGCAAGTACAATTGTCCTTCAAGGCCTGGCCTTTTTCTCTGGGCCTATTTTTTCTGGAATGCTTGGAACGGACAACTACGGAATTGCTTCCGTATATCTGACTTGGGTACAGCTTGCTTCTACAGTATTTCCTTTGCAGGCAGCTGGAACAGTATCACTTGCCAGAGTGAACTTCCCGATAGAAGATCAGGCCCGATACCAGTCAAGCGTTTTAAGCTTGGCTACGATATTTTATCTCTTTTTTTCAGTTTTAACTGTACTGATTGTTTCCATTGTTTCTAAATGGTTTGACGTCAATATTCCCATGGTTCTTCTTGGACTTTTACACGGCTGGGGTTTATATTGCATCTCATTTATGAATTTAAAGTTCACTTATGAGTTTAAGGCTGATAAGAATTTTATCCTTTCAGTTACAACTTCAGTATTAACTATTGGCTTATCAATTTTGATGATAAAAGCTTTTCCGGCAGAGAAAAATTATTGGGGGCGTCTTATTGGTCAATCAGCTGTATATACGGCAATTGGTCTGATTTTGTTTGCCTACATAGTAAAGACCGGAAAGACGGTTGTAAATAAAGAATACTGGAAATTCACCCTCCCAGTAGCGATTCCAACTGTTTTCCATCTGCTTGCTAACATAGTTCTGAATCAAAGTGACAAAGTGATGCTTCAAGGTATGGTCAGCAATTCTGCAACGGGGATTTACGCATTGTCGTGCACTTTTGGGGCGGTATTGAACACAATATGGAGCGCTTTTAATAACAGCTGGGTACCTTTTTATTACGAGTATACTCGTCAAAATCAAATTGATGAGATGAAAAAACACGCAAAGAACTACATCGAGCTTTTTACGATTATTACGATGGGATTTATCTTGTTGGCTCGGGAAGTTTTTCATATCTATGCAAAGCAGAGCTTTTGGGAAGGAACCGATTTAATTCCCCTGTTTTCAATCGGTTATTATTTTATTTTCTTGTATAGTTTCCCGGTAAACTATGAATTTTATTACAAGAAGACGAAGACAATTGCTTTAGGAACCACATTGGCAGCAATATGCAATATAGTCCTTAACTATGCTTTCATAAAATTATGGGGTATTCAAGGTGCTGTTATTGCTACTGCAGTTTCGCATGGGCTTCAGTTTGGTTTTCATTTCATCAGCGCAATACGCATAAATCCAGGAGAATTTCCCTTTAGGTTTATGGAACTTATTCCTGGATTCTTGTCAGTGTGCGGAACTTGCATTTTGTACTGGTTAACGCGGGAACTTTGGTTTATTAGATGGATTTTGGCAGCTTCTTTAGGAATATATATTTTAATTAAGATTGTAAAACGTAAAGAAATCTTTTAAACTTTTAAACGAAAGATGTATTTTAGTGCAGAGAAATCGTGTGCTAGTTTTTTAAGTACAAGTTTAAGATAGTGCGTATAAATAGGAGGATTATTATAAATGCTAACAAACTCAACGATTCTGATCACTGGAGGCACTGGATCATTCGGTAATACTTTTGTTCCTATGACATTGGCAAAGTATAACCCAAAGAAAATTATTATCTATAGCCGAGATGAAATGAAGCAATGGAATATGGCAAAGAGGTTTCCCGACGATTCTCGTGTTCGATTCTTCATCGGTGATGTTAGAGATAAAGAAAGGTTATATCGTGCGCTTGATGGTGTAGATTATGTTGTTCACGCCGCTGCAACGAAGATTGTTCCTACTGCTGAATATAATCCTTTCGAATGTATCAAGACGAATGTAAATGGAGCAATGAATCTTATTGATGCTTGTATTGATAAGGGTGTTAAGCGTTTAGTAGCACTGTCTACAGACAAAGCCAGTCAGCCGGTTAACCTTTATGGTGCAACGAAACTCTGTTCAGATAAAATCTTTATTGCTGGCAATAGTTATTCCGGGGGAAAGACCAAGTTTGCTGTTGTTCGTTATGGAAACGTGATGGGTTCTCGTGGATCAGTTATTCCGTTCTTCATGGAAACGGCTAAAAGCGGTAAGCTCACAATTACAGATAAACGTATGACTCGTTTTATGATCTCGCTTGAGCAAGGTGTTGAGCTTGTATGGCATGCGTTTAATGATATGGAAGGCGGAGAGATTTATGTAAAAAAAATTCCGTCCATGAATATCTGCGATATTGCAACTGCAGTTGATAAAGATGCTGAACAAGTTGAAATCGGTATTCGCCCTGGTGAGAAGCTTCATGAGCAGATGATTGGAGTGGAGGACGCTCACTATACCTATGAGTATCCGGAACATTTCAAGATTTTGCCGCAGATTTGTAACTGGGGATCATTTGATGCAATGATTAAAGGGGGAAAACAAGTACCTGAAGGATTCAGTTATACAAGCGATAATAACAAAGACAGGATGACTATTCCCCAGCTTCAGGAATGGATTGATAATAATAAGATAAAAATCGGAAGCATTTGACACGGAGGCTATATATGAGCGAACTAGCTTTGTTTGGCGGAAAGCCGGTATTTGATAAAAAACTAGGCTATGGCCGTCAGTACATCGACGATGCAGATATTGAGGCTGTCGTTGATGTGCTAAAGAGTGATTTCCTGACCTGCGGTCCCAAAATTGATGAGGCAGAAGCAAAGCTTTGTAAAATTACAGGAGCAAAGCATGCAGTCCTGATTGCCAATGGGACTGCGGCTTTGCATGCGACTTGTTTTGCAGCTGGAATAGGGCCAGGCGATGAAGTGATAACCACACCTCTTACTTTCGCAGCTTCTGCAAACTGTGCTTTATATTGTGGAGGCAGACCAGTCTTCGCTGATATCAATCCAGAAACCTATAATATTAATCCTGATAGTATTGAGAACTGCATCACAGACAAAACCAAGGCTGTTGTTGCAGTAGATTTTACCGGACAGGCAGTTGAGATTCAGAGAATCAGAGATATCTGTGATAAATACGGACTAATATTTATTGAGGATGCTGCACATTCACTGGGAACAAAATACGATGGAAAGCCAGTGGGATCTCTAGCAGACATGACTGAATTTAGTTTTCATCCCGTGAAGACATGTACTGCTGGGGAGGGGGGTGCAATTACTACAAATGATGATGAGCTCTATAAAAAACTCTTACTTTTCCGAACTCATGGGATTACCAGAATTCAGGACTGGATGGACAAACCGAGTGAAGGCGGCTGGTACTATCAGCAGATAGATCTTGGATATAATTATCGTATGACTGACATGCAGGCTGCACTTCTCTCTTCTCAGCTTAATAAACTGGATATGTTTGCAGCAAGAAGGAAAGAACTGGTTAAATGTTATGATGAAATGTTTAATCCTATTCCGGAAATTACTGTACAGAAGGAGATTCCACAGTCTGATACGGTTCGCCATCTTTACATCATCCAACTGAATACAGAGATGTTGAAGGGGGGAAGAAAAGAAGTTTTCGATGCACTTCAGGCGGAGGGCGTTGGAGTAAACGTTCACTATATTCCGGCTTATTTTTTTCCACATTATCAAAAGCTCGGTTATAAGATGGGAAGCTGTCCTAATGCGGAGAAATTATATGAACGAATTATCTCAATACCGTTGTTCTATTCCATGACTAACGAGGATCAGAACAAAGTTGTTGAAGCAGTGAAAAAAGTAATCTGCTATTACAGGAAGTGAGAAGAGATGACAAATATAGCTATTATTACTGCTCGCGGTGGCAGTAAAAGAATTCCAAAGAAGAATATAAAAGATTTTTGCGGAAAGCCAATTATTGCTTATAGCATTGAAGCCGCGTTAAAAGCGGATATATTCGATGAGGTTATGGTAAGTACAGACAGCGAAGAGATAGCTGAGGTCGCAAGAAAATATGGAGCAGAAGTCCCATTTATGAGATCTGCAGCTACGAGCAATGATTTTGCTACTACGTCGGATGTTCTTCTGGAAGTAATAGATAGATATGAGAAACTTAGTATAAGCTATGATTTGGGTTGTTGCCTGTATCCGACGGCACCATTTATAACAGCAGAAACCTTGCATAAGGCCTACGACACCATACTAGAAAGTAGCGCACAGACATTACTTCCTGTAGTTGCATTTTCTTTTCCTCCACAGCGAGGTGTTTATATCAGAAATAATAAGCTGGTTATGTCGCAACCTGAGTATCTGAATACCCGTTCTCAGGATATTGAGAAAATGTATCATGACTGTGGATCGTTCAGTATGTTTAGGGTGAAAGAGTTTAAAGAAGAGAAAAAACTGATAACAAATAATACTGTCCCATTTATCATGGATGAAATGTTAGTTCAAGATATCGATAATTTTAGTGATTGGAAAATGGCTGAACTGAAATACGGCATGTTGTTTAACTGCTGATAAGGAGTCCTAATTGTGAAGGTTGCATTGCTGTCAAACATTAATGCTGATTTCGTTTTGCGCTTATTGGCTAAAAAAATGGATTGTGTCCCATCAGTCGGGTATGGTGATGTATGGGGACAATTGCTTGATTCGAATTCCAGCTTGAATCGTTCAAATCCGGATGTAGTCGTATTGCTTACAGACATTGAGCAATTAGTTGCTGGATATTTGGACTATGATTGTGCGGTAAAAGCTATTGATGAATGGTATTTAGCTTTGGACACCGTTGTTGAAGCAAGGAAAGATTATTATATCTCAGATGTAATGTTTCGATCTGAGGTGCTGTCAGACAATGACTCGTTCCTAGAAGAAAGAATTATAAACTTCTGGTCAAATCAACTTGAGAAAAGAGTTTTAAGGCATACAAATATACATGTGCTGAAAATAAATAATGCAATATATAGAATTGGTAAAGCTGCAGCTTTTTCAAAGAAAATGTGGTATATGGGGAAAATTCCATATACGAATGAAGGCTGCAAAGTGATTGCTGAAGAGATAGAAAACACAGTAAGTTTACTTAACAGAACACCAAAGAAAGTGCTTGTATTAGATTTAGATAATACGCTCTGGGGTGGAGTGCTTGGCGAACTCGGTGTTGATGGCATTGAATTATCTGACAATCATATTGGATCCATTTATAAGACAGTTCAGCAACAGATCAAAGCTATCAAAGAAACAGGCATAATTCTTGCAATTGTATCCAAAAATAATGAATCTGATGTGAAGGAAGTATGGGACAAACAACCATATATGTTTCTGAAAAGGAATGATTTTGTTTCAGTAAAAATAAATTGGGTAGATAAAGCAGATAATATTCAGGAAATCGCCAAAGAATTAAATCTGGGAGTAGATTCATTCGTTTTTATTGACGATACGGCTACGGAGAGAGAAAATATTAAGTTAAGACTTCCAGAAGTTATTGTTCCTGATTTTCCGGATAAGATAGAGAATTATCCGGCATTTATGGAGTCAGTGTTTAATGATTATTTCCGTCGAACAAGGACGTCTGCGGAAGATAAAGTAAAGACTAAACAGTATGCAGAAAATGCGTTGCGTGAGGAATCATCTAAGAAGATGTCTTTTCAGGATTTTCTAGTATCGCTTAACCTCGAAATAGAAAAAGTTGACTTGGATGATACAAAACTTGACCGTATCGCACAGATGCACGGGAAGACAAATCAATTTAACCTTACTACCATAAGGTATACTAGGCAGGACATTGATCATCTGTTGAAGGATGGCTATAAGATTTATGCCTATAATGTAAAGGATAAGTTTGGTGACTACGGTCTGGTTGCTGTAGCTATTGTTGATTGTGAGAAAGCTGAAATCAATTCTTTCCTTATGAGCTGCCGTGTAATGGGAAAGCTAATAGAGAACTATATTATAGATGAAGTTGAGAGAGATTTTCTTTCCATGGGTTATACTGTATTACGTGCGAAGTATTTAAAAACTGCAAAGAATGCACCGGTTGAGAAACTGTTCGATGGGCTTGGGTATAG
Organism: Eubacteriales bacterium; assembly: GCA_030536255.1. Taxonomy (GTDB): domain Bacteria; phylum Bacillota; class Clostridia; order Oscillospirales; family Oscillospiraceae; genus Limivicinus. The sequence continues at coordinate 3,582 of JAUNQI010000003.1, read as the reverse complement.
AGTCATATCAAGAACAGATGAAGAGACGGACTATGAGATTAATCTTCAAAATCGTCCAGCACGAACTTTCTTTGTAAATGGATAATTAAGGAGTGATTCGATATGAAACCAAAAATCATTGAAGCGCTGTCTGCGGTAATGGGACAGGATGTAGACTTCTTTAAGGATGAAACAAATATTAAAGAGATTCCAGGCTTTGATTCATTACAATTTGTTATGCTTATATCAGAACTTGAAGAGAGCTATAATATTGAAATACCTCTTGATCGGGCGCTTGAAGTTGAAACAATAGGTGAACTGATTGCCTGTGCACAGCAGAAATAAGGAGCAATTCCGATGGATGTAGTAATGACCAGACTTCGCGAGGAAAATCTTGAATTAGTTATGGATTGGCGCATGAGACCGTATGTTACGGAATATATGAATACCGATCCAGTTTTGACTATTGAAAAGCAACGAACATGGTTTAATTATATCAAAGACAGAGATGATCAGATTTATTGGATTATAAACTTTGAGGGAACGCCTGTTGGTCTCATTAATGTGTTTGATATTGACAGAAGGAATTCCAGGTGTAGCTGGGGTTATTACATTGCAGAGAAAAATTTTAGATCCTTGAAACTTGCACTCAGTCTGGAGTGGAGCTTATATGATTATGTCTTTGATGTACTTAAGCTTCATAAGCTTTGCAATGAGACCTTTGCAGAGAACAAGCAGGTAATCAAGATGCACATTATGTGCGGTGGGAAAGAAGATGGGATTATGCGAGATCAAATATGTAAAAATGGTATCTTTCACGATGTTTCTGTAGGCTCTATCTTAGCAGAGGAGTGGTTTGTAAAGAGAGAAGCTACAAAATATGAGAAATTTTATTTTGAGTAAAGGAGCTGCCGATGACAGTTGATCATATAGGGTATCTCTCATCAGATATCAATAAATCTATACAAGCCTTTGAACAGATAGGGTATGTGCAGGAATCAGAGATACTTATTGATAACATACCAGATGATAATAATACTATTAGAAACGTATACATATGTTTTGTTCGTAATGATTCAACCAGAGTTGAGTTGGTAAGCCCGATAGATGAGAAGTCGGATGTTTTTTTTACTATAAGAAGACAGGGTGAAGGACCCTATCATATCTGTTACCAAGTTGATAATCTTGAAGAGCAAATACAACAGTTAAAAAAAATGGGGTGGATGGTTTTGAAAAGGCCAGCCAAAGCAATGGCATTTGATTATTCGCGAGTTGTTTTTCTCTTCAAGCGTGGTGTTGGTATGATAGAACTAGTGGAAGGGTAACAAGATGAAGCTCTTAGATTATTTGCAGAAGAAGAAAACTTATGTGATTGCAGAAATGAGCGGTAATCACGCTGGAAAAATTGAAAAGGCTATTGAAATTGTTCATGCCGCTGCGGAAGCAGGAGCTGACTGCCTGAAGATTCAAACCTATACCGCTGACACAATTACGATCAATAGCCATTCAGAACCATTCCTTGTAAAAACAGGACTATGGAAAAATGATTTTCTTTATGATCTCTATACAAAGGCATATACACCATGGGAATGGACGCAACAAATAAAGGAAGAGACAGAAAAACTTGGTATGGATTTCTTATCTACACCATTTGATTTTACAGCCGTTGATTTTCTTGATAATTTAGGAGTTCAGTTCTATAAGATTGCTAGCTTTGAAATCATTGACATTCCCCTTATCAGGAAAGTTGCTCAAACTGGAAAACCAATGATTATATCCTGTGGTATGGCGTCCGAGAATGAAATACGAGAGGCTGTGGATACTGTTAATACAACTGGAAACCAAAACCTGATTCTTTTGAAATGCTGTAGCGCATATCCTACGGACTATGCTACGATGAATCTCCGAACAATCATTGATATGAGAGAAAAATTTGGTGTTCCAGTGGGATTATCTGATCATTCTATAGGAACGCTTACTGACATTGCAGCTGTAACTATAGGGGTTTCAGTCATTGAAAAACATATTTGTCTATCTAGGGAAGAAAAAACTGTAGATGGTGAATTCTCGTTGGATAAGAATGAGTTTCGGCAACTTGTGATGGATGTTAGGAATACTGAGCTAAGTCTTGGAAGAGTGAATTACGGCCCCAGTGCTGATGAGATACAGAGTTATGCACATAGAAGGAGTCTTTTTGCCGTAACCGATATAAAGTGTGGAGAGGCATTTACAGCTGATAATATTAGATCGATTCGCCCTGCGTGCGGCCTTCATACGCGTTATTATGACGAACTGATTAATGGTAGAGTTGCGGCTAGAGATATTCCATTCGGAACGCCTTTATCATGGGAGGATGTGCAAAAATGATCCTGATACGCGCTGATGCTAATGAGCAAATTGGAACAGGACATATTATGCGCTGCCTTTCAATTGCTTGTGCGCTTATTGATCAGGGTGAAGAAGTATTATTCGCTACAGCAGATCATTGCGGAGCTAAGTTGATAAAGAATAAAGGCTTTAAGGCAGTTTGTCTAAATTCCCAATGGACTGAAATGGAAAAAGAGGTATCAACATTATTAGCAATAATTAAAGCAAATAAAATAAAACTTTTGTTGGTAGACAGTTATTATGTAACTGAATATTATTTCAGTACTTTGGCTTTATACACAAAGCTTGCTTATATTGATGACTTGAATAGATCATTTTATGTCATTGATTATTTGATTAATTATAATGTATATGCTGCAATTTATGATTATTCATGGTTTGAGAAAACAAAGACAAAACTACTGCTAGGCCCAATGTATGCCCCGCTTCGTGGAGAGTTCAAAAGAATCAGTCCACACATCATTAAAAGTAATGTGCAAGAAGTTCTTGTTTCAGCCGGCGGGGCAGATCCGGGATGTGTTATAGAGAAGATAATGTCTAATATATGTCCGGAAATGAAAAATATTGTATTCCACTTTGTTATTGGAGCATTAAATCCAAGGATTGATGACATAAAAAAACTGGCAGATGAAAAAGGAAATGTTGTTCTACATATAAACGAACAGCATATGTCGAATCTAATGAAGAGTTGTGATGTAGCTATTTCTGCTGCTGGAACAACTCTTTATGAGCTATGTTCCATTGGAATTCCGACGATTACATATACTTTGGCTGATAATCAAGTTGTAGCTATGGAACAATTTAAAAATCAGAATATTATGCTCAGTGCGGGAGATTGCAGGATAGATGATAAATTTATTGATAACATTAAGAATCGTTTGAAAGAACTTGATGATATTGAATTACGCAAACAATTATCGGAGACAATGCAAACATTAGTAGACGGTAATGGAGCAGAGAGAATTGCTAAGGAACTGTTGAGCCAACAGTAAAAATATCTTTATTTGTTGCAACAAAATTTATATGAAAGAATCTTATAAAAAATCTGAAAATTATCATGAATGGGAAAAGCAGGACTAGCTTAAATCTGCTTATCAGAGAAATATTCACAGATGAGATTATTATCTTCTGATGTTGTAATCATTTTGACTCGAAATCTACGATATTATAATATTTACCTACTGCGTGATGAAGCACCATAAACAGGATAGCAAT
>JAUNQI010000016.1:52886-54473 GCA_030536255.1 Eubacteriales bacterium | reverse complement strand
TGTTTTATCTGTTGACCATGGCTAACCGTGGTCAACTGTGGTTTTCTATGGTTAGAAATGCTTTATGTTCCATTGTGAATCGGATTCAGTTTTTTCTTTTCTTTTTTCCTGAGATTTTTTTCCTTTTTCACTTTGACGTTCACTTTCTTGCATCCAATCATCACGGCTGGATTCAATATCAGATTGAATTGTTTCGAACAATGATTTTAATAATCGGTCTGAGTATTCAGGAACAACACCACTTGTAAAATATGCAATAACATCTTTGATAATCTTTCCAGCTTCTTCATCTGTCATTGCGTTTATTGGTGCTTGATAATTCTTCCAATATGCTCTCGACCATTCGAAAGGTTTTTTTACATAGTGTCCCATAAATCACCATTGCAAGACCTTTCCAGACTGAGCCGCATTATCAAGCCAGCTCTGAAGACCGCTTCTCGGAATCAGATTTCTTCTTCCGATTTTGCAGACTGGGAAATCTGGCTCTTTCATGATTTTGTACATGGTAGGCAATGCAACACCGATTAATGCGGCGGCTTCCTTTGCATTGAGAGCCAGCTTTTCAGTTTTGTTTTCATCCATGTTATTCAACTCCTTTCGATTTGAGCCGCTTGCAAGCTCCCCGAGAGCCGCCAGCGGTATTATTTAATATAAATGCCCATTGTTGCCCAGAATGCGATTCTGAGCCATTCTGTGCGGTCTGAAGCTTCAATCATCTTCCATGATTTCAGACACATCAATCTTCAGAGCATCCGCAACTTTTCCAGCGGTTGAATAATTGCATGTTCCACGCTTCAGGATGGTTGATATACTTTGTCTTATCAATCCTGATTTCTCCGCAAGTTCCGCACAGCTCAACCGCTGATTTGCCATTTCAGCCTTAATGCGTTTAGTATTGATTTTCAAGTTTACACCTCTTTTCTTTGATGCATTTAATGAGCTATGGTTATAATAGCAGACATCCGCATCAAATGCAAGCGTTAATTCATGATTTGAATAAAAATGTTGACAAATGCATCAATTCATAGTAACATACTAAGCAAGACTTAATAAACACAAGTTTTAACTTAGGATAATTCAGTTTTTAGGGTGGTTAACATGGCTGTTGGAAAAAGAATCAAGCTTGCTCTGAGAGAGTCAGGAAACAGTATCAAACAACTTTCTGAAGATTCTGGCATTCCAGTAAATACACTGTATTCAATTACAAGAAGAGATTCTGAAAGGGTGGATTCAATAATATTGGAAAGGCTTGCAAAGTCTTTGAAGCTTCCTGAATCGTTCCTTAAAGGTGAACCGCCTTTCGATAATCTGAATATGCTGGAAATCAAGAAAGAATCTATTCTCCAAATGCTGGAAAAAGAGGGAATTATTTCATTGAATGGAATATCATCTTCTGATTTTCCCAATATGGACTTCTGGCGGCTATATGCTGAACACATTATCACATCACCGATTGAAGAGCTTCCAGCGGATGAACAGCAAAGAATCCTTGATGAGATTGCCCAGCAAGAATATGAGAGCCTGAGGAAATCCATTCTTAAAGATTTACCAGATGGAATTATTGAAATATTCGATTCTTTGAATGAT
>JAUNQI010000016.1:0-52876 GCA_030536255.1 Eubacteriales bacterium | reverse complement strand
CACAAGCAAGCTGGGTTTCAATGGACTCTTCGACCATGAAGCGGTTGCAAGAATTGTCCATGCTTCCGCAATACAGAAAGGATGGTTGAAAAGTGACTTTTGAAGAAGCAATGGCAATTGCAAGGAAACTGAATGGCAATATCAATTGTTGTCATGAATATCAATCTGCATATCATTTTTTTGATAAGACCTCTGATGCAGACGGTGACTGCGGAATTGTTATCATGAAAGAGACTGGAAAAGCAATGCACTTTGTTCAGTTTCTTCTTGATTATTCCCCTGAAAAGAAATTCGTTGAAAGGAGTATGTAATCATGGCAAGGAGAAGAGCGCAAGGAAGCGGAAGCGTTTTTGAGCGAGACATAACCAGAAGCGGAAAAGTTTATCATTACTGGGCGGCTGAAATCTCCGCTGGTGTTGATATGGCTGGAAATCAGATTCAGAAGCAACAAAAGCTTTTCAAGACTCAGAAAGAAGCTGTTGCATGGCTGAATCAGACTCAGACAGAAATTCAGAACGGAGAATATCTGAAAGAATCTTCCATGACTCTGGCTCAATGGCTGGACACATACATGAATGTTCACACTCCAAACCTGAAATATTTAACCAGAAAATCTTATGTTGCCCAGATTGAAAACCATATAAAGCCAGCTCTCGGAAAGAAGCGGCTGGATAAGCTCACGGCAACAGATATTCAGCACTTTGTAAACCAGCTCGGCATTGATGGTCAGGAGCGGAAAAGGAATATTGACGGAAATATTGTCATTGAAAGAATTCCATTATCAGCAAAGAGCATAAAGAATGCTTTTGAAATTCTGAATGTTGCTCTGGAAAAGGCTGTTGACCTTGACTTAATAAAGCGGAATCCATGCGGCAAGGCTACACTTCCGAAAATCCAAAAGCCAGAAATCAAGCCGCTGAATGAAGAGCAGATATCAGCATTCCTTTCAGAAATCACGGATGATGCATACGGAGATGCACTGAGATTTATTCTGTTCTCTGGTTGCCGTGAATCTGAATGTCTCGGTCTCCGCTGGTGTGATATCAACTTCCGAAAGGGAACGGCAAGCATAAACGGTCAGCTTGTGAAACACCGTGTTGAAGATGGTGGCTATCAGCATGAAAGCACAAAGAACGGAAAGAGCCGCACACTGACATTAGCTCCCAGCGTTCTGGCAATCCTGAAATCCAGACAGCAGAAGCAATTATCAGAGAAAAAGAAAGCCGCTGAAATCTGGACTGGCTGGCAGACTCTGGAAGAATACAAGACAGCATACTGTTTCACGGATGAACTCGGAAAGTTTCTCACTCCGAAAAGTCTTTATAAGAGATGCAAGAAGATATGTGAAAAAATCGGTTGCCCTGAAATGACGGTTCACGGCTTGCGGCACTCATACGCAACAATAGCTCTTCAGGGTGGTGACTCCCTGAAAACGGTCAGTGAAAATCTCGGTCACAGCACAATTGCAATAACAGCAGATATCTATGCTTCAGTTTCCGATACCATGAAAAGAGACTCAGCAAACAGAATGGAAGCCTTTATCAAATCGGTTGCAGTATCATAAAAAAAGAGCTGGTGGAATCACTTCCCCAGCTCCATTTTTTCAGGAAATAAACTGAAAAAAAATCTGTAATCTGAAAACTAATCTGAAAACAGCCATTTTCAGAAAATCAGCTTTTTCAATATTTGCACTTTTGAAAGCAGAATATCAAAGAAAACAAAAGAAATCCGTCTGAATCGCAATGAATCAGACGGAAATATTTTGGCAGGGGAAGAAGGCTTCGAACCCTCGGCCTACGGTTTTGGAGACCGCCGCTCTACCAGCTGAGCTATTCCCCTGTGTCTCGTGCCCGACTATAATAACAAAAACAGTGTGTTTTGTCAACAGTTATTTCCCTTTCTTCCGGGAGGAGAGAGGATTTGTTTTATCCGGCACGGTCGGCCTTCTGCTGAGCGCCGGCTTCAGGGAAAAGCTTTCTGAAATGGCGGGTATTATAAGGTTGACATTCCATCTTTTGGTACATATACTTATAATAGCTGAGTATATGCAGTGGCAATCTTTGAGGAGCTGGATATGAGGACGGACAGAACAGAATTTATAAAGAATCGCGAAATAATTGACATGAGCGTTAGCGAAGTCGGGAAAATGCTGAAGACGCTGCGCGATGTTTTTGATATGGTCATAATTGTTGATCCTGTAGATCAGCAGATATGGGATATAGACGCAGGCGGCGAGTTTAAGCCCGTGATTCCCTGCTATCAGATGTGGGGGAAAAGCGAGCCGTGCAAAAACTGCATTCCGCTGAAGGCCTGCCATGATGTCATTACTGCGGATAAATATGACACCATTGGTGATGAAGTTTATCATATCATGATAAAGCCAATCAGGGTGGACGGCCATCTTTTCGCTTTTGAAATCAACACAAAGCTTGATGAAGCGGAAAGCATCAACCGCCGATCGATCCTGCTGCAGGAGCAGGAGAGAAATATGGAGGTTATAAAGATCCTCGCCTCTGAATACTCTTCTGTTTATTATATTGATCTGACAACGGACGAACTGAAGCCGTACGCAATGAATAAGGAAACGGAATCCGAATTCGGTCAGATCTTCAACAGCGGGATTACCTACTCGGAAGCATTCAAAATGTACGTTGACCGTCTTATTTATTCGGATGACAAGGAAATGATGCTTCAGAACGGGTCCGTTGAGAACATTTGCCGGCAGCTGAAGAATCAGAAGACGTTTATTACACAGTATCGCTCCAGTGACGGGCGCTACAGCGAGATGAAGTTTGTTAAGGTCGGCAGAGAAAAAGATGAGCCGACTGCCGTTGCTCTGGGTTTTGCGGACAGAGATGAGGTGATCCGTCAGGAAAAAAACAATAAGCGGAATCAGGAGATCATAGAGATCCTGGCTTCGGAATATACCTCTGTGTATTTTATAGACCTGACGACGGACGAACTGACGATGTATACCGCCAACGAGGAGACGGAAACTACCTTCGGCTCGGTTTTCAGAAGTGGCATTACGTATTCCGAAGCGTTTAAACTGTATGTTGACCGGCTGGTTCTCGATGAAGACAAAGCGATGATGCTGAAAGCCGGCTCGACGAATAATATCGTCAGCGAGCTGTGGAACAAAAAAACATTCATTACGCAGTATCGTTCGGCGGAGAACAAATACTCTGAGATGAAGTTCGTTAAGGTCGGCGGAGATAACGACGAGCCTGTGGCTGTGGCTCTCGGTTTTGCTGAAAAGGACGATCAGATCCGCCGCGAGCAGGCGATCGAAGCGGAACGGAAAAGAAACTTTGATATTATAGAGATCCTTGCTTCCGAGTATTCTTCCGTGTATTACATAGACCTTGAGACGGATGAACTGGATCCGTACACAATGAATGAAGAAACCGAATCTGAATTCGGACGGATCTTCAGAAGCGGTATCCGGTATTCGGAAGCGTATCGGATGTATGTGGACACGCTGATTTTTCCTGAGGATAAATCCATGATGCTGAAGGCGGGTTCCGTCGGCAACATCATGACGGAGCTGAAATACAAGAAGACGTTTATTACCACCTACCGGAGTGCGGAAGGTCATTACTCCGAGATGAAGTTCGTTAAGGTGGGAAATGAGGAAGGGATCCCGAAAGCGGTTGCTCTGGGCTTCGCGGATAAGGACGAGGAGCTTCGGGCAAAGGAAGAAGAATCAAAGATCCTTCAGAGAAATATAGACATCATAGAGATCCTGGCTTCTGAGTATTCTTCCGTTTATTATATTGATCTGACTACCGATGAGCTTGACCCGTACACGATGAACGCCGAAACGGAATCCGAATTCGGCAGCATCTTCAGGAGCGGAATTAAATACAGCGAAGCATTCAGAATGTACGTGAATATGCTTGTTTATCCGCAGGACAGAACCATGATGCTGAGAGCCGGATCAATCTATAATATCATCCGCGAGCTGAGCACCAAGAAGACCTTTATAACGACCTATCGTTCGGATAACGAAGGCGATCCGCATTACTGCGAAATGAAGTTCGTTAAAGTCGGAGACGAGGAAAATCCGCAGGCCGTTGCTCTGGGCTTTGCGGATAAGGACGATGAGATCCGCGCTGAAATCGAGAGAAAAGAGATCCTGGACCGTAATATGGCGGTTATTTCCGGCCTGACGGACGACTTCGGCTGCGTTCTTTATGTGGATGTGGATTCCTCTGAAGAAATTCATTACCGCTTTGACAAGACCTTTGAGAGCCAGATCCCGGGCTGGAAGGAGCTCAATAATTTCCAGCTGCGTCTTTCAACTCTTGCAGGAACCATTATGCACCCGGATGACAGGGAAGCGTTTCTGGAAGCAACGTCAACGAATGTCATTATGGACAGGATCAGAAACGGTGAAGCGTACTATATCAACTTCCGGACGCTTGTAGATGGTGAAACTACTTATTATCAGGTAAAGTTTGCAAAGGATGAGAACACCGATAACCATATTATTGTCGGTTTCCACAACGTTGATGCCGAGACCAAGCGAGAAATGGCAGCTCTGGAAAAAGCGGAAGCGGCCAACCGGGCAAAGACGACCTTCCTGAACAGTATGTCCCATGATATCCGTACCCCGATGAATGCGATCATCGGCTTTACCAATATGGCGGAAAAGCAGATCGACAGCAGGGAAAAGGTGAAGGAATGCCTGGATAAGGTAAAATCCTCCGGAGAACATCTTCTCAAGCTGATCAACGATGTTCTTGATATGGCCAGAGTTGAAAGCGGGAAGACGGATTTTGATGTGGAGCCGGTCGATGTTCTGGAAGCTGCGGATGACCTGGTGACTATGATCCGGCAGGATGCGGAAGAAAAGGGACTGGAATTCCGCTTCAGCGCTGACGGACTAAGGGACAGATATGTCTTTGCGGATAAGCTTCATGTCAATCAGGTCATTCTGAATGTTCTGTCGAATGCCGTGAAATATACGAAGACCGGCTGGGTCTCTTATTCGGTCGTTCAGAATGCTTCTCCCAATGAATATACCGGTTCGTATGATTTTATCATTGAAGATACCGGAATAGGGATGAGCCGTGAGCTTGTTGAAACTGTTTTTGATTCTTTTGTCAGAGCGGAAACAGCTACGAGGAGCGGAATTCAGGGAACCGGTCTCGGCATGTCAATAACCAAGACGCTGATCGACGCAATGAACGGAACGATCCACATTGACAGCACTCCAGGTGTCGGAACGAAGGTCGTGATTCATTTCGATTTTAAATTCGCTTCCAGAGAACTGCTTGAGAAAGAAAATGCCGAAGTTGAAGTTGACGGGGAGATCTTTAAAGGGAAAAAAGTCCTCCTTGTTGAAGATAACGAGATGAACCGCGAAATAGCTACGGCGATCCTGGAAGAGAACGGACTCATAGTAGATACGGCTGAGGACGGGACAGTAGCTGTTGAAATAATGAAGAATTCTCCGGAGGGAATCTTTGATTTTGTTCTTATGGACATCCAGATGCCGGTTATGGACGGCTATGAGGCTACAAGACAGATCAGAGACCTGGACAGCGCTTACTGTAAAAATGTTCCGATCATTGCGATGACGGCGAACGCTTTTGAGGAAGACCGGAAGCTTGCCCTTGAGGCCGGAATGAATGAACATATTGCCAAGCCGATAGATGTGAGCAGGATGAAGACGACGATCGCAAAATTTATCTGAAGCAGATAAATATCGGGCAGGAATCATACATATAAAAACGAAACGAATAAAGCAGAACCGGTCAGGCAGTGCGCATGATTGCCTGGCCGGTTCTGTTTCTGATTTTCAGGGAGTTAATACCCGGATCTTCTGCAGGGCCTGATTTCCTCGGGGGTGATGCCGTGCTCCTGCATATACTTCCGCATGTAATTGTAGCAGTCAACGGTTTGAAGGGCATCGGAAAGCGCCCGGTGTTCCTCTCTCTCTGCAATGTTGAATCTGGTGATAAGGTCGCACAGCCTGTGATGCCGTTCATACGGGAAAAGCTTTCTGGAAAGATATAAAGTGTCAATATGATCTCCGTCAAATGGTTTCCCGGTAACCAGAAGACAGCTGCTGGATATGAATTTGATATCAAAGCTGTGAATATTGTGCCCCATCAGAATATTTCCGTCTGCGAAGTTAAGGAATTCCGGCAGGGCCTCAAAGATTCCGGGAGCGGATGAAAGCATATCGTCTGTTATCCCGGTAAGACCGGTGATAAAACTGCTGATATGATATCCCGGATCGACCAGCGTCTGAAATGTATCGGTTATTTCGTTATCCTTGACTTTAACGGCACCGATCTCGATGATTTTGTCACGGCAGGGGTTAAGACCTGTCGTTTCCAGGTCCACACAGACATAGCTGTCCGGTAATTCAAATAAATGATTCATGATACGAATATCCGAAAATCAGTTGTATTTCAGGCTGAGCATGGTGATATCATCAAACTGAGGCGCTTCGCCTGTAAACGCGTCGATATCCTCTCTGAGATAACGGCATTTCTCTTCACAGCTCATTCCTTTAAAACTGTTCAGCGCGAACTTCAGTCTGTCCTCTCCGTAAAGCTGATTATTCAGATTTGTTGCTTCTGTTACTCCGTCTGTGTAGATAAACAGCTCATCTCCGGGGAGCAGCTGCAGCTCATGCAGCTTGTAATTCATCCCGTCCATTCCGGCGAGAACAAAATCCGGTCGGAAATCCTTCAGATACTCGAAGGATCCGCAATGCCCTTTCAGCGGAGGGTTGTGGCCGGCGTTTGAATATTGCAGCTGTCCGGTTTTTGTGTTCAGAATACCGAACCAGCAGGTGACAAACATATTTGCCTGATTATTCTCGCAGAGCTCGGAGTTTACCTTTCTGAGCACCTCATTGACGCTGAGACCGGCGAGACAATAATCCCGGATCAGCGTTTTCGCGCGCATCATGAAGAGAGCTGCCGGAACCCCTTTCCCGGAAACATCGGCTACGCAGATGGAGAGCAGCTCCTGGTTGATCAGCTCATAATCAAAGAAGTCTCCTCCGACTTCCTTCGCGGGAGTCATCGTGGCGAACAATTCAAATTCCTGCTTGTCCGGAATAATACTCGGAAGAGCCGAACTCTGGATGTTTTTAGCGTATTCCAGCTCCGCTTCAAAGCGGGCAGCCTCTTTTGCCGCCATATCCTTCAGCGATGCTACGGTAGAGTTGATATTGTCGGAAAGGGAATCAAATTCAAGAGTTCCTCTCGTATCCACGACAACATCCAGATCGCCGTTCGTGATTTTATCGAGCGAAACCGCAATCTCATCAACGCTGTTGACCACGAACTTCTTGACCAGATGGAAGATGATCCGGATAACGGCAAGGAGAACGAGGGCAATAATAGCGGTTGCCGCAATGCTGGAGGTATAAACGGTCTGCATGGTTTCTTCCCTTGGAACCATTGCGAAAATATAATAGCCTTCGATGCTGGTTCCGAGTACGGTCTGAGCAGTGCCGTTCATTGCGTCTATAAACGGAATATCATTTGCCCGCTCATCCAGCGTCAGTGTGGAAATACCGAATTCTCCCAGACTATGGCCGATGATACGGGTGATGGGCGAGGAAAGAACCTGACCTTTTTTATCAACGATCATGATGCTTCCGGTTTCCCCGACATGGCGGTTTTTCGCAGCACTTACGACCTGATCGGCGATGTCTTTATGAAATCTTTCCGCATCGTATCCGACCTGAACGAAGCCACCGTCACTCAGCTGGACTCCGGCGTATTTTCTGCTGATAGAATTGTCATAGGAGATCGGCTGATAAGACTGAACATAGGACTTCGTATTCTCAAGAAGACACAGGAACTCGGCAGACTGACTGCCGGAAGCCATATCAAAACCGATAAAGCTTTCGTTGGTGGATGCGGTAATAATGCCGTCTGTATCCACGATGTCGATCTCGGGAAGATCATTGGTAACGGCGAGATACAGCGTCAGAAACTGCATGGGATTCGCGTCGAACAACTCGTTTACCGTTTCCGTGGAATAACCGGCGGACTGAAGATCGTTTTTTGCAAGCCGGACGAACAGCGTATTTTCAAACAGTCTGTCGGCGCTGTTTACGCTTGCGGCTACTTCTTCGGTAATGGAAAGAAGGTTGCTGTCCGAGGCGTCAACGATGTCGGTCTTAACGTCGCTCACGTTCAGCCTCAGAACCTGTTCAACTTCCCGTTCCGCATCGACCTTGATCAGATATCCTACTCCGAGGGCGGAAATAATGAGAGCCGTTATGGCAACGACACTCAGCCATTTTTGAATAATGGAGATGAGCTTTTTATCTGTTTTCTTTTTCGGATCCATACTGTTCCTCCCGGAAAAATATAGGAAGAAAATTTCACTCATTACCTATAATATTTCCGGATTATGATATCACGGATAAGTGTCTTTATCAAGCGGATTCGTACGCTCTCCGTGGAAGCCGGGATTCGGATGTCGTTATCTTTCCGCAGGGAAAACCGGAAAAACTTCTGCTTCTCCGGAGAAAAAGAAAGGCGTGAAAAATTCATCCGCCCGGAACAGATGTTCCGGGCGGATGAGCGCATTATTTACTATTTACTGTTGTGTGAAAAGATTACCTTCCGAAGAAGTAGTAATCAAAGAAGTCCTGCATTCCGCCGTCTCCGAAAAAATCTCCGAATCCGGAGTAGGGCTGCTGGCCGGAGCCCTGACGTCCCTGATACTGCTGGCCGTCGAAGTCCTCATAATCCTCGAAATCTTCTTCCTCCTCTTCTTCAAGAGCAGGTTTGGTATCGGAGCCGACGACTACGGTGATATCAAGGATCTCACCCTGACGGTAAACTTCAAGCTTGAGCTCATCGCCGGGCTCGGATGCGGATACCATGCCGGAGAGATCGCTGAACTCAATGATCTCCTTACCGTTTGCGGTAACGATAACATCGCCTGCTGCGAGCTTTGCCTCAGATGCCGGGCTGTCCTCCGTTACGGAGTATACACGAACGCCGGATTTCAGACCGGTGGTCTCCTTGATCTCGTCAGATACGGTCTGACCGGTAATGCCGATGTAAGGCTTTACGATAAATCCGTTTTCGATAATGCTGCTGTAGATCCTGGTGAGAGAGTTGATCGGAATCGCAAATCCGATATTGTCGATGGAAGCGCTGGATGCGCTGGAGGAGTACTTGGCGTTGGTAATGCCGATAACTTCACCCTTCATGTTGAACAGGGCTCCGCCGGAGTTGCCGGAGTTGATAGCGCAGTCCGTCTGGATCAGGGACATCGTGATGCCGGTCTCAATGGTAACGTCACGGCCTACCGCGCTTACGATACCCTTGGTAAGGGAGAAGGTCAGCTCGCCGAGAGGATTGCCGATCGCCAGTACGTCGTCTCCGACGCGAAGCGCATCAGAATCTCCGATGGTAACGGGCTTGAGATTTTCACCATCGATTTTCAGAACGGCAATGTCGTTGCTTTCGTCATATCCGATGATTTCCGCATCGTAACTGTCTCCGTTGTAAGTTTTTACTGTTACTTCGTCGGAATCATCAATAACGTGGAAGTTAGTCAGCACATAGCCGTCTTCGCTGATGATAAATCCGGAACCGGAGGCGGTCATATTTGCGGGATAGCCCCAGTAGTTGACCGTTTCCGCACTGGTGGTGATACCTACGGTGGATTCAACATTCTGCTCGTAAATATCGGCGGGGGAAAGTGCATCAGCCTCAGCGGCATATGCGGAGCTGTTTACAAATAAAGTTGTAATACCGGCGAGTGCCGCGCAGGTAAGGATGATGGCAATGACTTTGAGTGCGGGGGAAGAGGTCTGTCTAACATGCTTTGCAGTCATTTATTTAATGACTCCTTTCTTTTATTTTATTTGTCTGTATTATACGACTTCGGTGTCGGTATTAAAGATGATTTTATGTACATTCTATGAAAAAAATGTGAACGTGAGAGGGAAATGAAAAACGCATTCGTTTTCCGAATAAGAAAAGGAATGCGCTTTAAGGGTTAATTATACTTATATAATAGATACTCGTACGATGCCGTCCTCAGAAACAGCAGCAGCTTTCATACCGGCGTGGAACGACAGAGAAATCAGATAATAAATCCTCCATCTACGCCGAACACCTGGCCGGTCGTATAGGTGGCCTTGGAAAGATGAACCACCGTATCTGCGATTTCCTCGGGTCTTCCGAGTCTTCTGAGCGGAATTTCCTGCGCCAGCATATCCAGGGTGTCTTTTCCGAGTACCTGAACCATGTCTGTGTCGATCACGCCGGGGGCTACGCAGTTCACGCGTATTCCGGAAGGCGCAAGCTCGGCGGCCAGCGATCTTGTCAGCCCGATAATGGCATGCTTGGTGGAAGAATAGGCCACCTCGCAGGATGCGCCGTGACTTCCCCAGATGGAGCTGATATTGATGATACAGCCGTCATGGGCGGAGAGCATGGAGGGAAGGACACAGTGAATGGTATTGAAGCATCCCCCGAGATTAACGGAAAACATGCGGTTCCATTTTTCCGGGGTGATGTCCTGAAACTGAATCTGTTCCGCAATTCCGGCGTTGTTGACGAGAAGGGTGATCCTGCCGAGTTCCTCCCGGGCATGGGATACCATTGCTTCAACTGCGGCAGGGTCGGCAACATCCGCCTGACAGGCAATCGCTGTGGCTCCGGATTCCCTCAGCTCTTCAACAAGTCTGTACGCTTTTTCTTTCTGCTCAATGTAATTGATACATACGGAATAACCTTCAGCGGCCAGCGCTTTTGCGATCGCTGCGCCGATACCTCTGGAGCTTCCTGTGATAAGTGCTGCGCCGCGGGCGGCGGAGGGAGAAGATGTTTGCATTCTGTTATTCTCCTTACTGCAGAGCATGGGTTCTCGCGTAGGCCAGAAATTCTTCGATTCCCTGTCTGTTCAGAGTCTTTCCGTTGGATGCGGCAAATCGGGAGAGAAGCTGAACGCTCTCACACATGACCTCGCCGATCTCAAGATAATAGGCGCCGGTATCACGGCATACAAGCTGTACCCAGTCATTTCCGTCACTGACCATGGAAACACCGAGCCCGTCGCTTCCCGTATAACCCGGGATTACGGACGGAAGCCCGCAGCAGATGATGCGCGTATTGGGGCTTGCCTTCATGATGCTGTTGATCAGCGTTTCATAGTTGATGAGGAATGTTGTCTCGTCGACCTTTGACAGACCGTCCATGCCGATGCCGATCACCAGAATATCCGGCTGGGAAACCATGGCCGCGCTTGCTGCGCTGATCTCGCTTCCGTCATTCGGGAACTTGATGTTGGCGGTATGGACCTTTTCCATCGACATACTTCCGGACATGGTGGCCCAGACCTGGTTCGTTCCGACCAGCTGCATATCGCGCAGCGCAATGAAGGAGCTGTCAACCAGGAAGGTAAGAGAATCAATGTACTCCTGTCCGGCATCCTCCGTCTCGAGGAGCGTGTTGAGAATTCCGCGTGAGTTACCGGAGCCTTCACCGAGAACGATTCCGGAGTTCTCATTCTTTGATTCCATTTCCGGATTAAAGCTGACTTTTTCTCCGTAGTTCCTGTGGAAGGTGGCAAAAAGCAGACCGACAGCGACTGCCAGGAGGCAGACGACAATGCCCAGTGACCACATCAGATTCTTCAATCCGGTCAGGGATACATTTGCACTCTGATTATTTTGATTTTTTTCATTCATGATTCAGCTTCCGTGTAAAAAAGGGGCGATGGATGATCGCCCCTGAATTGTTCATATGATCGAAAAGTATTACTCTTCTTCGTTTGCCTTTGCTTCGGCAATGACCTTCTCCTGAACGTTGCCCGGAGCTTCCTGGTAGCGAACGAACTTGCAGGTAAAGGTTCCGGCGCCCTGAGTCATGGAGCGGAGATCGATGGTGTAAGTGCTCATTTCTGCCATCGGGACTTCGGCTTCGATGGTGGTGTAGCCTTCGTCAGCAGGCATGGAGCCCATCATGGTTCCGCGGCGCTTGGAGTTGATGTCGCCGATGATTGCACCCTGGAATTCATCGGGGATCGTAACGAAGAGCTGTCCGATAGGCTCGAGGATGGTGGGCTTTGCCTTGGGAATACCGTCCTGATATGCCAGACGTGCTGCAGTCTGGAATGCCATATCGTTGGAGTCAACGGGGTGGTAGGAACCGTCGTACAGAGTGGCCTTCAGACCGACAAGAGGATAGCCGGCGAGAACGCCCT
Organism: Eubacteriales bacterium; assembly: GCA_030536255.1. Lineage (GTDB taxonomy): Bacteria > Bacillota > Clostridia > Oscillospirales > Oscillospiraceae > Limivicinus. The sequence continues at coordinate 40,669 of JAUNQI010000016.1, read as the reverse complement.
TGACAACTGCGTTGCGGAGACCCTTTTCAACAGAGGGGAAGAAGTTTTTCGGAACAGATCCGCCGAAGACTTCCTCAGCGAAGATCATGTCATCCTGCTCCTCCTGCGGCTCGAAGCGGATCCATACATCACCGAACTGGCCGCTGCCGCCGGACTGCTTCTTATGACGGCCGTGGGCTTCGACTTTGCCCTTGATCTTCTCACGGTAAGCAACGCGTGCGGGCAGAAGCTCGGTTTCAACGTTGTAGAGGTTCTTGAGCTTGGAGCAGAGAACACCGATCTGGATGTCGCCTGCGCCGTAGATGACCATCTGGTGGGTCTCAGCATTGTTGACGAGGGTGAAGGAGATGTCTTCTTCATTGAGCTTGGAGAGGCCGGCTGCGACCTTATCGTCCTGGCCCTTTGTCTTCGGGGCGATAGCCATGGAGTACATGGGCTCCGGAATCTCGATTGCGGGAAGCTCTACATCATCGTCCTTGGAATCGGTAACGGTGTCGCCGGTCTTCCAGTCCATTTTGCCGATCGCAACGATGTCGCCGCAGCATGCGCCGTCAACTTCAGCGTTCTTTTTACCGGTCATAGTGTAGAGACGGCCGAGCTTATCATTGGAGGAAGCGCGGATATTGCGGAGGGAGATACCGCCGGCGATGCTGCCGGACATGACCTTAACAAGGCTGAACTTTCCGAACTTATCGGAAATGGTCTTGAATACGAAGCCGACAACAGGAGCTGCCTTCTCTTCGGGAGCGGGGCAGTAGTCAACGATTCCCTGAAGAACTGCTTCGGTACCGGTGTTGGTGATTGCGTCGCTTGCAAATACGGGAACAACATTGCGCTCCTTGATACCTGCCTTGATGCCTTCAACGATGTCTGCTTCTTCAAGCTCCATGGTCTCAAAGAACTTCTCCATGAGCTCTTCGGTTGCGCCTGCGGCGGTCTCCATCAGCTCTGCGCGGAGATCTTCAACCTTGCCTGCGTCTGCAGCGGGAACAGCGCCCTTAACGGTCTTTGCGCCATTCGTGGTGTAGCATACATTATGTACGAGGTCGATAACGCCTGTTCCGTCGGATGTGGGAACAGTTACGGGGCAGACGATGCTGCCGTACTTTGCCTTGAGCTGTTCAAGGACTTTGAAATAATCACCGTGCTCTTCGTTCGTCTTGGAGATGCAGAACATAGCGGGGACATTTGCACCCTTGAGGTACTTCCAGCAGCGCTCAGCGCCGACGGAGAGACCGTCCTTTGCGGTGCAGAAAATGAGACCTGCTTCGACCGCGCGGATTGCGCAGAGGAGATCGCCGGCGAAATCAAAGAATCCCGGAGTGTCGAGTACGTTTATTTTGCAAGCGCCGAATTTGATCGGGGCGATTGCAGTGGCAATGGAAATCTGGCGGCTGATCTCTTCAGCGTCGTAGTCACATACGGTATTCCCGTCAGCGACCTTTCCCATGCGGTCGATGGCGCCTGTAACATACAGAGCGCTTTCGGCAAAACTGGTCTTGCCGCTGTTGCCGTGGCCCAGAAGGGCGATGTTGCGAATGTTTTTGGTTTCCATGTTTAGTTTCCTCTCTAAATTGTATGCAATAAAAATATTAATAATATAATTTCACGCATTTCCGACCTATTATACACTAGTATGTCCGGATAATGCAACAATAAAATATATATATTTGTAAGCTTTTTTTATATGGAACGATGGTGTATAATGCAGTTAATATCAAATGAAGCTGGAACAGAAGGAATATATTCTGCAATGTGTTCAAAATACAGACATATCATTCTTTTTCCCCTGATAGCGGCGGCGCTTTTTTCGCTCCTGATGCTGCCCGGATGCGGGAAAAAGGAAAAAGAAACGCCTTTATATGAGATTATAGACGGAAGGATCGTGTATAACGATCCCTCTGCTTCCGGGGACGAAGACGTAATATTTGCCGGCTCTCCCGCTATGGAAGGGGTAGGCTATACGGCGGAGGAATCCGGCAGTATGGACTTTTCTGCTGTGAATGAAGGTCTTGCCTATTCTTCCGACGAAAGCTACAACAGCCTTTCTTCGGATTCCTCCGGGAAGATCGACCTTCTGAAACTGAAGCTTTCCGGAGCCTGTGCCGCAGTCAGGGATATTTACCGGGCGGCGGATAAGGGAAGCTCGCTGAATGTTACCCTGTCATCCGCGGACATTGCCTCGATGATCTCCGCATGCGGAACCGCCGGATATCCGGCAGCGGACAGCCGGGGAGACTTCAACATGCAGGGATACGGACTCATGCATGAATTCGGCCAGACGCTTTCGCTTTCAAACGGAGATATTTCGGAAACTTATTTTATCGTATATCCCGACGGCCATCTCAGCGGCTTTATGCTTTCCAGAGAGAGCGGGATCTGGCATCTGTATTCTGCCTCAGCGGCGTGGAACGATGACGGAACGGAGAGAATTTATTCCGAAGGCAGATACGCTGTCGGAGAGGTTCGCTATACGGAAAAGGGCTGGCTGATCTACAGCCGGGACACCTCCGATTTCGATGAGAACCAGAAAGCGAATACGGACTCCTACGTAATGGTCCGCGTGCTGCCGTATGACAGCGAAATGAGGACGCTGTGCAAAAGGTATGTGGAACCGGTCGGGTATTTTGAAAACAATCTGTTTACCACGGACTGGAACGAGGGCAACATGGGCCCCATAGATTTCAACAGCCTGTACGCGTATGTTTTCGGACTTTACAACGGTACGGATATGCTGTCCTCCTATAATGTCCGGAATTATTATAAGGCGGTTCAGGGAACAAAGCTTTATCTGATCCCGGAGGATATTTTTGAGAACAATACCACGGTGTATTTCAATATTGACAGGGCGGCTCTGAAGAATATATCGGATTACAGCTCTCAGCTCGGCGGGTATCTTTTTCTGGGCTACAACAGAGATTATTATAATGTAACCCCGCGTACTCCTTTCCCCGAGGTCGTCGATTATTCGTACAACAGTGACGGAACGATCACGCTTACCGTTGACGCGGTGAACAACTGGTACGGAACGGACAGAGCCTTCCGGCATACGCTCGTTGTCAGACCAACGGACGGTGTGAGCTTCCGCTATGTTTCCAATACGCTTCAGCAGGATCCGAATAATATCATCCCGCCGATGAAGCTGAGCGAAATGCTGAATGTTGAACTGACGAAAACAACGTTCGGTTGACAAATCTCTGATGAATATAGTAAAATTTTCGAAACTATGGAAAAAATAACATCAAGAAAAAATACATATATATCTCATATCCGCGCTCTTGCCAAAGACGCGGATTATCGCTATACTTCCAGAGAATTTCTTTGTGACGGGATGAAGCTTCTTCAAGAAGCTGTCTCCTTCGGCGCGGAGATCACCTCCGTCCTGTGGAAGGATGATCCTTCGGACCGTTTTTCGTTTTCGGATTCCGTACGGCAGTATTTTGTTCCGGAGGAGCTGTTTTCCTACGCTTCTCCGATGGCAAACAGTCCCGGCCCGGTCTTTACGGTCCGTATTCCTTCTGCTAAGTCCGGCAGGATTCTCAGAAATGCGCTTATTCTGGAAAATGTTCAGGATCCCGGAAATGTCGGAACGGTGATCCGGACTGCGAATGCCTTCGGAATGGATGCCGTGATCCTTGTCGGAGCCTGTGCGGACGTTTACAGTCCGAAAACCGCCCGTTCCACAATGGGAGCAATCTTCCGTCAGAACATTCTTCGCACGGATCTGCAGGGCCTTACGGACATTCTGACAAAAAGCGCTCTTCCGCTGTACGGAGCAGTTTTGTCCCCGCGTGCGGTGAGTATTCTGGAAAAGGATATTTCCCGCTCGGCTGTCGCTGTCGGCAGTGAGGGGAACGGTCTCAGCAGAGAGCTGATTGAATTGTGTGACGGAGAAATTATTATTCCGATGGAGCCGGACAGCGAATCGCTCAATGCCGCTGTTGCCGCTTCTGTAATTATGTGGGAAATGCGGGGGAGATAAATGAAAACATCGGACAGATACTGGATCTGGCTTGCGGATGCGGATGTGAATGTGAATTCCAAGGCCGCTCTTGTTGAAGCTTTCGGAACTGCCGAAAACATTTTTTCGGCTGAACCGGGAGCACTTCGCGGCGTGGACGGCGTGCTGGGAAAAGACGCGGATCTGCTTGAAAAGAGGGATCTTTCAGCTGCGGACAGAATTATCAAAAGCTGTGAGGCAAAAAAGATCCGGATCCTCACAATAGATGACCCGGATTATCCTTCGAGACTGAAGAATATCTATGCCCCGCCCTATGTTCTGTATGTGAAGGGAAATCTTCCTTCCATAGATAATGAGCCGATCCTGGCGGTAGTTGGTACGAGAAATGCCACGTCCTACGGAAAGCGCATGAGCAAGGATATTGCGTACCAGTTCGTAAAATGCGGAGGAATGATCGCCTCCGGGCTTACTGCGGGAATAGAGGAATGCGCAGCGGAGGCGGCTCTCAGCGCCGGAGGAACGGTGATCGCGTACCTCGGCACTTCCGTTGAAAAAGCCTGCGGGGATCTTGCAAAGCGTGTTGCGGAAAGAGGCGCGCTGATTTCGGAATACGCGCCGGGAACCGTTACGCAGAAGATATTCTTCCGGCACAGAAACAGAATCGGTTCCGGTATTTCTGCCGGAGTATGCGCGGTGGAAGCTCCTAGGAAGAGCGGAACGGCGCTTTTTGTCAGTGAAGCTCTCGAACAGGGAAAACAGGTCTTCGCTGTTCCCGGAAATGCGGACAGTGAAATGAGCGAGGGGACGCTGAGGTTCATAAAAGAAGGGGCGATGATGATTACGGGCGGCAGTGAGATCGCTGCCGAACTGTTGCCGGATTTCCCGGAAAAACTGGATCCCGGTCACAGAGAGACCTTCAGAGATGCAAAAAAAGTATTTGACAACAAAAAATCCGGTTGCTATATTGAAGAAATGGATATAGATTGCAGCGGCCTTTCGGATATTCAGAAAAAGATCCTTCTTTCTGTTTCCAAAGGAAATTCAACCGTTGAGGAGCTGATCCGGGATACCGGTATTCCGGCGCCCTCTCTCCTTTCTCAGCTTACGCTGCTTGAAATAAAAAAACGCATCCGCAATGACAGAGAAAAAGGAATCGTCCTGTCAGATAAATGATCATCTGTTTTGTCATGAGCGGATTAAAGTGAGGATTATCAATGTCGGAACCTAAAAATCTTGTAATAGTGGAATCGCCTGCAAAGGCAAAAACCATTGAAAAGTATTTGGGAAAGAACTATAAGGTGAAGGCTTCCATGGGGCATCTCCGTGACCTGCCCAAAAGCACCATGGGCGTTGACCTTGAAACCTTCGAACCGAAATATATCGCCGTGCGTGACAGAGCCCCTCTGATAAAAGAACTGAAGGCAGAGGCGAAAAAGGCGGACGTTGTTTTTCTCGCAACCGACCCTGATCGCGAGGGGGAAGCGATCTCCTGGCACCTGAAGGAGCTGCTGAGTCTTCCGGATGAGAAGGCAAAGCGTGTTACCTTTAATGAGATAACCAAAAATGTGGTAACGAACGGGATCAAAAATCCCAGAGATATTGACAGTGATCTTGTAAATGCCCAGCAGGCAAGGCGTGTTCTGGACAGAATCGTCGGCTATGAGCTCTCCCCGATGCTGTGGAGAGTGATCAAATACGGGCTTTCCGCGGGCCGCGTTCAGTCGGTTGCCGTGCGGATGGTCGTTGACAGAGAAAATGAGATCCGTAATTTTGTCAAGGAGGAGTACTGGCATATTGATGCCGTCCTTTCTCCGGAAAAAGGAGGATCCTTTGTTGCCAGATATTTTGCTCCGGAGGGAAGCGAAAAGAAGAGCACCCTCAGGAGTGAGGATGAGGTAAAAAAGATCATTGCAGAGATTGAGAAAGCACCGTTCGTGGTGAAGTCGGTGAAGAGAAGCGAAAAAACAAAGTCTCCGGCACCTCCGTTTATTACCTCGACTCTTCAGCAGGAAGCTTCCAGAAGACTGAATATGACTCCCCGCCGCACGATGATGATTGCTCAGCAGCTGTATGAAGGCGTTGAGATCAGCGGACGAGGCAGCATCGGTCTGATTACATACATGAGAACAGACTCGCTCCGTCTTTCGGACGAGGCGCTTTCCGCTGCCGGAAAGTATATCCGGTCTGTGTACGGAGAAAGCCTCTATCCCGGAAAACCGAGGACTTTTAAAACAAAAGCGGGAGCTCAGGATGCGCATGAAGCCATTCGTCCTACGGACGTTTTCCTGTCCCCGGATGTCGTCAAGGGAGATCTGACGAAAGATCAGTATGCGCTTTACCGGCTCATCTGGAACCGCTTCACGGCCAGCCAGATGTCCAACGCCGTATATGACAGCGTTCAGGTGGATGTAGTTTCCGCCGGGCATGATTTTCGTGCCAACTGCTCAGAAATAAAATTCAAGGGATATACGGCTCTTTATGAAGAGGCAAAGGATGAGGAGTCGGATGAGCTCAGCAATCCTCTTCCCGGCGTGGATATCGGAGATGTGCTGACTCCGGAGAAGATTTCCTCGGATCAGCAGTTTACGCAGCCTCCCGCAAGATATACGGAGGCTACCCTGATCCGGGCAATGGAGGAAAAGGGGATCGGCAGACCTTCAACCTATGCCGCCACGGTGACGACGATCACCTCTCATGATTACGTGGTGAAAGAGGGAAGGTACCTTCAGCCTACGCCGCTGGGAGAAACGGTGACCGAATTTCTGATGGATAAGTTCCCGGATATCGTTGACCTCGGTTTTACCAGCACTATGGAAGAAAATCTGGATAAGGTCGAATCCGGAAGCACGGACTGGAAAAACCTTCTCAGAGAGTTTTACGGCTTCTTCAGCAGTGAAATGACGAAGGCGGAGAGCGAGACCGGAGGAGTTAAGATCAAGGTTCCGGATGTGGAAACGGACGAGATCTGTGAGCTTTGCGGGTCAAGGCTGGTGAAGAAAAAAGGCCGTTTCGGCTATTTCCTGGCATGCCCGAAGTTTCCCGAGTGTACTTTTACCAAGCCTCTTGTAATAGAAATGCCGGGAAAATGCCCGAAGTGCGGCGGTAAGCTCCTGAAGAGAAATTCCAGAAACGGCAATGCTTATTATGCCTGTGAGGATAACAAAGCGCTCTGCAGCTTCAGAATAACGGAGAAGCCGGAGGCAGAGCTCTGCCCGAAGTGCGGCGGAAAGATCGTTGAGAGCACGGATGAACGGGACGGAAGCACTTTCTGGGCTTGTGAGAACAATCTGATCCGTAAGTGCGGGTTTATCACCTGGGATGTCCCGACAAAGGAATTCTGTCCTGCCTGCGGAAAAACGATGTTCAAGCGCAGCGGAAAAGGTCAGGCAAAGACGTTCTGCGAGAATGAGGAATGCATAAAGTTCGTTCCTCTGGATATGCGCGGCTATAAAAAGAAATCCGCCGATGGAGCAGCTGACGCCGAAAAGAAAACCTCTGCGCGGAAGAAAGCAGCTCCTGCGAAAAAGTCCGCGTCTTCCGGTAAAAAGACTGCGGCCGGAAAGACCGCTTCTTCCGCAAAGAAAACAGCGGCGGAAAAAACGGGGGCGGGTTCCCGGAAGAAAAAATAACAACTGAATAGAAGAAGCCGACAGAGCTCGGCTTCTTTGTCATATATTACAGGACGGAAAAAGATGAAGAATACAGATGAAAAGATCGTTACAGTGATCGGCGCGGGCCCTGCGGGAAGTGAATGCGCCTGGCAGCTTGCAAAACGGGGGATCAAAGTCCGGCTGATGGAAATGAAGCCGGAGAAGATGACTCCTGCTCATAAATCCCCTCTTTTCGGAGAACTGGTATGCTCCAATTCTCTCCGCTCGGACGAGCTGGCAAATGCGGTCGGGCTGCTGAAAGCGGAAATGCGGATGATGGGTTCCCTCTTTCTGGAGAGCGCGGATGCGAACAAAATCCCTGCCGGCGGAGCGCTTGCGGTAGACCGGGAAGGCTTTGCCGGTTATATTACCCAAAAGCTGTCTTCCCACCCGAATATTGAGATCATTCCCGGAGAAGTAACGGAAATTCCGGACGGAGAGGTCGTAATTGCTTCCGGCCCGCTGAGCAGTGATGCCATTGCGGATAAGATCGCGGAATTATGCGGCAGTGAGGGTCTGCATTTTTATGATGCTGTTGCGCCGATCGTGACCATTGACAGCGTGGATATGTCGAGCGCGTTTTTCGCATCGAGATATGACAAAGGAACAGCGGATTATGTCAACTGCCCGCTCGATGAGGAACAGTATCTCGCTTTCGTAAAGGAGCTTCGCAGCGCGAAGGAGGCCGAGGTGCACGGCTTTGATGACGGAGGCGTTTTTGAAGGCTGTATGCCGGTCGAGGTAATGGCCAGAAGAGGGATCGATACTCTTCGCTACGGGCCGCTGAAGCCGGTCGGTCTGGTCGACCCCCGTACGGGAGCGGATAATTACGCGGTGGTCCAGCTCCGGAAGGATAACGCGGAGGGAACGCTGTATAATATGGTCGGATTTCAGACGCATCTCACCTGGCCGGAGCAGAAGAGAGTCTTCTCGATGATCCCGGCGCTGGCGAATGCGGAATTCGTGCGTTACGGAGTAATGCACAGAAATACATATCTGAACAGCCCGCAGCTGCTGGACCGGTATTACAGGCTGAAGAAAGAACTGCGCATCAGCTTCGCAGGGCAGATGACGGGCGTTGAAGGATACGTTGAATCCGCCGCATCCGGAATGCTGGTCGGTATCGAGACAGCCCGGCGTCTTCTTGGTCTTGAACCGGCAGATTTCCCGATAGAAACGGCAATCGGAGCACTGGCTCATTATATATCCTCCGGCAGCGTGGGAGATTTCCAGCCGATGAATATAAACTTCGGAATCATCACTCCGCTGAATTACCGGGTAAAAGGAAAGAGAAACAAAAACGCTGAAATTTCGGCGAGATCGCTGAAGATCATTGAAGAGAAGATCGGAGAATGGAATGAAGATCATTGTTGACGCTATGGGAGGAGACAATGCTCCTCAGGCACCGGTAGAGGGTGCGCTCAGAGCAAAAAAAGAGCTCGGTGTGGATATTGTTCTCGTCGGAAAAGAGAGCGAGATCCGCAGGGAGCTTGGTGACCGTGCAGGAGAAGTGGAAATTGTTCCTGCGGAGGATATGATCACGATGGATGAGGATCCTGTTTCCGCTGTCCGGAATAAAAAGAACTCTTCCATGGTTGTGGCGCTGCGGATGCTTTCCTCCGGAGAGGGAGACGCCGTTGTTTCTGCCGGCTCCACCGGAGCGCTGCTTACCGGAGCAACGCTGATCGTCAAGCGGATCAATGGAATCAGGCGTGCGGCGATGGCACCCGTCCTTCCCGCAGGGGAGCACGGAGTTATGCTGATAGACTGCGGAGCCAATGCCGAATGTACGCCGGAATACCTTCTTCAGTTTGCCTGTATGGGCAGCTTTTACGCCGGAAAGATCATGGGCTGTGAAAATCCCCGTGTAGGCCTTGTCAGCAACGGGACAGAAGATTCCAAGGGAGATGAGCTTCGTCATCGCACCTTTGAGCTTCTTAAGGCAGCCGGAGATGCCGGAAGAATCAACTTTGTGGGGAACGTGGAAGGGACGACCGTTTTCAGCGGCGCTGTTGACGTTGCGGTTACAGACGGTTTTACCGGGAATGTTCTGCTGAAAACTGCTGAGGGAGTCATTAAATTTATCATGAAGAGCCTGAAGGGCGTCTTTTATAAGAGCACCGTCAATAAGCTGGCGGCTGCAGTTCTGAAAAAGGATCTCGGGGAGATGAAGAAGTCTCTGGATGTCAACGAAGTTGGCGGAACGGCGCTTCTCGGAATTTCAAAACCCGTTATCAAGGCTCACGGCTCCTCGGATGCCTCGAGTATTTTTGCGGCTGTCCGTCAGGCAAAGGTGTTCGCTGAGAGCGGGATCATTGAAGATATCAAAGCAAATATCGGTTTCTTCAGGACAGGGCCGGATGAAGGAAGCAAGGCGGAATGACTGATCTCGAAAAGAAAATCGGATATGTATTTAAGAATAAAGACCTGCTAAGGACCGCTCTTACGCATTCCTCGTATGCCAATGAACGCCGGACGGAAAGCTATGAGAGAATGGAGTTTCTGGGAGACTCTGTTCTTGGTTTTGTTACGGCGGAATTTCTTTTTTCTCATGAACCGCCTGTTCCGGAAGGAAAAATGTCCAGACTCCGTTCGGAGCTCGTTTGTGAACAGAATCTTCATAAGGTTGCGGAAAAACTCGGGATCAGCGGCAGTATGCTGCTTGGAAGAGGAGAGGAAAAAAGCGGAGGCAGGGAAAGAGTCTCGGTTCTTGCGGATATGGTGGAAGCGATTATTGCTGCAATCTACCTCGATTCGGGGATCGTTCAGGCGAAGGAATTCATTTATGCCTATATTCTGAATGATGCGGACCTGAGCGAATATCACTCACCCGTGGATTCAAAAACGATCCTGCAGGAACTTGTCCAGCGTCAGTCGGACTGCAGTATCGCTTATGAAGAAGTCATGGAAACAGGTCCTGACCATAACAAGCTGTTTACGTTCCGCGTGGTGATCAACGGCGTACCGGCCGGAGAGGGAAGCGGAAGGACAAAAAAGGAGGCCGAGCAGGCCGCTGCCGCCGAAGCATTGAAGGTACTGACAAAATGAGCGCCAGAGAAAGAATTATTCCGGTGTTCGTCCCTCATCTCGGGTGTCCGAATGACTGCGTTTTCTGCAATCAGCGCAGGATCTCCGGAAATCAGACTCCGGCAATTGCGGAGGATGTGGAGCGGGCAGTTGAGGAAGGCGTTCTGAAAACGGGGTCGGGAGATAATATTCAGCTTGCCTTTTACGGCGGAAGCTTTACCGCAATTCCGGTTGAAGAGCAGCTTTCCCTCCTCGGAGCGGCGAAGAAGTATCTGGACAGAGGAATGATCTCTTCTGTCCGTCTTTCCACCAGACCGGATGCGATAGATCATGAGGTGCTTTCCAGACTCCGGAATTTTGGCGTCGGGACAATTGAGATCGGGGCACAGTCCCTTTGCGATGATGTTTTGCTGCTTTCCGGGAGAGGCCATACCGCTGCTGATGTGGAAAACGCTTCCCGGATGATAAAAGACGCCGGATTCCGGCTCATCCTTCAGATGATGACCGGTCTTCCCGGTGATACGCCGGAAAAAAGTGTGGAGACCGCGAAAAAGATCATTTCTCTGAAGCCCGACGGAGTGCGGATCTATCCGACGGTTATTGTTCAGGATACCGCCCTTTATGACCTGTGGAAAGCCGGACTCTATTCCGAGCATACGGTTGAAGCTGCCGTGGAACTGTGCGCTGTGCTGCTGCCGATGTTTGAAGAGGCGGGGATCCCCGTGATCCGGCTGGGCCTGAACCCGACGGATGAACTGTCGTCCGGAGCTGCGGCGGCAGGGGCATATCATCCGGCACTTGGAGAACTCGTAAAGTCGAGGATCATGCGCGGCTCTGCGGAAAAGCTTCTCGAAAACTTTGCTTTTCCTGAGGGAGACCGCCGGGCAGAGATTGCAGTCCCTGAGAAACTGATTTCTCAGATGGCCGGACAGCACAGATGCAACATTGAGTATCTGAAGGAGAAGTATTCCCTTTCAGAGCTGAAAATAGTGAGAGCGGATCCTGCGGCAGGGCAGGGAATCAGTATTATTTTTCATTGAAAACCAACGCTCCCTATAGTATAATTAATTGTTTTTACGAAACTGTTTTTGAATTATGAACCAGAGGTTGAACTGTTGTATTTAAAAGCGCTTGAAATTCAGGGCTTCAAGTCCTTTGCGGACAGAACGCGCCTGACGTTTGAAAAAGATATAACCGCGATTGTCGGTCCGAACGGCTCCGGAAAAAGCAATATTTCCGATGCTGTTCTTTGGGTTATGGGTGAGCAGCGTACAAAGACCCTCCGGGGCAGCAAGATGGAGGATGTCATCTTCGGAGGAACTGCCATCAGAAGCCCGATGGGTTTCGCAGAGGTCTCGCTGATCATTGATAACTCCGCAAGAATTTTTGACAGTGACAGCAGTGAGGTCGAGCTGACGCGCAGATATTACCGCTCCGGAGAAAGCGAGTATTACATAAATAAAGAACAGGTCCGTCTGAAGGATCTGAACAGCCTTCTGATGGATACCGGTCTCGGCCGTGACGGCTACTCTATTATCGGCCAGGGAAAGATCGCAGATATCGTTTCCTCAAAAAGCACGGACCGCCGTGAAATCTTTGATGAGGCGGCTGGTATTTCCAGATACCGTTACCGGAAAGAGGAAGCGGAGAGAAGACTGGAAAAAACGGACGAGAATCTTACCAGGATCAATGACAGGATCGAAGAGCTCGAGCTTCAGGTAGGCCCTCTGAAGCAGCAGAGTGAGGTCGCTAAAAAATATCTCCTTCTGCGTGACGAGCTCCGTGTAAAGGAAATTTCCGCATGGCTGACTACGTTAGACAAGATCCATGAAAAAACGGAATCTGTCAATGCGGAGTATACGGAAACGGCGCTGGCTCTTGAAAAAGCAAAGGCCGAGCTGGAATCTCTTTATGCTTCGACGGAAAGCCTGAGCGATCGCATGCACAGAAAGGATACGGATACCGAGAATGCCCGCGAAAGGCTCTCGGCGAAAGAATCCGAGCGTGCGGAATGTGAGTCTTCGGTTTCTGTTCTCAAAGCGAATATAAAAAGCAGCGAAGAGGCAATGCTTCGCCTGGCGGATGACATCCGGGAGCAGGAGAAGCGTTCCGCGGAGATCAGAGAGAATATTACTCTGAGCGAAAAGCGTATTTCGGAGATCGCGGCGTCTCTGGCAGAGAATGCGGAAAAGCTTTCCGCAAATGATAATGTCCTGACGGGCTGCAAAATGAAGATCCATTCGCGGGAAACCGCTCTTCAGGATGCTTCCGAAAAAGCGAACCGGCTGGAGATCGACGGAAAGACCCTGGATTCCAGAATCGCCATGCTCTCAGAGATGGAAAGAGACTTTGAAGGGTATTCCCGTGCTGTTAAAACAGTAATGAAAGAGTCCTCCCGGGGGAATGTCAGAGGCGTTCACGGCCCTGTGTCCAATCTGATCCGGACAGATAATGAATTTGCTCTTGCCGTTGAAACGGCATTGGGGGCTGCAGGGCAGAATATCGTGATAGACAGCCGGAATGACGGCCGCTCGGCCATTGAAATGCTGAAGCGTACAGACTCCGGCCGTGCTACGTTCCTTCCGCTGGATACAATAAAAGGCGCTGTCATGAAAGACGCTCCCGTCAACGATCCGGGATTTGTCGGTGTGGCATATGATCTCGTGAAATTTGACGAGAGATATGAGCAGATCGTTGCAAGTATTCTGGGAAAAACGGTGGTCGTGGAAACGCTGAGTGACGCGATCCGGGTTTCCAAAGCAGGAAATGACCGCTTCCGCATCGTTACGCTTGACGGGCAGATGATCAACATCGGAGGTTCCATGACCGGCGGCAGCGCCGCAAAGGGTACCGGAATATTGTCCCGTTCAAATGAGCTGGAAGCGTTAAAGATAAAAAGGGAAGAGCTTCGCAGAAATGAAAAATCGGTGATCAGCTCTCTGGACAAAGCCAGAAACGATCTGGCTGCGGTCCGGTATGATTACGACATGGCGATGGAGGACAGAAACGTCCTCTCGGCAGTGGAGTCCTCTCTGACGGCGGAGAAAACGGCCGTCAGCAATACAGTTGCTCAGTTCAGGATCCTCCTTGAGAGTATTTCCGGGGACAGCGAAAGCCGCCGCAGCGCAGCGGAAGAGGCCAAAGCTAAAATTTCGGAGATCAGCAGTCAGATCGGGGAAAAGGAAAAGAAGCTTGAGAAGATCAATAATGAGATCTCCGTTATCCGTAAGGAAATAGACGATATCAGCAAAAGCAAGCTGGAGCTGGAAGGAAAACGCACAAAGGCCGAAAAGGATGCCCAGCAATGCAATACCCGTATCAATGAGCTGGAGCGTACCGTTGCGAGGATCGAGCAGAAAAAGGCAGCTGCGGATATGGAAGAGAAGCAGATCCTGGATAAGCTCTGGGAGAATTACGAGCTTAGCCATACTGCCGCTCAGGAGCTTCGCCAGCCGGTCGAGAATCTCCAGAAAACAAACCGGGAGATCGGAGAGCTTCGCCGCCAGATTTCGGCTCTGGGTACTCCTAATATCGGTGCAATTGAAGAATATGAGCGCGTGAGCTCGAGATATGAGATGTTTACCTCCCAGAGGGATGACATTGAAAAGGCAAAGGATGACCTCCTTCGGATCATCAGGGATCTGACGAAGGAAATGAAAGCGCTGTTTACGGAGCGCTTCAAGCTGATCGACGAAGCCTTCCGTACCACGTTCAGAGAACTCTTCGGAGGCGGAAAGGCCGCCCTGATCCTTGAGGATGAGGAGAATGTTCTGGAATGCGGAATAGAGATCAAGTGCCAGCCTCCCGGGAAAGCGATTACCAATATTTCCCTGATGTCCGGCGGTGAGATGGCTTTTGTGGCGATTGCGCTGTATTTTGCGATCCTGAAGGTCCGGCCGACCCCGTTCTGCGTTATGGATGAGATCGAGGCTGCGCTGGATGAGGCAAATGTCGGCAGATTCGCGGATTATATGAGAACCATGTCTCTGCGTACGCAGTTCCTCGTCATTACGCACAGACGCGGAACGATGGAAGAGGCGGACATGCTGTACGGCGTTACCATGCAGGAAAAAGGCGTTTCTACGGTCCTTGAGCTTGACCTTGATCAGGCAAAGAAAGCTGCGGAGGAATAATATATTATGGGATTTTTTGAGAAAATGTTTTCAGGTCTGTCAAAGACCAGAAATAATATGCAGGAGCTGGAGGAGCTTTTCCAGAACTATGCTCCGGACAGTGAAGACTTTTATGATGACCTTGAAGAGCTCCTGGTAATGTCCGATGTCGGCGTGGAGACTGCTGAAAAAGTGATCAAGGGAATGCGTAAGCTTACCTGGGAACGCCGTTTCCGCAGAGGCGGAGAGGCGAGGGAAGGGCTGATCGAGCTTCTTTCCGGGATCCTTGAAGTCGGTGACAGCTCCCTGAAGCTCACGTCAAAGCCGTCTGTCATCCTGATGGTCGGCGTGAACGGCGTGGGAAAGACGACTACGATCGGAAAGCTTTCCTCCCAGCTGATAAAGGACGGGAAGAATGTTCTTCTCTGTGCCGGAGATACCTTCCGCGCAGCCGCGGCGGAGCAGCTCGGGATCTGGGCGGAGCGTTCCGGAGCGGACTTTGTCCGTCATGAAGAGGGAAGCGACCCTGCGGCGGTGGTATTTGATGCCCTTTGCGCTGCAAAGGCAAGAGGCTCGGATGTCATCATTATTGATACCGCCGGCAGACTTCATAATAAGCAGAACCTGATGAATGAGCTGGCCAAGATCCGCAGAATAATAGACAAGGAGCTTCCGGAAGCCGACGTGGAAACGCTGATGGTGCTGGATGCAACGACCGGTCAGAACGGTCTGATCCAGGCGGAGCAGTTCCTGGAGACCTCCGGACTTACGGGAATCGTTCTGACGAAGCTGGACGGAACCGCAAAGGGCGGAATCGTATTTGCCATAGCGGACAGGCTGAATCTCCCCGTGAAATACGTGGGTGTGGGTGAGCAGATCGACGACCTGATTCCGTTCAATCCGAAAACATTTACAGAGGCTTTGTTTAAATGAAACTGATACTTGCAAGCAATAATGATCATAAGCTCGTTGAGTTCCGGCAGCTTGGGGATGAACTCGGATTTGAGATCATTTCCCAGAAGGAAGCCGGCTGCTTCTTTGAAGTGGATGAGACCGGAACAACGTTTGAAGAGAACGCCTATCTGAAAGCGATCGCTGTTACGGAGGCTTCCGGCCTTCCTGCTATTGCGGATGATTCCGGGCTGGTTGTGGATGCCCTCAACGGAGAACCGGGAATTTATTCGGCAAGATACGGCCCCGGGCATGAGGCTCCGGCTTCGGCCAGAAATGAATATCTTCTGAAAAAAATGGAAAATGTTCCGGATGATGAAAGATCGGCCAGATTTGTCTGCTGCATCTGCTGCACGTTCCCGAACGGAGATGTGATCCGTTCCAGAGGGGAGTGCGAAGGTTACATACTCCGGGAGCCGGCCGGAGAAGGCGGCTTCGGATATGATCCCATTTTTCATCCCCTTTGCAGTGACTGCGGTTTAGCCGAGCTTTCCGCGGAAGAAAAAAATGCCATTTCCCACAGAGGAAATGCTTTAAGAAAACTGAGACCCCTTCTGGAGGAATATTTGAATGGAATTAACAAGTAAACAGCGCGCCCAGCTCAGAGGTCTGGCGTCTGTATCGGATACGATCGTTCAGATCGGAAAAGACGGAATAACGGATGCAGTGATCCAGTCGGTTAAGGATGCGCTGAAGGCCCGTGAACTGATAAAGTGCAAGGTTCTGGAAAGCTCCATGCTGACTCCCCGTGAGGCATGCACTGCCCTCTGCGAAGCCTGCCGGGCGGAGCCGGTTCAGGTGATCGGAACAAAATTCGTTATTTTTAAAAGAAATGAAAACGACCCGAAAATTGAGTTGGTAAAAAAGAAGAAAAAATGATGATCGAAGATCTGGATGAGCTGAGAAAAAAGGCGTGGGAGTATCTTGACGCGAAACGGGTTCCCCATGTGGCAGGCTGTGAAAAAGAAGCGGTGAAGCTGGCGCAGTTCTGGAAGGAAGACGTCCGGGACTCGGCTGTTGCCGCCATGCTACATGACTGTACGAAAAGGCTTCCGTATTCCGCCAACCTTGCAATCATAGAGGAGAGCGGTCAGACCGTTGATCAGGGTCTTCTTGCGGAGAAAAAGCTCCTTCATGCCGTTACCGGCTCCATCATCGCAGTGAAAGATTTCAGCGTGTCTGACCGGATCGCTTCAGCCATTCGGTGGCATACCACCGGGAAGCCGGATATGGATCTTCTTGAGAAAATAATTTATCTTGCGGACTATATTGAAGAGACAAGAGACTTTGAGGGCGTTGACAAATTGCGTTCTCTGGCGTATAAAAACATAGACGAGGCAATGTCACTCGGTCTTAAAATGTCGGTTGAAAATATAAGAGAACGCGGGAATGAGCCGTATATCGATTCTATCCTCGCGTATGAATACTATAACAGAGAGGAATAACCTATGCTTACTCCGGAACAGATTGCCGGTATTGCGGCAAAAGCTTTGGATGATAAAAAAGCAAGGGACATCAAAGTCCTGAAGACAGCGGAACAAACGATTCTTGCTGACTATTTTGTAATCTGCACGGGAACCAGTTCGACCCATATAAAAGCGCTGGTCGGCGAGGTTGACAAGCAGCTTTCGGAGGCCGGAGAGGTTCCGATGCGCCGTGAGGGCCTTCGTTCCGATATCTGGGTTCTGATGGATTTCGGCTGTGTGATCGTTCATGTATTTACGGACGAGGCGAGAAAGTTCTATAATCTCGAACGTCTCTGGAGCGATTCGGAGGAGATAGAGCCCTCATCCCTTCCGTGCCCCTGAAAGAAAACGTGTTTTTCTTTCTGATGGGGCGGTTTGTTTCAGCAGTTTCCATGTTCATAGAATCTTACATATAACAACTCGTTGAAAGGTTGACATAATATGAAATACGATTTTGAGGCAATAGAGAAAAAATGGCAGGCCCGCTGGGAAGAGGAAAAGCCGTACGCTGCGGTTACCGGTGCTCCCGGTCCGAAATTCTTCGGTCTTATTGAGTTCCCGTATCCCTCCGGAGCAGGTCTTCATGTCGGACATCCCCGTCCGTTTACGGCAATGGATGTTATTACCAGAAAAAAGAGAATGGACGGCTACAACGTTCTTTTCCCGATCGGATATGACGCTTTCGGTCTTCCCACGGAAAACTATGCAATAAAGAATCATATTCATCCGTCCATCGTAACGAAGGATAATATCGCCAACTTTACCCGTCAGCTCAAAATGCTCGGCTACGGCTTTGACTGGGACAGATGCGTAAACACCTCTGATCCGGACTATTACAAATGGACGCAGTGGATTTTCCTTCAGATGTTCAAGAAAGGTCTCGCATACAAGGCAACGATGTCTGTCAACTGGTGCACCAGCTGCAAGGTCGTTCTGGCAAATGAGGAAGTGGTTGAGGGTGTCTGTGAGCGCTGCGGAGCTCCGGTTATCCGCAAGGAGAAGAGCCAGTGGATGCTTGCGATTACCAAGTATGCCCAGCGCCTGATCGATGATCTCGATGACGTTGACTTTATCGACCGCGTAAAGATCCAGCAGAGAAACTGGATCGGCCGTTCCACCGGTGCCGAGGTTACCTTTAAAACAACTGGCGGCGATGATCTCGTTGTTTTCACGACCCGTCCGGATACCCTGTTTGGAGCAACGTACATGGTTCTTGCTCCTGAGCATCCGTACGTGAAGAAGTGGAAGGATCAGCTTTCCAACTGGAATGAAGTATCGGATTATATTGAACAGGCCGGCCGCAAGTCAGACTTTGAGCGCGGTGAGCTGAACAAGGATAAGACGGGCGTTGAGCTGAAAGGCGTCAGAGCGATCAACCCCGTGAACGGAAAGGAAATTCCGATCTTTATCGCAGACTATGTTCTTGTTACCTATGGTACGGGCGCGATTATGGCTGTTCCGGCACATGATGAGCGTGACTGGGACTTTGCCAAAAAGTTTGATCTCCCGATCATTGAAGTGGTAAAGGGTGGAAATGTTCAGGAAGAGGCCTTTACCCTGAAGGATGATACCGGAATCATGGTGAATTCCGGATTCCTGGATGGCCTTACCGTAAAGCAGGCAATCCCGCAGATGATCAACTGGCTTGCTGATCAGAAGATCGGTGAGCAGAAAGTAAATTATAAGCTTCGTGACTGGGTGTTCTCCCGCCAGAGATACTGGGGAGAGCCGATCCCGATGGTCAGCTGTGAAAAGTGCGGCTGGGTTCCTGTTCCCGAGGATCAGCTTCCTCTGCTTCTGCCGGAGGTTGAGAGCTACGAGCCGACGGATGACGGAGAATCTCCTCTTGCCAAGATGACCGACTGGGTCAATACCACCTGCCCGCAGTGCGGCGGTCCTGCAAAGCGCGAGACGGATACCATGCCGAACTGGGCCGGCTCCAGCTGGTACTGGCTGCGTTATATGGATCCTCATAATGATCAGGAATTCTGCTCGGAAGAGGCGGAGAAGTACTGGGGTCCTGTCGACTGGTATAACGGCGGCATGGAGCATACGACTCTCCATCTGCTTTACTCCAGATTCTGGCACAAGTTCCTCTATGATATCGGCGTTGTTCATACGAAGGAGCCTTACGCAAAGCGTACCTCTCACGGCATGATTCTCGGCCAGAATCCGTACTATGTCGGGAATGCGAAGACGGAAGAGGAAAAGCAGGAGCTCCGGGCAAAGCATGGCTCTCTTGCAGAACGCCCCTCTGTCAAGATGTCAAAGTCTCTCGGCAACGTTGTAAATCCCGATGATGTCGTGAATGCTTACGGCGCGGATACAATGCGTCTCTATATCATGTTCATCGGCGATTTCGAAAAGACCGCTACATGGTCGGATGATGCCGTCAAGGGCTCCAAGCGTTTCCTTGACCGTGTCTGGAATCTCATGGACCGTGCCGAGGACAGTGAAGAGCTCTCTGCAAAGAATGAGGCTCTGATCAACAAGACCATCCGCAAGGTCGGTTCGGATATTGATAACCTGAAGATGAACACGGCAATTGCCGCTCTGATGACTCTTGTAAACCAGTTCTATGAGAACGGACTTACAAAGGGTGATCTGGAGCAGCTTCTGAAGCTTCTCAGCCCGTTTGCTCCGCATATGGTTGAGGAAATGTGGGAGTTGGAAGGCTTCGCAGCGAAGTACGGAAAAATGGCAATGAAGATGCCATGGCCTAAATATGATGAGTCCAAGACAATCGATTCCACGGTGAACATGGCAGTTTCCATTAACGGCAAAGCCCGTTCTCAGGTTTCCGTTGCTGCTGATGCTGATGAAGAGACGATCATTGCTGCTGCCTGTGCCGATGAAAAGATCAAAAAGTATCTTGAAGGCATGGAAATCGTGAAGACAATCGTAGTTAAGGGAAAAATCGTAAATTTAATTCTCAAACCGGCAAAGTGAGTGTTGACAAACCAGGTTGAACCCGCTATAATACCAACGTTATTAAGCCAAAAGATTGGCCCTTTTGATCACGTTTTGGTGTATTTGAAGGGAGGGAAATAAATGTCTGAAATCTACGTAAAAGAGAATGAGTCTCTGGACAGCGCTCTGAAGCGTTTTAAACGCAGCTGTGCAAAGTCCGGTGTTCTGGCTGATCTCCGTAAAAAAGAGTATTACCAGAGCCCCAGCGTGAAGCGTCGTAAAAAATCCGAAGCTGCACGTAAAAATAAGAATAAGCGTTATTATTAATTAATAACAACGAAAGCGGGATCGGCAGATGTTGCCGGTCCCGTTTTTTGTTCCTGCGCCGGTGGGCGCATCGTACTGTTTGTTTTTCAATAGAATGGTTCCCTGCCTGAAAATTCAGACAAGCGAGATATATCCGTTCATAACTCCGAACAGGAATGCTGCGGCGGCAATAGCAAGGAGAATCAGCACCGTAAGGGCTCCGCCTGCTGAGGAACGGGCTCTTCCGGGTTTGGTATTCTTCCGGTTGAGATAAATAACGAGACCAACCAGAGGAAGGAGAAAGCTGAGGATCCACCAGCCGAATCCCCCGGAATTGTCCTCTGTGATGACTGTCTTTTCGACTGGCTGCTCAATATATCTTGCGTCATAGACAACGTTGTTGATGGGAGCATTTCTTTCCGGGGAGCCGTATCTCTGGGAGGAATTCTGCGGAGCCTGATATCCGGAAGCGCGGGATCTCTCAGAATTGTATCCCGGCATATTATATTCGTTTGACTTATAATTTGGGGCTCTGTTATTCGATGTGCGGTATCCTTCCTGATAATTCTGCTCCGGTTCTCTGTATCCGGCAGTTTTAAAACCGGACGCTTCAGGTGCTGTCTCTTTCTTTTCAGGGGTTATATTTTTGTTGTTCGGAGTTCTTTTCTCCGGGGTGTTCTGTTTTTCAGATCTCACTTCCGCATTTTTACTGGCAGTTCCGAAGCTGTTTTCACGGTAAGAGCTGTCCCTGATATCACGGCCTGCTCCGTAGCTTCCGTTAAGCTCCTGAAGAAAAGATTCTGCATCGTTTTTCCATGCGGGGTGGTAGGTGTCAATCTCCTTCAGAAAATCACTGGGGTCATTTTGCCATGCAGGACGATATTCGTCACTCACGGTTTTCGTGTTATTGTCCGTCACATCGGTTTTGATTTCCCTTGCAGTACGGGAGACTGTCCGGGCAGGCTCTTTACGGGACGCTGTTTTCTGGACGACAGGAATCTCTGCGGCGGGTTCACGAACAGGGAAGCTTTTTTCCTGTGGAGCAGCCGGTTTCGCATCCGGAATGCTTTGCCCGCATTTGGGACAGAAAGTATATACGTTTTCAACACCGTATCCGCAAAAAGGACAGTATTTCATGTTAGCTCCTCCAAAAAAGCATTGTGCAGCCGAATTTGAAAATGCTGATTGATCATACAACAGCGGAAATAAGCAGGCTTACAAGGGCAATACCGGTAGCGGTGATCATCTGCCCGACCCAGCTGTCGGCAATCAGTCCGAGAAATTCACGCATATAAGCGTTTGGCCAGTAGTACCATTTCGTTTTGCTTCCCATGCCCTCAAGCTTCCAGCCCAGCTTTTCAGCGAGAAGTCCGCTCCTGAAAACATGGTAATTTGAAGTAGAAAAAGCAGCTTTGTAATCATTGCCGGATCGGTCAGTCAGAGCCTTGGAAAACAGCATATTCTCCCTGGTGGTAGTGGATCTGTTTTCAATCAGAATACGGTTTTCCGGTATTCCGCGGCTCAGAAGGTAATTGGCCATGGCTTCTGCTTCCGCCAGCCGCTCATCGCTGCCTTTTCCGCCGCTGGGAACAAAAACGGCGGCTTTCCCGGTTTCCGCTTCCTGCTTTTGAACAAACTCTACGGCTTTGTCTACTCTTCCCCGGATGAGCGGGTAAAGCGACCCGTCAGGCCGGATCCTGCATCCGAGAATAATGACATAGTCTTTGTCCGGACTCGGCTCATGCACGGCAGCTCTGATCCCGGAAATGACCGTTGCAGCCAGAAGACATTCGCAGTATGTACCCAGCGCGGTGTAAACCGAGACAACAGCATTATAACCCGGAAAAACAATTCTGGAATAATAGAGAACCGTTCCGCTGATGACTCCGGCACTCATTATGACGCCAATCAGGATGCCGAGCATATTCATGAAGGAAAAACCTTCTTTTTTTATCAGAACAATATTGCTGATCATCATCGCGGCGGAAAAGAGAAGGATCAGTGGCTCCGTCCAGACGATGAACTGCTGGGATGCAAAAAATACCTTCAGTAGGGACAGGGCTACTGTTCCGCTTTCACGACCGAAACCGGAACTGATTTCGGAAATAAAACGAATGACTGCGATAACGAGAAAAAACAGACCGAATCCGAGCCGACGCACGGAGCGATAGGAGAAAATGCCGTTGGAATTGCAGTCCTTTTCGTAGGAAATGAGGAAGATCGCTGCAAGAGAAAACAAAAGAATAACATGTATAACGGAGAGGTATTCCCAGCCGGAAAAGTTATAGGTCAGCTTGTCAACGATAATGCTGTCCATTACGACCTTTATCGGCAGGTTCATCTCCGCCTGATAAAAGCCTGAGCTGTCGACCTTGTCCCATTTCACTGTTATATTGGCATCTCCGCTGCTGAGTGACGTAAGGTCAATGGTAAAACGCCTGTTTTCGGTATCGGCCCGTGCCTCACTGATCCGGATAATACCGTCCGGTTCTGCGGAGACCTCGGCCCCGGAGGCTTCCGGAGGAAGCTCAATGTCAATGGCAAGCTTCCCGCTGCTGAGAATAACACCGAGAAGGACTGCCGCAAGAGCCAGAAAAAGTGCAATGATTATTTTTATCGTTGTATTTTTCATAATATTAAATTATAGCATAAGTACATATGATTTAGCAATAATATGCAAAATTGTTTCTTGAAAAACGCAAATGTTTTATTATAAAAGGATTTATGATATAATAAAAACAAATTGAGGATATCTTAATAACGAGAGGGAAAGCTTTATGATCTTATTCTTAAAGAAAGGGAACGGCCGTTTTTTCACCTGGGTAATCGTGTCAGCTCTGATCCTTTCCATCTGTCCCTTGTCGGCTTTCTCTGCCGAGTATAACTGCATGGATCCGTTTGATCTGGTCATTTATTCCGGAAAGTCAGACGGAGTTGTCGCAAAAGCGTATACCTCCAATTATGATAATAACATTTATGTGTCCCTTTCGGATCTTTCCGCGGCACTGAATGAAACCGGGAAGCAGTTCAGCTTCAGATATGCCGAAACAGCTTCAGAGGGGGAGCACTTCCTCGTTCAGCCGGGAGAAAGCTACGTGAAGCCGGAACGGCCGTCTGCTGAGGAACCGCGTGAGCAGGTCTGGCTTGAGTTCAGAAGAAACAGACTGTTCTTTAACGGTTCTGACAAAAAGTATTATACGTACCGTGACGGAACGAATGATTTATATCTCAGTCTTACGGATATGCAGCTCATGCTGGATGTAACGGCGGAATTCGTCGGAACAAACTGCATCTATATCCATACGGATGTCCCGTTTGATCCGGATCTTCATGCTCTTGAGGCCTCCGGATATTTCAATTATATCAACGGTATTGTTCTCGGAGATGCCGATACCGGGAAAATTCTGTTTTTCAGAGATCCGAATAAGATCACGTCCATTGCGAGCACAAGCAAGCTGATGACGTATCTTCTTCTTGCGGAGGCAGCCGATGCCGGAAAAATAAGCTTTTCGGACTCGGTAGTGATCTCGGAGAATGCGGAAAAGCTGTCAAAGTCGGCGGACGGTATCATAAAAATGACTGCCGGAACGGAGGTTCCCGCAATGGAGCTTCTGAATGCCATGCTTCTGGCATCCAGCAATGAGGCGGCGCTTGCTCTTGCTGAGTATGCTTACGGAACCGAGGATGCGTTTGTTGATGCGATGAACAGGAGAGCCGAGGAGCTTGGGCTGAATTCAGCCGAATTTTTCAACCCGCATGGTCTCCCGGTGTATGCGTACAATACAGTGCAGACAAAGCTTCAGAACCGGATGAACGCTTCCGACCTTTTTACGCTCGCTTCCTATGTGATCGGCAAATATCCGTCCATAACGGAGATAACCTCCAAACAATACGTTATGATGCCGACGCTGGAATATTCTACGGCAAATTCCAATCCGCTCGTTTTCAATATGCCGGATGTAACGGGACTGAAAACAGGCTCCACCAATAAGGCGGGATACTGTCTGGCCGCTTCAATGCCTGTTACGGTCGGCTCGGAGACGCATAATATGATCCTGATCCTTCTCGGCTCGGAAACGGGAGCGGAAAGAGGGCAGCAGGCGGAGATCCTGCTCAGATATGCAAGGAAATATTATACGGAAAACGGATTTTAATGAAACTGAATAAACCATAAAATTATTCACATATTATTATTTACATAATCATAAAATGTGCTGAAATCGATCGGAAAATATATGTAGATCAAACCTATAAAATTAACATAAATGTATTAACAAAATAATATTTACATATAACGATTTACATAATATATATTTACGGTGTTTTATTCGGCGTTATCCTTTGCTTTGTTGGATAACGCCGGATAATTGTTTATAGGGTTTTATTGGCTGATTTCAGGAACTTCAATATTCAGATAATCGTTGACGATCTCCATGACCGTGTCATCCCGGAGAATGATGGAGATCTCAATCCTTCTGTTCTGCGCTTTCCCTTCGTCGGTGCTGTTATCGGCCACCGGTCTTGTTTCTCCGTATCCGGCAGCACAGAAGTAGCTTGAATACTGATTCAGCGTGGGATTCTTCAGCATGAATTCAAGGACTGCGTTTGCGCGGCTTGTGGAAAGTACAAGGTTGTTTTCTTCGGTTCCGTCCCAGTCGGTATGGCCGGAAATAACGATGCTCTCAATATATTTTGCGTTTTCCGGATTGGAAAGGAATGTGGAGAATACCTCTGTCAGTCTGTTCAATACGGTAACCGATTCCGCTTTCAGGTCGGATTTTCCGGAATCGAAGAAGACGCCTTCGTTGAGTATGATATTTCCGTTTTCTCCGATCATTACCCTGGAGGAATCTCCCATAACAGCCTCAATGCTCTGCTTGATCTGCTCAAGAATGGAGCGGCGGATTCCTACGATCGTCTCCATCTGGCCGTACATTCTCTCTATTTCAACATTTGCCTGGGCCAGATACTGCTCCTGCTCGGCTATTTTTGCCTGCTGTGTGGAAAGAACGAGCTGCTGCCCCGCCAGGTTGGCGTTCGCCTCGTCAAGCTTGATCTGTACTGTGGCAAATGCATCCTCCGCTTCTGCGAGCTGGTCCTGCGTTTTCAGCAGGCTGGCGTTTGCCGCGTCGGCCTCTTCCTGCGTGATGCTGAGAAGGGATAGGGTTTCGGAAAGCTGGGATTCTGTTTTCTTTAGATTGTTTCCGGTCTCAAGGTTGGACAGGTAGACCAGAAGCATCAGGAAAAAGAGAATCAGGGCAAAGGAGGACATCATGTCCGCATAGGACGGCCAGAAGTTCTGCTCACTGTCAGAGGCTCCTGTTGCGGCACCCAGACTGACCTTGGAGCGTCTCTTCATCAGTTGTCACCTCTCTCAATTCTTGATGATGCGTTTTTCAGTGCGGAGCTGAATTCCCGGACACCGAGATCGAGCCGCTCAACGGTACCTCTGAGATTATAGTTGAATTCGGAGAAGTCGTGTACGCCGCCGTTAAAGCTGTTAACGGTGCTGTCAAAGCCTTTCAGCGTTGAGCGAAGAGCATTTGTCGCATCATTCAGTGTTTTTTCCATTTCGTAGGACGCATCGTTCATTGCATCGATCATTTCGTGAATGAGGTCGATGTCATCATCGGATGCTTTGGTCGGAAGGGTAGGAGCAACAGACTGATCCAGCCAAAGCTCGAGCTTTGATTCCATCAGCTCTCTTGCCGCGGAAGGAGAAAAGATCGATCTGAGGACTGTTAAAATGATCGAGCAGGCAACGCCGACGAGAGAAGTGTAGAAAGCAACGCCCATTCCGCTGAGGGCGGACATCAATCCTCCGCCAACGCTGTCAAGAACGGACATCCAGTCAGACGAATTTCCGTAGGAGAGCAGCTCACTGAGAGAGCCGACCGAAAGGCTCAGGCCGAGGAAGGTTCCGAAGAGTCCGAGCGTAACGAAAAGAGATACCGCGTTATTCAGAAATCTTTCGGAAAGCAGACAGCCGCTGAGCCTTGAGCCGACAGCCTCTTCTATGATCGCCGGGGTATTGGTCTCTTTCCCGTAGCGCTTATAGGATTCTGCAAACTGAGATACCGTGTAACGCATGAATCTGTTCTTCTGGTCGGTCGTTCCGCTGATATCGTGTGTGAGGAATTTGTAGCGGGAATAGACCGCAAAGAGGACGATCAGAGACAGAACAAATAATATTCCTATAATAATGATAACTACAATGCCGGCAAACGGCATGTTACTTAAACTTGCCATGTAATTACCTCCGTGTGCAAATTTATACAATTTGAAATATAACACAGTTACAATTAAATTACAATACAAAATTATGTAAACAAACTGTGTACCACAGATAACAAATTATGTACCGGATCCTTTGCAAACGGAAGCAGCAGGGAAACGATATGCGGGGGAAACAGAGCACCCGGCGTTATTGAATCCCGATGGATTTTATGATAATATCATACAACTTAAAAATCATATTTCTGATATATAAATATCTGATAATTGTATTGCGATACTCTGTGAGAAGGTGCAGTGAGTGAAAAAAGAAGATTCTGCTGTTCGGATCGGCTCCCTGGCTTTGATGACAGTTTTCCTTTTAATCCTTGTTTTGTTATCCGGGGAAGCTTTTGCGGAAAACAGGGATCCTTCCGATCCGGGTCCGGTCCGGATCAGCGAGATTATGCCGGACAACAAGGCGTTTCTGGCAAATGATGATGGCATATTCAGAGACTGGATCGAGCTGTTCAATGCGTCCGAAGAAACGGTTTGCTTAAACGGGTACGGACTGTCGGATAAGCCTTCCGGTGCGAAATGGTTTTTCCCGGATGTTGAAATAGCTCCCGGGGATTATCTGGTCGTTTTTGCTTCCCATGACCCGTGCGAAGGTTTGCTGTGTGCCGACTTTGGGATCTCTTCGAAAGGAGAAACGGTTTTCCTGTATGATCCGGAGGGGAATACGGTATCCCTTATCAGATGCGGGAAAGCGCCGGAGGATGTTTCCTACGGTGCGGATGATGAAGGAAACGTTTCCGCGCTTGATTTTCCCACTCCCGGATTTCCCAATACAAAGGAAGGTTATGCCGCCTACTGCAGGACTCTTTCCTGCGGATCCCCTGTAATAATCAATGAAGCCGAATCTGCAAACTGTTCTTTTTTATGCAAAGGGAATAAGACTTGTGACTGGGTGGAGCTGAAAAACATTTCGGACAGTGCTGCTGATCTTTCCGAATATGTTCTGACGGATTATTCGGAATACGGACCCTCCGGTGCCGCAGCGGGAAACAGGAAAGGTCATGCTTTCCGGCTTCCGGAGAGAGAGCTTGCTCCGGGAGAGATGATCCTTCTCTTCTGCACGGATGATCTGGAAGATGAATGCTGCACGGGCTTCGGTCTGGACTCTGCTTATGATTCCCTGTATCTGTTCCATGAGGAGAAGCTTGCCGATTATGCGAGTCTGCGCGGGATCCCGGTGGATGGCAGCATGGGAAGGATGAATGATCTGCCGTCTTTCTGGTATTTCCCCGAACCGTCTCCGCTGTCTGAAAATGATTCCGGATACCGGTTTGTCTCGGAAGCTCCTTCTGCGTCAGTTCCTGAAGGTGTATTCTCCAGTGGCGGCTTCAGCGTGGAGCTGTCAGGGAAAGAGAATTCAAAGATTTATTATACGCTTGACGGAAGTATTCCCGGACCGGAATCACAGGAATATACGGAACCTCTTGAAATGAAAGAGACAGCGATTCTCCGTGCGATCTGCGTGGAGAAGGATTCCACCCCGAGCGAGACGGCCACATTCAGTTATATTATTGACACCTGCTCTCTTCCTGTTGTGAGTCTTGTTATCGATGATATCGCCGGCTTCCGGAATGTCTATACCTTTATCAGCAACATGGCGCTGCAGATGAAAGAAAAAGAGTTTCGCGCGAACATCTCTTTCTTTGACGGAGAAAGGACTTTTTCAATTCCCTGCGGAGTGCATATGCGCGGTTACACCAGCCTGAATGCGGCGAAAAAGAGCATGGCTGTCTATTTCCGGGATAAGTACGGTGCGGATACACTGAACTTTGATGTCTTTGAAAACG
Organism: Eubacteriales bacterium; assembly: GCA_030536255.1. Taxonomy (GTDB): domain Bacteria; phylum Bacillota; class Clostridia; order Oscillospirales; family Oscillospiraceae; genus Limivicinus. The sequence continues at coordinate 12,208 of JAUNQI010000016.1, read as the reverse complement.
GGATAGACGAATACTCTTCCCTGTGCCTCAGAGTCGGGCAGGATTATAATTTTACGTACATCCGCAATGAACTCTTCCAGGAGCTTTGCATGGAAATGACGGATAATGTTCCCACGCAGGAAAGCCAATACTGTGTGCTGTATGTCAACGGAGAATACTGGGGGCTCCACTGCCTGAAAGAGGATTTTTCTTCTCAGTATTATTCCTCCCATTACAAGATCAGCAAGGACAGTGTCATCCGGCAGAATTCGCCGATCCCATATGAAGCGGATTTCTATCAGGAGGTTTATAAATACACCAGAGAACATGATCTTTCGCAGAAGGAATGCTATGATTATATCTGCAGTGTCCTGGATATTGACAATCTGATCGACTGGATAATTCTGGAAGGTGTCTCCGGGAATACGGATACCGTTCATAACTTTGCCGTGTTCCGGTCGGAGGAGCTGGACAATAAATGGAGGATCGCTTTTTATGATCTTGACTGGGCTTTGTGGTATGAAGGTCTGGATTTTGAAAATATGTTCTCCGGAGCCGGAAACGCGAATTTTGATATGACCCTCCTGATCCGCGGTCTTTCCGGGAATGAGGAATTTAAAGAAAGATTTCTCAACAGATTTCTGGAAGTAAATACTACGGTTCTTTCCAATGAGCATATTCTTGAAAAAATAGATGAACTGACTGCAGAGATCGAAGAAGAGGTTCCGAGAGACCTTGTCCGGTGGACAGAACATTCTCTGCTGAACTGGACGACTCTTGTTCAGAATATGAAGGATATGATCGTAAACTATAACTGGGCAGCGCATAACCGGGAAGTAATAACCTGGCATATGAGCGGTGCACGGGAGTTTTTTGCAGAACATCCGAACGAATGACAGAAAAATAAATCAGGCAGCTCTTCCCGGAAGCGGGTGGAGCTGCCTTTATCAATTGTATGAATAGGGGAGCGGAAGCTTATACTTCTGCGAATCTGTAATCAACGTATGCTTTGAACTTGTCGCCGGGATTCAGGACCGTGCTGGGGAAGTCCGGATGATTCGGGCTGTCCGGGAAGAACTCAGGCTCAATTGCGATTCCGTCATTGGGGGCGTACGGTGCAGGCATTCCGATTCCGGTGTAGATCTGAACTGCCGGCATGTCGGTCAGAACGTCCATTTTGTATCCGTTCATTTCCAGCGTGCAGCAGAGCTCCTCCGGGCAGACAAAGCAGTCGTCAAAATTGACGGTGATGGGGTGCTTGGAAGAGAAATCAAAGTTCCCCTCGCATGGAAGGATCTTTCCGGTCGGGATCAGATCGGAATCGACTTCGAGATGTCCGGAGGACTTCATGATCATGTCCGCATCCAGCACGCTGCCCTTGCAGCCGAGATTGAAGTACGGATGAACGGTAGGCGCGTATACGGTCTTTGCATCCGTCTCGCCGCCGAAGTCGATATGCAGAGCGGAGCCGCGGAGAGAGAAGGTTACGGTCATTGTCAGGTTTCCGGGGAATCCGTCATCGCCGTCAGGAGAGAAGATACTGAAAGCAACGCTTTCCTCGGGTACGCCGTGAGCGCTTGTTCCCGCAACAGCCTGCGCATCCCATACGCGCTTGTCATAGGAATTCGGACCGCCGTGAAGCTGATTCTTTCCCTCATTTGCCGGAAGAATGTATTTCTTGCCGTCCAGCTCAAATGCTGCCCCGCCGATGCGGTTGGCGTATCTTCCTACGGATTTGAAAAGGAAGCCGTTTCCTTCAAGGGCTGCTTCAGGGGTGAGATATCCTCTTGTCATTTCCTGACCTTTGAATTTGAGGCTGATTACCGTTGCGCCGAGCGTGATAATTGTCGCCTCGAGGCAATCATTGGTCAGCGTGTAGCTGTCGTAGCTTCCGAATTTTCCTTTTTTGATCATGGTTTTCGTCTCCTTTAACATAATAATAGTAACTTAATATAATGAACTTAAAATTATTAACTGAATATAATTTACTTAAAACAATAAACGTAATTCAATTAACGAAAAACAATTAACTTAATAAAATATACTTAATATTATTAACGGAATCTTGTTAACTTATTATTAAAAACATAATCCATAAAACTTAATATCATTAACAAAATATTGTTAACATAATAAATAATATCTCGATTATCTTTCAGTATGCATCCGGATGAAATGTCATTTTCTTCACCAGTATTATAACATGTTTTGTCGATTCTGTGCAATAATCACTTCCATATTGCCTGCGTTTATGTTATACTCCAAATTACATTCAATATTATTTAAAGGAAGTTTTGCTTATGGATAAGATTAATGATCTGAAGCTTATGGCGGCAAAGACCCGTCTGTTGGCGGTTGATGCTGTTCATGGGGCAAAATCCGGTCATCCGGGCGGCTCTCTCAGCTGTGCGGACGCGCTTGTTGCACTGTATTTTTCCAAGATGAACATTGACCCCGCTAACCCGAAGTGGGAAGACAGAGACCGCTTCGTCCTTTCCAAGGGTCACTGCACGCCGGCTCTTTATTCCGTTCTTGCTCTTCGCGGTTTCTTCCCTGTGGAAGATCTGAAGCTTTTCCGTTCCATTAAGGCGCATTACTCCGGCCATCCGGATATGAAGAATGTCCCGGGCGTTGATATGAGCACCGGTTCTCTCGGTCAGGGCCTCAGTGCTGCTGTCGGTATGGCTCTTGCGGCAAAGGTTTCCGGAAAGAGCTACAGAACCTATGCAATCTGCGGTGACGGCGAAATTGCTGAAGGTCAGATCTGGGAAGCTGCAATGGCAGCTGCAAAGTGGAAGCTCGGAAATCTCTGCATGTTCCTTGACAGCAACGGCCTCCAGATAGACGGAAAAGTTGAAGACGTTATGCCTTCCGCTCCTCTTGATAAAAAATTCGATGCCTTTAACTGGAATGTCCTGACAATTAACGGACATGACTTCAACGAAATTCTCGCAGCTCTCAAAGAAGCTGAAAAGTGCACGGATAAGCCTACCGTTATCATTATGAAGACGGAAAAGGGTAAGGGTGTTTCCTTCATGGAGAACCAGGCCGGATGGCACGGCAAAGCTCCCGATGATGAGCAGTATGCAACGGCAAAGGCTGAACTCGAAGCAGTGATTGCCGAACTCGAAAAGGAGGTAAAGTAATATGGCAGGAAAAATTGCTACCCGCGGAGCATACGGCGAAGCTCTTGTAGAGCTTGCTGAAAAGTATCCTCAGCTTGTTGTTCTCGACGCGGATCTCTCCGGCGCTACTATGACCAAGAACTTCTCCAAGGCATATCCTGACAGATTCTTTAACTGCGGCATTGCCGAAGCGAATATGACGGATATCGCCGCCGGTATGTCCACCTGCGGCTTCAAGCCCTTCACCAACACCTTTGCGATCTTTGCTGCAGGCCGCTGCTATGAGCAGGTCCGCAACTCTATCGCATATCCCGGACTCAATGTAACGGTCGTCGGTTCCCACGGCGGTATTTCCGTCGGTGAAGACGGCGCAACCCATCAGTGCATTGAGGACTTCTCCCTCATGCGTACGATCCCCGGTATGCTCGTCTGCTGCCCGTGTGACGGAAACGAGATGAAGCTTGCCGTTGAAGCGCTGATCAATTATGAAGGCCCTGCATATCTCCGTCTCGGCCGCGCTCCTGTTGACATCGTAACGGATGAGACTCCGGATTATAAGTTCGAGCTGACAAAGGCTGCTCTGATGAAAGACGGTTCCGATGTCACCATTATTGCCTGCGGCATGAACGTTCAGATGGCTCTGAAGGCTGCTGAGCTTCTCGCGGCAGACGGCATTTCCGCCAGAGTTATCAACATGCATACGATCAAGCCTCTTGATGAGGAGATCGTTCTCAAGGCTGCAAAGGAGACCGGATGCATTGTTACCTCCGAGGAGCACAGCGTGATCGGCGGTCTCGGCGGAGCAGTGTCCGAATTCCTCGCAGGAACCTGCCCGGTTCCCGTTGTACGTCACGGCGTGAATGATGTGTTCGGCCGCAGCGGCAACGTAAATGCCGTTCTTGAGCACTTCGGCCTTACCGCTGAGGTCCTTGCTGAAAAGGCAAAGCAGGCAATCGCTCTGAAAAAGTAATATGCAATAAGACTTTTATCCGGGTCTGATGTGTTCCGCGGAGGACCCGGATTTTATCCGATACAGTAGTTAAAATTTTCACATAATTAAAATTTCAAGGAGGTATTATTCATGCAGAAGTACGACGTGATCGTCGTAGGGGCAGGCAATGGCGGCTTATCTGCTGCTTGCTGGCTTGCCGGAAAAGGAAAGAAAGTGCTTGTTCTCGAAAAGCATAATCTTCCGGGAGGCTGTGCAACCAGCTTCCGCAGAGGAGACTATGAGTTTGAGGCTACGCTTCATGAGCTGTGCCAGATGGGTGACGGGAAAGACGGACGCCCGCTCGGCAATGTCAGAAAGCTGCTTGAGCAGGAGTATAAGCTGGATGTCGAATGGTGTTCGGCAAATGAGAGCTTTGCCTCCGTTGCAACGGATCCGGACGGATTTAATGTTTCCATGCCTGCCGGCGTTCAGAATTTCATCGACGAAATGGAACGTCAGGTGCCCGGTTCAAAAGAGAGCATGACGACTGTCATGGAGCTCGGCCGCATGCTTCATGACGGTGTAGACTGGCTCGCCGCGCATAACAACGAGCCGTCTCCTCCGGCCAAGGTAGAGATGCTTCTGAAGTATTACGACCTGATGTGCGTTGTTCCTGTTCCCTGTGAGGATATGCTCAGAAGGATCGGCGTCCCCGAGAAGGCCCGCAATATCTTCGAGTCCTACTGGACGTATGTTTCCGCGGACTCCACCAATATGTCATTCGCCGTGTATACGTATATGACCTACGTCTATCTTACGCATCTCCCGTGGTTTGCGAAGAACCGCAGCCATGAGGTTTCTATGGCGTTTGATACGAGGATCCGTGAGCTTGGCAGCGATATCTGGTATAACACGGAGGTTTCTCAGATCGATGTCAAGGACGGAAAAGTTCACGGCGTGAAGCTGAAATCCGGAGAATATATTCCCTGTGAATGGGTGATTTCCAATCTGATGCCTCATGTTGTTTTTGACCGTATGGTGGATCATAATGAGGTCCCGAAGCGTGACCGCCAGGCGATGAACGCCCGCAAGCTCGCGCAGGCTGCTTTTACGGTTTACCTGGGTCTTGACACTTCTGCTGAGGAGATCGGACTGAAAAATTATGATACGTTTATGAGATATACCCCGGACAATCATAAGCAGTACCTTGCGTCTGACAGTATAGAGACGCATAAGGATATTACCTGCACGGTCCTTACCAATGCGCTTCCGGATGCAGCAGGGAAAAACAGGGCGTTTATCCAGTTCTCAAAGTTCTATACCGGCGACGCTTTCGAGAATGTAACGGAAGAAGAGTATTTTAAACTCAAGGACAAAATCGCGAGAGAGTGCGTTGAGCGGTATGAAGAGGTTACGGGATGTGATCTTCAGAGCCATATTGAGGAGATCGTTGTTGCCTCTCCGATGACGTGGGCCCGATATCTCGGCACCCCGAAGGGGGATGTTTACGGATATGAGCCGCATACCTGGGACGGAATGTTCCCGCGTGTTCAGTCCGGTCATCATGAGGACTACACGATCCATGGCCTTCGGTTCGTAGGCGGTCACGGTACGCAGATGGACGGATATTCTCAGGCGTATCTTTCCGGTTCCGAACAGGCGCGTTATATGCTTCTGGATATGCAGAAGGAGGGAAAGTAAAAATGGCAAAATATAATTATGACAGAAAAGGGCTGAAAGGCCTGACTCCGTTTCCTTTCCTCGGAGAAGTAAAGACCCGTACTGCGGCAATCGAATCCGCCCCGGATACTGTTCCGAACAGTATATTTAATCCCAATATTCTTTCTGCCCGTCTTCATCCGGACGTGCAGCACTGCATTATTTCCAAAGTGGAGGATCACGGGGATGCCAAGTCATTTACGCTTGTTCCGGATGCTGAAAAGGGAACAACCGAAATGGCCTATTTCAGAGCTTCCCAGTATGTTTCTGTCGCTCTGAATATCAACGGCCATCTTCTCTGCAAGCCCTATACGATCCGCTCTAATCCGAAGGATGCACTGGGAACAGAAAATACCAGCTACACGCTGACGATCAAAACCGTCAGCCCCGGTTTCGCCTCTCCGTGGATCCTTGCCAACTGGAAGGAAGGCGACAAAGTGGACATTTCCGGCCCTCTCGGAAATTTCTATTATCAGGATCTTAAGGATGCAAAAAATGTAATCGCACTGGCGGGCGGCTCCGGGATTACGCCGTTTTATTCCATGGCAGCTGCAATCGTTGACGGGATCGAAGATTTTAACCTGACGATCATTTACGGTTCACGCAGATCGGACGGGATCCTGCTCAAAAAGGAAATTGAGGAGCTGGCGGACAGATCCAACGGGAAAGTCAAAGTTGTTCATGTCCTATCGGAAGAGCAGAAGGAAGGCTATGAATATGGCTTTATTACCGCTGACCTGATTAAAAAATATGCTCCGGACGGAGATTATTCCGTATTTATGTGCGGCCCGAAGGCTATGTATAAATTCTGTGAGGGAGAATGCGTGAAGCTTGGTCTTCCAAAGAGAAGGTATCGTTCGGAAATGAGCGGGGATTATATGAATGCTGTCAATAATCCCGATTATCCCAAGGATCAGATCGGTAAAGAATACAAGCTGACGGTCGTGATTCACGGCGAGAAGCAGACGATTCCCTGCAAAGCGGGTGAGAGCCTGATCTGGGCCATTGAAGCCGCCGGAATCTTTCTCCAGACGGACTGCCGGAGCGGAATTTGCGGCTGGTGCCACTCAAGGCTTATTTCCGGAAATGTCTATGTTCCGGCGGATGCGGACGGACGCCGTCTTGCGGATAAAAAGTTCGGATGGATCCATCCCTGCGCGAGCTTCCCACTCAGCGATATAGAGCTGGAAGTCTTCCCTGTATAATCAGGATATTTTTCCGACGGGTCAGGCATGAAAAGCCTGACCCTTTTTTAAACAAAAAAGTTAACAGAAAAGGCATATCTTCTGTGTTGACATAGGAATTAAATTATAGTATCATCTTAATAATAATTCTTATTATCTTTTGGAGGAATCATTATGCATTTTACCAGAAATGTAAAATCTGACCTGATCTGGGTCGGAGCGGATGACCGCAGACTTGCCTGCTTTGAAGGCGTATATGGAGTTCCCGACGGCGTTTCCTATAACTCTTATCTTCTTCTTGATGAGAAGACGGTTCTTTTTGATACGGTTGATAAGGCGGTCTACCAGACCTATTTTGAAAATGTAAAATATGCTCTCGGCGGAAGAAAGCTGGACTATCTTGTCATTTCCCATATGGAGCCGGATCATGCGTATACGGTAGAGGCTCTTCTTTCCCGTTATCCGGATACAAAGATCATCTGCAACGCCAAGATCGAGACGATGCTCGGTCAGTTCTTTGATATGAATCTTGAAGGGAAGCTCCATATCGTAAAAGAGGGCGATACCTTCTCAACCGGAAAGCATAACCTTACCTTCGTTATGGCTCCGATGGTTCACTGGCCGGAAGTCATGATGACGTACGATCTTACAGACGGCATTCTCTTCTCAGCGGATGCTTTCGGTACCTTCGGTGCGCTGAACGGCCGTCTCTTTGCCGATGAAGGAGATTTCTTCGGTGAGTCCATTGATGAGGCCCGCCGCTATTATACGAATATCGTCGGAAAATACGGCAATCAGGTCCAGGCTGTTCTGAAAAAAGCGGCAGGACTGACGCTCAACTATGTCTGCCCGCTTCACGGTCCCGTGTGGCGCAGCCACTTCGGCGATTTCCTTGAGAAGTATCTTCAGTGGAGCTCTTACACAGCGGAAGAAAAGAGCGTCTGCCTTGCGTATGCTTCCGTTTACGGTCATACCGAGAATGCCGCCAATATTCTTGCCGGAAAGCTTGTTGAGCGCGGAATAAAGGTTCGTATGTTTGATACCTCCGTTACGCCCTCCAGTTATATCGTTTCCAATGCGTTCCGCTGCAGCCACCTTGTTCTCGCAGCAACAACGTATAATGCGGGAATCTTTGTCACAATGGAAAATCTGATCCATGATCTCGTGAACCATAATCTCTGCAACCGCAAGATCGCTCTTCTCGAAAACGGATCATGGGCTCCTGCCAGCGGCAGCCTGATGAAGGCAGCTCTGGAAAAGCTGAAGGGAACAGAGTTTATTTCAGACACCGTTTCCATAAAGTCCGCACTGAAAGAGGATCAGCTTTCCCAGCTGGATGCTCTGGCTGACGCAATCGCCGCGGATATCCTTCCTGCAGTGAAGGCCGCAGCTCCGACAGCGGCAGCTGAGGAAAAGCTTCCGGTCGATGACGGCGCATTCCGCCATATGACCTACGGCGTGGAAGTTCTTACCACCCGTGTAGACGGAAAAGACTACGGATGCATTATCAATACCGCCGGTCAGGTCGCTTCCACGGATCCCAGACAGATTACCATTTCCGTCATCCGGAAGAATCATACCTGTGATATGGTTGCCAAAGCTGGAAAATTCAACATCTCGATCCTTACGGAAGACGCTCCCTACTCCGTATTTGAGCATTTCGGCTTCCAGTCCGGCAGAGACGTGGACAAGTTTGCCGACTGCCCGGAGGACAACAGAACGCTGAATGGAATCCGGTATATTCCCAAGTATACGAATGCGGTTCTCTCCTGCGAGGTTACGGATGTCAAGGATCTCGGAACTCAGATCCTGTATATTGCCAATGTTGTTGAAGCAAAGGTCCTCTCCTCCGGAAAATCCTGCACATATGCCTACTACCATGCGCATATCAAGCCGAAAAAGAATCCTGCCGCAGAGCAGAAGGAAGGCTATGTCTGCAGAGTATGCGGTTACTTCCATGAGGGCTCTGAGCTTCCGGAAGACTTCGTCTGCCCGCTCTGCAAGCACGGTGCCGAGGAATTTGATCGCGTAGCTCCCGCAGAAAAGAAAAAGGTGAAGGGCTACGTCTGCACGATCTGCGGTCACTTCGAGCCCTGCGAGGGTGAGCTTCCGGCAGATTACTCCTGCCCGCTGTGCCACCACGGCAAAGAGGACTTTGAGCCTGCAGAGCAGTGATTGTTTATAAGGCTGCGCCTGATAACACAGAATTTATGGAAATCGTCTTTCTGCGCCCCGGTGTTTCAGGGACAGCTATTCCTGTCTGAGCTCTTTCAGGCGTCAGTACAAGAAAACAATAAAAGAAAAAATAATCAGTGGAATATCGGAAATGATAATCCACTGATCGTTTTTTATTATTTTCTTTTGCGTCAGGTTCCGAAGCTTACTTTTCGGAGTCTTCTTTTTCGCTTTCCTTCTTTTCCTCTTCGGCTTTTTCAGCTTCCATGTCCAGAACAAGACGGAACTGCGTTTCGTAAAGCTCTTTGTAGGTCCCGCCGAGCTCAAGCAGGTCTTCGTGGGTGCCCTGCTCCTGAATAACGCCCTGATTTACAACGAGGATCTTGTCGGCTTTCAGAATGGTGGAGAGCCGGTGTGCGATCACGATGCTTGTTCTGCCTTCCATGAGGACATCCAGAGCGTCCTGAATGGCGCTTTCGGAGATGGAGTCAAGAGCGGAGGTCGCTTCATCCAGAATCAGGATCTTCGGATTCTTCAGAATGACTCTCGCAATGGAGATCCTCTGTTTTTCGCCGCCGGAGAGCTTCAGGCCGCGGTTGCCGACTTCCGTATTGTAGCCGTCCGGCTGATTGAGAATGAAGTCATGGATGCTGGCGATCTTGCAGGCCCTTTCAATCTCTTCGTCGGTGGCATCTTCCTTGGCATAGAGCAGGTTGTCTTTGATCGTTCCGTTGAAGAGATAGGTCTCCTGCGTTACTACGCCGATGCAGTCGCGGAGATATTCCAGATCAAAATTGTGCACGTTGTGCGAGCCGATGAATACGCCGCCGTCGTTCGGATCATACAGGCGGGGGAGAAGGTTCACAATCGTGGATTTTCCGGAACCGGAAGGACCGACGATCGCATACATCTGTCCTGCGGGAACGGAGAAGCTGATATCCTTGAGAATGAGCTTTTCCGGATTGTATCCGAAAGCAACGTGGTCGTATGTAATGGCGAGGTCGGATACATCGGGCTTGATGCCGTGCTTCGGGTCCTTGATCGGGTTGGTCATATCAAAGTAATCGAAGATTCTGGAGAACAGGGCAAGGGATCTGGTGAAATCCACCTGAATATTCAGCAGGGACTCAACCGGCCGGTAAAGCCTGTTTACGAGGGCAACGGTTGCCGTGATCGTACCGATCTGGAGTCCGGAATCAAGACCGCGGATAATAAAGAGACCGCCGGCGAAGTAGATCAGCAGAGGACCGACCTGCGTGAACATTCCCATCAGGACCCGGAACCACTGGCCGCTGCGCTGCTCCTTCAGAGAGATGTCCGTCAGCTCTTTATTGACTTCGACAAACTTGTCATATTCCTGTTTCTCGCGGGTAAACAGCTTAACGAGCAGGGAACCGCTGACGCTGAGCGTTTCGTTGATGATCTCGTTCATCTCGTCGTTCTTCTCCTGGCTTGCGGTGAGAAGCTGGTAACGGGTCTTGCCAACAGCCTTTGAGGGGAGAACGAGCAGCGGAATAACGATGATTCCGACAAGCGCCAGTCTCCAGCTCATGGAGAACAGGGCGACGAGCGTTGTGATAACGGTTGCCAGATTGCTGACGATATTAGACAGCGTGGATGAGATGACGGTGCTGACGCCGCTGATATCGGTGTTCATTCTGGTGATGATATCTCCCTGCTTCTCTCCTGTGAAGAAAGAGTGCGGCATGTGCTGGAGATGATCGTACATCTGGTTCTTCATGTCGAAGATGATACGCTGGGAGATCCAGGCGTTGATATAGTTTTCAAGTACGCCGATGACCTGAGAGACCGTGAGCGTTGCGAAAGCGGTAAGGATCAGCTGAACCAGGTACTTCATTGTGGTTCCCTCGGTACCCAGCGCAGTAACGATCTTACCGGTTATGATCGAGGGGTACAGACCGATGACCGATGAAAGAAGGATCGCAATGAAGACAAAGATAAACTGGACCCAGTAAGGTTTCAGATAAGAGAGAATACGCTTGATCAGAGACCAGGAGACAACAGGCATATTTGCCTTTTCCTCCTCCGTCAGAAAACCGCGGGCACCTCGCGGACCGAGTCCCATCCCCGGTGGCGCCATGAGCATCACTTCCATTCTAAAATAATAGAAAAATTATAATATCCGGATAAGAAAAAAACAATGAAAAAAGAGAAAATCGGAAAAAATTTGTTGAATTCATTTTCTCCTGAGTGTATCATTCTTTCGGGTCGTACCCGATTTATTTTAAGGAGAACAAATAGATGAGATATAGCTATACCCCCAGAGGAGTCTGCTCCCAGAATATCAGCTTTGATATTGAAGGAAATGTGATTACGGATATTCAGTTTTTCGGCGGCTGCAACGGAAACCTGAAGGCGATTTCCAAGATCCTTGACGGATGGACCGTAGAAAAAATAGAAGAGTATCTGCTCGGAAATACCTGCGGCGGAAGACCGACTTCCTGCGCGGATCAGCTCGCCAGAGCCGTAAGAGCGGCTTATGATGAGATCTCCTGACAACCGATGACCTCAAAAAATCTGTCATTTAAATACTCAGCCCAGCAGTTCCTTTACTGGGCTGCGGTAAGCTGTATCGTTTCCTTTGCTGCGTCCTATCTTCTCGCAAACGGCTTCAACGCCTCGGAAACGGGGCGTATCCTTTTTACGGCGAACTTCATTTCGTTTTTCCTTCAGCCGGTGGTCGCCGGGAAGGCGGATCAGTCAGAGAAAAACATCATATTGCGGATCATGCTGATCCTGACGGGGATCACGGCAGTCAGTTTTCTGGCTGTCAGGTTTGTGCCGATGCCGAAGATTGTCTATTCGGTCGTGTATATTGTCGGGATGGCGAGCCTTGACATGGAAGTTCCTCTGATGAACTCAGAGAATGTCTATTATACGGACAGAGGATGGAGCATTAACTACGGCCTTGCCAGAGCGGTGGGATCAGCGGCTTATTCCCTGATGTCTCTTTGCCTGGGCTATGTCATTGAGCTTTTCGGCGCGGGATGGGTCCCGGTTATTTCCGTAAGCCTTATGCTTGCGCTTTTCGCATTCATTGCCGTAATGCCGAAGGATGAATCGGAGTCCTTCCG
>JAUNQI010000036.1:2379-16304 GCA_030536255.1 Eubacteriales bacterium | reverse complement strand
TATATCCAAAATAATACGAAACTTGGTTTCTGCTTGTATTTTGTCGGAACAAATAGCAAAGCCGCAGAGTTTAGTGGAATAAACAATGTTAAGACAATTATTACTTCTTATGCTATTGGCGGCTGCCTTGCTGCTGTGGCAGGTATGATCCTTTCAAGCAGATCAATGTCGGCAAGAATGGACTACGGCTCAATCTATCAGTTACAGGCAATCCTAGCCGTAGTTCTAGGCGGAATTAGCCCAAGCGGTGGAAAAGGTAAAGTACTGGGAGTTGTCCTTGCGGTCATGTCTTTGCAGGTGTTATCAACCGGCCTAAATATAATGAATTTTGCATCGACATCTTATTTGAAGAATCTCGTTTGGGGATTCCTTCTCTTAATTGTTCTAGTAGTAAAGTATTTTATTAATAAAAAGTAATCACTGAAAGGAGACAAAAACGTGTTATTTGGCATTTATTATCCATACTGGGAAAAAGAGTGGGGTGGCGATGCGCTCGCTTACATTCCCAAAGTGAAAAAACTGGGATTTGATGCGCTTGAAGTCGCCACTGCTGATTTCGCAAACAAGGACAAGGCTTATTTTTCAGAAATGAAAAAAATAGCAGATGACAATTCAATCAAACTGACCGGCGGGTATGGTCCTGCTCCGTGCAATAATATAGGTACTGACAATCTTGATCTTCGTGAAAAAGCCTTTGATTTCTACAAGAAAATGTTTGAGCAGATGGAAATTGCTGGAATTGATAGGCTTGGAGGCGCTCTATATTCATATTGGCCGGTAACAGATCTCAACTTTGACAAGGCTAAGGACTTTGAGAACAGTGTTATCGGAATGCAGAAACTTGCAGATATTGCAGTTAATTATGGTATTACAATCCTTGAACAGATTTGAAGGATACTTAATAAATACATGCGATGAGTGCATTAAATATGTAGACACTGTTGATAAGCCCAATGTTAAGGTTATGCTGGATACTTTTCATATGAACATTGAAGAGGATTCACTTATTGATGCAATTATAAAAGCAGGAAGTAGACTAGGACATTTTCATGTTGGAGAAGCAAATAGGAAACCTCCTCGTGCCGGTCGTATGCCCTGGAAAGAAATAGGGGATGCTTTACGTTCAATTAACTATGATGGTTGTGTAGTAATGGAACCGTTTGTAGTTCCGGGCGGTGGAGTTGGAAAAGACATACGGATTTGGAGAGAATTGTTCCCAGATGTATCAGAAGAATTCCTTGACAAAGATGCTGCTGAGTCTGTAAAATACCTCAAAGAAAAATTTCAATAAGGTGAGATAGAACAAGAATGGGATCTGTAACAATAAATGATATTTCTGTAGAAGCGGGTGTTTCCAAGGCTACCGTGTCAAGAGTACTTAATAACCCGTCAATTGTAGATCCCGTTACTTTTGACAGAGTAAAGCAGGTGATGGACAAGTTCCATTATGTGCCGTCTGCCGCAGCAAGAAATTTATCTAAATCCACATCATCGACTATTGGGGCAGTTGTAGCGGATATATCAAACCCTTTTCTAAGTGAACTTTTAAAAGGCGTTCTCGAAGAGTGTACTGCAAGAGGCTATACAATGCTTTGCGCTGACAACGGGGATGATATGAAAATGGATTTTCGGGCATTGAACACAATGCGTGAGCAGCGTGTTGCTGGACTTATATATGCACCTGCGGTTGATTATAAGTATTATAAAAAGTCAAAGCAATTGGTTCAGCATATTGAAGATCTGAATGCTCCGGTAGTTCTTGTTGACCGAAAAGTATGCTGGGGGGATTTTACCTCTGACGGTGTGTTCTTTGATGATTACAACGCAATTAAATATGCGATTTCAGCTTTGCGTGAAAGAGGGCATAAAAGAATTGCATTGATAAATAGCAGTGAAAAGAATGCCATAGCAGAAAATAGACAAAAAGGTTATATTGACGGCATATTAGAAGCAGATCTTGACTTGGATGAGAGTATTATTTATTCAGACGGAAAGTATACTGTAGAATCTGGTTATAACCAAACCAAACGTATGATGATGTCTTCTAATCCACCAACAGCAGTAATTACTTGTAATAACCTTTTATCTCAAGGCTTCATTAAAGCAAAATATGAAAACCGTGAATCCTGCAATATAGAATTTGTTGGACTTGATCGCCTAGAGATGATGGAAATACTAGGTATAAAGTATAATCATATAGAGCGAGATTCTTTACAGATGGGCAAAGAAGCTGCCAAATTACTTTTCTCAAGAATCGAGAACCCCAGTATACCTAGACAGGAAAAAGTATTGCAACCACCATTGGTTTTTATGACTGAATAATTTGGGAAGATCGTTTTCATCATGTAAAGCTCAATTATTAATATTGGTTTCCTGTTGTCTAATTTAATATTTTCCTCTCTTGCCCCGAAGCCTCACATGGCTCCGGGGCGGTACCTTTTTCAACTAAAGTGTGTATCGTTAATTGGGTATTCAGTAAGCGTACAAATAATAGAAGCTTTAGTTCAATCGGTACACTTGGAGAGCATTCTTAGGAAGCAATGGGAGAATCTAGTTTGGTCCGGAGTGGGTGCCATATTGAAGCCGTATGTAAGGTATTTGAACGGATTCAACCCGTTTTCTTTTGCTGCTTCAATGATGCTGAATGTTACCGCACTTGCAGCAGCTCCTTTGGGAGTGCTGGCGAAAAGAAAGATTCTGTCGATGACAAAAGGCTTAATGTTGCGTTCGGCCAGATTGAAGCTGATCTCAAGACGGTCGTCACTCAGATATTCAGAAAGTTCTCCAGCATTATTGCGAAGATAAGAAACTTTCCAAGTAAGCCATATCATAAAAAAGGCACCCGTAACGGATGCCTGTATAAAAAGGGGAGATTAAGCCTCCCCGAAAGGAAGTAATATGCGGGTTGTTTTCATAAAGCAACACCTCCATATTATTCTTGATTGAATATTACACCATTACCGGAGACAATACAAGAGAAAGAAAAATCTAACGTTACAATTAGTATGCTTAACCTTAATATTTGACAGTTCCCTTAATTACGTCTGCATTTTAAGGGAAAGCATTTGCTCGTAAGGGATTACTTCATGCGGTAATAGCAGGTAGCCTTGCCTGCGCCTTCCCGCTTGATCTCGCCATCAGCGACCATTTTGCGAAGCGCTCCCTCAATGGAGCTGACACTCAGGGACGGGCACAGCTCACGGATATCCTGCTTTGTAAAACGTCCGATTTTCTGAAGAGTTGCCTTGCGTACCATCTCTATCGCCGGGAGCTTTTCTTCAATAATGGAGAAACGATCCTCAAAGTCCTTGTATGCGGCCAGAAGGGTACCGAGAATATATTTGATAAAGGGCACAGCATCCTCATTTCCTTCGTGCCATCCATGCTGGGACGAGCCGAGAGCATCATAGTAAAGGTCCTTGTTTTTGGCGATTTTGGCTTCCAGAGAAATGTACTTTCCAACAAAAAAACCATTGCGATACAGAAGCAGAGTCGTCAGCAGGCGGCTCATTCTGCCGTTGCCGTCATTGAACGGATGGATGCAAAGGAAGTCATGGATAAAGACCGGTATGGCAATCAGCGGCTCAATTTCATAGTTGCCGATGACCCGGTTGTATTCCTCACATATCCTGTCCAGTGCCTCCGGTGTTTCATATGGCGCAAGCGGCGTAAACAGGATTTCCGTATGTCCATCCGGATAGCTTGCACTGATATAGTTCTGCACGTTTTTCGTCTGCCCGGCCATCGGGTTATTCATGTGGCTGTACATGATTTTGTGCAGCTGCAGGATATAGTTGCGGGTAATCGGAATAGCGTCAAAGCTTTCGTGAATAATATTTAATGTGTCCCGATATCCGGCGATTTCCTGCTCATCACGGTTTCTGGGCGTGGTTTTTTCCTCGACAAGCTGCCTGATGCGGGTGCTTGTCGTAACAATACCTTCAATCGCATTGGATGCCTCGGTGCTCTGTATCTTTGCAATCTCTACCAGCTTTTCCAGTGCTTCCGGCTGCTGCTTCAGGTACAGCTCCTGTTTTCCGGCTTCTTTATAGATCGCAGCAATCAAACCGAGGAGTTCCGAATCCCATTTTTGTTCCTTGATCGCGGAGTAGTTAAATTCTCTCATTCCCTTAAACACCTCGCCATTCCCTTAATTTATAACATAAAATAAGGGAATGGTCAATGAGATGCGCAAATATTACTTTTTTTATCAAAATCTATTTCGCATTTTCGACTTTTAATTGATTTCGCGAAATAGACGTAGTGTACTATACCGATTTGCTCGGTTACTCCCTAAAGTCATATGTCCTGTACTGTATCGCTTCGGCAATATGCTCGGGAAGGAGCTCTTCCTCACCCGCCAGATCGGCAATGGTCCTGGCAACGCAGAGAATCCTGTCATAGCTTCTTGCGGTAAGGCCCAGAGAGTCGAAAGCATCATGCATCAGTTCTTCGCTTTCTTCGCTGAGCCCGCAGTATTTTTTGAGATCTCCTGTCGGGATCGAAGCATTGTTCATTGTAGAGTCGCCGAAGCGTTCCCTTTGGATTTCGCGTGCTTTGTTCACGCGTTTTTTTATTTCCCCGGAGCTTTCGGCAGGCGCGGTATTTTTCAGCTCGTTGAACTCCAGCGCGGGCACGTAGAGGATCAGATCGATCCTGTCCAGCAGCGGCCCGGAGATCCTGTGGTGATACTGCCTGATTTCCGTCGGGGTGCAGGTGCATCTGTGTGAGGGATGCCCGTACCATCCGCACTTGCAGGGATTCATTGCGCATACGAGCATGAACCGGGAAGGGTAGGTGATCGTTCCGGTGATTCTGGAAAGGTTGACCTCTCCATCCTCCAGCGGCTGCCGGAGCACTTCGAGCACATTGGAGCGGAACTCCGGAAGCTCGTCTAGAAACAGAACGCCGTTATGCGCCAGACTGATCTCTCCGGGCTTCGGCACTGTTCCGCCTCCTGCCAGACCGATTGCGGAGATCGTATGATGCGGGGAGCGGAAAGGCCGTTCGGATACGATCGGGTCGGAGTGAGAGGTAAGACCTGCAACCGAAAAGATTTCGGTCGACTGCATCATCTCCTCCCGGCTCATATCCGGAAGAATGGACGGTAGCCTTCTGGCCATCATGGATTTTCCGGCTCCCGGAGGCCCGACGATCAGTACGTTGTGCCCGCCGGCGGCTGCGATCTCCAGCATCCGTTTTACGTTTTCCTGCCCTTTTACGTCGGCAAAGTCCGGGGAATAGTTGCGTCTGTTCTGAATACTCCCGGCGGAACTTTGCTCCAGCATCTTTTCTCCCCTCAGGTGAGAGATCAGCTCGGCTGCCGTTTTTACGGGGTATATCTCAACACCCTCTGCAAAGGAGGCCTCCTCAGCATTTTCCGCAGGGACGAAGAGCTTTTTCGTCCCGTTTCTCATGGCGGCCAGCGCCATGGGCAGAGCCCCGTTGACGGGGAGGATGTCTCCCTTCAGCGAAACTTCTCCGATAAATGCCATGTCTTTTTTAGGGACGTTGATGATCCTCTCGGATTTGCTTTTTCCTGCGCTGAACGCGGCGAGTATTCCGATAAGGATTGGCAGATCATACAGCGATCCCTGCTTCCTCCGGTCTGCCGGGGCAAGGTTTACGGTCAGCCTGCTGGGAGGGAAGGAATGCCCGCAGTTCTTAATCGCTGCGCGTACCCGTTCCTTCGCTTCCCTTACTGCCGCATCCGGAAGACCTACGATATCAAAGGCAGGAAGTCCGGAAGCAATATTGATCTCAACATTGACGGGAAATCCTCCGATTCCGTCAACTCCGAAGCTTGTTACTGATGCATACATGTTCTCATCCCGTCTTTCTTTTTTATTTTTGACCGGATTCTATCACAGTCTGGTGATCTTTTGGTAAATTGGCAATTGACATTTTTGTCTTTTTTTTGTAACCTATATCATGTGATAAAAGAAGTGTTTTTCAATTAATACGGAAATGTTCTGCAATCAGAAAAGAGGATGGAATACAATGAATAAAAAAACAGAAAAAAGATTTTCACGGATGAATTCGTTCCTGATCGTCTTTGCGGTAACAATGCTGATGCTTCTCCTTTGTTCCTGCGGAAAAAAACAGGAACCGGAAGCTCCGGTCGGTATGCCGAATCCGATCCATGAATGCACGGAAGAAGAGCTTGGAAAGGCAACCGGAATTTCGCTTGCTGCTCCGGCCGGCGCTTCTGATGCAAAGTACTGCTATATCGGTTCGGATAATACCGTAATTTCTCAGGTCACCTTTACTCTGGACGGAAAGAAATACTGCTACCGCGCTCAGCCGACATCCTGTCTGAGCATTGAGGCCAGTGTGGATGAGAATGCTTCCGCAAAGGATCTTGCTTCCGCTTTGAGCGACTGCACAAATGTCGGCGCGGCCCTCGCAGGCATGTACTATAAATGGGAATGCATCAGCCTGATCGATATTGCGGAGAGAGATGCAGTCGTTGCATTTAATGAAGGAAAAGAAGGCTTCGTGTCCTGGCTGGACGTTGCTCCGGGAATCCTTTATTCGCTGAGCGTTGAGAAGGGTGCTTCCCAGACTCTCCTGACGGATTCTGCCGAGGCCTGCTTCGTTCCTCTTCAGGGAGAAGCCGGCTGAGATCAGTTCCTTCCTGTTATGTTCGGGCAGGAATGAAAAAGATTGTAAAGAATGCAAGTGTTTGTTATAATATAATTTACGTATTTTGCGATAGCTCATTTGGGAGACAGAAGCCGTGAATAAAAATATTCATCGTCTGACAGACACCAAAATTGGAATATTTCAGATTGCGCTCGGCGTTTTTGCTGCGGTGACGTTCCTGGTGGGAAAGCTTGCGCTTGGGGGAACTACTGCCGGTCTTCTGCTGATGGTTCTTGCGGCTGTTGAACTTGCTTCAATGATTGCCATGCTCGTCTACCTGAAGGTCAGCGTAAGATCCAGACGCAAAGAGCTGAGCTCATATATCGAATCTCTCGCTTATGATACGGAGTCTGCAAAGAGCAGCACTCTTCTGAGCTTCCCGATGCCGATGGCGGTTTTCCGGAATGATGATACGCGCCTTGTCTGGGGAAACGGCATGTTTTTTGATATCTGCGGCGAGGCAGGCACCAGGCTTGATGCCAAAGTCTCGGATTTTATCCCCGGGTTTAATGCGGAATGGATCGCGGAAGGAAAAACGCAGTATCCGGAGCTGATCGATGTAAACGGCCATAAGTACAGAGTTCACGGAAATACGATCCATCGGGACGAAAACGAAAAGTCGGATTCTCCGGCAATGTGCGTTACGTATTGGATCGATGTTACGGAATATGAAAAGATCAGTGCGGAATATGAGGCTTCCCGTCCTGTCGCCGGAATTCTTGTGATTGACAACTATGAGGAAATGACAAAGAATCTGCCGGACAGAGAGAAAAATGATGTCCGCGATGCGATTGAGGATAAGCTTTTCGCCTGGGCGGCTTCCCGGAAAGGGACGATAAGGAGATACGACAGAGACCGTTATATTGTTTTTATGGAAAAGCGGGATCTGGAGTATATGAAGCATAAAAAATTCCCGATCATTCAGGAAATGCATTCCGTCGAAAGCCCGAACGGTTTTTCCGCTTCCATTTCTCTGGGGCTTGGAGAAGATGCCCAGAATATGGCTGAGGCGGTTCAGTTCGCGGATATTGCCGCGGAGCTGGCTCTGTCAAGAGGCGGAGATCAGGCTGTTATTAAAAACAGGCTGAACTTTGATTTCTTCGGCGGCCGCGGAGGCGAAGTGGAGAAGAGAACGAAGGTTCGTTCCAGGGTCATGGCAAATACAGTCGCAGAACTGATCAAGGACTCTTCTCAGGTCTTTATTATGGGCCACAGATATGCCGATCTGGACTCTTTGGGAGCTGCGGTAGGTCTCTGCTGTCTTTCCAGAAAGCTTGGAGTCCGCGCGAATATCGTTGTAAATGATACAAGCTCGGCGGAGCTTCTGGTTTCCATGATGAAGGCTGTTCCGGAGTATAAAAATTCGTTTTATGATACGCGTGAAGCGATTATCCGCTCAGACGGTCGTACTCTTCTGGTTATTGTGGATACGAACAGGCCGGAGCAGATCGAGGATACGGAGCTTCTGAATGCCTGCAGCAGAGTTGCTGTGATTGACCACCACCGTGTATCCGCAACGTATATCCATAATGCAGCTTTGGGATTCGTTGAGCCGTATGCTTCTTCGACCTGTGAGCTGGTTACGGAATTACTTCAGGAAACGGTTGACATAACGGACATTATCAAGAGCGAAGCCGATGCGCTTCTGGCGGGAATCGTTCTGGATACAAAGAACTTTACGATTCGTACCGGTGAGCGGACGTTTGATGCGGCTTCCTATCTGCGCAGAAGCGGTGCGGATCCCATTGAAGTGAAAAAATTGCTCCAGAGCGACATGAGTGATACCATCCGGAAGTATAGGATTCTTCAGAATGCGGAGCTGTACAGGGATGTTGTTGCGATTGCCTCTCCGGAGGATCCTGTCTCCAGGATCGTTGCGGCAAAGGCGGCCGACGAGTTGCTGAATATTTCCGGCGTTGAGGCGTCGATCGTTGTAGCGCCGGGAGAGAACGGCGGGGTATTTGCTTCGGCGAGATCGATCGGCGAGCTGAATGTACAGATTATCATGGAAAAGCTCGGAGGCGGTGGAAACAGAAGCGCCGCAGCTGCTCAGCTTACGGATAAGACCGCGGAAGAAGCGCTGGAGCTTGTTCATACAGCGGTGGATGAATATCTGGGATAATAAATACTCATGGAGGATGATATATAATGAAGGTTATTTTTACTCAGGACGTGAAAGGAAAAGCAAAAAAGGGAGAGATGAAAGAGGTTTCGGACGGCTACGCCCGTAATTTTCTGATCCCCCGCGGAATGGCAACGGCTGCTACCGTTGACAATCTCAACACCCTGAAGCTCCAGGAAAAGGCAAGAAAGGCGCAGATGGAAGCAGAGAAGGCGGAAGCTGCAGCGATTTCCAAAAAACTGACGGAGATTCAGGTCGTTGTAAAAGCCAAAGCCGGAAACGGCGGAAAGCTTTTCGGCGCAGTGACTTCTCAGGAGATATCCGCTGCATTAAAAGAGCAGCACGGTATCGAAATTGAAAAGAACAAGATCGTTCAGGCTGAGCCGATCAAGTCTTACGGCAGCTATACCGTAAAGGCAAAGCTCGGTTATGAAATTTCGGGAGATATCAGCCTTCTGGTTGTTGAAGCCTGATGGACGAGCTGCTTGGCAAAAAAATACCGTATTCCGCTTCAGCTGAGCAGGCGGTAATAGGCTCTATGCTTATTGACAGCCGCTGTGTTCCCGATGTGATCGAAAAAGTTCGCGGTACTGACTTTTATCTGAAAATAAACAGGGATATATTCGATACTGTTTATGCGATGTTTACGTACGGACAGACGATCGATCCCGTAACGGTTATTGATCAGATGAAGGTCCGCGGCGTGTATACGGACACCTGCGAGCGGTATATGGCGGAAGCAATGTCGATGACGCCAACGGCTGCCAATGTTCTTGAGTATGCCGGAATCGTCAAGGACAGAGCCCTGCTCAGAAATCTCGGGGATGCTGCGGATGAGATCAACAAAATGGTTGCCGAGGGATCCGGAGAAGCGGACGTCATTCTGGAGTCTGCGGAACGCAGGATCTATGATCTGAGAAAAGACCGGAATGTCGGCGGCCTTCTTCCGGTTTCGGCAGTTATCGATACAGTATTTGACAGCCTTTCCGAAGCGGCTGCTTCCGGGAATAAGATCCCGGGACTGTCAACGGGCTTGCCTGACCTTGATAAAGCGACGCTTGGTCTCAATAACACGGAGCTTATTCTGATCGCGGCGCGACCCGGAATGGGAAAGACGAGTCTTGCACTGAATATTGCTCTTTATGTCGGCATGATCCTCAAAAAGACGGTTGCTTTTTTCTCTCTGGAAATGTCAAGGGAGCAGCTTGTAACGCGCCTTCTTTCCCGTGCGGCAATGGTCCCTTCGAGAAATCTCCTTACCGGCCAGCTTTCCGAAAATCAGTGGAAGGCTATTGCCGAGGCTGCGCAGCAAATGTCCGCATCGGATATTCGTATTGATGATAATCCGATGCTCAGCGTTTCGGATATGAATGCAGCCTGCAGAAGAGTACCGAATCTGGGTCTTGTCCTGATCGATTATCTTCAGCTGATGCAGTCCGCCGGAAGCAGGCACAGCTGGTCCAACGAGAGCCGTACGCAGGCCGTAAGCGATATCAGCCGAATGCTGAAGATCATGGCAAAGGAACTGAATGTTCCGGTGATCTGCCTTTCGCAGCTGAACCGTGCCGCGGAAGGAAGAACGGATAAGCGCCCTATGTTGTCGGATCTGCGTGAATCCGGTGCTATTGAGCAGGATGCCGATGTTGTATTAGGCCTTTTCCGTGAGGGCTATTATAACAAGGATTGTGAAACGCCGAACCTTGCGGAGGCCATTATCCTGAAAAACAGAAAAGGTCAGACGGGAACGGTAACGCTGAACTGGATGCCCGAGTATACGACCTTTACCTCATATGAGGGAGACCGTGAAGAGGATTATTGATTTTATCGAAAAGCAGTCCATGCTTTCAAAAGGCGGAAGGATCCTCTGCGCTGTTTCGGGCGGAGCGGATTCGATGTGCTTGCTGTCGCTTCTGAAAAGTATGGAAGGGACGTTAGATATCCGTGTTTCCGCTGCGCACTATGAGCATGGAATACGGGGAGAAGAGTCTCTCAGAGATCTTCGCTTTGTGAAGGAATACTGCGAAAACAGCGGGATCCCGTTTGTCTTTGAGCAGGGAAATGTTCCGGAGTATGCCGCCAGAAACGGTCTTGGAACTGAGGAGGCGGCAAGACTTCTCCGTTATGATTTCCTTGAAAGAGCCCGCGTGCAGATGAACTGTGACGTCATTGCCACAGCGCATAATATGGATGATAACGCCGAGACGGTGGTCTTCAATCTCCTGAGGGGGAGCGGAACGGCAGGTCTTTCGGGAATCCCTCCTGTGAGGGATAACATCATCCGCCCGCTTCTCTGTATGCCGAGGAGCGAGATAGAAAAGTATCTGGAAGATAATGGCATTCCTCATGTTGAGGACAGCACAAATCTCAGCGAAGATTATTCCAGAAACCGAATTCGGCATAATGTCATTCCGGAGCTGAAAAAGATCTTTCCCTCAGCCTCGGAAGCAATATTCCGCGCTTCTCTCATCCTCAGAGAGGATGACAGCTGTCTTTCCGGGCAGGCGGATGCCTTTATCTCCGGTTATTTGAAAAAATATTCCGGCGGCTGCTCTGTCCCGTCTGACAAGCTGAGCGAGCTTCCGGAGGCGGTTTCTTCCAGGGTTGTCAGAAAGTTGGCTGGAAGAAGCCTGACTTATGAGCAGACTGATGCGGTCCTGAAGCTTGCCGGATCGACGGAACGAAAAATGGCGGATCTTCCCGGAGTCAGGGTGACTGCTGAACAGGGAAGGATCTGGTTTCCGGCTGCAGATTCCGGAACGTCTCCTTTACCGGAGACGAAGGGAATAGCGGAGCCTGTCAGGCTTCCCGTCGGACAGACAGTGAAGCTTGCGGGTACCGGGCTGAAAATAGTCTGTGATAAATGTGTTTATCATTCAGATGTTCACGACTTGTTAAACACTTTATATCTTAAATGTGGTGAAATATACGGGCATGTTTCCTGTACTTCCCGTCTTCCCGGGGATCGGCTGCGTGTAAAAGGCCGTGGCTGTACCAAGACGCTGAAAAGTCTGTTTATGGAAGCGAAGATGACCGGAAAAGAGCGCGATGAAGCGCTTGTTTTCCGGGATGACAAGGGAATTCTTGCAGTGGCAGGTCTGGCTGTTTCCGAACGTGCCGCGCCTGCTGAAGGTGACGAGGTACTGAAAATTACAATTATTAGAGAAAAAGAGGAGTAATCATGGAGCAGGATATTGAACGTGTTCTGATTTCTGAGGAAGTTCTGCATGAAAAGGTTGCTGAAGTAGGAAGACAGATCACAAAGGATTTTGAAGGAAAAGAGCCGGTTTTTGTTGGTGTTCTGAAAGGATGCTACATTTTTATGGCTGATCTTCTCAGGGAGATCAAGATCAATTGTTCTGTGGATTTTATGGCTGTTTCTTCATACAACGGAACGAATTCCACCGGCGCGGTTAAGATCAACAAGGACCTGAGTTCAGATATATGCGGAAAAGATGTTATTATTGTTGAGGATATTCTGGATTCTGGTGTTACGCTGAACTATCTGAAGAATTATCTTCTGGTCCGTCAGCCCGCTTCTGTTTCCATCGTTACTCTTATGGATAAGCCTGCCAGACGCAAGGCGGATGTTTACGCTGATTATTCCTGCTTTGAGATTCCAGATGAATTTGTTGTCGGCTACGGTCTTGACTACAATGAAAAATACAGAAATGTTCCGTATATCGGAGTTTTAAAACGTGAGATATATTCCTGAGCTTATTTGCTGGTGATTCTGTTTTTGCATATAATTCCCCGAAGGATGTGATATATTTTTGAAAAAACCTGATAAAAACAAAGCGCGTGACATAGGTTTTTATGTTCTGCTTGCCGTAATACTGATTGCGGTCATCTTTACGATCAACCAGGATTCTGAGGCGAATAAAGTAAAGTCCTATTCCGAACTGGTGGATTTGTTTGAGTCCGAAAAGGTTCAGTCCTTTAAAACGGAAGGGTCTTCAATCAACCTGAATATCCGCACGGATGACGAGGACTTCCCGATTGAAGAGAAGACGTACAGTCTTTACAGCTTTGCCGTTTTTCATGATGATTTCAAGGATCTGATCGAGCAGCAGCATAAAGACGGTATTCTGGAAGAATATGATTATACCGAAGGTTTTGTCCTTCCCTGGTGGGCATCTTTTATTCCTTATCTTCTCATCATGTTCGGCGCTATGCTGCTTTGGTATTTCATGATGAATAAAGCCGGCGGAGCGGGGGCAGGAGGCTTTGCGAAGTTCAGCAAGGCCCGCACAAAGCTCGGTTCGGATGAGAAAAATAAAAAGACCTTTAAGGATGTTGCCGGCTGCGAAGAAGAAAAGGAAGAGCTTCAGGAGGTTGTTGATTTCCTGAAGGATCCGAAACAGTATACGCAGATGGGTGCCCGTATTCCGAAAGGAATTCTCCTTGTAGGTCCTCCGGGAACCGGTAAGACGCTTCTTGCGAAGGCTGTTGCAGGTGAGGCAAACGTTCAGTTCCTTTCTATTTCCGGCTCTGACTTCGTTGAGCTTTATGTTGGCGTAGGTGCCGGACGTGTTCGCGATTTGTTTGAACAGGCAAAAAAGGCTGCTCCGGCAATCATATTCATTGATGAGATCGATGCAGTCGGCCGTCAGAGAGGCTCCGGTCTCGGAGGCGGACATGACGAACGTGAGCAGACGCTGAACCAGTTGCTTGTCGAGATGGACGGATTCGGAAATAACGAAGGCGTTATCGTTATGGCGGCAACGAACAGAGCGGATATTCTGGATAATGCGCTTCTTCGTCCGGGACGTTTTGACCGTCAGATCTATGTTGGTCTGCCGGATATCCGCGGCAGGGAAGAGATCCTGAAAATCCATTCCCGTGATAAGCACCTTGCGGAAGATGTTGACCTGAACTCTATTGCAAAGGGAACGCCGGGATTTTCCGGAGCTGACCTTGAAAATCTGATGAACGAGGCCGCAATTCTTGCCGTTCGCCGCAGAGAGCGCTTTATCAGCCAGGAAGATATTGACGAAGCGATCCTGAAGGTCCAGATGGGCCCTGAAAAGAAATCCCGCAAAATGTCGGATAAGGCGAGAAGACTTACCGCGTACCATGAGTCCGGTCATGCAGTTGCAGGCCGGTTCCTGGAGCACGTGGATCCGGTTCATTATATTACCATTATCCCCAGAGGACAGGC
>JAUNQI010000036.1:0-2279 GCA_030536255.1 Eubacteriales bacterium | reverse complement strand
CGTGATTTCGGCCAGACGAAGAGTTATTCTGAAGAAACCGCCGGACTGATCGATGAGGAAGTGAAGTCCATTTTTGATAAAGCTTCCGAGATGTGCCGGTCTATTCTGACCGAGCATTCAAAAGAGCTGAAGGATATTGCGGAATACCTCCTCGAGCATGAAACACTGGATTGTGAGGAATTCAATTACTACTTTGAGCATGGCGAGTTTATGCCGTATTCAAAGAAAGAGGCTGCCAAGGCTTCCATGGATCAGTCCATTGAGCGTCCTGCACGTAAAATAAGGATGTTTGATGGAACGGAGGACGCCGGTGCTGGAGATAATTCCGAGGTTTCCGGTAATGATTCAGAGACTCAGAGCTCCTCGGAGTCTGATACTCCGGCCCCTGAAGCTCCGGACGCTGAAACTCCGGGCACAGAAGATCCGGAATCGGTTGCAGAAGAAAAATCGGATATCTGATATTCTGGAAAAGCAGAACGCACAGCTGAACTGTATCAGCTGTGCGTTTTACTGTTGTTTGATTTCTGTCAGTTATCAATTAGCAAGAACAAATCAACATCTTCTCATCAGAACGGCCACGTCGGGAGCCATTTGAAAACAGAGGAAACAAGTGTATTGTTTATCTTCAGCCCGGCAAGAACCGGGAAAAACAGAAGAAACAGAGCGGCGGAGCATCCGGCAAATCCCCAGATATACACTTTGGAAAACCGGGATCTTTTTTCCATCATTGAGAAGACATAAGCGATTGCCATGACAAGGAAAAGGGTACTCGGGAAATAGTGATATTCAAAAGTAAGGCGGGATACGAGCATCCAGGGAGCGAGCTGAGAGAAGTATCCGATTACGATAAATACGGCATTCCGGTCCCGGTGGATAATAGCTTTATATATTGTGGGGAACAGTACCAGCAGACCGCCCCAGCAGAGGAACGGATTGACAAAAGCCCCGAAGCTGATCCTTCCGGTTCCGTCCAGACTATCCAGATAATAAAGGATCGGACGTATATTCAGGACCCACTGATACCACTTGGAAGAATAGGGATGAGTTGCAACCAGCTGGGAATGATAGCTGAACATATACTCCTGATTGGAGAGAACAATATCCAGATAATCTCTGCTGAAAATGTTGGTCACACCCGAAGCTTTTCCGTACGGAATATAGGATACATAGTAGATGCAGCAGGGAAGGATGATAAAGAAAACAAAGCAGAACAGGACATTTTTGATAAATTCAAGAATTCCCTCTTCGCGGTGAACAATGTGATAAATCAGCCATAATACTGCCAGACCGACGCCGGCGTATAAGCTTGTCCATTTCGCTGCCGCCCCGAGCCCGAAGCTTATTCCGCACAGAGCCAGTGCGGACAGGCGGCCTTCTGTGATGTAGATATACATGAACAGATACATCAGCAGAATAAAGAATACGGAATAGGTATCTATGGTGGCGATTCTTGTCTGAACGAAACGAAGAAAGTCCGTTGCGAAAACGAGCGTTCCCGCGGTGGCTGCTCTGCGGCTCCCGAACATCTTTTTCAGCAGAATATACATTACCGGGAGCATCAGCACGCCGAACAAAGTCCCGGAAAAACGCCATCCGAACGGAGTCATGCCAAACAGGGCGATTCCTGCGGAAATGATCAGCTTTCCCAGCGGGGGATGGGAGATCTCATACGGATATACATTGTTCAGATGCTCCCAGGCTGTCCGGGCATGATAAATCTCATCGAAGTATGTGGAGTTCATGAAGCTGTAGCTTTCGCAGTACAGTTCCTGCTCATCCGTGAGTTCCGTTATATTGCATGATCCGGGAACAGGCTCGTTGTTGTCATCGGTAACGCAAACCTCTCCGAGCCATGCATTTCCGGAACCGGTTATCCGCAGAAATCTGTACTCATCCCGAATGGCAGGATAAATCGTTTCCCAGCGGAACACCTGATCTGATTCCTGCGTAAAGAATCCGGAGGAATAATAGTTCTCTCCGTCGGGGGAAAAATCAAAGGTGTAGGTTCCGTACCCGGCGCCGGTGAAAAAATGGATCTCATTCGGAATAAAAGGGTCCTGAAATGATATTACAGCCTGTTTCCCGTTCATATTCACGAAGGAATGAACGGATTGCGTATTCCCGAGCCGGAAAAAGTCGACGAATCCGAAAACGAGGACAAAAACTGCCATAATCAGGGCATCTGCTCTGTCAAGGCATTTCCCGTCTTTCATCCGGCGTTTTCCGCCGGATAAGGAAGAGAAAGAAACGGA
The DNA here is from genome assembly GCA_030536255.1 of Eubacteriales bacterium. GTDB lineage: Bacteria > Bacillota > Clostridia > Oscillospirales > Oscillospiraceae > Limivicinus. The sequence goes on along the minus strand of JAUNQI010000036.1, from coordinate 27 downwards.
TTCGGTTTTGCTTAACTCCGGTATTCC
>JAUNQI010000015.1:55731-59281 GCA_030536255.1 Eubacteriales bacterium | reverse complement strand
CAATTTTTGAGTTTATTTTCCTAAACTATGAGTTTAGTTTTCCCTTCTCCGAAGTCGCCTCAACTCGCAAAATTCGTAGAAAAAACCCCGAAACAGTAGTGTTTCGGGGATCTCTTTATAAGTGGACCATAGGGGGATCGAACCCCTGACCTCAAGATTGCGAACCTTGCGCTCTCCCAGCTGAGCTAATAGCCCAAAGAACGAGAGTATTATAGCATAATATTTTAAAAAGTAAAGCAAAAAAATCCGCCGGGAACGAGCCCGCTGCAGCACCCCTCCGTTTCGCTGAAACTTTGCTGAAGCTCTCTTGTTTTGAATTGAAAAAGGTTGAAGAATACGGACTTTTCTGATATTATAAATTATTAAAAAATATAATAAGGATAAGTATGAGATCGGGAAAAAGAACCTGGAAAATTGAATATAACATACCGGAGCCCCCGGTATGTCTGCTTGACGCGGGCTACAATCCCCTGCTTGCAAATATCCTCGCCATAAAAGGGATCCATTCTCCCGAGGAGGCAAAAGACCTCTTTTTTAACGATATCAGCTGCGTGCATGATCCTTTTACGATTAAAGATATGGACAAAGCGGTCGACCGGATTCACAGAGCGATCCGAAACCGTGAACGGATAGTCGTCTACGGAGACTATGACGTTGACGGTATCACCTCCACCTGTCTGCTGACGGACTATCTGCGGTCGAAAGGTCTAGATGTTACGCCGTATATTCCGGACAGGAACGAAGAGGGCTACGGCCTGAACTGCGGAGCTCTCGATTCCTTCCGGGAAATGGGCATCACGCTTGTAGTAACCGTTGACTGCGGCATTACGGCTGCCGTCGAAGCGGAGCACGCAAAAACGCTCGGGATCGATATGATCATTACGGATCACCACGAATGCAGGGCGAGCGAGGTCCCCGAAGCCTGTGCCGTTATTGACTGCAAGCAGGCGGAAGACAGCTACAGCAATCCGAATCTTGCGGGAGTCGGAGTCGCCTTCAAGCTTGCCTGCGCATGCGAGGGAAATACGGAAACGATCCTTGACCGGTATTCCGATCTCGTAGCCATCGGCACGATTGCGGACGTCATGGCGCTAACGGGAGAAAACAGATATCTCGTTATCCGCGGTCTGGAAAAGCTGAAGGATTCTCCCCGCCCGGGGCTTGAAGCGATGATGAAGCTCTCGGGGATTGATTCCTCTTCCCTCTCCGCTTCCTCTATCGGCTTTACGATTGCTCCGAGGCTGAATGCCGCCGGAAGACTCGGACAGGCGATCTCCGCCGGAGATCTGATCCTGAGCAGCGACAGCAATCAAGCCTCCGAGCTTGCCTCTCAGCTGTGCGACCTGAACAAGGAACGGCAGAAAATAGAAAATGAAATATGGAGCGAAGCGAGCAGCATCATAGAAAATGATATTCCCCATGTCCCCATTGTCCTGGCCAGCGACAAATGGCACCAGGGCGTGATTGGGATCGCAGCCTCCAGACTGGCGGACCATTACAGTCTCCCCACCATCATGATCAATCTCACGGACGGAATGGGAAAGGGATCCTGCCGCAGCTACGGCGGATTCAATCTCTTTGAAGCGCTCTCCGCCTGTTCGGAGCACCTGGTAAGCTTCGGCGGGCATGCGCTCGCGGCCGGCCTCAATATCCGGGAGGAAAAAATAGATGACTTCCGGAATGCTCTTTCGGAGTATTATCTGAATAACAAGCCGGAGCCTCAGCCGGAGATCACCTGTGATCTGCTCATCTCCGATACCTCTCTTCTGTCGGAGGATAATGTCCGTTCTCTTGACAGCCTTGAGCCGTACGGAAACGGAAATCCGAAGCCGATCCTCTGTATCGCCGGCGCTGAGATCCTCACGCTGCAGGACGTCGGGAACGGCAGACACCTGAAACTGCAGATCAGCTCCGGAGGAAAAGCCTTTGACTGTATTTTCTTCGGGCATACCGCCCGGGAACAGCGGTTATCTGAGGGAGATATCATCGACATTGCCTTCACGCCTCAGATCAACGAATTCCGCGGAAAGACCTCTGTTCAGTTTCAGGTATGCGCGATCCGTCCGCACGACCCGGAGGAGCTGTGCAGAAACATTCTGGAGAAGCGCTGTTCTTTCCGGCATGCGGCATTGCCGCACATTCCCGAAAGGCCTGATTTCGTCAGAGTATGGAAAGCGATTGAGAAGGATGCCGTGATTGGAACGGATCAGCAGTCCGTCATTTCCAAATGCCCGGACGGGATCTCTCCGGAAAAATACTGCATCTGCCTTGAGGTATTCCGGCAGGCGGGACTTCTCTCCGGCAAGGACAATGTTTACGGGGCCACGCTGGAAACGGTCAGTGAAAAGAAAGATCTGGACTCCACCCCTCTTATGAAGACACTCAGGAGTTATTAAAGAGGAAACATCATGAGCAGTGACGAACTTTATAACGAGTTAGAAGCAAAAATTAAACAATCCGGTCATGATATGAACATTGAGCGGATCCGCTCGGCATATGAGCTTGCGAAGGAGGCTCACTCCGCCCAGATCCGGAAAGACGGAACTCCGTATGTTACGCACTGCATTGCAGCCGCGGACATCTGCTTTGACATGGGTCTTGACGAGGACTCCATTATCTCCGCACTGCTTCATGACACCATAGAAGATACGGATATCACCCACGACTATCTGGCAAAGAATTTCGGCACCGCAGTAGCGGATATCGTCGAAGGCGTTTCCAAGCTCAGCCGCGTTCAGTATACGAGCAAGGAAGACGAGCAGATGGAAAACCTCAGGAAAATGCTCATGGCCATGTCAAAGGATATCCGGGTAATTCTGATCAAAATTGCCGACAGACTCCACAATATGCGGACGATGGACTTCCAGTCGCCGGAAAAACAGCGCTCCAAGTCCCTCGAAACCATGGAGATATACGCTCCGATTGCCCACCGGCTCGGTATGCAGCGGGCAAAATGGGAGCTTGAGGACCTTTCCCTGAAGTATCTGGATAATCAGGGTTACAATGAAATTCTTTCCGAGCTGAATGAAAAGATGCCCGTGCTTGAAAAATTCATGGCAGCTATGGAAGAAAAGATCAAAGCCCGGCTCGAGGAAAGCGGGATCAACGCAGCGGTTCAGAGCCGGATCAAGCATGTTTACAGTATCTACCGCAAAATGTTTGCCCAGAAATCGGATCTTACCGGGATCTTTGATCTCTGTGCTTTCCGCATCATTGTTGACACGATCCCCGACTGCTACAATGTGCTGGGAATCATCCATGAAATGTTCAATCCTGTTCCCGGCAGATTCAAGGATTATATATCCACGCCAAAGCCCAACATGTACCGGAGCGTCCATACAACGGTTATCGGTTCCGAAGGAATTCCGTTTGAGGTGCAGATCCGCACCTGGGACATGCACCATACCGCGGAATACGGAATCGCCGCTCACTGGAAATACAAGCTCAATGACGGCGGAAACTCGGTACGCGAGGGGGATGAGGATAAGTTCGCATGGGTCCGGAGGCTTCTGGAAAGCCAGCAGGATTCGGACGCCCAGGACTTTTTCCA
>JAUNQI010000015.1:53016-55631 GCA_030536255.1 Eubacteriales bacterium | reverse complement strand
GTTTCCTGGGCAGATAACATTACGGAAAGCTATCTCACCAGCGTGATCATTGTTTCAAAGGACCGCGGCGGGCTGGTGCTCGACATCGCTTCCGTACTGGCAGCCATCAACGCCAAGGTGCGTTCCCTTGTGGCCAAGGATACCCCCACCGGGCTCGGCATCATCACGGTTGCCCTTGAGGTCCACAATCTGGCTGACCTGAAATATATCATTTCCAGACTGCAGGCCATCCCCGGCATCATGTCCATCGAACGAAACGGTACATCTGCCGGCAGGAACGCTTCGGCCGAGACCGGAGCAGCCAGCCTTGAAGCGCCGGTTTCCGGCGTCCGCTCCGGGACAGGCGGAAAATATGAGGAGGATAAATGAGAGCAGTACTTACAAGAGTAAAATACGCTTCGGTTGAAATCGACGGAAAGATCAACGGAAAGATCGGCAAGGGATTTCTGATCCTGCTTGGCGTCCGTCAGGATGACACGGAAGCGGAAGCCTTAAAAATCGCCGACAAGATCTGCGGCCTGCGTATTTTTGAGGATGAAAACGGCAAAATGAATATCAACCCGACCGATGCCGGGGCGGAAATGCTGATCATCAGCCAGTTCACGCTGTTTGCCGACTGCAAGTCCAGAAGACCGGGATTTTCAAAAGCTGCCAGACCGGAAACTGCGATCCCCCTTTACGAGCTTGTGATTGAGAAATGCCGCGCAGCCGGGTTTAAGGTTGAAACCGGAATCTTCGGGGCGGACATGGCCGTGGAATCCTTAAATGACGGCCCGCTGACGATCATTCTCGACACGGATGAGCTGTAATTCATTTTCTGAAATCATTATTCGGAGGATATTATGCTGATAAAAACTCTGCCCGTCGGGCAGCTGGAAACGAACTGCTATATCGTTACCAACGAAGAGACGCTCCGATGCGTAGTGATCGATCCGGGTGACGAGAGCAACACCATTCTTGACTATCTGGAAGACAATCACCTGACCTGCGAAGCGATTTTTCTCACGCACGGTCACTTTGACCATACCGGAGCCTGTGAAACTGTTGCCGAAGAAACCGGCGCCATTGTCTATATGAATGAAGCGGATGACGCCAAAAACATCAAGTCTATGCATTATCTGTTTACGCTCCCCGAAAACGGGAAATATTACCGGGACGGAGATACCGTGACCGCCGCGGGAATGAATTTTGAGATCATCGCCACTCCCGGGCACACCCCGGGCGGCGTGACGATACGCTCCGGAGAAGCGCTGTTCACAGGCGACACGCTCTTCCGCGGGAGCTGCGGAAGAACGGATCTCGACGGAGGCGATCCTTCCGCTCTGTTCGATTCGCTCGCAAAGCTCTGTGCTCTGGACGGGGACTATGAAGTTTATCCCGGCCATATGGACAGCAGCTCTCTGACAAGAGAAAAGAATTTTAACTTTTATTGCAGAAAGGCCATGCAGAACAAATGAAAGAACCAACGCTCGTAATACTCGCAGCCGGTATTGGAAGCCGATTCGGCGGATTGAAGCAAATCACACCGGTAGATAATTTCGGTCACTCGATCATTGATTTTTCCCTTTTCGATGCTTACAGAGCCGGCTTCCGGAAAGCGGCATTTATTATCAAGCATGAGATTGAAGCGGACTTCAAGGAAAAGATCGGGCACAGGATTGAAAAATACTTTGACGTCAGCTATATCTATCAGCAGCTGGATGTTCTACCCGACGGGTATTCCGTTCCGGAGGGCAGAGCCAAGCCCTGGGGCACGGGACATGCGGTGATGTGTGCCAGAGGAGTTGTTGACGGGCCGTTTGCCGTGATCAACGCCGATGACTTTTACGGGCCGGCCGCCTATTCCGCTCTCTATGACTTTCTTGCCGGAGAGCACAGAGACAACGAGCACGCAATGGTCGCCTATCTGCTGAAAAATACCGTAACCGAAAACGGTTCCGTTGCAAGAGGTGTCTGCACCGGGAAAGACGGATATCTCACGGATGTCGTTGAGCGGACCCGCATTGAAAAAAGAGGAAGCAACGCGGCATTCACGGAGGACGACGGCAAAACCTGGACAGAGCTTGACGGAGAAACTCCGGTTTCCATGAACTGCTGGGCATTCAGCAATTCTCTTCTGGATGAGCTTTACAACCGCTTCCCCGGCTGGCTTGATGCCAATCTCGGCGTCAATCCGCTGAAATGCGAATACTTCCTTCCGTTTGTCGTCAATGACCTGATCAAGGAAAAGCTTGCCGATGTTAAAATGCTCAACTGCACGGAAACATGGTACGGCATGACATACAAGGAAGATATGGACACCGTTGTTACTGCGATTCAGGAAATGCGCAATAACGGCATCTACCCCGAAAAACTGTTAGACTAATCATTCCGGAGGCGAAGAAAATGGATATTCTTGTTACCGGCGGAGCCGGATATATCGGAAGTCATACCTGCGTTGAGCTCCTTGAAAGGGGCTTTGGCGTAGTTGTAGTGGATAATCTTGTAAACTCCTGCGAAAAGTCTCTGGAACGGGTAAGAGACATTACAGGAAAAGATCTTACGTTTTATGAAAACGACGTCCGCGACAGGGCGGCTCTGGACAGGATCTTTGAAAAGCATGATATTTCCTGCGT
>JAUNQI010000015.1:0-52916 GCA_030536255.1 Eubacteriales bacterium | reverse complement strand
CTGCGCGATTCCGCCCGCGCCATGCCGGACTGGTCCGTTACGCTTCTCCGTTACTTCAACCCGATCGGGGCACACCCCAGCGGACTGATCGGAGAAGATCCCAGCGGGCTGCCGAATAACCTCATGCCGTATATTTCCCAGGTCGCCGTCGGAAGACTTGACCACCTGAACGTTTTCGGCAATGATTATGACACGCACGACGGAACCGGCGTAAGAGATTATATCCACGTCTGTGACCTTGCCGCCGGACATGTGGCAGCAATCGACTACATGCTGAAGGGGAACAAGGGAGAAAACGTATTCAATCTGGGTACCGGTACGGGATACAGCGTTCTGGATATGGTTCATGCTTTTGAACGGGTAACCGGACAGAAGGTTCCGTATGAAATTAAGGAGCGCCGCCCCGGAGACCTGGCAACGGTATATTCCAGCCCGGACAAGAGCGCTGAGATCCTCGGCTGGAAAGCACGCTATAACCTTGACGACATGTGCAGAGACGCATGGAAATGGCAGTCCGGAAATCCGATGGGATTCCGCGGCTGATCCGATTACTTTCGCTAATTCTTATTTAATATAAGGGGGAAAATTCAATGGCTAAATCCAAAGTTTATTTCTGCGATTTCAGAACAAAAGCTTTCGGCGACGGACTTCCCACCAAACTTCAGAAACTCATAAAAAAAGCCGGTATCGGTGATATCGACATGGACGGAAAATTTGTTGCGATCAAAATGCATTTCGGCGAAGCCGGAAACATCAGTTTTCTCCGCCCGAATTATGCCAGAGCTGTCGTTGACGTTATCAAGTCTCTCGGCGGAAAGCCGTATCTTACCGACTGCAACACGATGTATCCCGGCAGCCGGAAAAACGGGATCGAGCATCTCTACTGTGCATGGGAGAACGGTTTTACTCCCATCACCGTAAACTGCCCCGTGATCATCGGTGACGGCGTAAAGGGAACAGACGATATCGCGGTACCGGTAAACGGCGGCGAATACGTTAAGGAGGCGATGATCGGTCACGCGATCATGGATGCCGACGTTTTCATCAGCCTTACGCACTTCAAAGGTCATGAAATGACCGGCTTCGGCGGTACGCTGAAAAATATCGGCATGGGCTGCGGTTCCCGTGCCGGTAAAAAAGACCAGCATTCCAGCGGCAAGCCTATTATTGATGAAAGCATCTGCAGAGGCTGCAGACGCTGCCAGAGAGAATGCGCAAACAACGGGCTCGTATTCAACGAGGAAAAGAAGAAAATGACCGTTGATCTGGACAACTGCGTCGGCTGCGGCAGATGCCTCGGTGCCTGCAACTTTGACGCGATCGACTTCCGGCAGAACAACGCGCCTCAGCTTCTCAACTGCCGCATGGCGGAGTATGCAAAGGCAGTTGTTGACGGCCGTCCCAACTTCCATATTTCTCTGGTCGTTGACGTTTCTCCGAACTGCGACTGCCACTGCGAAAACGACGCTCCGATCGTACCGAATATCGGTATGTTTGCTTCCTTTGATCCTGTTGCTCTCGATCAGGCCTGTGCCAACGCCTGCAACGCGGCGGAGCCGATCCGGAACAGCCAGCTCGGCGACAATATGGCAAAGCCGGGATTCGTTGACCATCACGATCACTTTACCAATTCCACGCCCGAATCTGAGTGGAAATCCTGCCTTGAGCATGCGGAAAAGATCGGCCTCGGCTCAAGAGATTATGAACTCATAAAGATCTGAACCTGAGAATAGTACCTTTCCTTTTATAGGAATAAAAAAACGACGGGTTTTAAAAATCAACTTTCATGGAGAATAAGATATGGACTTCAGATTTCCTATCCTGCTGGACGGAGCAATGGGGACCCAGCTGTACAAGCGCGGATATCAGGCGGGTTACTGCCCGGAAAAATGGTGCCTTGAGCACAGAGACGAGGTTATTGCCATTCAGCGGGCCTATGTAAATGCCGGCTCCGATATCATCTACGCGCCTACCTTCGGAGCAAACAGAGTCTCCCTTGAGAATAACAAGATCTTCGGCAAGGTTGAGGAGTACAACACACAGCTTGTCGGGATCTCCCGCGAAGCGGCAGGAGCTGATGCGCATGTTGCCGGTGATATCACCTCATGCGGAGCCATGCTCTCTCCGATGGGAAGCTACAGCTTTGAGGATATCTATAACATTTACGTTGAGCAGGCTTCCGCTCTCGAAAAAGCCGGCGTCGATCTCTATATTATTGAGACGATCATGAATGTCGCCGAGGCAAGAGCGGCAGTTCTCGCCGTCAGATCCGTATCCGACAAGCCGATATTCGTCACCTTTTCCTGCAACGAAAAAGGCCGGACCATGACCGGAACGGACGTGTGCGCTGCGCTCGTGATCATGCAGCGGATGGGCGTCGACGCTTTCGGGCTGAACTGCTCCGTCGGACCGAAGGAGCTTGTTCCTCAGATCAGAAGACTCTCCGAGCTGGCTGAGGTTCCCCTGATTGCCAAGCCGAATGCTGGTCTGCCCAGATTTGAAAACGGACATGACGTCTACGATATCAGTCCTTCCGATTTTGCATCCTATGTTCCGGAGCTGGCCGAAGCGGGTACCTGCATCTTCGGCGGGTGCTGCGGAACGGATGAAAACTTTATTTCCGCAGTGAAGGAGAAATTCTCTTCTGTTCAGATCCGGCGCTCTGTCTGCACCGCTCAGGGAATTACCGCCGCAACCGAACGGGATGTTTTCACGATTGACCCGGATACTTCTTATTCAGAAGTATTTGATTGCGACGATGATCTGGAAGACAATATTATGGATTCCGATCCCGATACCCTGATTGCAGTCAGCATCAGCTCTGAGGACGATATTTCCGTATTTGCAGAATGCCAGTATGCTGTCCGCAACCCGCTCTGCATCGTATGCGATGATGCCGTTCTCCTTGAAAAAGCACTCCGGGCTTATCAGGGGATCGCGCTGTATGACGGTGCGCTTTCCGAAGAGGCTCTGGCTTCCTTAGAAAGGAAATACGGACTCATTACCGGGTGGAAGAAATGAAAAAACTGATCTCTTGGAACGTCAACGGACTCCGGGCCTGTATGGAAAAGGGCTTCCGGGACGTATTTGATTCTCTGGACGCCGACGTATTCTGCATTCAGGAAAGCAAACTGCAGGAAGGTCAGATCGATTTTGCTCCGGAAGGATACCATTGCTACTGGAACTATGCCGAGAAAAAAGGATATTCCGGAACGGCGCTGTTCAGCAAAGAACTTCCTCTTAATGTTACTTATGGCATTGGAAAAGAGGAGCACTCTCACGAGGGGCGCGTGATTACCGCGGAATACGAAAACGAGTATGTTGTAACCTCCTACACGCCGAATTCTCAGGACGGGCTGAAGCGGCTGGACTACCGCATGAGCTTTGAGGACGATCTGCGGGCATATCTTCTTTCTCTCTCCGCGAAAAAACCGGTTATCCTTTGCGGTGATCTGAATGTTGCCCATGAAGAGATCGATCTCAAGAACCCGAAAACCAACCATGAAAACGCGGGCTTTTCCGATGAGGAACGCGGAAAAATGACCGAGCTCCTTTCCTCCGGATTCATCGATACTTTCCGTTACTTTTATCCGGATCTTACAGACGCTTACAGCTGGTGGTCCTACCGGATGCGTGCACGCGAGCGGAACGCCGGATGGCGTATTGACTATTTTATCGTATCCGACTCCATGAAGGATCGACTGGAAAGCGCTTCGATCCATCCCGAAATATTCGGTTCCGACCACTGTCCCGTTGAACTGGTCATCCGATAAAGTAACAGATCCCCGGTACTGCTTTTACGATTTCTCGCTGCAGTACCGGGGAGTCTTTTTATGTTTTCGGTCTGTGTTCCTGACACAGGCCTTTGTTTATTCTGTTTCTCAGAGATATTTTTTCAGTGCTTTCACATAGTCGGCATTACAGTTGCAGCAGCCGCCGACATAGCTGACAAATTCCGCTGCAGGAGCCACGATTTTAGCAAAGCTTTCCGGATCCGTTGTCTGGCCCGGCATTCCCGCATTCGGCTTGAATACCAGCGGAAGCTTTGTCTGTCTGGAAAACTCCTCAATAACGGGCAGCGCATATTCCGGTCCGAGCGAGCAGTTCATTCCGACACCGTCCACGCCGAGGGCTTCCAGTTCCCTGCACACCTGCTCAACGGACTGACCCATCATGGTCTTTCCGACCTTCTCAAAGGAGAGCGTGCAGAATACGGGAACAGCATAGGACTTTGCAACCTTTGCCGCTATCTTCATCATCTCCAGATCGATAAAGGTCTGAATCATCACCAGATCAGCTCCGGCCTCTATTCCCGAACCGATCTGATTTCTGAATATTCTTTCCGCCTCTTCCTCTTCCAGATCACCGAACGGCTCAAGCAGCTCGGAAAGCGGGCCGCAGGAAACAGCAACCTTTACTCCGGTGCCTTCCGCTGCCATCTTTGCAAGCTCTACGCCCTTTTTTACGACTTCTTCAACGGTATAGGAAGAGCATCTTTTCACCATCGGTTCATTCGCACCGAAGGTATTGGCAAGAATGATCTCCGCTCCCGCTTCGATCATCTGCCTGTGCAGCTCCTGAACAAGCTCCGGGTGTTCCATGTTATATTTCCAAACAGGGTCTCTGTTGATTCCGGCTCTGTCGGCAAGCTCCCAAAGACTGGTTCCGACAGCACCGTCAAGCAGTACGGCTCTCTTCATAATCATTTCCTCCATCACAGTTTATTGTTCAGGAAACAGCATCTGTTCCATATAATTGTTATTGAACTGCGGATTTCCCCCAAGATTGATATGGCGGGAAAGCTGAACAATACGCTCTCCGTCCTGTATCATTCCTTTGTTCAGCAGCATCTGTTCCGCCCCGGTAAGCGCACCGTTTCCGATAACAGAAACTCTGTCCGAAAGCGCTTCGGGAATTAACCCGATTGCCGCTGCGCTCTCCACGTTCAGATGGCTTCCGAAGCCTCCGGCGATATACAAGGTGGAAATCTCCTCTGTCTGAACTCCCGCATTCTCCATCAGCGTAATAATTCCCGCGGCGATCGCAGCTTTGGCAAGCTGAACAGACCGGACATCCTTCGGCATCAGCACAACACCGTTAGAAAGCGGGAGAAAATCTTCATCGACCGCTCCGGTTTCATCGATTCCTCCGGTTTTCAGGAAGCAGGCGATCGTGTCGATCAGACCGGAACCGCAAAGTCCCACTGCCGGAGCATCACCGATCGTGTGAACGGTAACCATTCCGTCTTCCAGAGAAACCCGATCGATCGCGCCGGGAATGCTTCCGCAGCCGCAGGAGATTCCGGCACCTTCAAAGGCGGGACCTGCCGCTGTTGACGTTACATACAGCGTTCCGTCCTTCCAGAGTGCAATCTCTCCGTTGGTACCGATATCGCAAAGTAAAGAGGTTTCTGCCCGATTCGTCATGCCGCTTGCCAGAACGGCACAGGTGATATCCGCTCCCACGAAGGCATTCATGCAGGCAGGCAGATATGTTCTGTATCCAAGAAAATCGGTTTCATAACCGAACAGGCAATCCGCTTCAAAGGGGAAATGGGAAAGTGCCTCCGGGTTTTTCCCGGTAAGCAGATAAAGCATCGTCGTATTTCCCGTTACGACAAGACAGGAAATCTCTTCCTGACGGATCCCGGCACCGGCACACAGCTCCGCCAGCATTTCAGAAAGAGCATCGGCAATCAGCTTTTTCAGACTTTCCAGCTCACCGGAAAGCGCCGCTCCGATCCTTCCCATAACATCGGAGGCCACCGACGTCTGCGGGTTAATCCTCGCTGCTGACGAGATTTCCCTTCCGGAAGCAAGATTCAGCAGCTTTGCCGCAACCGTCGTTGTTCCGATGTCTATGGCGACACCAAAACCGCTGCCGAGCGGATCGACCGTTTCGGTCTTTACGCTGCCGCCTGTTTCGATCTGCTGCATATCTCCGGAATTTGGAAGAACAACAGCAGCGTCACCGAACAGAACTGTTCTGCAGGCAAGCCTGACACCCAGCTTCTGCTCCTGTATATCCGGCTCGGAAATACAGCCGCTCACTTCAACGGCGCATTTTCCGCAGACTCCCCGTCCTCCGCATGGCTGAACCAGAGGATATCCGGCATCGGAAAGAGCCTTGGCAAGATTCATGCTGCCTTCGAAGTGGTATACGCTCTTTTTATTCCCCGAGAGGATTGTGAGATCAGACATATTCTCTTACTCCGAAAACAGGACGATACCGAAATTGGTCACGGTATCCTGACCGTTGATATACTTGAGATCCGTAGAGGACGTCGTATTGTAAACATCGATTCCGTATCCGGAAATAGACCGAATCGTTTTCTCCGGAAAGCGGCAAGGCTCTCCGGAAAGTCTGGCGCATTTCTCGCACAGCCGGCAGGATCCGCTGAGTTGAAGATACGGCAGGCTCAGAAGCTCCGGAAGCTTTTCACTCAGCTTCTGGCCGAGCTCACAAAGCCGGACTCCGGCCTCCATCATTCCTTCAACATCAAAGCTGTCCTCCAGCTGACCGATGATCTGATACAGCAGACAGAAACGGTAGGACTTCACCTCGGCCATCAGCTTTTGGATATCTCCGTCGGTATACGGAGGACATGACCAGTTTCTTCCGTAATTCCCGCACTGGTTTCCCTCGCAGGTCTGACGGAAGGTTTCGGACAACACAACCTTTGAAATATCTATAACGGCAGCCTTATCTGCTCCCGCCTCGAGCGCTGCTCTGACTAATTCATCCTGAAGCATTCAGACTCTCCTCCGTTCTGATTATCAACAAGACAGCGGACAAATATCCGCTGTCCTGTTTGTAATTATAGAAATTTGTCTCCTGATTATGCGCAGAACTCTGCTGCCTTCTCTGCAGCGCTTGCTGCGTCGGGAGTATAAGCATCTGCACCGATCTGCTCGCAGTAAGCATCGGTAACAGGGGCTCCGCCGATCATAATCTTGACCTTATCACGGATTCCGGCAGCTTCCGCAGCCTTGACAACGTCAGCCATAACACCCATCGTCGTCGTAAGAAGCGCGGAAAGGCAGATGATCTGGCAACCCTGCTCCTGAGCGGTCTTAACAAACGTCTCGGGTTCAACGTCAGAGCCGAGATCAATAACCTCAAGGCCCTTGCCTTCCATCATCATCTTGCAGAGATTCTTACCGATGTCATGCAGGTCACCCTTGACAGTGCCGATGCAGACCTTGCCGCTGGTAGTGCTGTTCTGAACAAGCAGAGGCTTGAGCAGAGCCGTGCCCTGATTCATTGCTCTGGCTGCAATAAGAACTTCCGGAACAAAGATCTCGTTGTTTTTGAATTTCTCACCAACAACGTCCATGCCGCTGAGAAGGCCTTCCTTCAGAATCTTCTCTGCGGGAATTCCCTCATCGATAGCCTTCTGAACAAGCTCCTTCACGATCTTTGCCTTGCCTGCCTGAAGCTGGACAGATATCTCCTGTAAATCCATAATAAATCCTCCTGTATATTGTTGTTTTATAAAGATGAATATAGTATAATCTTCGCAACCGGATTATGATTGTAATAACTTACGTATTTTTGTCATTCTTTATTATATGAGGGATCATTATGCAGCCTGTTCTTTTTTCTCTCATTTCCCGCGAGCATCTGGAGGATGTTCTGGATAATCTGCAGAAGTTTACCGGCCTGAACATTCAGCTGCTTGATGGAAGCGGCAAGCTTCTCATGTCATTCGGAAGCCCTCAGGATTACTGTTCCCGGCTTTCCGAGCATCACATATTCTCCGCCGAAGAGTGTTTTGAGTCTCACCGAAAAGCAGGAAGTACCGCCTACGCCATCGGCGAAGCCTATGTTTTTTCCTGTCACGCCAATCTGAACAACATTGCCTTTCCGCTGGTCAATGGAGATGAGCTGGTCGGGAATATCATCATCGGGCCGTTTCTGATGGATGAGCCGGACTCCACGCTGGTCAGCAGCTTTGCGGAATCCATCGGCGTAAGCCCTCTGCATTCGCTCGAGCTCTATGATGATCTTTTTTCGCTGCCGATCATCGAGCCTCAGCAGGTGAACCGGCTGAGGAAGCTGCTTGAGCATCTGCTTTCGTCTCTGCTGCCGAGCGAACGCGCCATGCTTCATCAGAAGCAGCAGCAGATGTACCAGCAGGCAAAGATCAGCGAAACGATCCATGTATTCAAGGGACAGACCTCTCCTACCGATCTGAAGTTCTTCTACGGGAAAGAAAAGGATCTGCTGGTAAAGGTGAAAACCGGAAACATCCCGCAGGCAAAGGCTCTTCTGAATGAGCTGATTGGATATGCTCTGTTCAGCGAAGGCGGAGTTCTGGAGCAGGTAAAGCCCCGGGCAGTTGAGCTGGTATCTCTCCTCTCCCGCGTTGCCATGGATGGCGGAGCCGATCCCGACAGGATCTATGAGCTGAGCGCCTCCTATATTTCCAGCATCTACCGGGAAAACAGCATTATCGATATCTGCATAACGCTGCAGGAGGCCGTTGAAAACTTCATGAGCGCAGCCTTCTATGACAAAGACAAGGGAAATCCGTATATTCGCAAGGCGCTTCGTTTTATGTATGACAATTACGGAGAGCATCTGGAGCTTTCCCGGGTAGCGGAATTCGTCGGGCTGAGTCCCAACTATTTCTCGTCTCTGTTCAACGATACCGTCGGAGTAAGTTTCAAAGAGCATCTGAACAGGATCCGGGTCGAATCAAGCAAACAGCTGCTCATGTCTACAGAATACAACATGACGGACATTGCGGTAGCCATGGGTTTTCCGGATCAGAGCTACTACTGCAAAGTCTTCAAAAAGATTACGGGAATGTCACCGGGAAAATTCCGGAATTCCCTCAATTAAACGGGGCAAGATGCTTTTCGCATCCTGCCCCGCTGTTTGTTTAGATTTAATTTTCAGACTTCCAGCTTTTTCCCAAGCACAGCTTCATACATAGCACACAGATTTTCTGCCGGGACATTCGCCACTACGTTGTGAATAGAGGAGAAAATATATCCGCCGTTGTTGTTCAGAATCTCCACTCTGCTTTTCACTTCGTTATAGACTTCCTCGCTTGTCCCGAACGGAAGCGTCTTCTGGGTATCTACTCCGCCGCCCCAGAAGGTCAGCTTGTCGCCGTATTTTTCTTTAATGACCTGAGGCGTTACTCCCTTATTCTCAAGCGCGCTGAACTGAACCGGGTTCAGGCAGTCAACGCCCATATCCACGATATCATCCAGAAGCTCCGCCACACATCCGCAGCTGTGATAGAAAGTCTTCCAGCCTGTATTTTTATGGATCCATTCATTGATCCTCGAGAAATGCGGCTTATAAAGGCTTCTGAAGGTATTCAGAGAAGTAAACGTACTGTTCTGTGTTCCCAGATCCGTACCGGAAACCCAGATCACCTGAATTCTGTCACCAACTGCCTGCTT
This sequence comes from Eubacteriales bacterium, assembly GCA_030536255.1. Classification (GTDB taxonomy): domain Bacteria; phylum Bacillota; class Clostridia; order Oscillospirales; family Oscillospiraceae; genus Limivicinus. The sequence continues at coordinate 43,497 of JAUNQI010000015.1, read as the reverse complement.
ATAAATCTCCAGATTTTTCAGCATGATTTCTTCCTGATATCCGAAGACATCATCCACATATCCGGGATACATTGCATGTGCCATCAGCCAGTCTTCGATCTTTCTGATTCCCTTCGGATCTCTGATTGCCGGTCCGGGGATCTGTGCGACGTCACCGAAGCCGCCGCCGCCCAGGACACCGATGATTCCATACTCTGTCTCATCATACAGCTGTTTGGATTTTTCCTCCCAGTAGCGTGCCTCTTCATCCGATGCCACACCGAAGTCATCCTTAAAATCCTCAACAGGAGTCAGATCTTCCTCATCAAGATCAAAGTCCCAGCTTTCTGTCCTTTCAATGTTATCAAAGAAGGATCCGCCTACCGGCATTTTGCAGCTGTACTTCGCAGTTCTGTCTCCGCAGGGATAAAGCAGCTTTTCTCCCTTTTCATTCACATCAATCTCGAAACCGCTGCCCATATTTACAGGAGTACCGTCATCCATCTGCCAGCGCTTTTTATTATCATTCTTATAGCCAAGCATATTCCCGGTATTCCACAGGCCGACGACATCATTGCCCACGACCTTCATCAGATCTTCTTCGATCTCTCCAAGCATCTGATAAGGCTCAATGATATTGATCGGATGCTCTTCAAGGCCAAGATACTTCCGGAATTTGTATAAGGTGCTTGCATTCATTCCGGTCTGACCATTGCTTCCAAGATCGATTGGGCAGCGGTCGACAGGCTGATGATTTATCGCCGCGATTACTCTTTCTCTCGATGTCATATTCTTTCCTCCTGATTTATATAATAACAGATCGTTCCGTTTTATTTACACCATTCTTCAACCATCTTCACGATTTCCGGCTGTTCTTCTTCATCTGCCGCAAGAGTCAGGAAAATTCCCTTCGGATCCACATTGGCCATAAACTCCTTCAGCTCATGCTTCTGGAGGCCGACCACGATTCCCTTGCCTCTCTCCTGAATCTTCTTTATGACGGGCAGCCACTGCATGATCGGCTCATCTTCTCCGACGCCCTGAACAAGCTGAATAGCTCTTATTTCATCCACGTCCAGAAGCATATCCAGATGTCTCATAACACCTGGCCCGTCCATATGGAAAATATTATGATCAAATGCCTTCGCTTCTTTTATTACGCACGGCAGTACAAACTCTTCAAACATCGCCGGAGAAAGCATCGATGAAAAGTCACAGCTCGGAATATGCATTTTTCCTTCAAACGGAATCCCCATCCAGGATACGGACGGCATATCTCCCAGACGATTATCATAATAATCGTATACCGGGAAAAAGTCATCACAAAGTTTATTTAAAAATTCTTTGACTTTATCCGGATCATCGATCAGCGCCATGCACATCGTATCGACACCGGTAAAATCCACCGCACAGTCCATCGACGGGTGAAGATCAGTATACCCGACAAAGAACTTATCCTTGCAGCGTGCAAGCGCATAATCCGTGAGCTCGTCAATCTTTTTCCAGTTTTCACATTCCCGGTCGATCTTCAGCGAGCCAACGTCCAGTTCGTCCATATCCGATACCGTATGGATTGCCCAGGACGTGACATCCGCATAGGTAAGCGGCACGCCGTAATAAGACGCATAGACGGACGGACCAAGATTCGGATAAAATACGGGGAAGGTATCTCCGTATACCGTTGAGCCTTCCAGGTTTTCTATAAAGGAATTTACCTGGTACTCCGTATCAAACCAGAAATCCTTTACGGTTGGATATCTTGCAATGATCTGACTGAGGTCAACATTGTGTCTCGCATTGTGTTCGGAAAATCGGATAGGCGCTCTGTCCGTCTTCTCTCCCTGATACCACAGCTCCACTCTTTCCATGGATTCATTGACCTGCGGCATAGTCTCAATATAGTACTTTTTCATTTCTCTTTATCGAACTCCTGTCTGCTATTCCGTTTGAAACTTCTGTTACAGTCCCTTCAAATTTCTCTGTTCCTTCTTCCATCAGCCTGAAAAGCATTTTTACGCTTTCCTTAGCGATGGCTTCTTTCGGATATCTTGCGCTTGTAAGCTCCGTACTGATGAGACCGTCTTCGTACAGTCCCTGAAGATCGTCAAATGCAACGATCGACAGATCATCCAGAATTCCGGCATCGCATTTCTCCAGTTCATGAATGATTCCGATTGCGATCTTGTCATTATAGAAAAACATCGCCGTACAGTCATTGTTATTCAGATACTTTACAAGACCTGATGTAAAACAGTTCATGACTGTAGTATCAGAAAACCAGAAGACATCAAACGGAAGATGCGCGTCCATCATTGCCTTAATAAATCCGTAATATCTTCTGTGCGACTGAAGATCCTCTGTCTTGAATACCCCTGCTATTTTTCTGTGTCCGGCGGAAAGCAGCTTATTTGTCAGCTGATAGGACATCTCCACATCATCGACAAGCACTGCCGGAAATTTCTGTCCCTCGTAGTAATTATGTATAAATACAATCGGAATTCCCTTTTTCCTCAGTTTCTCATACAGATCCAGGTTCGGGTTGGGAAGTGCGGATTTTGTTCCTTCGATAATCAACCCGCAGCAGTCCTCATGAAGGATTCTCTCAAGATACTCCCGTTCTTCTTCCAGACGGTTATGCGTGATTCCGAGATCGACCTTATATCCGTATTTTTTTAATTCGGACTGTATTCCTTCCACAACCGTCGGGAAAATATACTCATTAAAGTAGCTCAGCAATACGCCAACCGTGCTGCCGCACGTATTACTGACGCTGCAGGCGTACATGCCTTTTCCCTTCACTCTTTTCAGCACACCCTGTTCCGCCAGATCATCGGTTGCTCTCCGGACAGTCTGTCTACTGACTCCGAATTTTGTCATTAACGCATGTTCGGAGAGGATCTTCTGACCCGCTTTGTACTTTCCCGAGTTTATAGAAGATATGATCCATTCCTGAATTTGATTGTATTTATAGGTTTTCTCCAATACCTTAACCCTGTTTACCTGTTTTCAAATATACCGGTTTTCCAAATCGTAGAAGGCCAGAACATTCTTTACCGGAACATCCGCCTGCAGGAAATGGCATGACGTTAAAATGTATCCGCCGTCTTTCCCCAGAACCGAGGAAAGCATTTTGGCGTTTGCCTTTACCTCTTCCTCTGTCCCGTTCGGAAGGATATTCTGCGTCTCTCCGGCGCCATGGAATGTAATATCCTGACCGAATTCTCTTTTCAGCCTTTCCGGTTCCATATTTGCAGCGACTGTCTGGATCGGATCCAGGATCTTTATTCCGAGATCAATAAATTCGTCAATCAGATCATGAGAGGAACCGCAGCAGTGAAGGAACGGAGTAGCACCGTAGGACTTTGCCAGCGCGACATATTCCGCAATCGGCTTTTTGAAAAATTCTCTGAAATGCTCCCGACTTAAAAGAAGACCTCTCTGCGTCGCGAAATCATCCGCAATCTGCATGGCGTCTATTCTTCCGTTACCCGCCTTCAGCAGTCTCTCATGATAATCCATGTGCCAGTCAAAGCATTTCTTAATGATATAATGAGCAAGCTCCGGCTCTTCCATCATGTTGATCATAAACTCCTCAAGGCTCATGATCAGCGTCGGATAATAAAAGGAGCTGGCAAATCCGCCGAGAAGATAGCGGTCATCATACAGTTTGCAGTTTTCCGTGACTTTGTCGAAGTTCCACTCGTTCAAATCGGGAAGTCTGAGTCTTTCATCGACCTCAGCTTTGGATTCCACTCCGTCAAGAATATAATGGACGATTTCCTCGTACTCTCCGTATTTGTTTGAAACCATACGGATCTTGCTTCCGCCCCAGCCGATGATATAGCCTTCGGAATCTCTTTCGACAGACGGTCTTGTTACTTCGGGGTCAACCCATGCGCAGTCAATATCCAGCGCATCCAGGACATCCTTCATGGAATCTGTCCTGAAGGTTTTCTTCATGCCGTCCCATATTTCCTTAACTGCCTGAAAATCTGTCGGAGTTCTGTCGGGCTGCTCATGATTAACCGCTTTTATTACACGGTCTCTTCTGTTTAAATCAAAACTCTTCCCCATATGGCTCCCCTCCGAACATTATTTATTTATATATTGTAAACGTTCTTTACCATGCGGACCCATTCCGCAAGCCGGTTCCGGTCTCCGTTAATATCGTACAGATCGCGGAACAGAAATTCCACATTGCAGTCTTTTGCGGTATTATACGTCTTGAGTATATCCGCTTTTGCTGCTTCAAGGTCAAACGTTTTCCCGGAAATGCATGGGGGTGCCGGCTTTCTGGAATAAACATACTTTCTTCCGATCTTTTCAGCGATCAGCGGGAAGTCATTCCACATGGATACAGAGACTGCGCCCAGATTTGTTATCCTTTTCTCAATAATATCCAGCCTGTCATGGACAGCTTCACAGCATCCATAATAGATGCGGCCGAACTGATCGGAAAGCTGACCGAGATAAGGGAGAACGAACTCCTCATACATTGCGGGAGAAATACATGTCGTCTCCTGGGATTCACACCATGCCCATTCATCCTTAAGCGTTACTTTTCCCTCTTTTTTGGGGAACTTGCTGCTATATCCGTAGAAGCACGGGCCGGCCATCTGATTATCTGCATTGGATTCGATAATGCCGCTCTCTTCAAGCTTTTTAAACATCCGCAGTCTGTCATCGACCATATACTGCATCATCTGATGCATCTCATCCGGATAATCATAATACCAGTAGAGCATTTCGTCCAGACCGATAAAGCGATGGAGCTGCCAGGTAAGGCCAAAGAAGAATGTACCGACCCAGTCATACACTCCATCACCCTCGGTATCCATAAAGCTGTAATTGCACTGCTTTACCGGAATAATATCTCCGAAGAGATCTTCAAAATACTCTTTTTCTTTTTTAGAAGCTTCAAAATCGATCTCAAACTCTCTCTTTACGAGCTTCTTCATGTCTTCAGGCTCTTTGATCACATGCTCAAAAACATATGCAAGGCCTTTTTCCTGAGCCTCGACCTGAACCACATTCACGCCGTAGCTCGGCTGATGCATCGTATAGCCGATCCGGAAAGAAGGCTCAAGAACGATATCATCGCCGATTTCTTTCGTATGGATGATCTTCTCAAGCATACCGCGCTCGACTTTTCTCATAAACGGATCTGCACAAACAAGCTCATCCTGTTTCACATAGTCGTTTATGTATCCGGTTTCAATGAGAACCATCGGTCTGCTGTTTTCCAGGCCGTGCAGCTTTGTCCAAAGTGCTTTGCGCTCGTCCATTATCGGAGCTGAGGCAAGCTCCATCCATTCCTTAGCAAGGTCTCTCAGGCGTTCTCTATCGTTCATGTCCTTCTCCGTTTCGGTCAATACTTCCCGTATTCCTTTACTGCCTCAAAAAAGGCAAGCATGTTTTCCACGCTGGTATCCGCCTGTACATTATGTGCGGGTGAGCAGAGATATCCGCCGTTTTTACCGATTGTATTCTTTCTGAGCAGAACTTCAGCCTTGACATCCTCCGGAGTTCCGTAGGGCAGGGTTTCCTGAATGCACATACCACCCCAGAAGCTCAGCCTGTCACCGTATTTCTCTTTCAGCTTTGCCGGATCCATGGCCTTCGGCTGAATGGGATTCAATACATCCAGACCGATCTCTATGAAGTCCTCAATAATCGGCTCGATATTCCCGCAGCTGTGATAAGCCACAAGGATATTCGGATTCTTTGCCTTGTACGCTGAAATGATCTTTGCCATACGAGGCTTAAAATACTTTCTCCAGAGGTCAGCAGACATCAGCATATTCTTCTGAAGTCCCATATCATCCCCGAGCCAGATCATGTCAATCGGATAATCCAGCGCTTTCAGACCTGCTCTGAGAGGAAACTCCATCATTTTATCAAAGAGATCGTTTGCATACTCCTCGTTCGCCATCATATCCATCAGGGTATCTTCCATACCGTGCGTATACCAGGCTGCTTCAAAGATCGAGCAGGGAGAGGAAAAACAGATAAAGTAATCATTTCCGTACTTTTTAATCAGATTATCCAGCGCTTCAAAAGTTGCGGGATCTTCCGGATCCGGAATCTGATAGGCAGCCAGCTTTTCTCCGTCTTCATCGTCGTCCAGCGGACGGCCTACGATCTCCGTATATGCTCCGGTTTCATTTTCATACCATTTCCAGGTACATCCCCAGGGACATACATAGTTTTCTTTGGACGGATAATTCAGATAATAAGAATTTCCGATTCCGCCGCCGAGGATCAGCATATCGCTTCCAAGCTTCACACAGAGATCATAATAATCTTCCGCACCCACATGCGCCATCAGTTTATCGCGGATCTCCGGGGTGAATTCGGCATTGGCCGGCATTCTGTCCGGATTCTGCCTTCTGAGTGCCCGGGTGACAACTTCTTTCGAATTCATCATTTCAATCACCTGTTTTCGTATTATTTATTATGACTTTTTGCCTTCTGAAGAAATCTGAAGAATAATTGCAAGGATAAGGACAACGCCGGTTGCGATATCACGCCATGCCTGGGAGATTCCGAGCATGATCAGTCCGTTGGAAAGAATACCGGTAACGAGAACGCCAAGGAAAGCGCCCCAAATATTTCCTTCGCCGCCGCTCAGAGAAGTTCCGCCGAGAACTGCAGCTGCAATGGATTCCATGGAATAGCTTCCGCCGATATTGGGGTTTGAGGTGGCGATACGGGATGCCAGCTGAATGCCGGCAAAACCGGACAGTACCGAGCTGAGCGTGTATGCCCAAAACTTAACGTTATCGACGTTGATTCCGGCGACCTTTGCTGCCTGCGGATTACCGCCGGCACAGTAAAGATGTCGCCCGAAGATCGTATATTTCAGAATATATGCAAAGAGGATATACAGCAGGACAAGGGTAATGATCGGGAGTGGGAATTTAATGCTTCCGAAGGTCGTAGCACCGATAAACTTAAATGCCGGGGTATTGCAGGTAATCGGCTGCTTTGTGATCAGGATAACCGCTCCGCCGAGGACAAAGTTCATAGCCATGGTTGCAATGAAGGGAAGGATCTTTACTCTGGTGATCAGGAATCCGTTAATGACACCGATCAAAAGCGCAACGCCGAGTCCTGCCGCAAGACCTACGCCATAGGGGAGAGCCAGACGTTTCGGAGAACACATCACACCGACAACAACACCGGCCATTGCCGCGGTTCCGCCGACAGAAAGGTCAAATCCGGCCGTAAGGATACAAAGCACCTGACCGATCGCAACGATTCCGAGGGTAGCCACTTCACGTCCGACAGGAAGAAGGTTGTCAAGCTTAAAGAAGTACGGCGTGAGGGATGAGAATATAATGCATTCCGCAATCAGCATTGCAATCAGCATAAGTCTGTTTTTCACAGAATAACTAAGTTTATTAAGATTTTTCATTGTTTAGCTCCCTTGCATTTTGACTTGTTATTTATGAATTAATGGCGTACTTCAGTACGTCTTCTTCCGAAAGCGATTCGACATCCGTCAATTCTTTGGCGATCATTCCGTCCCTGAATACCAGGATCCTGTCCGACATAGCCAGAAGCTCAGGAAGCTCAGAGGTAATCAGAATAATCGATTTGCCTTCTTCTCTGGAGAGCTTGTCCATCAGAGCATAGATTTCAGATTTTGCTCCGACATCGATTCCTCTTGTCGGCTCATCAAAGATCAGCACCTCGGAATCGGCCCCGATCCATTTTGAAATAACGATCTTCTGCTGATTTCCGCCGGAAAGCGACTCTACTCTCGTAGAGACCTTCGGAGTTTTTATACGGAATGTTTCGACCATTTCGCGGACCTTTCCGGCCTCGTTTTTCAGATCGATCGAGCCATTCTTCACAAACTGCTTCACATAAGGCATGGTTACGTTTTCAGCGACCGTCATGGCAAGTGCAAGACCCTCACCGCGTCTGTCTTCAGTAACAAATCCGATACCGGCATCCACCGCATCCTTCGGCTGCTTGATATCCAGCATCTTTCCGTTCAGCTTAACAGTACCCTTTTCTTTTTTCTCGAGTCCGAATATCGTACGGGCTGTCTCCGTCCGTCCCGCTCCGACGATTCCGAAGATACCGAGGACTTCGTTTCTCTTCAGCTTGAACGAAATATCCTTTACCTTATTGCTCCAGCATAAATTATCAACCTCCAGAACATAATCTTCCGGAAGATTGCGTTTTTCCTTTTTATACAATGTGAGGTCACGGCCAACCATCATGGATATGATTTCAGGAGCGGTCGTATCTTTCACATCTTTCGTTCCCACGTACTGACCGTCTTTGAAAACAGAAACTCTGTCGCAGATTCTGAAGATTTCCGCAAGTCTGTGGCTTACGTACAGGATCGAGATTCCCTGTGCAGACAGCATTTCGATCAGGTTAAACATTGTCTGGGTCTCTTCCTCAGACAATGAACTGGTGGGCTCATCAAAGGCTATGATCTTAACATCCGTTGAAATCGCCTTCATAATTTCAACAAGCTGTTTCTGTCCCATACTGAGCGTTCCCGCAATATCCGTCGGTTTGAAAGACATCGCCGTCTGACCCAGCTTTTTCTGCAGCTCTTCCGTCTGCTCATTCATCTTATTCCAGTCAACCCCAAGGCCGTTTTTCGGATAAGATGTCATAAAAACATTTTCAGCAACTGTAAGCGTATCCGCGAGGTGTATTTCCTGCGGGATCAGAGAAATACCGAGTTTTCTGCATTCCGTTGTAGAATTATAATTTACTTTTTTCCCTTCGAAAAAGATCTCTCCGGAATCCTTTGTATACATTCCGGTAATGATCTTGATCAAGGTTGACTTTCCGGCTCCGTTTTCTCCGCAGAGAGCATGAACTTCTCCCTTTCGAAGATCAAACTGAACCTTGTCCAGAGCCTGAACGCCCGGAAAGCTTTTCGAGATATCCTTGCACTGAAGTACGAATTCCTCCATGATTCTGTATTCCGTCCTCCTATTAAATTGGTCAAGTAAAAAAACAGGCGGATTTGACTCCGCCTGTAATATTATGCTCCAGAGATTATGCTACGTCAGGATCGATAAGATCAGTCCAGTTGTCAAGCGTAGCAACTGTACCGTTTACAAATGTGTTCACAGGCATTTCTTCGCCCTTGGTGATCTTGTTGTAAAGGTGATACATTGCAGTGTAGCCTTCCTGCCACGGATCAAGAACAACCGTCATGAAGTTGCCGTTTTCTCTCTCGAACTCTTCAACTGCGAGGGAGTATCCGCCGAGACCGCAAATCATGGTGTGCTCAAGAGGAATTCTGCCCTGCTCTTCAATTGCCTTGATAGCTGCAACTGCAGAGTCATCATTAACAGCGCCGCAGATCCAGTGGGTTACTTCAGGATGTCCCTGGATAACCGGCTGAACAGCTGCGATAGAGTCCTCGAGCATGCACTCTTCGGTCTCAACAACAATGAAGTCATCCTCAGTAAGCGGGGTATTTGCAAGAAGAGCCTCTTTGTATCCAACGAGTCTCTCACCGAGAACGGAGATGTCAGGAGCATCTATCTGCAGAACTTTAACAACATTGCCTTCCTCGAAGAAGCCCTGCTCAGTTGCCATCTTTGCGAGCATCTCGCCGCCGAGAACGCCAACTTCCTTGGTGGGCATGCCAACGTGAGGAACAGGCTCGTCGTTTTCATCAACGATGTTATCATCGCAGGTGATGATCTCAACGCCCTTTTCACGGCACTTCATGGAAACTGCAGGACCGTTGCCCTGGTTGGTAATGCAGATTGCAAGACCGTCGATATCCTGTGCAAGTGCATTATCGATAGCTGCGTCGCAAGCCTCATCATCAAGGTTTGCATCGATTGCGAAGTACTCTACGCCGAGCTCTTCAGCTGCTGCTGCAAGGCCTGATCCTGAAGAACGAACCAAGGGTTGGTAAGCATCTTGGAAATGTAAGCGACTTTTACAGTCTCTTCTGCGGATGCATACGCGCAAAGAGCAAAGACCATGACCAATGCGAGTACAAGTGCGAGAACCTTTTTCATTTTGCTTTCCTCCATTTTTTCGGCTCAATTGTATTGTTTAGTTTTGAAGCTGTACTGTTTGCTGTTTCCTCCAGTTCTTCAAAACTGTGAATCATACATGAACGTGAGCCTAATTTTTTCGTTCATTACTATGATTGTTGTGTATATTAACAAAATATACTCCTACTTTCAACAAACTTCAACCGGTAAGTTGTATTGTCTCTTTTTTTCCTGTACTTTCTCCCGTATCTGTCTGTATAACAAAACCGCAGAAAATTCTTTCTGCTCTTTTCCTGTCTCCATCCTATTGTATTTATATTTTTAATATATTATAATACTTCCGCAAATTTGATTATTGTAATTATCACATATTTCTTTTAATTTTCGGGGCTAAGATGAACAGCATTCTTTTTTCATTTGTTCCTGCACAGAGAATAAAAAGCATTCTGGAAACCCTTCACAATTATACGGATCTGACCCTGCGTCTTCTTGATCCGGACGGAAAGCTGATGATGCTGATTGGAGAAAACCCGAACTATTGCCAGAAGCTTAACCATTTTGCATTTTCCGCCAGTGATTGTTCAACTCTTCAAAAGAAATCCGCTTATCAGGCGAACAGGCTCGGCGAAGCCTATATCTTTACCTGCCATGCCGGTCTCAACTATATTGCGTACTCCATAGCAAACCGGGGCGAAATGCTCGGAAGCATCCTCATCGGCCCTTTCCTGATGGACAAACCGGACAGCACCCTGATTAGTACAATAACAGACAAATTCAGCATTACTCCGGCACAGGCACTGGATCTGTATGACAATTCACAGGATATCCCGATCCTGTCCCCGGATAAAACCGGCTATCTCAGCAAGCTTGTCAACGATCTTCTCATGCCTTTGTTACCCGCAGAGAGGGCAATTCTGCTCCAGACTCACGAAAAGCTTTATCAGCAGTCCAGGCTCAATGAAGCCATACAGATGTACAAGGGGCAGGACATTCCAAATTCCGGCAGTGTTCTCTATGAGAAAGAGCAGCTGCTGCTCACAAAGGCCAGAACGGGAAACAAACAGGAAGTAATGGATCTCCTGAACGATTATCTGGGATACGTTCTCTTCAGCGAAGGAGGAAAGATCGAAGCGGTACGCACAAGAGCGATAGAGCTTGCGATCCTTCTCTCCCGGATCTCGATTGAGGGCGGAGCCAGACCGGAGAGCATCTACGAGCTCAGCAGCAAATTCCTTTCTCTGATCAGTCAGGAAGAGGATTTTGAAAAGGTCTGTTTTCTCCTTCAGGATATCACGGAAAACTATATGAATGCAATGACCGGTTCTTCACATAAGGGAAATCCGTATATACGTCATGCCCTGCAGTATATTGCGGCAAATTACAGCAAACCGATAACCGTAGAAAGCGCCGCACAGGAAACAGGACTCAGCACAAATTATTTTTCCAAGCTGTTTCTGGATACCGTCGGAATAAGCTTCCGGGAACACCTGAACAGGGTACGGGTTGAAGAAAGCAAGCAGCTTCTGCTCTTAACCGACTATACCATGACAGATATTGCGCTCTCCGTCGGTTTTTCCGATCAGAGTTACTTCTGCAGAGTTTTTCACCGGATCACCGGGATCACCCCCGGACAGTTCAGAAAATAACAATACAAATAAACTGGCAAGAACAAACATACCCCCAGGAATCGTGCAATTCCTCAGGGGGATGTTTTTATACCTTAATAAGCAATACGTTCAGATCATTTACGTTTGTCCCGGTAGGCCCTGTAAAGATCAATCCCCCCGCTCTCTCCAGAGCATGGTAGGAGTCATTCTGTTCCAGTACGGAGTAAATATCAATATTCCGCTCCAGAAGGGCGGATTTTGTATCTCCATCTACATAGCCTCCGGCTGCATCCGTTGGACCGTCTGTTCCGTCAGAGCCGACGGAGAAAAGTGCTGCATTGCAGAGACCCGAAATACCGTCTGCCGCCGCAAGAGCAAGCTCCTGATTTCTTCCGCCTAACCCGTTACCGGTAAGCTTTACGACCGTTTCTCCTCCGCAAATAAAAGCCAGGCTATGGTCGGTTTCCCTGTACTGTCTGGCGATATTCGCCAGAAATACGCCGGCATCTCGTGCCGTACAACTGAGGCAGGAAGTCAGGATCTGCGTCTCATACCCAAGCTCCTCCGCTTTTTTTGCCGCCGCTTCACAAAGCTGAACGACGTTCCCGGCAATAAATGTTTCGACAAACGGCAGCTCCTTCGGCGTCTCCGTTTTGATCAGCGCCATTGCTTTTTCAGAAACCGAAAGTCCGTATTTCTCTACTATTCCTATCGCCTGAGCAGATGTGCTGCTGTCAGGATGTGCCGGACCGGATGCGATCATATCCAGCGGGTCTCCGATGATATCCGACAAAATCACCGAATATACTTTTGCCGGGCTGCATAGCCGGGCAAATTTCCCGCCTTTTACAGCCGACAGACGCTTGCGGATGGTATTGATTTCCCGGATATCCGCCCCGCAGCCAAGCAGCTGATCCGTAATATCCTTCAGCTCCTGCGCCGGAATCATTGGTTTTTCAAAAAGGGCGGATCCTCCTCCGGAAACCAGAAAAAGGACGGAATCCTCAGCGTTTAATCCGGAAACCAGTTCAATCACCCGGTCTGTCGCCCGGAATGAGTTTTCGTCCGGAACGGGATGACCAGCCTCATAAATTTCAAGTTCTCCGATCTGTCCCAGGCTGTGCCCATGCTTCGTTATAACAGCTCCAACAGATATTCTCTCCTTCAGCAGATCATTCGCAGCGTTTGCCATCTGCCAGGAAGCTTTTCCTACGGCAATTAAAATAATCCGCCCTGAGCCGTTTAATTCCGGAATGATCTTTGTCAGAGCTTTTTTTACCGCAGTATCCGGCTTCACGGCGGATATCGCGGTATTTATTATTTTTTCCGCATCATTTCTCAATGAAACAGACATTTTTCATCACAGACCTTTCCCGTTCAGTCTCTCTCCTACCGCGCCGCCTGGGTGAATCAGGCCAAACTGCTCTGCCTGATAATCCGTTTCCTCAATCAGTGCAGCCTGGAGCGCATGAATAAGGACCGCTCCCACGGTAAAGCTTGTTGTTCCCTGCGTATTCCATTTATCCGTCTCTCTTGTGATAAACATTTTCAGCACTACGTCTGACAGCTTTGCCATTGGAGAATCCATATTTTCCGTCATCGTTATGATCTTTACGTTCTTTGCCTTGCAGATGTCAATTACTGGCATCAGCTCCGAGGTTTTTCCGCCTCTTGAAACGAAAATCATCACGTCATTTTCTTTCAGGAATCCGGTAGCTCCATGTACCGCTTCCGCCGGAGAAATAAATCTCGCCGGTCTCTCAATGCAGCACAGCAAATGCGCGATATGCTGGCAGAGAATTCCGGAATGGCCGCATCCGGACGTGCCGATTCGTTCCGCATCTTTCAGCAGCTCCACTGCCTTGGAAAACTGCTCCGAATCCACAAACTCTTTAAGCTTTGCAATACAATCCGCTTCTGTTTCAATTGCGTTTTCAACAGACTTCAGCGCTTTTTCAGAAATCATACTGTCCTCCGCATATTTGTTTATCAAGCCCGGCATTCACAGTGAAACGGATGCTTATGCCGTACCTGGCCGGGTATTATCTCTCTGTTCTATTTATATCATATATGGAAATATTACTCAACTTTATCGTATAAATATAATGCAAGAAATCCAATTCTTATCACGTTTGACAATTGTTTAAATCCGGGCGGTATGATATTATAATTTTAATCCTTACAGTAATGATCCACATTATTTTATGAGGTGTGAAATTGAATATTTTTACTATTATTTCTTTATTCGGCGGTCTCGCAATGTTCCTTTACGGCATGCGCCTTATGGGAGACAGCCTGAAAGAAAGCTCTTCCGGAACATTAAAGCTGGCGCTGGAAAAATGTACCAGAAATACATTCACAGCGTTTCTTCTGGGAATGGCCGTAACTGCGCTGATTCAGTCCTCTACTGCAACGATCGTTATCACTTCCGGACTTGTCGGTGCCGGAATCATCACGCTGAGACAATCCCTTGGCATTATTATCGGAGCAAACGTCGGTACTACCGTAACCGGACAGATCATCCGCCTTCTTGACCTGAATACCACGTCTGCCTCATGGCTTCAGCTTTTCAAGCCGGCAACGCTTGCACCTCTTGCACTGATTATAGGAATTATTCTTATCATGGCTTTTAAATTTAAAAGCTCTGATCGAATCGGTAAAATATTCATTGGATTCGGTATTCTCTTCAGCGGTCTGCTCAATATGACGGGAGCGGTAAGCTCTCTGAGCGAAACCGGAATATTCGAGTCTATTTTCTCCCAGCTTGAAAGGAGCCCCCTTCTGAGCTATCTCTCCGGTGCCGGTGTAGCCTTCGCTCTGCAGAGCTCTTCCGCTACGATCGGTATTCTTCAGGCATTCTCCACTACCGGCCTGCTGACCTTCAAGGCAATATACACCGCCATCGTCGGTATCTACCTCGGTGACTGCGTTACTACGGCAATCGTATGCTCCATAGGCGCCAAAGCAGAAGCCAAAAGAGTCGGCGTTGTCCATATTCTTTTCAATCTGAGCGAAACCGTTGTAGTTCTGATCGGTGTTACGATCGCGCGTCTCACGGGTCTTCTGGACAACATCTGGAGCGCACCGATCACATCTGGTGGAATCGCAAATACGAATACAATATTCAATCTCAGCTGTGCTGTCCTGTTATTCTCCATGATCCCGGTATATGAAAAGCTGAGCCGAATCATTATTCACGACGATCCTGTTCCCATAAATCCCTATATAGAGAAGCTTGAAGCGCTCAATACCAATTTCTATAAAACCCCGGCACTTGCTTTCAGAAGCTCCTATGATATTCTCTGCGCAATGTTCGATGCTTCGCGTGCGAATTTTGACAGAGCTTTTGGTCTTCTGCGTCATTTTGACCAGGCTGAATTTGAAAAACTTCAGCAGGAAGAAAACTATATCGACTTAATGACTGACCGGGTAAGCGGTTATCTTGTCAATTTCTCTGCATATGTCCATGAGGATCTGCATACAAGAATGCTTGACCAGTACTACCGTGTTACTTCTGAGTTTGAAAGGCTCGGAGACCACGCTGTCAATATTTCGGAAACAGCTCAGAATCTCTCGGAACAGGAAGCATCTTTTTCAGCGTTGGCCCAGAGTGAGCTGGATGTTATGAAAGAGCTTCTGGATCACATTCTCGATAACGCAGCCCTTGCCTTTAAGAAACGTGACTTCATCTCCGCGCAGCATATTGAGCCGCTTGAAGAGGTTACTGACGATGTCATAAACTCCGTCCGCGTAAGCCATCTTGACCGGCTTTATTCCGGAAAATGCAACTTCCTTGTCAGCAATGACTTCCAGAATCTTCTCTCGGATCTGGAGCGTATTTCCGATATCTGCTCCAACATCGGCATCGCTACCGTGGCTCGTGTCAAGCCTGAGCTTGCCACCCTCTCCCATGACTATATTTCTTCCCTGCATCAGGGGAGCGACGAAACCTTCAATGCGGAATATTCAGAGGCCCATGATTTCTACTTTGCAAAGCTGGACAGCCTGCATAGTGAGGACGAAGAGCCGGAAACCGATAATTAAAATTTTCCGTCTTATACCATCATCTAAATTAAAGATTTATTATTTCCAAAAAAGTATCAGATAAGACATAGACACCGAATAATATAATAGATATTTACTCACTCAAAAAATTTGAAGCACTCCCCGGTTAATCCGGGAAGTGCTTCTTTGGTATTCTATTGCAAATAAATTACTTGTTGATTGCTTCGTTGGTCGCAACTGCAACTGCAACAGTCATACCGACCATCGGGTTGTTGCCAGCACCGAGGAAGCCCATCATCTCAACGTGTGCAGGAACAGAGGAGGAGCCTGCAAACTGAGCATCGGAGTGCATACGACCCATGGTATCGGTCATGCCGTAGGAAGCAGGGCCTGCTGCCATGTTGTCCGGGTGAAGGGTACGGCCTGTGCCGCCGCCGGATGCAACGGAGAAGTACTTCTTGCCCTGCTCGATGCATTCCTTCTTGTAGGTGCCTGCAACAGGATGCTGGAAGCGGGTCGGGTTGGTGGAGTTACCGGTGATAGAAACATCAACGCCCTCGGAGTGCATAATTGCAACGCCTTCGCGGACATCGTCTGCACCGTAGCAGCGAACGTTTGCACGCTCGGTCTCGGAGTAACGGATCTCCTTAACGACCTTGAGCTCGCCGGTGAAGTAGTCAAACTGAGTCTGGACATAGGTGAAGCCATTGATACGGGAAATGATCTGAGCAGCGTCCTTGCCAAGACCGTTCAGGATAACGCGCAGAGGCTCTTTACGTGCCTTGTTTGCGTTCTTAACAATACCGATTGCACCTTCTGCAGCTGCGAAGGACTCGTGGCCTGCGAGGAATGCAAAGCACTTGGTCTCATCGCTGAGAAGCATTGCACCGAGGTTGCCGTGGCCGAGACCGACTTTACGGTCTTCTGCAACAGAACCGTTCAGGCAGAATGCCTGAAGACCGACACCGATCAGCTTCGCTGCTTCGGCAGCGTTCTTTGCACCGGACTTGATTGCGATTGCTGCGCCAACGCAGTATGCCCACTTAACATTCTCAAAGCAGATAGGCTGAATTCCGCCGACGATCTCGTACGGATCAAAGCCCTTTGCCTTGCAGATCTCTCTGCACTCTTCAACGGAGGAAAGGCCGTACTGAGCGAGAACGCCGTTGATTTTTTCTATGCGTCTATCATAGTTTTCAAACAGTGCCATTATTATTTCCTCCTTATATTATTCCTGGCGCGGGTCAATGTACTTTGCAGCGGTATCCCACTGGCCGTAATGACCGGTTGCCTTTTTCATTGCTTCGTTTGCATCGAGGCCCTTCTTTACGAAGTCCATCATCTTGCCAAGAGAAACAAATTCGTATCCGATGATCTCATTTTCCTTGTTGAGAGCGATTCTGGTAACATAGCCTTCAGTGAGCTCGAGATAACGGGGTCCCTTTTCCTTGGTAGCAAACATCGTACCGACCTGAGAACGAAGGCCCTTGCCAAGGTCTTCCAGAGATGCGCCGACTGCGAGACCGTCTTCAGAGAAAGCGGACTGGGAACGGCCGTAAACGATCTGGAGGAAGAGCTCGCGCATTGCGGTGTTGATAGCATCGCAGACGAGGTCCGTATTCAGAGCTTCGAGAATGGTCTTTCCGATCAGGATCTCGGAAGCCATTGCTGCGGAATGAGTCATACCGGAGCAGCCGAGAGTCTCAACGAGAGCCTCTTCGATAACGCCTTCCTTAATATTGAGGGTCAGCTTGCATGCGCCCTGCTGAGGTGCACACCAGCCAATACCGTGAGTAAATCCGGAAATGTCCTTGATTTCCTTTGCCTGAACCCATTTGCCCTCTTCGGGGATGGGAGCAGGACCGTGATATGCGCCCTTTGCGATGGGGCACATATTCTTAACTTCGGTGGTATAAGTCATGTTTTATTCCCTTTCTAAAAAATAAATTAACTGAATTATTTAATAAGGCAAGTGCCTGTCATCTCTGCAGGCTGGGCAAGACCCATCACCTTCAGGATCGTAGGAGCGATATCGGCAAGACGTCCGTTTTCAAGCGTGATTCCATCCTCACATACGACAAACGGAACAGGATTCGTTGTATGCGCAGTATTGACCTTGCCGGTCTCATCGAACATGCAGTCAGCATTGCCGTGATCCGCTGTTACGAGAAGAACGGTATCGGGATGCTTTGCTACTTCATCCATGATTTTACCCATGCAGGTATCGACCGTTTCAACAGCCTTAATTGCTGCATCCATAATGCCGGTATGACCGACCATGTCGCAGTTTGCAAAGTTGCAGACGACCAGATCATACTTGTCGCTTGCAATCGCTTCAACACACTTTTCCGCAACCTTCTCAGCGCTCATCTGAGGAACGAGGTCATACGTTGCAAATTCCTTCGGAGAAGGAACAAGGCAGCGCTCTTCGCCGTCGCACTGCTTCTCAACGCCGCCGTTGAAGAAGAAGGTAACATGCGCGTATTTCTCTGTTTCAGCAACTCTGAACTGTTTCATTCCGAGAGAGCTGACATAATCACCGAGGGTGTTCTCAATCACCTCAGGGGGATAAGCAATGGGAAGAGGCAGCGTCTCATCATACTGTGCCGTGCAGACATAGCTGAGAGGATAAACGGTCTTCTTGCGCTCAAAACCGTCAAAATCAGGAAGATTGAGGGCCCAGGTCATTTCGCGGGCGCGGTCAGGACGGAAGTTCATGAAGATCACGCTGTCACCCTGATTGATCACGCCTTCCGGAGCAATCACGGTAGGAAGCATAAACTCATCGGTAAGATACTTCTCGCCTTCGGCATCGTACGTCTTATAGCTTTCCTCAACCGCATGAACGGGATCGGAATCCTGATTTCCTTCACCGCAGACGATGCAGTTATAGCCTTTCTGAACACGATCCCAGCGCTTATCTCTGTCCATGCCCCAGAAACGGCCCTGAATCGTAGCGATCTTTGCATTGCCGAGCGCATTGCACTTGTCGTTGAGCTGCTTTACAAAGCCTGCGCCGGAGGTCGGAGCAACATCACGTCCGTCAAGGAAGCAATGAACATAGACATTCTTCACGCCGCGCTGCTTTGCCATATCCAGCATAGCAAAGACATGCGTAAGATGGCTGTGAACACCGCCGGTGGACATCAGGCCCATTACATGCAGAGGCTTATCGTTTTTGACTGCATCATCAACTGCCTTGACATATACAGGATTCTCAAAGAACTTTCCTTCTTTGATCTCCTTGGTCATCTTGGGAAGGATCTGGAAAACAACTCTGCCGGCACCGATATTGGTATGACCGACTTCGGAGTTGCCCATCTGACCTTCCGGAAGACCGACATCCATTCCGGAAGCGGAAAGCTGGCAGGAGGGATTGGAAGCGAACAGTTTATCCAGATTCGGCTTTTTGGCATTTGCGATAGCATTTCCGGCTACAGGATCCGCAATGCCAAAACCGTCCAGAATAATCAGAACTGCTTTTTTACTCATAATTTCTGCCCTGCAATTACTGCATTGTTGCCTTCACGATCGTTGCGAAGTCAGCAGTCTTGAGAGATGCGCCGCCGATCAGGCCGCCGTCAATGTCAGGCTGAGCAAGAAGCTCTGCTGCATTCTTTGCATTCATGGAGCCGCCATAGAGGATGCTGACGGAACGTGCGGGACGAGCGCCATACATCTTGCGGATAACACCGCGGATCGCGCAGCAAACTTCCTGAGCCTGCTCGGAAGTAGCGGTCTTTCCGGTTCCGATAGCCCAGATGGGCTCATAAGCGATAACAACATGACGGAGCTGAGCAGCAGTAATTCCGCTGAGAGCTGCCTTTACCTGATAGGTAATGTACTCAATGGTAAGATCCATCTCACGCTGCTCAAGGCTTTCACCTACACAGATAATAGGAATGATGTTCTTCTCAATAAGAGCCTTTGCCTTTGCGTTAACAAGCATATCATCCTCATGATGATACTGTCTGCGCTCGGAATGACCGACGATGCAGTACTTTGCTCCGATATCCTTCAGCATATCCGCGGAAACTTCACCGGTATATGCGCCCTTTTCATACTTGGAAACATCCTCAGCGCCGGCAGCGACCTTGCAGTCCTTGCCGAATTTGACCATGTTCTGTACCATGACAGCCGGAGTGCAGAGAACGATCTCACAAGGCTTGGGAGAAGGAAGAAGTGGCTTAAGCTCCTGCATGAAGGATTTGATTCCGGAAGCAGTCATATTCATCTTCCAGTTGCCGGCAATAATAGTTTTACGATATCTTCTATTCATTATGTGATCTAACTCCTGTTAAAACAAATGTTATTTTTTACGAACTTAATAATCAGGCATCGAGAAGGCATGCCACGCCCGGAAGCTCCTTACCTTCGAGGAACTCAAGGGAAGCACCGCCGCCGGTGGAAATGTGGGTGATCTTGTCTGCGAAGCCGAGCTTCTCAACTGCTGCAGCGCTGTCGCCGCCGCCAACGATCGTTACAGCGCCGGACTCACCGAGAGCCTTTGCCATTGCCTTGGTGCCGTTTGCGAACTTATCGAACTCAAATACGCCCATAGGTCCGTTCCAAACGATGGTGCCTGCGCCCTTGACAGCACCGGTGAAGATCTCAACGGTCTTGGGACCGATATCCATTCCCATGAGGTCAGCGGGAATATCGCCTTCGCAGAGAACGGGCTCTGCATCAGCAGAGAACTCAGCTGCACAGTAATTGTCAACAGGAAGAAGAAGCTTTACGCCCTTATCTTCTGCCTTCTTAAGCATTTCCTTTGCATACTCGATACGATCCTCTTCAAGAAGGGACTTGCCAACTTCATAGCCCTGAGCCTTCTTAAAGGTGTATGCCATACCGCCGCCGATGATGATGGTGTCAGCCTTCTCAAGGAGATTGTTGATAACAGCGATCTTATCGGAAACCTTTGCGCCGCCGAGGATAGCTACGAACGGACGAACGGGGTTCTCAAGAGCCTTGCCCATAATGGAGATCTCTTTTGCAACGAGAAGTCCGGAATATGCGGGAAGATATGCGGCTACGCCGGCCGTGGAAGCATGAGCTCTGTGAACAGTGCCGAATGCGTCGGAAACAAATACTTCTGCCATATCAGCAAGAGCTTTTGCAAACTCGGGATCATTCTTTTCCTCACGGGCATCAAAGCGGAGGTTCTCAAGAAGCATGATCTGGCCGGGCTGAAGAGCTGCAGCCTTTGCCTTCGCATCATCACCGATGATGTCTGCTGCGAAAATAACTTCCTGACCGAGGAGCTCGGAAAGACGCTCTGCTACGGGAGCAAGAGTGAGCTTGGTCTTCCATTCTCCCTTGGGCTTGCCGAGGTGAGAGCAGGCGATAACAGCAGCACCGTTATCGAGAAGCTTTTTAATGGTGGGAATAGCGGCAACAATACGCTTGTCAGAGGTAATTTTGCCGGTCTCCTTGTCCTGAGGGACGTTGAAGTCGCAGCGAAGAAGAACTTTCTTGCCGTTTACGTCAACATCGTCGATCGTTTTTTTGTTGTAATTCATTTCATATCCTCCACACAAAAAATAAATAACCATTCAAGAACAGACATACTCTGTTTAAGTATCATTTTAGCACAAAAATGTCAAAAATCATGTACTTTTTTTATGATTTTTTGATTTCTTGCACATTGAACAAATATGCGTTATAATTTCATAAAAAAATTGGGCATTAATTGTCATTTTGACTACAACGCTTATCCATATCCTAAGAAAGTTTGTGAAAAGTAACTATGAATTCCAAGATTTCCGCAAATTCTTCCGTTTCAGACTATCAATGCAGCGATTGCCCGCGAAACTGCGGTGCGCTCAGAGGACCGGAGAAGGGTTCCGGCTTCTGCGCAAGCCCAGGAAAAATCGGAATTGCCCGGGCAGCCCCTCACTTCGGAGAGGAGCCGTGCATCAGCGGTTCCAGGGGTGCCGGAACGATTTTTTTCACCGGATGCAATTTACGCTGTGTTTTCTGCCAGAATTACGAAATCAGCAGAAACTCCTCCGGATTTGAAGCAGTCAGCGTTGAAAAGCTGAAGAATATTCTCCTTTCGCTGAGAGATCAGGGGGTACACAATATCGATCTCGTTACTCCGACGCACTATACGCGTCAGATTGCCGAAGCTCTTTCAGGGATCGACCTCGGGATTCCGGTAGTATGGAACAGCTCCGGATATGAAAGCGTTGAAACCCTGAAAATGCTGGACGGTCTTGTTCAGGTATACATGCCGGATTATAAATATGCTTCCTCAGCTTTAGCAAAACGGTACAGCGCTGCGGAAAACTATCCCGAAGCTGCCGCAGAGGCGCTGAAAGAGATGTATCGGCAAAGAGGGCCCTACAAACTTGACGAAAACGGGATGCTTATCTCCGGTCTTCTGATCCGTCACCTGATTCTCCCCGGCGGCAGAGAAAATACCGAAAACTCCATGGATGTTATTGATTTTGTTGCAGATACTTTTCCCACAGGAAGTGTTCTGTTCTCTCTGATGAGTCAATATACGCCCATGCCCGCCTCTGCAGCTTTTCCCGAGCTGACACAGTTCGTCACGCAGGAAACCAACGATATGCTTGTACATTACATGCACACCCGTCATCTGGAAGACGGATACTGGCAGGAACTTGCCGCTGCAACCACAGAGATGATCCCTGACTTTAACGGAACAGGTGTCACATAATAATAGATTCCATTATTTATGATTTAATTGCCGAATTTCACCATATTTCATCAAAAACGGAGAGACGCAGCAGACCATAAGCTTCTGCAGCGTCTCTCCGTTTATTTTGTGTTATACCAATATCCGGTGGAAATCAGATTTAGTATTTATATCTTTTTATATTTTGCTCCGTTGGGAATATCGGTTATTTCATAGCCGAGTGCCTTCAGATCATCGCGAATCTGATCCGCAAGAGCAAAATTCTTCGCCTTTTTGGCATCTCTGCGTTCCAGGATCTTCGCCTCTACTTCGGGAACGGAAGCTCCGTCTTCGGAAATAACCGTAAATTCGGAAGCAGCAGCTGCGGCCTGCTTTTTCAGCTCTTCCCGCTTTGCGTCTGCTTTCTTAATCAGATCCAGAGAAAGAACCTTGTCAAAGTCATCAATTGCGTAAAGCTTTGTAGCATCATTTGTTTTGGCTTTCAGGACGTCATAAAGAGCTGTGACCGCAAGAGAGGTATTGATATCGTTATCCAGAGCAGCTGTAAACTTTGCTTTCAGCTCGGAATACGCAGCCTCATCGATTTCTCCGTCTCCCGGTTTCAGAGCTGCGATCTTAGCGATCAGCTTATTATAGGCAAGCTGCGCATTGTCGAGATTTTCCCAGGTAAAGACAAGCGCCTTGCGGTAATGGCTCTGGAGGCAGAAGAAACGGTAAGAAAGCGGATCATATCCCTTTTCTTCCAGAAGAGAAACCGTCAGGAATTCGCCCTTCGATTTGCTCATTTTCCCGTCATTTGTGTTGAGATGCAGAACATGCATCCAGTAATTGCACCATTTATGCCCGAGATAACTCTCCGACTGCGCAATTTCATTGGTATGATGCGGGAAAGCATTGTCGATACCGCCGCAGTGAATATCCAGATACTCTCCGATATGCTTCATGGAAATGCCCGAGCACTCAATATGCCATCCGGGATATCCGACTCCCCACGGAGAATCCCACTTCAGCGCCTGATCTTCAAACTTTGACTTCGTAAACCAGAGAACGAAATCATTTTTATTGCGCTTATTGGTATCTTCTTCGACACCCTCACGGACACCGACAGCCAGATCTTCCTCGTTAAAATCATTGAAAATATAATACTTCTCGAGCTTAGAAGTATCAAAGTAAACATTTCCTCCGGAGAGATATGCATATCCGGTATCCATAAGCTTTGTGATGATTTTGATATAATCATCAATGCAGTTCGTTGCCGGCTCCACAACATCCGGTGTCCTGATGTTTAATTTTGCACAATCAGAGAAAAACGCGTCCGTATAGAATTTCGCAATCTCCATAACGGTCTTGTGTTCACGCTTTGCGCCCTTGAGCATTTTGTCTTCCCCTTCATCCGCGTCGGAAGTAAGGTGGCCGACATCCGTAATATTCATAACTCTTTTGAGATTATAACCGCTGTAGCGGAGATACCTGTCCAGAATATCCTCCATCAGATAGGAACGAAGGTTTCCGATATGTGCAAAATGATAGACCGTAGGTCCGCAGGTATACATGCTGACATGCTCAGGATCATGCGGAACAAACTCTTCACGTTTTCTGGATGCTGAATTATAAAGAATCATCTTATTTCTCCTTAATATTGCGAGTCAGGAATTCGAAAAAACCTGTCTGTTTTTAATGAAGTACTCAATTCCGGAATAAACGGTAGTAAGGACAATTACAGCCGTCCCTATGATATCATGTGCCTGACATCGGAAAGTCATCATCACAATGATTGCCACCATCGTCGCGCCGGTTTTTATTTTTCCAGACCAGGCTGCCGCGATCACGACATGATCCTGAACCGCAAGAAGCCGGAGACCGGATACCGCGAATTCACGAAACAGTACAATTGCCACAGCCCACCCAGGCATACAACCGATATCGATAAAATAACACATTGCGGAGAGGACCAGTATTTTGTCCGCAAGTGGATCCATAAATTTCCCGAATACGGTTATCTGATTGTATTTTCTTGCAATATACCCATCAAGAAAGTCGGATGCAGTAGCAACAACAAAGGCGGCTACAGCAAACATCGTTTTTCCCGTATAAGCTAAGATCAGAAAAACCGGAACAAGGATCATCCGGAAAACAGTTATTTTGTTGGCTGTATTTTTTTTCATACTCATCAACTATCCCTCATAACCGGACTGATTTCCATACAGGAAGCCATCCTCAGCCTCATCTATATCTACACTGGCAAATTCTCCGGCAGGACAATCTCCTTCGAAATACACAAGACCGTCTATATCGGGCGAATCCGCAAAGCTTCGTCCGAAGCAAAGACCGGATTCTTCATCTCTGCCTTCGCAGAGCACTTTTACAGTCTTCCCGACAAATGATGCACAGAACGCATCCATAATCGGCGCCTGAAGCTCCATAATAAGATCCGCTCTCCGCTGAGCTTCCTCATAATCCACGTGATCCATCTGAGCTGCCGGCGTTCCCTCTTCCGGAGAGAACGGGAATATTCCGACCCTTTCGATCCGGGCCTCTTTCAGATAGTCGCAAAGCTCCTCAAATTCCTTCTCACTCTCCCCCGGAAGCCCTGCGATCAGACTTGTACGCAGAACGACCCCGGGAATCTTTTCTCTGAGCTTGGCGAACAGAATGCGGATATCTTCACCGGTACCTCTTCTGTTCATGGATTTCAGGATTTCATTATTTATATGCTGAATCGGGATATCAAGATACTTGACGATTTTCTCATTGGAAGCGATCTCATCGATCAGCTCATCATCAAACTGATCCGGATAAAGATAATGAAGTCTGATCCATTCTATTCCGTCTATTTCAGAAAGCTCTCTGCATAATTTTGCCAGCGTCCGCTTTCCATACAGATCCGTACCGTAACGGGTGATATCCTGAGCAATAACAATGAGCTCCTTCACTCCGTGAGATGCCAGATCTTTCGCCTCTTCAACAATGTTTTCAATTTTTCTTGAACGATACCGGCCTCTGATATAGGGGATTGCACAAAAAGCACAGAAATTATTGCAGCCTTCGGCAATACGGAGATAAGCCCAGCCCGGTCCTGTTGATACAACTCTCGGGATCTCATCGATTGCCTCGCTGTTTCCTGCAAATGCTGTGTAGCAACATCGTGGGCCATCCGGATCCATGCAGGATTCAACTGCAGTTACGATGTCCGAAAAGCTTCCGACACCAAGGAACGCATCAACTTCAGGAAGCTCCGAAGAAATTTCATCCTTATATCTCTCCGGAAGGCAACCGGTAACGATTATTTTTCCCAACCGGCCGTTTTTTTTCAGTTCAGCCATCTCCAGAATGTTATCGATTGCTTCACTCTTTGCAGAGTCAATAAAACCACAGGTATTTACTATAACAAAATCCGCTCCGTCAGGCTCACTGACTAGCTGACAGCCTGCTTCATCCAGAAGATAAAGCATCTGCTCGCTGTTCACGAGATTTTTGGCACAGCCAAGCGAAATCATAGCGAATTTATAATCCATCAGAATTCCTCCGGTTCGGTTACATCCATATCCATACTGCACCTTTCCAGTGCTGAGCGAATTTCATTCCATGAATATCCGCGCCGATACAGCGATGCGGATACCTTTCTGATCTGATTTCTGTCAGACGGATCCGAAAGCTTTGAACGAATCAGATGATCGAGCTTATCATCCGACTGCGGAAGATCATTCAAAGCGTCGTCCCACAGATCCCTGGGAATCCCTCTTCTGGAAAACTCCGCACGGATCTTTCCTGCTCCGTATCCCTTCCCGGAATAGTGCGCAGCAAGAGATGAAGCATATCTTTCTTCATCAATTATACCCATCTCCACGAGCTTTACTGCGCAATACTCCGCTGTTTCCTCGTCAATTCCTTTATGCCGCAGCTTGTCAAAGAGCTCTTTTGCGGACATCTGCCTGTATGATACAAGCTCTATTGCTTTCTCCAGAGTAAGGGATCTGAAAGAAATGCTTTTCAGTTTTTCTATCTGCTCATCATCGAAATCTTTCCCTTTAGCAACACGCATTTCGGCAATTGCACTGAGGGTTGACCGGATCTCAGAGCCATCTTCAAAGCAGATCCTGTATCGTTCAGGGGAAGTCTGCTTCAGATCAGAAACAACCATTACTCCTCAAATCCATCCGCTGAAACGCTGACCGGAGTTACTGCGGGAGCATCAACTGCGGAACTCTTCGCCGGTTTCCTCTGCATGGAAGCCAGCTTCTCTTTAATCTGTTCTTCAACCTTCGCAAGGTCTTCCGGATTGTTTTCCAGATATTCCTTTACGCCTTCACGGCCCTGAATGCGCTGACCGCAGCAGGTAAACCAGGCGCCGGCCTTATCTATGATCTCCAGCTTGATACCGGTATCAACGACCTCTCCGAGACGGGAAATACCTTCCCCGTAAATGATGTCAAACTCGGCCTCACGGAACGGAGGGGCAACCTTATTTTTCACTACCTTAGCGCGGGTACGGTTTCCGATGATTTCTCCCCCGACTTTCAGGGACTCAATGCGGCGGACGTCTATACGGACGGAAGAATAATACTTCAGTGCCAGACCACCGGGAGTGGTCTCCGGGTTTCCGTACATAACACCGATTTTCTGGCGAAGCTGATTAATAAAAATAACCGTGCAGTTATTCTTGGAAATAGCACCGGCAAGACGACGCATTGCCTGAGACATCAGCCTTGCAAGGGCTCCGACGACAACGTCTCCCACTTCTCCCTCAAGCTCATTTTTGGGGATAAGCGCCGCAACGGAGTCAACAACGACAACATCGACCGCTCCGGACCGCACGAGAGATTCCGTAATATCCAGCGCCTGTTCTCCTGTATCGGGCTGCGAAATCAGCAGGCTGTCTATATCCACGCCGAGAGCTGCAGCGTACGCCGGCTCAAGAGCATGCTCAACATCGATATAAGCTGCATCTCCGCCCTCTTTCTGTGCTGAAGCAACTACATGCAAAGCAAGAGTCGTTTTACCGGAGGCCTCAGGACCATAGATCTCGATAATACGGCCTTTCGGAACTCCGCCGATTCCCAGCGCGAGGTCAAGGGTAAAAGAACCGGTAGAAAGCGCCTCAACATTGACGGAGATATCATCTCCGAGACGCATTATCGTTCCTTTTCCATAGTCTTTTTCAATCTTTGCTATTGCGGTTGCCAATGCCTTTTTCTTGTCTGTTTCAACTGAACTCACTACTGCTGCTTTTTTTACTGCTGCCATGTTTTATATCTCCTTTATTTTTTAATAACAACCTCACAATGGGCAAATCTCCTATTCGCCCGACGCAAACACTATACAACTTTTTCCGATCGTTTTGGTAAAATGCCAATTGACATTTTTGACTTTTTTCTGTAACTATTACAGTCTGCCGATTACGACACGTTCCGTTCCGAGCGTGTCCTTCTTCGTATCCACCGAGGAGAAGCCTGCGGACCGCAGAAGACCCACAACTTCTTCCGCCTGCCCCTCTCCTACCTCAAAAAGAATATATCCTTTCTCTTTCAAGAGGATCTTCCAATGTTTTATGATTGAACGGTAAAAATCAAGTCCGTCCTTTCCACCGTCCAAGGCCCACAGAGGCTCATAATCTCTGACGGAAACGTCCAGCCCCATTATTTCGCCCGACGCTATATAGGGAGGATTGGACACGATCATATCAAACTCACCGATGCCAAGCGGCGGCGAGGATTTCGCATCCGCCTGCATACAGATTGCCCGGGATGAAAGCCTGTTCAGACAGATATTTTTTCTGCAGATATCAAGCGCCAGAGCACTGATGTCCACGGCAAGAAGCCTTGTGGCAGGCATTTCATGGCCGATAGCACAGGTTATGCATCCGCTCCCACAGCAAAGGTCAAGGACTCTGGCATCCATCCTGTGCCCCGTAAGAATTTCTTTCGCAGCATCGACCAGAACTTCGGTATCTATTCTCGGAATAAGAACATCCGGAGTAATGATCATCGGAAGACCGTAAAACTCCCACGATCCGGAAATATAAGCGATTGGCTCACCGCGAAGACGGCGCGCCGTATACTCTGTTACTCTCCCGTATACCTCATCCGAAGTGTACAGGTTCAGATCACGCATCAGCTCCGCCACGGTTTTCCCGGCTGCCTTGGATACAATCAGCTTGGCCTCAAGACCATAGGCCTCGACGCCTCTCTGACGAAGAATATTTCTGGTTGTAAGATAAATATCGTTATATGTTTTCACAATTGTTCTCTTATTATATCAAACGATACACAAATTATGCCCGTCAGCTTCCCCAGGCATCGTCACCCTGATTTTCCGGAATAACAAGCTCCATTGCGCGGATGGCGCACTCGATCATGGAATCATCCGGCTCATTCGTTGTCATGCGCTGAAGCCATTTTCCCGGAGCAGACAGAAATGAAGAAAGCCAGTTGTCATGCAGGCCGCACCATCTGTTGATCTCATAGCTGATTCCTACCACAACCGGAAGGAGCAGGAGGTGGCAGCCAACTCTTGCGAACGTATTGGAAACCTTCACAACGGAGTTCACAAGAACGCTCACGATAACCACAACGAGCAGGAAGCTCGTACCGCAGCGGGGATGGAAACGGCTTTCAGGCCGGACATTTTCAACCGTCAGCTCTTTCCCGTGCTCATAGCAGAATATCGTCTTATGCTCTGCACCATGATAAGCGAACAGTCTCTTCACATCGCTTACACAGCAGCACAGACGCATATATACCAGCAATATTGCAATACGGACGACACCTTCCGCCAGATTACGGAGAAAATAGTTATTATAAATCGGCTTGATAAACCCCACAATAAAAGCGGGAAGGAATACAAAGAGGAACATGGAAAGCGCAATTCCAAGAACAACCGCCACATAGATGATCAGTTTTTTTGCTTTATCGGCTGAGAAATGCTCCTCGATCCATTTGTCGATCGGGTCGTCCTCCTGCAGCTCTTCAGGAAGAAGCTCAGCGGAATACATCAGCGCCTGCATTCCCTTTATCATGGAATCCAGAAATGTAACTACGCCACGAATAAAAGGGAACCCCAGAATGGGATATTTATCCTTAATCAGCTTGAGATCTTCCACCTTTTCAACAAGACCATCTGCCGTTCTGCAGACGATTGCCTGTTTTTTTGGTCCGCGCATCAGGATCCCTTCCATTAAGGCCTGACCGCCTATAGATGTTTTAAACTCTTTTTGTTTACTCATTATTCACTCCAAATATCAGTCACTGTTCATCGGAAGCTTTACGGTAACAATACAGCCTCCGCCGGCAGCATTTTCTATAATCAGTTCTCCGCCATGCCTTGTGACGATTTCATCACATACAGAAAGCCCTATCCCGGTACCGCGGTTTTTTGAGCTTCCCTTATAGAATTTTTCTTTTACATGCGGCAGCTCGGCTTCCGGAATACCATGGCCATAGTCTCTGACTGAAATATAAACATAATCAGCGTCATTTTCGAGACCGACATCAATTTTTTTCCCGTCTCCACCGTGTTTTGACGCATTATCCAGAAGATTGCAGAAGACCTGCTTCAGACGTTCTGGATCTCCGGGGATCAGCGGAATTTCCGCATCCGGAGATTTATATGAAATATCCAGCCCCGCCTGCTTCATCATCTCCCCATACGTGAACAAAGCATCTTCCAGCTCCGCAGTAATATCGATCAGCTCGATCCGGAGATTGAATCTGCCGTCCTGAATTCTGGTGAATTCAAGCAGCTCCGCTACCATCCTTGTCAGGCGTTCCGCTTCTTTGGTGATAATATTGATACCTCTTAAAGAATCCCCCTGAACCGCAGGATCATATGCAATTGTTTCGCTCCATCCGGTGATCGCCGTCAGCGGAGTTCTGAGCTCATGAGAAATCTGAGAAATAAACTCAGTCCTTGATTTATCCGCCATTGCGATTTTCTTAGACATCTCATTGATCGCATCTGTAAGCTCACCGATCTCGTTATCGATTATTTTCTCTTCCTGATCCCCGTATTTGCCATCGGCAATCTTTTTGGAGATCGCTGCAAGCTTCGCCAGAGGATCCGTTACATAGCTCCTGAACCAGAGATTGACAAGGATCACATAGATACACATAACGACCATAATAATAACAGCCATGATGATATATCCTCTGACGATCAGCCACATTCCAAGAAGAAGCAAAACAAGAGCTGCCGCGCCGGATATTAAAAGCTGATTTTTTAAATTTATCAACAGAATATTCTTCTTTCTATGTCAGAAATCAATAGCCCCACTTATACCCGTAGCCCCATACCGTGGTAAGGAATTCCGGCTCAGTCGGGTCATCTTCGATCTTCATTCTCAAACGGCGGATATTCACATCAACAGTTTTCAGTTCTCCGTTAAAGCTGTTGCCCCATACCGCAGAGAGAATATCTTCTCTGGACATAGCTTTTCCCGGATTTTCCATAAACAGCTTCATCAGCAGATACTCGATCTGCGTAAGCTTCAGGCGCTGGTTATTTTTTTCCAGCGTGCGGTTGCGGGTATTGAGGACAAACGGGCCGCTCTTCAGCTCAACCGGCTTCTGATCATCGTCATCTACTCCGAGACGGCGAATCAGCGCGTCCACACGGGCAGTGAGCTCTGCAGGAGAAAACGGTTTTGTAATATAGTCATCCGCCCCTGTCATAAGGCCCGTAACCTTATCAATTTCCTGGCTCTTGGCAGTGAGCATGATGATACCGATCTTTAAACCCTGCGCACGAATTCTGCGGCAGACTTCAAAGCCGTCTATGTCCGGAAGCATAACATCCAGAAGAGCAAGACAAATATCCGGATTCTGCTTCAGTTTTTCAAGCGCGGCAGTTCCGCAGTCCGCTTCGATAGGTTCAAACCCGCTTCTTCTGAGATTGATAACGACGAAGCTTCTGATATTGTCTTCATCCTCGAGAACCAGTATCTTCTTCATTTTCTCCATTCCTTCCCCAACATATAATGTATTATTATCATATTTTTAGCATTCTGATATATTATGTAAATCATTTCCGACAATATTTATCAAATTATAGCATATAATCATTCATTTTTGTAACATTGTTACAAAAAATGACAAAATGTTTTTGCTTTTATTTCCATAAGTTTATTATCTGATTCAGGTATTTTACAACAGATATTGACATTATTACAAAGATAGGTGATAATCATTTACAGGTTTCGATTAAGCATATCCAGGATATTTCTATATATTACAGAAAACTGAGGAGGATCATCAATGAACTATAATGAAGTTATCGAAGCTGCCAGAAGCTGCATAGGGCCTTACTGCAAAGCATGCCCGGTATGTAACGGAAAAGCCTGCGGAAATTCCATGCCCGGCCCAGGCTGCAAGTATCCCGGAAACACCGCTGCCAGAAACTTTGATAAATGGCAGGAAGTCTGCGTAAACATGGACACTCTGTGCCCGAATTACGATCCGGATATTTCTTTTACGATGTTCGGTCATCAGTTCTCCGCACCTGTTTTTGCAGCCCCTATGGGTGCGCTGAAGATGCATTACGGTGATAAATACGGCGATCAGGAATATAATAAGATCATGCTTAAGGCCACAAGTGAATATGGCGTTGCCGGGTTTACGGGTGACGGCGTTGATCCCGAGATCATGAAAAGTGCCGCAGCAGATATGGCGGAGCTTGGGGGGATGGGCATTCCCACCATCAAGCCCTGGAACAAGGAATTTGTTTTTGAAAAGCTCGATATTCTCAATGAAAAGAATATCTTTGCCGTCGCCATGGATGTTGACGGAGCCGGTCTCCCGTTCCTGAAGGCAATGAACCCGAATGCGGGAAGCAAGACGGTCAGCGAAATGAAAGAGATCATCGATTATGCGAAAATGCCTTTCATTATCAAAGGGATCATGACTCCTGCCGGAGCAAAGAAGGCAGTGGAAGCCGGCGCTGATGCAATCGTTGTATCCAATCACGGTGGACGCGTTCAGGGTGCTACTCCCTCCACTTGTGAGGTTCTTCCCTCCATTGTTGAGGCAGTAAAGGGACAGACTGTGATCCTTGTTGACGGTGGAATTCGTTCCGGTGTTGATATTTTCAGAGCTCTTGCACTCGGTGCAGACGCTGTTCTGATCGGGCGCCCGATCCTTACCAGTATTTACGGCGCAGGTCAGGAAGGCTTCAACATCTACATAGACAAGATCCTCGGCGAGCTGAAGTCAACGATGACCATGTGCGGTGCCGGATGCCTGAAGGATATCACAAAGGACAAGATCTTTTCATAAAGCGATGGTCTCCATCAAAATATATTTTCAGATAATCAGGCAAGACCTCAGAGGACTTAGACTGCAGTCCTCTGAGGTCTTTCTCTAACCATTCAATAATCTTATTTTATTAAATACATGGTAAAGCTGTAAAAATCAAGTATAGATTCATTATATATAAAAACACTAGGTTGCTTCATTTATTCTATGCTATTCAGCATCGTATAGAATTAATTACTTCAAATGGTATGCTCATAAAACATACAATGGTTGGGTTTCCTCTGGGGTATTTAAGCCTCATTCCGTTTTATTTCCCCAACGGATCAGAGTACTGCAGATTTTTCGACGTAATCCACCCTGCATGTTCATTTCCGTCTGAATCTTCATATAAAACACAGGTTAATATATCCTGGACTGCTATTGCTGTTACCTTGTCCCTGAATTCAAGGCTGTCAACTACCGTTGATTTTCCGTTTCCGTTATAAGAATATACATTCGCCTTATAGGTTTTTACATACATTTCTTCATATGACGATAAATAATTATATGATTTGGGCCATTGTGAGAAACATTGCAATTTCTTTTTTCATTTTTTCTTTTCTTTCTCGAATCATTATATTTTAAGACTTTCCGTCTTATAAAAGAAGTATTAAATGCATCTACGCTGCAGTATCCGAGCTAAACAGGCCATGGAGATTGTCACTCTCCTCTGTAAATGCGAGATTCTCTGAAGTGATCCAGCCTCCGCAAACCTGCTGCTCCTCATCCTTATACAGAACAAAAGTCATGATACTCTGACGGGCAAGCGCATATACTTCTGCTCCGTACGGAAGGGAACCCTTCTGTATCTGTTTTCCGGAGCTTTTGTAATCATACACGTTGGCGCTGCTGGTTTTCACCGTCATTTTCTCAAAAACAGGCAGATAGCTTTCCTCTTTCGGCAGCTGAACACCGCTCCCTTTTCCGTATTCAAAAAATTCCGGAACATCCTTGTTAGGGCAGTCTAAATTATAATACCCGATTTCCGGGAACTTGCATCCGTTATAATGTCCCTCATACCCTTTTACCGAAGACGGAATAGCTACCCTGGCAGAAGAATCCGATTCAAAGATCAGATTTACTGCTGTCACTGTATCAGGGATTAAAATATGATACTGACCGCAGTCTATTCCGGAAATATATATCACCGGTTGACCGTCTATTTCATATGGAATCCGAAGACTGTCTTCTGTCTCTTCACCTTCATAACCGATGATAGCTGCCCCCTCGTCTTCTAAAAGATCATATGTAAAACCGGATTCCGAAATATAAGGACCACCGTCCTGAAATGCGAACTGGTAATTTTTAATGTTACACCACAACTGCCCCGGTTCTCCAGGTTTTTTCCCAGTCAGGTCCTCAGAAATTACATGATCAGTTTTCTCTCCATCCGAATCAAAATTCCATAGATTCTGGTTCCATACCGAATCAATCTTTACAACAGTTCCATTCTCAGTCAAACCTAATTCATTTCCCCAAGGAGTAATTACTTCCGTTATTCCGGATTCTCCATTATATTTATATTTTTCCCGGTAGCCGCAATACTCGCCCTTAGAATATGGATATATTTCTCCGCTGTCCAAAATGATATCACCATCATGAACATTTGCCAGATTCAGCTTTCGGTAATCGACAATATTAAACTTCTCGCAGCCGCTGAGTGTGCCTTCCGTCTCATCTATCTCACAATCGCTGATTATTCCTACCCCTTTCAGCGTACCGTCATCAAGAAGGACATTGAAATCCTCCTGATACCATTCAGACCATTGGTCTTTTATATTCTGCCAGCCTTCAACAACTTTTTCCAGGAATGGCATTCTTGATAAATCATACCCGTTATATCCATAACTTCTGCAGGAGGTAGTTCCGTCACTCTTTCTCGCAACGACAAGATTCGTAATAATATTATCTGCCCGGAATACTTTTTCGATATCTTCCCAGTTTTCAGTGATGCTATTCTGTAAATCATAATCACTATTTGAAGATTTTGGCCAGACAATCTTCCCGTCTTCTGTTACTGCAACCATACTTCCCCAGTATGATGTATACAGATACTTAATATTCTCAACACCTTCAAATCCTGTTGTAATTTCATCAGTGTAGTATAGACAGAATCCGGATACTGTTCCGTCATTATGAAGAAAATAAAAATGATTATAATCGCCTAATATAGCTTTCACATTTGTCAGACGATCCGCGTCATATGTACACTCCTGAGCTGCATAAGAATTAAGGAGCACCGTTCCATCGTTCTTTAAGCCTATTATAGCATCTCCCTTAACATAAAGAGAGTCAATATCCGTCCATGAAAGTACTTCCTGCAGTTCTTCATGCAAGGAAGAATCTTCTTCAGATAAAAGACAGCCTAAGACTGTTCCGTCATTTTTCACTCCAAACAGGACATTCCCATTATAACTATAATCCAGTTTTCGAATATCCGTCCAGTCATCCCAGCTACCATAAGGTTCAAACTTATTGTCAGCGTGCACCGGGAATGTAAAAAGTGTAAGAAACACAGCAATAACTATCAAAAAAATACACGTTCTTTTCATTCGGCTCATTTTCCTTTTCTCCTTATTGTCCTTATTTAATAACTCTGATCCCGGCATTCTTTGAGACGTTCCCTGCTGTCTTTGTAGTCTCCCGCGTTTTCAAAGTAATACGCGGCTGAATAATATTCTCCGGCGTTCTGGTATTCTACACCTGCATTATAGCTGCTTTCAATATATCGTTCCTTGCTGTCTTTGTAGTCTCCTGCACCATCAAATTCAAACGCAGCTAGTTCATAATTTCCGGCTTCCTCAAATTTTACGGCACGATTATACTTGCATTCTTTGAGCCGTTCCTTGCTGTCTTTGTAGTCTCCCAGATTTTCAAATTCAGACTCAGCAGACGAATAATTCCCGGCTTCCTGATACTCTACACCTGCACTATATCTGCATTCTTTGAGCCGTTCCTTGCTGTCTTTGTAGTCTCCCAGATTTTTAAATTCAGACTCAGCAGACCAATAATTCCCGGCTTCCTGATACTCTACACCTGCACTATATCTGCATTCTTTAAGCCGTTCCTTGCTGTCTTTGTAGTCAACCACATTTCCAAATTCAGTCGCGGCCAGGTCATATTTCCCTGCTTCCTCGTATTCTACAGCCTGATTATATTTGCATTCCCTATACCGTTCCTTGCTGTCCTGGTAGTCACTCAACTCTTCAAACATATCCGCAGCTCTTGAATAATCCCCGAATTCCACATATTTTACACCACGATTATACTTGCATACTTTTAGCCGTTCCTTGCTGTCTTTGTAGTCTCCCAGGTTTTCAAATTCAGACTCAGCAGACGAATAATTCCCGGATTCCTCAAAGTTTACAGCACGATCATACCTCCATTCTTTGTATCGCTCCTTGCTGTCCTGGTATCGTTCTCTGCTGTCTTTGTAGTCTCCCAGATTTTCAAATTCAGTCGCGGCCAGGTCATATTTCCCTGCTTCCTCGTATTCTTCAGCCTGACTATACCGGCATTCCCGACACCGTTCCTTACTGTCTTTGTAATCACCCGCATCTTCAAATTCAGACAAAGCTCTGCTGTATTCTCCGGCTTTCTGATATTCTATACCCGCATTATAGATGCTTTCAATGTACCTTTCCTTACTGTCCTGGTAGTCACTCAACGCTTCAAACATATCCGCAGCTTTTAAATAATCCCCGGCTTGCAGATATTCTATTCCCTCATTATACTTCCATTCTTTGTATCGCTCCATGCTGTCCTGGTATCGTTCTCTGCTGTCTTTGTAGTTTCCCGCTTTTTCAAATTCAGTCGCGGCTTGAGCATACTTTCCGGCTTCCTGAGCCTTTACACCCGCATTATAACTGCATTCTATGTATCGTTCCCTGCTGTCCTGATAGAAACCTGCGGTGGAAAAGCAATCCGCAGCATTTAAATAATCTTCTGCCTCCTGATAGCTGGTACCCATCGCATAGTACCATTCATATTCATGTTTATCTTTATACTTTTTCGGCAGATAAGAGAATTGCTTTGTTGCTTCGTCATATTGCCCATTTTGCAGCAGCGTTAAGGCTTGCTTATATTCTACATGTGGGTCAATGACATTTTCTGCCAGCCCAAGTATCAGTGCAATTGTCAGTGGAATTGCGGAGAATGATGCCACAACTCTTAATACTTCTTTGATCACTCTCTTCTTTGCTTCCCGTGGCTGCTTTTCAATGATTATATTCAGTCTGCGTTCATATTCAGCATTTGCTGTCTTCAGACTGTCCAGATAGTCACAGGTTTTTTTCAGAAAGTCCTCCGGCAGATTCCGAAGATAAGCCCCAGACTTCATGATGCGGTCCAGATATTTCGCAAAAGAAACGGATTTATCGTATTTGTCGGAATCTACGTTGAAAAAAACATCATAGAACGGGATCTCCAGATTTGTTGCTTTGGCAAGCATATAAAACAAATACGTGTTGGGGCCGATACCCCACACCTCTTCATGAGGCTTTTTAGGTTCGTATTTCTGATAGAAATTGTAGAAAATGCCGGCATAGGTCAGGGCCAGGTCATTATCATTCCGCATCTTCTCAATCATCTGATCGCAGGATTTACAAAAAAACAGTCTGTAGGAAAGGAGCGCAACATCCCTGCTCATTTTATTCGGTGCATTGCCGTCAAACTCAACCGGTGATACCATTTTACCGGGCGATGTGAAAATCATCAGAACTCCGCGGAGGATATTGCCCAAGACCCATTTTTTCTTTTGCTTCTGATACACAGCTTTCCAGTTATTAATAGCCTGTTCATACTTTTCGTCATCCACCTGCATATCCTGCCGGACATTCAGGATAGTTGCCAGTTCTTCCTTCAATCCTTGCATGTACTCCGCATCAAAAGCATCCTGCCTTCTATACTTATCCGAAACTTTCGGTTCAACCAGCGTTTCATTGATGCTGCTTTGCAGGATACCGGCTTTTGCAGCATTGCTTTCCCGGATTGTTTTAGGAAAGACGCAGTTAAGCCAAAAAAGAAAAGCAAAAATGCCGCCAAAAATAAGAACAAAGGAAACAACAGCTGCCCAATCTTCATCGATTTTAATGAAAAGGGCCGAGAATAAAACCGCCAAAAACGCCACGACGCCAAATGTACCAACGATTAATTTTTGTTGGTCTTCAGTATAAATGTATACAGCTTGTTTTGACTTCTCTTTTTGTTTCCTGCTCATATCTGCAAGACTCCTTCTGTTCTATTTCTTATATTTTTTCAGAATCTCAATCTATTTTTTTACTTTAAAATAAAGATTTAGGCGATTATCATATCGGATTTATCATAGTAGTCAGAAATTATAAAATCAATCTATTATTGATAAATGCTTCAGTAAGCATGATCTCATCGACATTATTAACACAGATCTAATGCAAGGACTAACCCTGTTTTACATGATTACACACCTGTTTTGAAATAGTAGACGGATCTTTTCCAGTTCCTGAGCAATAAAAGCAAAACTCCCTTTTTTGCGAAGACCAACTTCGATTGCAATTCTGTCACTGAGAGTTAAGTTTGCGTTTTTCGTCAAAGATTTCTCCGAATCCGCTGCTACTGCTGTTCGTAGATGGAAAGGGGCTCTTCCCTCCGTCCCCTGAGTTTTTTTGCTTTGACTTTGTGGAAAGATAGCGGAAAAGCAGCGTTTCAAAGACGCTGCCTTTCCGCAAAGCCTGCACACCGCTCAGGTCGGTCCTCAGCGCTCTATCCTGCGTGTAGGAAAAGTATTTATACTGTAAACCACCGGTTTGACCGATCAATAGTTTGAAATTGCTTTTGCTGAAGTAATCTCAACTATGAATCTTGCAGAAGTAACTTCAACTCTTGACTATACCTGGCAGGAATTTTATTTTTCAATTGAGGTTACACGATATTTTTTTAATTCTTAAAAAAGACGTTAAAAAGAACTATAATTCAAAAGAAATACAAATCTTTAAAATATACCGTACCCACACTTCTAGAAATTAAAAACTATCCCCACAGCAGCCGAGGCAAGAATAAAAACAACGGGATGAAGCTTCTTCAGCGGCTTTACATACCTTGTCAACACAAACAGCACTGCCGCCAGAAGAATGGCTTTCCACTTAAACAGATCCGATGCCGCACCCGTTTCCTGAAACAGGCTGACATCAAATAAGGATATCTTGACCACCAGAAGCCCTGCTGCTCCGATCAGGCCCACGGAGCATGGACGCAAACCATAAAATGCAGAATCCACATATTTATTCGTTCTGAATTTTTCAAGGATCCGGGCAATAATCAGAATTACAATAATTGACGGAGTAATCAGGCCAAGAGTCGAAACAACCGAGCCGAAAAATCCGGCAGTTGTAAAGCCAACAAAGGTAGCCATATTGACTCCGATCGGACCGGGTGTTGATTCTGAAACTGCAACCATATCCGCAAGCTGGGAGGCCGTGAACCAGCCAGTTTTTTCGGACATTTTATACAGGAAAGGAAGGGTTGCCATTCCACCGCCGACAGAAAAGAGACCTGTTTTGAAAAACTCCCAGAACAGCTTCAGCAATATCATTTCCCCCGCACCCCCAGTTTAGTTAACAACACCAAGGATCGCAGATATTATTACAAATATAACCGGAGAAATTCCGAGGAAGAAAGAAAGAACGATCACACAAAGAAAAATAGCAAAAGTAACCTTATCAACAACTGCCTTTTTATACAGCTTGACAACCGAGTTAAAAATCAGCACACATACACAAACGCGGATCCCGGCAAAAGCACTTTTTACGAATTGATTATCGGCAAAATTTGTCAGGATCTTCGCTATGACAGAAATAATAACAAAAGACGGAAAGACAACGCCCAGAGATGCAACGATGCCCCCTATGTTTCCGGCCAGCTTATGCCCGACAAAAGTAGCCGTATTAACAGCTATAACGCCGGGGGTACACTGACCCACGGCGTAATAGTCCATCAGTTCTTCATTGGTCGTCCAGCCATGCTTGTCAACAAGCTCACGCTCAAGCATCGGAATCATTGCATAGCCTCCGCCAAAGGTAAGCACACCGATTCTGGCGAAAGTAAAAAACAAATCCCATAAACTGATTTTTTTATTCATTTCTTTAACGTAGCAGCATATTCCTCAAGCGCTGCAACCTTCTTCAGACAGGATTCTTTATCTGCGCCTCTGACAAGGAGATAGATCTTGATCTTCGGCTCCGTCCCAGACGGGCGGACAATAAACGTGCTTCCGTCAGCCAGCTCGAAATAAAGAACATTCGAACCGGACATCGGCGTGTTGTCTACCTTTCCAAGACCGGAAACATAAATGCTTCCGTCAAGGTAGTCCCGAATGCGAATTACTTCCTCGTCAACGATCCTCTTGGGAGGTTCCGAACGAAGCTCATCCATGATCTTCTTCATCTTTTCGAGACCATCAACACCGGGCATCACAAGAT
Source organism: Eubacteriales bacterium (assembly GCA_030536255.1). Classification (GTDB taxonomy): domain Bacteria; phylum Bacillota; class Clostridia; order Oscillospirales; family Oscillospiraceae; genus Limivicinus. The sequence continues at coordinate 3,510 of JAUNQI010000015.1, read as the reverse complement.
TGAGCGTTTTTTCCATAAAATACCCGTATTTCTCGTAAAGAGCAACAACCGCATCATAAAGAGTCATCCCTTTTTTATAATACGACGCTGCCATTTCAGCTACGAGCATGGACGCCGTCACAGCATCCTTATCGCGAACATAGTCACCAGCCATATATCCGCAGCTTTCTTCAAAAGCGAAGATATATTTATAGGAACCGGCCTCTTCCCAGGACGCGATCCGCTCAGCCATAAATTTGAATCCCGTAAAGGTATCTTCAAAGTGAACATTATTTTTCTCGGAAATTGCCCTTGCCATACCGGTTGTAACCAGGCTGGTTACAGCGCCGGGATTCTCCGGCATGGTTCCGGTCGCATATCTTGCAGTAATAATATAGTCCAGCAGAAGAACGCCAAGCTGATTTCCCGTAATAACAATATATTCACCCTCGCTGTTTTTTACCATAGCTGCAACTCTGTCTGAATCCGGATCCGTACCGATGATCAGATCGGAGCCGACTTTCTTAGCCAGATCCACAGCAAGATAAAAACCTTCCGGATTTTCCGGATTCGGGCTGACAACCGTCGGGAAGTTTCCGTCGATCACCATCTGTTCCTCAACGGGATAGAGATGCTTAATTCCAAGGCGCTTCAAAGCTTCCGGGACAAGCCTGTAGCCGCATCCATGGAACGGAGTATAGACGATCTTAAACTCATCAGCCACCTCGGAGACGGTTTTCTTATCAATTGCCATCTTCAAAACTTCGTCCAGGAAAAGCTCATCCGTCTCTTCCCCGATGATTTCAATTCTTCCGTCAGCAACTGCTTCATCAAAGCTGCAGGTCTTAAAGCAGGTGAATATATCATATTCATCCATCTTTTTGGCGATCATATCGGCCGGCTCGGGAGGAAGCTGCGCTCCGTCAGACCAGTAGACCTTATATCCGTTATACTCTTTGGGATTATGGCTGGCGGTTATATTCAGACCTGCGATACATCCATAATGAATAACGGCAAAGCTCAGCTCCGGAGTAGGACGAAGGGCATCAAAGAAACGGACATGAATTCCGTTCGCTGCCATAATGCAAGCTGCCTCTTTCGCAAATTCCGTACCGTTCAGACGGCAGTCATGAGCAATGGCGATTCCCATTTCCGGTGCGCCTTCTCCGCCGACTTCCTTAATGACATCCGCAAATGCCTGCGTTGCATGACGAATGACGTGTATGTTCATATTGTGGAGACCGGTTTTCATCGTTCCGCGAAGACCTGCGGTTCCGAACTCCAGGGGAGCATAAAAGCGGTTCTCTATTTCACTTTCATCCCCGGCAATAGAATTGAGCTCTTCCCATTCCCGTTCGCTGAGAGCCGGGCTGTCCATCCATCGGCGATATTCTTCCATATAATCATATTTTTTCATTGCCGAAACTCCTCAAAAATATAATTTGATCGTTATTTATGATAAGCAGAGCCCTCGTTGATTTTGAAGCCTCTGTAAATCTGCTCAACAAGCATCACCCGGGCAAGGTGATGGGGAAAAGTCATTTCAGACATTGACAGACGACAGTCTGCTGATTTCTTAACCTGATCTGAAAGGCCGTATGAACCGCCTACAATAAAGCAAACTCTCGGTTTCCCGGAGCCTTCCCGTTCACGTAAAACAGACGCCAGCTTTTCAGACGGCATCTGTTTCCCTTCCACACACAAAGCAATTACATACGAATCTTTGGGTATCGTCTTCAGAATAAGGTCTCCTTCCTTTGACAACGCCCGCATGATTTCATTGTCTGACGGAGAATCCGGAAGCCGTTCCTCATTTATTTCTGAAATATCAAATCTGCAATAAGCACTGAGTCTTTTTTCATACTCCGAAAAAGCATCGATATAATACTTTTCGCGCATTTTGCCGACACAAATCAGTTTTATTCCAAGCATAGCACAGAACTCTCAGACAGCGATTACGTTGTCCTTTTTATCCGTATCATCCGGATACTCCGCTATGCAGATATCTGCACCAAGCCTTCTGAGCTTTTCAACAAAATCCTCATACCCGCGTTCGATATAATGAATGTCTTCTATCTCCGTTTCACCGTTCGCGCATAAGCCCGCTATTACCATCGCAGCACCGGCCCGAAGATCGCATGCCATAACAGGCGCACCTGTAAGGCTGTGTCCTCCCTCAATGATTGCCATTTTTCCTTCCACATTCACGTTGGCTCCCATTTTGTTCAGCTCAGCAGCATACTTAAAACGGTTATCGTATATTCCTTCCGTAATAACAGACGTGCCTTCCGCCTGGCAAAGAAGCGTTGCCATCTGGGGCTGCATATCCGTCGGGAATCCGGGATAAGGCAGCGTTTTGATATTCACCTTACGAAGATTTCCGCTAGCTCTGACAAGAACAGAATCTTCAAAGTTCTGAACAATCGTCCCCGTCTCTCTGAGCTTCTCACTGATGCATTCCAGGTGCTTCGGAATAACATTCTTTATCAGGACTTCACCTTTTGTTGCAGCCGCTGCAACCATATATGTTCCTGCTTCTATCTGATCGGGGATTATTGCATAGGTACCCCCGTGAAGGCTTTCAACTCCGTTGACTTTAATCGTATCTGTTCCGGCCCCGCGGACATCCGCCCCCATTGAATTCAGGAAGTTCGCCAGATCAACGATATGCGGTTCACGGGCAGCGTTTTCTATAATCGTTCTTCCCGTTGCCAGAACGGAGGCGAGAATAATGTTCATCGTTGCCCCGACACTGACCTTATCCAGGTAGATAAAGCTGCCATGCAGTTTTCCTTCCGGAGCAGCTGCATATACAAAGCCGTTCTTTACGTTTATTTCAGCGCCAAGCGCCTCCATACCTTTAATATGCTGATCGATTGGCCTGCAGCCAAAGTTACAGCCTCCAGGCATCGTTGTCTTTGCTTTTCCAAACCGGCCGAGCATTGCTCCGATAAGATAATAAGAAGCACGAATCTTGCGCATAAGGTCAAACGGAGCGTTTCCGAATTCGACATTTGTGCAGTCAATATCAATTGTAGAGTTATCAATAAACCGCACCTTGGCACCGAGCTCCTTCAGGATCGTAAGGAGCATATCCGTGTCACTGATATGCGGCATATTTTCGATACGGCAAACCCCTTTGACAAGCAGAGAAGCGGGAATGATCGCGACAGCTGCGTTCTTTGCTCCGCTGATCGTCACTTCACCTTTTAATGGCTTACCGCCTTTGATAACATATTTTTCCAAAAAACACACCTGCCACTTCTTCAGATGTTCAATTTCATCCGGTTTTGTTATTTTAACACATTATTCATAGTATGACAACAGTTTTTATTAAATGTCTATTATATTATGTCAACTTTTATTTTGTTGTTCTTCTGCAAATTTCTGATACGATGTATGATAAGAATATAAAAGGGGCTGTGCCGAATGGCACAGCCCCTCAGATGTTTCATTATTCAACAGGGATTCAGATGATCAGTCGTAGAGGTTCGGTGCGATCTCGTCTGCATCCATGTTGGTGGAATCGTA
>JAUNQI010000035.1 GCA_030536255.1 Eubacteriales bacterium | reverse complement strand
ATAGACTTGAAAAGAAATATCGTGAATATAATTATTTGAAAGACCATCAACCTCCAATATCATTTTGTTGGTCTTTACTTCCACATGTGGGAACTGAGAGTCTAAACTTCGACCAACCATCATATCAATCAGTGAATCATTAGTAAGCTCAGAAACTAAACATTGGACTAGAAATAATCATGCGCATCTCATACTTACGACAAGCGATGACTCTGCCGAAAAAGAGGAAGAGCAGATGAAACAACTAATAAAAGCGGGCATCTCCGCTCTTCTTATTACACCTTCATACTCATTTCTTCCATCATTATTTAAGGATGTTGATTTTCCAATTATTCAGGTAGATCGCCAAACACAGTCCCTTCCTTACAGCTCAGTTAGATTAAACAATAAAAAAGGTGGTTATATTGCTACTCGCCATTTGCTTGAACTCGGTCATAGAGATATTACATGCATTACCGGTCCGATGCATGTTTTAAGTGCACAAGAAAGGACTGAAGGATTTAAATGGGCAGTTCAAGAATTTGGAATCGATCCAGCGAAACTAACGTATTTAGAGGGCGATTATCTCATGAAAAGCGGTTATTCCTTAGCCGATCAAATTGAAAATAGTAGGTGCACTGCTATTTTCTGTGAAAATGATATGATGGCAGTTGGAATATATAAACGTTTTAGGGAACTTGGCATTACAGTTGGAAAAGATATTTCCATTGTCGGATTTGATGATATCAGTTATTGTGATTTTTTTGACGTTCCTCTGACATCAGTATATCAATCAGGTTATGATATTGGTTATACTGCTTGTTCTCGGGCGTTTTATGAAATCAAAAATCCCTCTGATTCAAAACAAACAATTTTCTTTGAACCTAAGCTTATTATCAGAGACAGTACAACAAAAGTAATACAAGAAAAAGACAAGATTTTTACATCTAATATTAAGTCCAATAGTAAATATAATTCATCTGCATTTTAAGGAATTAAACCTAAAATGTTCAAAAAGTAAAAAGGCCAAAACCATGATGAATGGATTTGGTCTTTTGTACTATAAAGCAATTTAACTCGAAAATTAATTCATAAGTTCCACATAATTATATAACAATAAAAAGTGGGATATGCATCTGTATGTTCTAATATAAAAAACTTACAGATTTGAAATTCTAGAAAACAAACTAAACATTCTCAGCAAAAACTAAATCAACGATTTCTACCATTATGGCAAAACTAATATAGAAAAACAAAGTAATTATTTCACTTTACTGAGAATTTCAACTGTCGTCATAACCGCCTGATTCAGATTCTGAATGTCGTCCTCATCCAGGCTGGAAGCAAGGCGTTCAAATATATCCGTACGGAATTCCCGGATCAGCTGCTCCATATAAGTTTTCCCGGTACCGGTAAAACGAATATAAACATGCGTACGATTGCCGGGATCTTCATATCGTTCCACGAGACCGTTATCACACAAAGCCGCCACGGCTCTGGTCGCCTGCTCTTTTGACGAAGAAATGTATTTCGCGATTTCACTCATCGTTACGCTCTCCCGGTAATGCAGGACGATAAAAATAACGATCTGAGACTTCGTTACGCCAAACTTTCTGTGTGTTTCCGTTAATCCGATGATCCGCTGCAAAAGCGGCAAAAGATGCAAAAGCGGTATTTCATCCTCACAGGTTCCCATTCCGGAATCCTCCTGATCACTGTTATTTAGCCTGTTATACACCCCCATTTAAAGAAAGTCAACCGGATTCTGAAGGAAATCAATGATTGACATTTATCAACTGTTATCATATAATGTTTTATCAACAATTGATAAAAATCAACGATGGAGGTAAGACTATGAACGGTGGAGAAATAACTGCCCTGGATCTCGTCATCATCGGGATCTATCTGATTGGTATGGTACTGGTCGGTCTGCTTTGCGTCCGTAAAGTAAAAAACGCAGATGACTATTACACTGCCGGACATTCATTCGGGCCTCTGGTACTGATGGCTACGGTATGCGCAACAATTATCGGCGGCAGCGGACTGATGGGCCGTGCCGGAGTTGCTTATTCCAGCGGCTTCAAAGCAATACTAACCGCAATCCCCTATCTTCTCGGCATGTTCATTTTTTCCGGAATATCCGGAAGGATCTCAGACATCGGATTTAAGTATAACATCTCTTCGATTCCCGAACTGTTTGAGCGTCGCTTTGGGAAAGGCGCAAAGCTGATTCTCTCGGCAATGATTGCATTTACCATGATGGGGACGGTGGCATCGCAGGTTACTGCGACGGCAACCATCATCAACATGCTCGGTGGAGAAATCGGACTGTCCTACGAACTGGGCGCGCTGATCGCGTGTCTTGTTTTTATCGTTTATACTGCAACTTCCGGGTTATTCGGCGTGGTCTATACGGACGTTCTTCAGTTCTATATGCTGCTCCTCTTTGTATACATTCTGATACCTGCTGCGTCCCTGGTCAAAGTGGGAGGATTTGCAAATTTTACTGCGAATCTGTCTCCGGAGCTCTTCAAGCCGTACATCAACGGAGATATTCTGGGAGATATCGTTACCTATCTCGTGTTTACTTTGGCAGGAGCGGAAATGTGGCAGAGAGCCTTTGCCGCAAAAGACAGAACGAGCGCAAAGAAAGGAATGTTTCTGGGAACTTCCGTCTACGGCGTCACGATCATCCTTGTATGGTTTATGGGCGTTGTAGCGCATCAGATCGTCGGGGACGATGTCCTGGCGCAGTACGGCTCTACAGACGCCGTTATTCCCGCGCTGGCAATCAAGGCGCTTCCTGCCGGTCTGACAGGGCTTGCTCTTGCCGGTATTCTTTCCGTTATCATGTCCACGGCAGACAGTTACCTGCTGGTTTCCGTTCAGACCTGCGTCCATGATATTGGAAAAACGCTGAAACCGGATATGCCGGAAAAGAGAGAAATGCTGCTTTCCAGGATTTTCTCCGTGGTTCTGCCGCTGGGAGCGCTGGTGATCGCGCTCTATATCAAGAATGCTTACAGTATCCTGATGTTCGCCTGGAGCTTCTATGCAGCGGCGGCCGGAATACCCGCGTTCACAGCTCTTTTCTGGAAGAAAGCGACAAAAGCCGGAATCATTTCCGGGATGATTGCAGGATTTGTCGTATGCGTAGGATGGAAGCTGCTCGGCACCCCGTTCGGACTCGGACCGACCGTTCCGGGAGCTATTGCCTGCGGGATCGCTACAGTCGGCGTCAGCCTTGCCACCTACAAATCTCACCCCTCGGAAATGCTTACCGTATAACGGTCTTTCACTGAATCACACCTTTACTCCTGCAGGGAACTTTTGCATTTTGTTTGCGTGTAAAAGTTCCCTGTTTTTTTACATATCCGGAAGATGATCTTCAATCTCCACAAAATGAAATAAATATGCCTCACCAAATCGGCAAGGCAGGTTCGTTGCGTTGCTATTTCTCTCTCTAAATCTACGTTCAGGAATTCATATAAACGTCAAAAATGCTCTTTGACAGCAAAGCGCAGAGCTCTTCCGAACGGAAGTTCTTATACGCCGCGTCATATTCTTCAGCAGAAGCGGTATTGCCGTTGTAGAAGAACGTGAAAGTGTACGCGCCTTTGGACGTCACTATAACACCTGCATCGGTCATAACCCGGTCCAGAGAGCCGGTTTTATGCGCCGTTTTCGCGCTGTAGGGAAGATATTTCGTGATCCTCGAACTGTTCTGACAGGTCCGCATAACTGCAAGGACCGCGTCACTTGTCTCTTTATCCACCCAGCGACCTTCAAATAAGGTTCTGAGCATAACCGTCATATCCTTCGGACTGCTCCAGTTCCCTTCTCCCATCTCGCAGGTGAACCAGGGGTTATTCCGATCCGTGCCATTTGCGGAACGGGCATTGACCTGTTCCGGGCTCATATCCGGCGTGATACAATAATACTTATTCATCAGCTCCGTGCAATTGAAGTCCACATGGGTACAATTCAAGCCAAGAGGTTCCAGAACGTTTCTGCGAATTGCGTCTCTTCCGCCGATCCGATCGAAGATGATATTCGTTGCCGTGTTGTCGGAAATCGACATCATCAGCACCGCATAGTCATATACTGTAAGGACAGTGCCAGGGGCCAGGGATGCAAGCAGCCCGCTGCCCCCGGAACGGAACTTCTCATCACAGACGATTTTCTCTTTTAGATTGATCATCCCTGCAGCGGCCTGACGGTACAGCTCCGCCAAAACAAAGATCTTAAAGGCACTGGCAATCGGGAAAGTTTCTCCGCCGTTTATGCTGCATTCTTCTCCGCTGTTCAGGTCACAGAAGGCAAATCCAAATTTACCGCTGAGCTGAGACTGCGTCTTTTCAGCCAGCGCCCGGATCTCCGAAATATCTGCCATGTAATTCTTCCTTTCTCTGCCGGTTCTCTTTTCTCAAATGAATTCTATCCGCGCCTGATGATCCCCCCGCTGTCGCCGCACCAAGGGCATTCCCAGGAAGACTGATATTTCTTTGCCGGTGATCCGCAGGTCGGGCAGCGCATCTTGGTATATTTTATCGGATGTTCCCGATACCTCTTCGTATCCTGAACAACGCAAATGATTATTAATACAATACCGATTATCAGAACTAATAACATTGCCATGGAATCACTTCTTTTCTTTCAGCTTTCTCTTTTACAGAATCACTGCCATACAACAGAAGAAAAATCTTCACCAGTATAGCCAGTAATACATATCCAGAGCTTCCTCTTCGCTGTCATATTCGTCACCATGCCATATCAGCCATTCGTCTTCGTCCATATAATAGTCGTCATCATCCGGGAATACATATTTCTTCTTTGAGCCGGATGAGGAAGATGAAGATTTGGAAGGCTTCGGCGTATATACCGGCTTTGGCGTAGATTTTTGCCCCGGTATTGGAGTAGGTATCAGATTTTTTTCCCAATCTTTCTGCTGAGCCTGACGCCTGGCTTTCTCTTCTGCTCTGAATTCGGCGTTTCTTCTTTCCCGGTCAGCAATTTCTTGCTGAAATTTTCTCTCTTCAATGACATTATACGAAATTACGCTTCCCCAGGCTATTGCCGTCAACACAAGGAACATCAGGATCCTTTTTGTTCTTGCTTTCATCTGTTAAGATCCCTTTCTCAGAAGTCGAAGTCATACATGTCCGTACCCACTCCGGCGTCTTCCATTGCCTCTCTCAGCTCCGGACCGTCCATGTATTCGAGCTCGTCTGCATCATATCCGCTTTCTTCCAGAAGCTGCATATCCTCAGAAGATACGAAATTATACCCGAGCATCGTATCTTCGTCTTCCTGCTTTGTAAAACTGCTCCTGCTGTATGAGGCTTTCGGGTTATCAAGGCCTTTGGAATGCAAGGTATTATAATATCTGCTTCTTGCATGATCGTATGTATCATTATCTTCAGCTATATTTTCCTCTTCCGTCTCATCTTCCCGGAATGGGAAACCTTTAGCGATACAGTATGCTGCTAATGCTGATACGAAGCAGCTTGCTCCAACGCCCCATATCTCTTCAATTCCTGCCCATATGGCCATCCCATATACACCGAGCAACATGAGCAGACAAAAGGCTGAGACCCCAGGTGAAACTTTATTCTTTTTCATCCTTACAGCCTTTCTTCAATGATCTCTTTATCATAGTAAAAATCACTCAGGCCCCGAGAGAGGCGGCTACTGCTGCCGGTTTTCTGCTTATTGCAGATACCACCGAAGGAGAGGGTGGGAGATTATTCATTTTCTACAACTCTGACCGAATAGAAGTTATGATTGTTCCCCATGTTTCTGACATTAAACTTCAGTACTCCGTCTGTTTCTTCAATATAGGTGTAGATATTGTGAAATGTGTTCATAATATCTTCCGTGATTTCGTCCTTCTGAGAATAACGGATATAAGAGCCCCACTGATCTTCTGCTTCATAATTCTTTTCCATGTATTTCCCTACTGAGTCTCTTGTTGCTTTTTTCTTTGTGTAGTAGCTCATGGTTTGCTTCCTTATTTCATAACCTTATTCAACAATGTCTGATAGCTGTCAACCACATCGTAAATAACATTTTCACCTGAAATGGCTTTGAAGTGTTCACGCGCACAGTGAATTTTGGATTCCTCGATAAGGCGCAGCTGCATGGAATTCATCGACCCCTTCGTCTCCGCGATGAAATAAATGTGTTTTACTGTACCTTCATAAAAAGCTATTGCCCAGTCCGGATTGTAGCGGCCTACCGGCGTTGAAATATAGAATCCGTCTGGCAGCTTCACATAAACTGCTACATCTTTATTTGTATCAAGTTCCGCAGCGAAATCGTGTTCATTGGTAGAGTCGTAAACGATATGGTCGTACAGATGTTTCTTAGCCTTCATTGCATTAGTTCCGAGTTTTCCCTTAATGGTAGGCTCTGTGAAAATCTCTGTTCCGTATCGCTCATCCAGTACATCGTATGTAATGTGCACGATAATTGCTGTAGCTTTCTCGTCGTTGATCAGAGAGGCTGCACGGATGATAAATTCTTCCGGATTATATTTGAATTGGTCAAACACGACTTTCTCAATACCGCGTAAGATCGCTATGATTGCTTTACGGGTCAGTCCGGTCTCATCGACCAGCTTTCCAATCAGGTCATATTTAACGTTTGCGTTTGCTGTAATACTGACGCCATAAGAGGCGGATTCTTCCTTTATAAACGAAAGACCTTTTGTAAGTTCATCTTTTGATTTGATATTTTCGATAGATCCGGTTTCCACTTTGAAGAAAATCTTCGGAACGCGGAGCTTGCTGTTCAGTGAGTCAATGGACTTCTTCACAAGCTCATCCGTATTGAAGTCAACAACATAAACTGACTTGGAATTGATGCTGTTCCAAAGCTTCTTGAATTCCGGCATTGCCAGTTTCTCTGTATCGATCTGAAGCTCGACGTTGTTCTTACGAACATCCTCGATCTCAATCGGCTTATAGATGGAATCGATAATCTCAATTACAGCCGCAGCAGAATCAGCAACTTCTTCGGCTACCTTCACTTCTCCGTTTGCCTTATCAGCATAATACTCATCCGTTAGGGTGCCTTTCTTGTCAATATATCTATTCATGATAAGGTCGTAGACAATCGCGCTAGCGGTGTCCGGATCTATCACCTGCTCGTTTCCATTGCTGTCTTTAATAACCTTGCCGATAAACAGTTCCGGTGTAACCGCACGCGGACGGTCTGCAACAGCCTCTGCAATTTCAGACTGAAGGCCCTTGGCAAAGCTGTCGTAGCTCTCGCTGGCAATAACAGTCAGGACATTTACGTTGTGAACATCGTTTCCGAGCACATTCGTGTCCATTCTGTCGCCATCCTGGTTGACGCAAAGGCGCAGACCACGTCCGACTTCCTGGCGCTTGCGGACTTCACTGGACGACTGCTTCAGCGTACAGATCTGGAATACATTCGGGTTATCCCAACCTTCACGAAGTGCGGAATGGGAGAAAATAAACCGGACAGGGCTCTTCTTCGGATCACGATCCAGAAGAAGCTCTTTGTTTTTCATAATCAGCTCGTAGGCACTGACGTCGTCCGAGGTGGTTTCTTTGCGACCGACCTTGGAGTTTATCATCTTCCCTTTCCCGTCAACGGAGAAATATCCGGCGTGGGTCTTTTCGGGCTTGATACAGTCGAGGTACGTCAGATATTCATCTTCACCAATTGCAAGCTGCATGTTTGAAATAATATCCTGGTATTCCTCTTCAAACATTTTCGCGTACTTACCGTTGACCGGCTGGCCCGCAGCATCGTACTCACGGTAATTTGCAACTTCATCAATGAAGAACAGGGACAGGACTTTTATTCCTTTATAGAACAGCTCCCGTTCGCGATCCAGGTGAGAAAGGATCGTCTCACGAATCTGGATACGGCGCAGCTGGTCTTCATCGACCTTGCCGATCACGTCACCGGCGTAAATCTTGATGCCATTTAGAAATTCCACGGAATCGTCACGGCCGTCGATGAATTTCACCACGAAGCCGTTCTTATATTCCTCCATCTGGCCGGAGTTATCGTAGAGGTTATAGCCAATACCAACGGTACGGGTTACCTGCCTTGTTCTGGGGGTCCCTTTCATATCGAACTGAATGGTAGCCGTCGGGTCAGCCTTGGAGAGGTTGATGCTCTGCAGGTAAACGTAGCTGTCCGTAGCCGTGCTTCCGGACTCGGCGATTCCTTTTACGGCGATTTTCTTTACAAGGCGCTTGTTGTATGCCTCCATTGCATCGAGGCGATAAACCATGTTATAAATGCTGTCTTTTTTATGTGTCGCAGAATATCGTAGTGTCAGCAGCGGACAGAACTCCTTCAGCCTTTCCTTGGTAGCGGCACCTTCAACAGACTGCGGCTCATCGATTATTACGACTGGGTTTGTCTTTGCAATGATATCGATTGGGCGGCGGGAGCGGAACTCGTCGAGCTTCATGTAGATGCGGCGGGCGTCTTTGCCTTTCGCATTGAAAGCCTGCGAATTGATAATCATAACGTTAATGGAGCTGTCGGAAGCAAAGCGGTCGATTTCCGTCAGCTGCGCAGAGTTATAGATAAAGAAACGGACCTTCTTCCCGTATTCCTCTGCGAAGTGCTCCTGGGTGGACTGGAAGGACTTATACACGCCTTCGCGGATTGCTACAGAAGGAACTACGACGATGAACTTGCTCCAGCCGTAGTGCTTGTTCAGCTCATACATCGTTTTGATATAGGTATATGTCTTGCCGACTCCGGTTTCCATTTCAATGGTCAGGTTATACCTGCCCTCCAGCCTGGAAGAAGGCTCGATGCCATTGGTACGCTGAATTTTCTGCAAGTGCTCCAGAATAACACCGTCTGAAAGTTCCGGAACGATTTTCTGATTGCTCCAGCCAGTGAAGTCTTCATCATCAGTCAATGACTGCTGGTAATATCCGGAGCCACGGTCCATCATATAAGTCGGCGTCAGGTAGGGCTGTCCTGCGAAAACGTCAACAACAGCCTTTGCAGCATCAGCCTGGAATTTTTGATGCTTGTACTGTAATTTCATGTTTTTTCTTCCTCTTCACTATCACTGAAATGCTCATCGAGGAGATTTTGCAGAATTTTTTTATCCGGCAACACAGTTTCGTACTTGCTTGCAAAGATTTGCGTGTTATTTTCCGGTAAAGTCATTTCCACAACGGAATTATTTTTCTTATGGCATAATAAAATACCAATCGTGGGATTTTCGTCTTCAAGTTTTACTATTCTGTCATAATAGTGAACGTACATCTGCATCTGGCCAATATCCTGATGCTTCAATTCTCCGATTTTCAAATCGAAAAGGACAAAACAGCGCAATATTCTGTTATAAAAAACAAGATCAACAACAAAGTGTTCTTCATCATACGTAAACCGCACCTGGCGGCCAACGAAGGTAAAGCCGGTCCCGAGCTCAAGCAGGAATTGCTGTAAATGGTCAATAATGCGTGTTTCGAGCTCGGATTCTGAGTAGGACGGAAGCTCCGGGAGACCCAGGAATTCCAGAATATACGGATCTTTGACAGCGTCCTTCGGAGATTCTATGATGGCTCCCTCGGTTGCCAAAGAAAACACTTTCTCTTTGTCAGTACTGAGAAGGAGACGCTGATATAAGGCACTGTTAAATTGCCTCTTCAGCTCAGAGAGACTCCAGTCATTTTTGACGGATTCAATTTCATAAAAATGACGCTCATTCACATCATCTATCCGCATAAGCATCAAATAATGTGACCAACTCAAGAAGAACCTTCTCCCACTATTGACCGCAGGAAGGTTCTTGAATTGGCTAAACACTGTTTCGCCAATTTGATCTTCAGCATAGACCTTATAAAATTGACGAATGTTTTTAAGATTTCCAACGGAGTATCCTTTACCGTACTGATCCGTCAAATATTCTGAAAGTTCCTTAATCAGCTGCTTACCGTAGGCGGCGCGACTCGTCCCATTTTGTTCTTCTTCGACAATCATTCGTCCGATTTCGTAATAAGCATATACCATAGAAAGATTCACTGACGTCTTCGCATTATTTCTTGCCTGACGCAGAATATTTCCAACATTTTTCAGAAAATCTTTTTCAACCGATTCCATTGAGGAACCTCCTTAAATAACTTTTACTCTGGTATCCGGTGCTAAAAGTTTGAAGATTTCTCCCACGTTGATTTTTGCCGGGCTATCAGCAAAGCTGCTGTCGCGGAACACAGCACGCAGCGGCTGACGCTTTGCGATTTCCTTTACGACGGTGTCGGAAATATTCTCGTCGAAGCAAGCAATCAAATCGCCGTCGTTATAGGTATGGACATTGAAGCCGTCAATCTTCTCCGAAGAATACGGCATGGAAAGCGGCAGGCCCCACTCCAGCAGACAGCCAAACAGAAGATCCAGATCGGTTCTATCTGATTTAACATTGGATTCCAACATAGAAAGAAGGTCTTGAGAATACTCACCGGCTGAATAATAGACATCGTTCATATTGCTGTCGTCCAGTTTGAAAACACGGAAGCCAGTATCAAGATTCTGAGTAGTTAGCGGGCTTTCCTCTTTGATTTTATTACCTGCACGGCGAATGCGTTCTTTGCCGATTTCACAGATATTTTTATAACCGGCTTTGTAGGCTTCACTCGCTTTATCACAAGCTTCCGGAAGCTGAACCATAATAAATTTGCGGTTGCCATTATACTCAGAATTAAATTTCATGACAGCATGAGCAGTAGTTGCAGATCCGGAAAAAAAGTCCAAAATAATATCTTTTTCTCCAACGTTAGCAATTTGCAGAATACGATTCAAAAGTCTAATAGGCTTTGGCCCATCGAAATATCCTTTATCATCAAACAATTTTTTTAGTTCTTGACGTCCTTCCTGATTATGCCCAACCTCATCATATTTCCATATCGTAGTTGCAGTCATACCCTGTTGAACATCAGAAAGATAACGTTTAATGCGAGGCATATTTCCACCGCTCTCACCAAACCAGACGCGCCCTTCGTCAATTAGTTTCTGCATTCTTTCCTTACTTGTAAACCAACAGCGTCCATCAGTTGGCCTCATGATAGCTCCGCTGGGAGTTGTAATTTCATAGTCATAAGCTGCACTATATGTTTTTACGGTCATATTATCGGCAGCCCATGGACCTCTTGGGTCATTATCCGGGTTCTTGTATCTTGCATTTGCTTCTTCTGTTCGCGGAAGTTTTCCAATTACAAAATTTGATAAATTTTTTGCGTATATCACAATATAATCATGGCTATCAGAAAGATACTTTGCATCGTTCTTTGGCGCAAATGCTCGTTCCCATATTACAGCTCCAACAAAGTTTTGTTCTCCAAAAACCTCGCCACAAATCTTTTTCATATTTTCGATCTCATTCTCATCTATGCTTATGAAAATAGCACCATCATCAGTTAATAAATTCCTTGCAAGCGTCAGTCGAGAATAAATCATGCTGCACCAATCAGAATGAAAACGGCCATTGGTGTCGGTATTCTTAAACAGGCGATTTTCGTCTTCATTATACATGCCCATTTGCTCATTTTCTTCTTCCTGCGAGCGCATAAAGTTATCGGCATAGATGAAGTCGTTGCCAGTATTATACGGAGGATCAATATAGATCATCTTGATCTTTCCGAGATAACTTTCCTGCAGAAGTTTCAGGACTTCTAGATTATCGCCCTCAATATAAAGATTCTCCGTTGTATCCCAATCCACAGATTCTTCCGGGCAAGGACGCAGAGTTTTGCGGATAGGCTTGTTAGCTTCCACGATAGCAGCCTTTTTACCTACCCATGTAAATTCGTATGCTTCATCACCTTCCAATATATCGGAGGAGAGCATCTGTTTCAGCAGTTCAAAATTGATTGCCTTTTTCGGCTTACCGCTTTCATCTACGGTCTCTGTGATGCAGTTCGGGAACATCGCGCCGATTTTCTCAATATTCTGCGCGGTCATATCAACCGATTCCATACGCATTTTATCCATCAATTTTCCCCTCCCGTTGCTTTGTTATCTTTCTGCTTTTTATTGGCTGTTCTTTTTCCATATAATATTTCATAATAACGACCTGCAAGTTCTACCTTAACGTCGTGAACAAGTTTTGATTCGGTTGAAATAAAACGAAAACAGGAAGTTTTATCTCCGTTATCATTGATATCTGTTGGAATAGTTTTTTCTTCTTTTTTTAATAAATAACTTTGCAACTCATCTACAAATGTCTGCATTACTCTTTCATTTTTTGCACTTCCATCAAGATGACATCTAAAATGCCACACATGATTTGCAACGGCATTAGAAAAGTCAAGAATAGGGTTGTAAATGTTGTTATAGATATACTCTCTGTACTTGTTTTTCCTCTCAAAGAAAAAATCCATGTTCCCAAAATCTGTATCCCATACTGTTTTGTCAAATTCACTGTAGTCAAGGAAAAATCGAAGCTTTTCATCTAATGTCATATGTTCTTGATACTTGTTAGCAAAGGTAAGGATTTGTCTTGTATGGTATAAAAAATTTTCTAGCGTTTTCCTTCTCTCATGAAAATAGGACACAATAGATGTAAATGCAGTCAGAACTGCGCTGCCGAAAATACCAAGACATACATTTATCCAAAAATCTGCCTCGTCACCAGGGAAACAATAATGAAAAAAAGTTGCTAAAGTAAAAGAAATAATTGCAATTACTGTAGTATAAATTGTCAGTTTCTTATATATTCTCACTGTACCGATTCTAATTCCTTTTTCATTCTTTTTAATTCCATATTTATTTCAATCTGCCGATTCAGCTGTTTTTCTTTCCGTATTTTCTCCTGCAGCGCAGTGATCTGTTTTTCCAGGGCTTTGCGCTTTTCATCCCTGGCTACCGTTTCAGCCAGCGTTTCATCGGTCGTCTCCGTCTGTAGCTTATTGCCGGCAATCTGTCGAACGAAGTTCTCGTAGACCTTATCGATGTTCAGGCCATCCAGCTTCAGCGGCAGCTCTTCTTCCGGGAGCCAGTCGGTATGATAATAATTGCCTACCTTAAAAGCATTCGTCCCGGAAGCTGTTGCTTCCTTATACGCGGTCCACGCCTGATACTTTCCTTCATACTCCAGCAGGAAAATAATGTGGTACGGGATCTCCTTATCAATCTGCCGCAGGACCGATTCATCGAGCGGCGTCTTTGTGAGCTTTATCTCGAAAAACTCCACCTCGGTAACGGTCTGCCCGGCGGCAATATTGACGGTCGTCGGTGCGACTTTGTTTTTCCAGTAGATTGTCCTGATCTGCTCCACAAAAACACGCCGCATAGCAGGTGTGACCGTGATGTTTTCGTAGAACTTTTGCTTAGGAATGCGCTTGTTAAATTCCGTAGACTGCGGTAATCCAAGCATACCTATTTCTCCTTATTTGACCACAAGGAAGCAGATGAGTTCAAAGTCATCCAGTCCGGAAATATCAGACATCAGTGCCAAAGTGCCGCCGGTACTAAACAAACTGTCAATATCGCTTTCTTCCTTCACGTCAATGATAGAGTTTATTGCCTCGCTGAGAAGCTGTGACATTTCGCTCATGTTCCTTCCGTCGTCTGTTTCCGCATTAAAAGTGTTACAGAGGATCGGGATCGGATCGCTCTTGCCACGGCAAAGGAGCCTTACAGTATCCAGCAGCTTCTTCGGGTTTAGGTAATCGCAGATCACCTCACCGTCCCGTCCGATGTAAACCATGTAGAACGGGTGGATACGGTTCTGGTTATCTATGTTGACGCTGTTGTTCACGTTCTTCAGCACGAAGATAACGCCTTCCGGGTTCTCGTCGGAAGAAGGAACTACGGCGTGCAGGCCTTTCGGTTTCTTCTCCAAACCTTCGTGATGCTTGACATATTCCAGAAGGTCAAGCCTAAACTCGTTGAGTCCCAGGTCCATAATGGAAATGCCAGAGGACATATCCTCGATATCAACCACTTCTTCCTGGAGGCGCTTGAGCTGCTGCTTGCGGTATTCCAGGTCACCTTTTTCTTCCGGATTAATCAGGTCGTCGTCACCGGTCGACGTCATAACGGAAATCTTCATTCTGGTCTCGACACGGGATTTCAGATTGATGTAGTCGTCCAGCGTCATATCCGGCCAGAAGTTTACAAGCTGGATATAATCGTTTCGGCTTCCGATACGGTCAATTCGGCCGAAGCGCTGAATGATGCGGACCGGGTTCCAGTGAATATCGTAGTTCACAAGGTAATCGCAGTCCTGCAGATTCTGGCCTTCAGAAATGCAGTCCGTGGCGATCAGGATATCAATCTCTGCCGGATTATTCGGCATCAGAACATCCTTGCTCTTGGAAATCGGAGAGAAGCAGGTCAGCACGTTATTCAGCGTAGCCTTGAAGCCTTTAATGGTCGTGCGTCCTTCAACGGTTCCGGTAATCATTGCGGTATCCAGATCGTATTTTTGTTTTATATATGTGCTGACATTGTCGTACAGATAATCCGCTGTATCGGAAAAGGCCGAGAATATCAGGACTTTTTTGTTGTCAGCATTGATGGGCTTTGCCATCTTGTCGTCCAGGAGCTTAAACAGCGTCTGCAGCTTTGTGTCGTGCTCCGGTTTAATGTCCGCCACCATCAGAGTAAGCAGCTCCAGTGTATCCGCGTCCTTTTGCAGTTCGTTGCGCCAGGTCTTATAGTCCATATCGGCCAGGTCGATTTTGACCTTCTTGCCGACAGTGAAGAAGTCGGTGTTGCCGTCCTCCATGTCGAAGTCACTCTCGGAGGTTTCATACATATCAAGGTCGGCGCTGCCATATTTTTCAAAGTTATCAATCGCAGTAATCGTCTTCCGGATCTGCTCAAGGATTCTCTTCAGCGTCAGATTGAAGGAATAAACCGAGCTTTCCAGACGCTTCAGCAGGTTGATGCTCATTAAGCGGCGGATACCTTCTTCACGGCCACGCTGGGTCAGGTTGTTGCCCTTGTTGTGCGTAAGGTCGATGTACTTCGCCATCTTGGACGGGAAGATGTAGTCCGACGGTGTGTAGATTACCAGACTGAGCAGCATCAGCTGGTCGTATATTTCATTGTAGTTTATTGCGGCATTCAAATCGGTCAGGCTGGGCCGAAGGGAGAGCGGCTTCAGTCTCTCCGGGAACTTCCCGATTTCTTCGGTGTTGTAATATTTTTCGATGTGCTTACGGGATCGGGCAATCGTGACGCTGTCCAGTACCTCAAAGAAGTCAAAGTCCAGTGTTCGCAGCAGTGCATCTGTTGTGCGGTCTGCCGGGTCCAGCTTGCTCCAGACATTGAAGGCTTTCTGGGCCTGACGGAAAATCTCTTCAATCGGCTTCGAGGTGTTCAGCTTTTCGTTGATGTACTCGGAGTCACCCTCATAGGCTATCGCCAGCTGGTTCTTCAGGTCGTTGAAACGGTTGTTGACCGGTGTCGCGGAAAGCATCAGAACTTTTGTTTTCACGCCGGCACGGATGACCTTATCCATCAGCTTTACGTAACGGTTTTCCTGTGTATTTGCATGGGTCCCTGCACCATTCCTGAAGTTGTGGGACTCATCAATAACGACCAGATCGTAATTGCCCCAATTCAGGCGATCCAGGTCAAGGCCATTGGAAAATCCGCCGTCACGGGAAAGGTCTGTATGAAACAGCACATCGTAGTTCAGCCGATCGGTGGCAATCGGGTTATTGACGTAATTATCTTTATAGGTATTCCAGTTCTCGGCCAGTTTCTTCGGGCAAAGGACCAGAACGGACTTGTTTTTGTTTTCATAGTATTTAATAACGGCCAGCGCTGTGAAGGTCTTACCGAGGCCGACGCTGTCGGCCAGGATGCAGCCGTTGTATTTTTCGAGCTTATTGATAATGGCGAGCACGGCATCCCGCTGAAAATCATAAAGCATGCTCCAGATCTTGCTCTGCTTAAAGCCAGTCGCTTCATTCGGGAGGACATCCTCGGAAATATCATCAAGGAATTCGCTGAATACATGATACAGCGTCATGAAGTAGATAAACTCCGGGGAGTTTTCGTTGTAAGCCGTGCTTATATTCTCTATCACTACATCCGTGACATCCTGCATCTTGTTGCGGTCTTTCCAAAGAGAATCGAACAGCTGCATATACTGTGTGGAGAACGGAGCCTCCATCTTATTGACCATGTTGTAGCTGTTGTTGCCTCGCTCGCATCCGATATCTACAGTCGTAAAACCATTGAGCGGCATATATGCTGTCTGCTCCTCGCAGGAATCAATGGTCATGAACCCGCCCATGTTCTCACCTGTAATATTGGACTTAAAAACTGCTTTTTTTCTTATCCACTCCGCACATTCCTTTGCAATTGCTCTTTGGGTCATTTCGTTACGGAGCTTAATCTCAAATTCCGTACCGTATAAGCTGTTTTCCCGAGTAAGCTGGGGAATATAAAATTCTCGCTTTTGTTTCTCTGTTTTTTCCGTTACGAAGGTTGGTGACGTAAAGATAAAACGGAATTCCTCAACTTGCTCTAACTGCTTTTTCAGTTCCTGGTAAGCATATATTGAGAAACAGGCCGCTGCTATGGAGATCCTGCTATGTGGCTTGATTGTTTCTGTCAGGTCATCACGGACAATATGTGTTATATTATCAAATATCTCCATGCTTGGTCACATCCTTAAACATTTATCTGGTTCTTATATTTATAGATACAAAAATACTATTATAATAGTAACCCTTTGTGCTGCTTCTTTCAAGAAAAATTCTATGGTTAAAATTAGTTTTAAAGTGTACATTATTTATGAATCTGAGAAAGTCTTTATCTGCTGATTGTTCTGAGCTGGATTTGCAGAAGAAGCCGGACGAAGGGTAAGTTAAATTTATGAAACCGGTGTATCATACATTAACCCGATACACCGGTCTTTTTCGTCACTTAGTTATTTCTTTCTTTTTAAACAATTAACTTGCCTCCTTCAGGTACATTTCAAACACCTTTTTTGCAGATTCGCAGTTAATATAGTATTGTTGCGATATATATAGGATTATATAAATTGTTCTATATCTCCTAAAAAAATATAAAAAAATA
>JAUNQI010000058.1 GCA_030536255.1 Eubacteriales bacterium | reverse complement strand
AACATATAAGAATTTACTTGCAAAACGGGGCAAAATTTTATATTATGTGTTTGGAGGTGTAATCATATGTTTAGAAAAGATGCAATCATTATAAAAGAGTGGATAGAGAATTCCAGCAAAGCTCTTTTGGTAACGGGCGCCAGACAGATAGGGAAAACATGGTTGGTAAGAGATGAAATAGATAAAAGCGGATTTAAAAGATTTGAAATCAATTTCATCGATCAGCCGGATATGGCAGATTATCTTAATGCTGAAATAAGCGCCGAGGATTTCCTGGTCAGATTAAAGATGATTATGCCTGAGAAATACAAGCCACATGAAACAATTGTTTTTTTTGACGAAATCCAAAAATGTCCGGAGATAGTAACAAAGATAAAATTTTTAGCGGACGAAGGAAGCTTCAAATATGCAATGAGTGGCTCATTGCTTGGAATTGAACTTAAGGGAATAACGTCTGCTCCCGTTGGCTATTTATCGATTATAAGAATGTATCCAATGGATTTTGAAGAATTTATGATAGCAAATGGCATCTCTAAGACAACGTTAGATATGTTAAAGGACAAGTTTAATAATTGTCAGCCGGTAGATAATTTCATACATCAAAAACTGCTTTCACTGTTTTTCGTATATCTTATTGTTGGGGGAATGCCTGATGCTGTAAAGAAATATATTGAGACAAAAGATATTCGTGAGGTAGATAAAATCCAAAAAGATATAGTGGAACTGTATAAAGAAGATTTCTCACAGTATGAGCATGAGGATAAGAAACTTAAATTAAAATCAATATATGAGCTGGTGCCTGCGGAGCTGAATAAACAGAACAAGAAATTTGTTTTTACAATGCTTGACAAGGAACTGAAATTTGACAGATATGAAAACAGCTTTTTATGGTTAAAGGATGCCGGGGTTGTAATTCCTGTATATAATGCGGATTTGCCGGCGATACCTCTGCTGGCAAATAAGAGAAGCAATGTATTCAGATTGTTTTCAAGTGACATAGGTTTGCTTACAAGTGCTTATCCGGCAGATACGAAAATAGAGCTTATCAGTCAGAACGGAGAAGTAAATAATGGCGCCCACTTTGAGAACGCAGTTGCACAGCAGTTGTCAGCAAATGGATTTGAGCCATATTTTTGTAAGAAGAAAAATCTTGGTGAGATAGATTTCCTGATTGAAAGGAAAGGAAAGGTTGTTCTTATCGAGGTTAAGTCCGGGAAAGACTACAAATCCCATAAGGCTTTGGAAAACTATATGGCGGTGCCGGAGTATCATATTGAGAGTGCATATGTGCTATCAACGTGCAATGTAGAAAAAGATGGTAAAATAATATATTTACCAATATATATGAGCTATCTTCTGGTGGAACCAAAAACAGAACAGCTAATTGTAGATTTGGACATTTCAGGTCTTTGACAGTTTTGATTGCTTGTTAAAGAAGATCTCCGCACTCACCGGCGCCAGATCCTCGTCCATATTCGCATTCCTCAATTGTATAGAGAAGTGAAGTACCCGCCTGCACATCGGCCTTTCAAGGTTAATTTCAGCGGCTGCTGGCTCAAAATACTCAGCCTTTTTTTCTGTTGCATTTCCGCGGGAAATGCGTATTATTAAGTGTAAAGAATAAATTTCCCCTCATACGAATAAAGGAGGACCCAAAAACAATCGAGATTGACAGCCGTAACGTTTTGCTTTATTCTTCGTACTAACCGATGTAACACTTCATTCAATGATAAATGATTTTTAAAGGAGGAAAATGAGATGACATTCACAAACGAGATGGTAGAAAAGGCAAAGAAGGCCGCATCCGCGGAGGAGCTTCTGGAAATGGCAAAGGCGGAAGGCGTGGAGCTCTCAGCCTCCGACGCAGAGCTGTATTATAACTTCCTCAACGGCAGCAGAGAGCTGACGGACGAAGAACTCTCCCAGGTTGCCGGAGGAAAGGGCCAAAAAGACCCTGATCCCAAATACGGTGTGGGGCAGAGAGTATCGATCTACTTTGCAACTACCATGAACTATCTTCATGGATATGTCACCCTCAGAACCAGCGTCCGTGATTGTGATAAAATACTTCATTACAAATACAGGGTCTTTATTGAAGAATACGGATATGAAATAACACTTTATCTCGATGATTTGGGCAGTGACGTTCAGCCGGCATAATAATCAGGAGAATTAAAATGGAAAAGATCACGAAAGAAGAATTTGAAGCTCTGAACAAGAAACTCTCCGAGCTCACGGACGACGAGATGAAGAAAGTCAGCGGCGGAGTCGGGAAATATCAGAAATGCCCAAAATGCGGCGGCATCATGATTGCCGAATATCGGGATGTACCGGGCGCTCCCGACGTGAAATACAGAGTCTTCGTCTGCCAGAATCAATACTGCCGAAATGAAATCGTCATGTAATTATAATTCTTCGTACGAACCGTTGAAACGCTTAAATAATTGATTATTAAAGGAGGAAACTGAGATGACATTCACAAACGAAATGAAAGAAAAGGCAAAGAAGGCCGCATCCGCGGAGGAGCTTCTGGAAATGGCAAAGGCGGAAGGCGTGGAGCTCTCAGCCTCCGACGCAGAGCTGTATTATAACTTCCTCAACGGCAGCAGAGAGCTGACGGACGAAGAGCTCTCTCAGGTCGCCGGAGGAAAAAACGAAAAAAAAGATCCGCTTCCCAAATATAAGATCAACCAGAGAGTATCGATCTACTTTGCAACCACCAGGAGCACGATTCACGGCATGATCACTGAGATTGGCTGGTACCGTACTTTTGATGATAACAGACTTATTTACAAATACAGAGTCTTCATTGAAGAATACGGATACGAAGTGACGCTTGAACTCGAGCATTTCGGCAAAGACGTTCAGGTAATATCATAATTAGGAGAATTAAAATGGAAAAGATCACAAAAGAAGAACTGCTCGAAGAGCTGAAGCTGAATGGCGTGAACAATGAAGATCTGTCAAAGATCGCCGGCGGTGAGGAACCGGTAAATGATCCCTGCATGGATAATGGATGTATGGAAATGTGCTTAAAAAAGCAATCTTGGAACGAATGTCTCAAAACATGCAGCAAATTTTAATATTGTGAATACCTGTCCCCAAATTCTCTCACCTCAGCCTTGACTGCTTATTGAAGAAGATCTCCGCACTTACCAGCGCCAGATCCTCGTCCATGTTGGCGTTCCTCAACTGCATAGAGAAGTGAAGTACCCGCCTGCACATCGGCCTTTCAAGGTTAATTTCAGCGGCTGCTGGCTCAAAATACTCAGCCTTTTTTTCTGTTGCATTTCCGCGGGAAATGCGTATTATTAAGTGTAAAGAATAAATTTCCCCTCATACGAATAAAGGAGGACCCAAAAACAATCGAGATTGACAGCCGTAACGTTTTGCTTTATTCTTCGTACTAACTGATGTAACACTTCATTCAATGATAAATGATTTTTAAAGGAGGAAACTGAGATGACATTCACAAAGGAAATGATGGAAAAGGCAAAGAAGGCTGCATCCGCGGAGGAGCTTCTGGAAATGGCGAAGGCGGAAGGCGTGGAGCTCTCAGCCTCCGACGCAGAGCTGTATTATAACTTCCTCAACGGCAGCAGAGAGCTGACGGACGAAGAACTCTCCCAGGTTGCCGGAGGAAAGGGCCAAAAAGACCCTGATCCCAAATACGGTGTGGGGCAGAGAGTATCGATCTACTTTGCAACTACCATGAACTATCTTCATGGATATGTCACCCTCAGAACCAGCGTCCGTGATTGTGATAAAATACTTCATTACAAATACAGGGTCTTTATTGAAGAATACGGATATGAAATAACACTTTATCTCGATGATTTGGGCAATGACGTTCAGCTATGCTGATATAATAATGAGCCTTGCCTCCTCAGTTCCTTTTTGGAGCTGAGGACTTTTTTATTTGTACGGTTCGATCCATTCCCCGTGCCACTCATACTGTTCGTCCTCTTCACTTTCCATCGGCACACTTCCCGGCCAGTTCAGCAAATAGCTGAGTGCCTGGGAGGACGCATCCACAGAGATGATCTGACAGGGAAGATACGGCAGCTGTTTGTCGGCTTAAAGCCTTTTCATTTACCATGGAATCTCATCAGTAATATAGTTCTCATCATCAACAAATTCGGTATTATCTTGTGCATCAGCCGTTTCCGTCTCTCTGAACTGACTGCCGATCAGCCCTTCCGCCGCCGAAAGCTCGGCGGCTGTCTCCGGGGCGGCGCTCTTTGCTAAAGCAAACAACGCCGCGTCACTCATCAGTGACAGGTCAGCAGCACCGTCCATGTCTGTGTTTTCTCCGTTCAGCTCCCTGACGAGCTTCGCGGCGTTCACGTCGCCGGCTTTGGCTTTGCACCAGACCCCGGCGACCAGCAGCGCCGCCCCGGTGTGTCTCCACCCGACTGCGTCACATACTTCCTGAGGACTCTCCGGAGAATCGTAGATCTCCGAAGAAAGAAGCTCCCTTGTCAGGGAGCCGAGATTGGAATCATTATAATTTGTATTCATAGATATCTTTTATTTTTAAGATCAATTTCAGCGGCTGCGGTCAAAATACTCAGCAGCTTTTTTTGTTGCATTTTCTCTGGAAATGCGTATTATTAAGTGTAAGAGAAAATTTATCATCATCATAAAAAAGGAGGACCCGAAAATGTCCAAAACGAAAGAAGAACTCAATGCGCTGAAAGAAGAATATGAAGCGCTGAACCATA
>JAUNQI010000057.1 GCA_030536255.1 Eubacteriales bacterium | reverse complement strand
TCACCGGGCGATGGATATCGCACAGCAAATTCATTATGATTACCCGGAATATTTCTGGTTTACCGGGGATGTATCGGTGAATTATCAGGTTCTCGGTAATTCTTATGCCGGAGATCTTTCTTTTTCCTATAGCTGCGATCCGGCTGCCATGGCTGCCGGAAAGAAGGATCTTGAGAATGCGTCGGCAGAGATCCTTTCTTCTCTTTCCGGGGAGTCTGAGTATGAGAAGGTAAAGGGAGTTTACGAATATCTGATCAATAATTCCAGCTACGATATCAACGTAAAGGATCAGACCAGCTATTCATTGCTTGTCAACAGGAGCGGGGTATGTGCCGGTTATGCCGGAGCAATGAAATACCTTCTGGACAGACTGAATGTTGATTGTATGATCGCTTCCGGAAAAAGCAAAGGGGAGGATCATGTCTGGAATCTTGTAAGGATCGGCGGATGCTGGTATCAGGTCGATCCCACCTGGGGGGATCCGGTTACCGGGAGCGATTTTCAGACGATTTCCTATGATTACCTTCTTTTGGATGATGAAGAAATGTTTCTGGATCATCAATATGACAGCGGGGTCGTTTATCCAAACTGCAGCACGGAGGAATCAAACTTTTACAGACGGGAAGGTCTGTACCTGGAAAGCTGCGATTACACGGAGCTTTCCGGAATGATGAAATCCTGCATTGAGAACGGGAGAGATTTTATCTTTAAATGTGCCGATACGAATTTATATTTTGAAGTATGCAATTACTTGTTTGAGCGGGAACAGATCTTTTCTCTTTTAAGGGATTTCGGATACGATATCGATTCCATTAATTATTCGACGGACGAAATGCACAGGACAATTAAGATCGTACTTGCCCGCTGAGGAAGCTCCGCACCGGACGTTCCCGGAAAGGGGAATGTTCACAGTTATCTTGCAGGGTAATGATTCTGCTTGACAGGATCTGTTTTCTGTGATATACTTCATTTAACATTTAAGTTAAATGTTAAATGAAGTGACGATGGAAAGGAGAAGAAGTGGGAATCCAAAACACATTAAAGGCGCTGGCTGATCCGACCCGCCGGGAGATCCTGAACCTTCTGAAATCACAGGATCTGAGTGCGGGAGAGATATCCGCGAAGTTTGATATAACGGATGCCGCGATTTCCAGGCATCTTTCCATTCTGAAGGATGCGGAGCTGATTCATGACAGGCGGGAAGGGAAGTTTATTATCTATGAGCTCAACGTAAGCGTGCTGGAAGAAGTCATGCTCTGGATCAAGGATTTACAGGGAGGGATAAACAGTGATTAAGAAAAACAGAAAAACGATTGTTGTTATGGCATTGATCATGCTGATCCCGGTAATTGTCGGTCTGATCCTCTGGAACCGGCTTCCGGACCGGCTCATAACACACTGGAATGCTGCCGGAGAACCTGACGGCTATTCCGGCAAAGCATTTGCTGTTTTCGGGCTGAACGGAATTTTGTTTGCATTGTATGCTGTTTGCATTTTCGGGATGTCGGCAGACCCCAAAAAGACAAATATCAGCACAAAGAATTTTCGGCTGGTGCTTGGAACGATCCCGCTTATCTCTGTTTTTGCCAACTCCATTACCTATGCGTCGGCACTTGGGAAAGAACCGGACGTTCCGTTTTATGGAAAGCTGCTGATCGCGGTCATTTTAATCGTTCTGGGGAATTACATTCCGAAGATGCGTCAGAGCTATACCCTCGGGATCAGGCTTCCCTGGACGCTTGCCTCAGAGGATAACTGGAACAGAACGCACAGATTTGCGGGAAAGCTATGGATGGTTTGCGGATTGATTTTTCTGGCTGCTGCCTTCTGCGGATTCTTCAGCAATTGGATGTATGTTGCTTTGCTGGCAATTATGATTGGACTCCCGACTTTATATTCCTATCTTTATTACAGAAAACATTCTGAGAAATAGAATGTGATGATCATTTTGGATAACTTTACAATAAAATGCAAAAGCTTCCAGTCCTGAAGAGAACTGGAAGTTTTTCTTATCCTTTTGGACGATGTTGTGTTGCATTTGGAAAGGGAAAAAGTTTAGAGTCGGGGCATCCGAAAGGAAATCATTTTTAAAGGAGGACATTCAATATGGAAAAAAGAGGTTCCTGCTTCCGGTGTGGTCAGAGCGCCGGACGGCAAAGCTGCACAGGATCGTGCGGCGTCTGCGGGAGGACATCGGAACCAAAGCTTTTACCGGAAAGACTGCCGGAAGAGCTGAATGCTTCTGCAGTCTGTGACAGATGCCGGGAGAAACATAAACAGCCGGATAATAGATGAAAAAAGGAGTGCCGATGAATGAATGCCAGAAATATAAAATGGGTCAATTTAATTTTATTTTTTATCATGATTACTGTCAATTCCCTGTCAGAACTTTTACCCATCGGCTATGGAAACACATCCTCGATTTCTGCTGATTATCCCAGTCTTTTTACCCCTGCCGGGTACACGTTTTCTATCTGGGGAGTGATCTATGCATTCATGCTGCTGTTCATCGTATGGCAGTGGGCGGCACCGGGTTTCGGCAGTGCTGCGGACTGGATCATAACAAAAACAGGACTCATGTTTGCTGTGAGCTGTCTGATGAATACCGGATGGATCTTTGCATGGCATTACAAAAAGATGGGGTTGTCAGTGCTGTTTATCCTCGGTCTTCTTGTTTCGCTGGTGCTGATACAGCGGGTATTTCTTGCTGACCCCTGCAAAAATATGTCCTGCAGGATTATCAGTATCGGGTTTGATATCTATCTCGGCTGGATCATTGCTGCAGCGATTGCAAATATCAGTGTATTCCTTGTGAGCATCTCGTGGAACGGATTTGGACTGTCAGAGGTGTTCTGGACCTGTGTGGTTCTGCTTTTTGGAGCCCTGATCGGGTCGCTTCCGGTCATCATCACCGGACGGTATTTTACAACCTTTGCGGTAGTGTGGGCTTATTTCGGAATTCTTGTAAAATATCTGATCCATGAGGAAATGACTTCCCGATATCCCGTAATCATTCTTTTTACGGCAATCAGTATCGTGCTGATGCTGATGTCCACATGCTACACCTTGATTGTATCCGGGACAGATGACCGCGTTACGGAAATAATCCCGGAAGTCATGGAAATTTCCGGAAATTCTATAGAATATGTCTGAGATCTTCAAATGATCCTGGAAGCAAAGAAAACGGTGAAGCAGCTTCAGGCTTCACCGTGTGAGAGAAGGGAAAGGAAACACTTGCGTCGTTCTTCTAATGAATAAAACGGGACAGAATATGGAAGGTATTCCTGAGATCACTTCCGGAAAAACGGACGTTACGGAACAGGCCGTAATCCGGATTGCCGACGTCAAAGAAAAGAAGATAGACAATGATAAAGAGAACAGAAAGAACAAGCAAAACAAGAGTGGCAATAAACACCCATGGCTGGACTTTATGGGTATTTGATTCTGACTCCCGTCTGTAGTGTTCCAGCGCAGAATGTGCCTGATCAAGACGCACATTCTTTTCGGAGATCAGATCTTCAAGATGTCGGATCTGCTGTTCCCTGACCCGCAGCTCGACCTTAACGTCCTTGAGCTGCCGGATAAATTCCGCTTCTTCTTCCGATGAAATCTTGGTCTCAATTCCGAAAACAGCGTCAATGGAAATCCCCAGAACAGCGCAGATATATCCGGTCGTGTAGATGGTCGTTGCTTTGGAGCGTTCAGAAAAAAAGTTGTTAATGGTGTTGACGGAAAAATCCTCTATCCCGAAACGTTCGGAGATCAGATTTGAGATTTCCTGGTTTGTGAGCCCGAGACGGTTCCTTGCCTCCTTACACATATCTTTTATACGTGTATGAACGCTGACTGAGCCCCCTTCTTCAAGTAAAACATTCTGTGTCATATCTGCGTTTCTCCTCTTTAAAAAAGTATAGGGGAAAGAAATACAATGAGACATGAAAAAGATTTTCAGATTTACTATTTATTGAAATTAATTTTACTATATCAGAACGAAAGCGGATTGTCAAAGAAAAAATAGAAAACAGGAAGATGAATAAATAAAAAAGGAAGGTATCTATCATGAATATGAAATACTACAAATGTGGGATTTGCGGTCAGATTATTATGATCGTAAAGGAAAGCGGCGTTCCCGTAGAATGCTGCGGAGAGCCCATGAAGGAAATAATACCCGGTTCAACAGACACCTCTGCTGAAAAGCATGTGCCTGTTTACGATGTCGTGGATGGCAAAATATCCGTGATGGTTGGCAGCACTCTGCACCCGATGACGGAAACACATTATATCGAATGGATCGCCGTCGAAACAAATTTCGGGATTCATATCCGGTTCCTGAAGCCAGGGGGAGAGCCCAGAGTTTCTTTTCAGCTGAACGAGGGAGAAAGCGTCGAAGCTGTATTAGCCTTCTGTAATCTTCATTCTTTATGGAAAAGCACGAGATCCATCTTTGGATGATGAAAACGGAATTTCTTTTCGATGAATATGCAGAAAAACAAAAGAATAACGGAACAATAATAATCTTTCAGGAGGAATTATTATATGAATAGAAAAATCAGGATCGTACAGTACGGAGCAGGTAAAATGAGCCGCTATCTGATGCGTTATGTTCTTGAGCATGATGCGGAGCTTGTCGGCGCTTTCTGCCGTAACAAAAATCATATTGGAAAGGATATTTCCGAGATCATCGGCAATGGTTATCCCTTCGTCGGTGTGACCGTGGAAAACTCCGCGGATGCTGACAAGCGTCTCGGTGAGCTTAGGCCGGATGTATGTATCATTGCAACACGCAGTACGGTAGCTGAACTTGAGGAGATCTTTACCATCTGCGCAAAACACGGAATTAACGCCATTACCACCTGTGAGGAGGCGCTGTATCCCTGGAATTCGTCCCCGGATCTTACGGCTAAGCTGGATCAGCTTGCAAAGCAGGGAAACTGTACGCTTACCGGAGTTGGCTACTGTGATCTGTACTGGGG
>JAUNQI010000056.1 GCA_030536255.1 Eubacteriales bacterium | reverse complement strand
CGATCTGTTCCGGGTATCTTCTCGGACTGGTTCCCAGAGAAAACGTCAAAGGAACGCCGTTTTCTTCTCCCGAAGGTCTCTCCGCTGACATTGATATTGACGGTATCCATTCCGCTTTTCTCAGCACGGACATTCTCTTTGAGCACGCAAGACTGAAGCAGCTGAAGATCGCCGTGGAGCTCGGAGATGATATCCGCGCCGTTAATCCTCCTTCGGTACGTCATGCTCTGTCCGGTGCAACGCTGATCGTACGGATGGCATCGTTTCCTCAGACGCTGTCTTCCGATCTTGACACGCAGATGTGTCTCAGCGCCGAATCCAGACGGCTTGCATGCGGGATGCTCCTTTCCTCCCCTGGAAGAGGAGAATCGACAACGGATAACGTCTATTCCGGTTTCTGTGCAATAGCAGAAGACGGAGAGATCCTTAACACGGACGAAGCGTTCGGCGATCAGGAAAGCTGTTTTGCAGTTTCCGAGATCGATATTGATTATCTGATGAACGTGCGTCGGGATCTGGGCTGTTTTGATGTTTCAAACGCTCCCCATTATCCCGTACTCTGGGGGAATGAGCTCAGCAGGACACAGCTCACCCGCAGATATTCCAGGCATCCGCATCTTCCCGATGATGAGGAGGATCTGCCGGAATACTGTGAAAGAATGATCGACATGCAGGTATCCGGACTCGTAAAGAGGATGGAGTATGCCGGTCTGGATCACTTTGTTGTCGGTATTTCCGGAGGAGTTGACTCAACTCTTGCCGTAATGATCTCCGCTCTCGCGGCGGAACGGCTCGGTCTGCCGGAAGAAAACGTCATTGCGGTAACCATGCCGTGCTTCGGAACATCCTCCCGGACAAAAAGCAACGCAGTCATCGTTGCCGAGCAGTGGGGATGCGAGGTAAGAGTGATCGATATCGGGGACACCGTATATTCTCACTTTGATGATATCGGCCATGCCCACGATGACTATTCCATCGCCTATGAAAACGCTCAGGCCAGGATGCGGACCATGATTCTGATGGATATTGCGAACAAGGTCAACGGGCTTGACGTGGGCACAGAGGATCTGAGCGAATACATTGACGGTTGGTGCACCTACAACGGTGACCACACCTCGATGTATGACGTTAACCTGGGGCTGACAAAGACGCAGGTCAGAGCGAATGTAAGCTATATTGCTTCCACGACTGACGATGAAGTCCTTGCTTCCGCTCTTTATGACGTTCTCGACTGTCCCGTTACGCCGGAGCTTCTTCCGATTCACGATGATATCATCGAGCAGAAGAGCGAGGATTCTGTCGGTTCCTACTCTCTTCAGGATTTCTTTACGCACAAAATGCTCGTTTGCGGTTTTACTCCTTCCAAGACCTTCCGTCTGGCAAAAACAGCTTACGGGGAAGACTTTTCCGACGAAGAGCTGATCCGCTGGCTGAAAAGCTGGTGCAGACGTCTGTTCAGCCAGCAGTTCAAACGCAGCTGTCTGATGGACGGTCCGGCAGTTCAGGCTTTCAGTGTCTCCCCCAGGAACGGACTGCATCTGCCGTCAGACGCAGAAGCCGCGCCGTTTCTTGAAGAGCTGGACAGTCTCTCTCATCCGCAGGATGATCTGTTCGGCGATTCCCGGATGTACTGATGAAGGAGATTTCTCTATGAGCTACAAATATGTTCTGTTTGATATGGACGGAACCGTCCTCAACACGCTTGACGATCTCCGGGATGCGGTAAACCATACGCTTCAGAAATTCGGAATGCCGGATGTTTCTTCGGAAGAGGTTGCCCACTATCTCGGCAACGGAGCCGGCCATCTGATTGAGTGTTCCGCTCCGGAAGGCACGGATCCCGCTCTCATTGAAACCATCCTTGCCGAATATCTCCCCTACTATAAGGCCAACTGCCGGGTCAAAACGGCTCCTTATCCCGGGATCACAGATCTGATGATGCAGATGAAAAGCGAAGGGATAAAAATGGCTGTAGTATCCAACAAGCCGGACGCCGCGACAAAAGAGCTTTCGGAGCTGTTTTTCGGGGACCTCGTTGAGATCACGATCGGTGAAACTCCCCTGATCAAAAGGAAACCGGCTCCCGACACTGTCTTTGAAGCGATCCGTGCCATGGGCGCCGATATCAGCGAATGCGTCTATATCGGAGATACGGAGGTCGACATTCAGACTGCCGAAAACGCCGGGACTGACTGCATCTCGGTTACCTGGGGCTTCCGGACGGAGGACGAGCTTATTGCTGCCGGGGCAAAAATGATTGCGCATTCTATGGACGAGCTGTCACAGCTCATTCAAGGCAGTACAAATAACTGATAATCCCTGATTTATCAATTTTTTAAAAAAACCGTATACGCCATGACTCTGAAGGAAAGGCGTATACGGTCTTTTTTCATTTCAAGTAATCTTTTTCTTGTCAGATTTTCGTTTTACGGCTTTTACATCAGGCCCTTCAGTTCCATTTCCGCAACCGCGAAAAATTCGCGCACAGTATAGTGGATCCCCAAAGGTAAAAGCGTAACTGCGGGGATCGCCGATACCTGATACCCGTTTTCTTCCGCGATCCGGCATGCTCTGTAAAGGTGATAGCTGTTTGAGACGATACCGACCGACGCGCCCTCCGGAATCAGCTGAAAACTGAAGCAGATATTCTCCTGCGTATCCGAGGAACGGTCTTCCAGCAGGATCCTGCTGTCATCGATCCCATCCTCCAGCAGATATTCCCGGATGCATTCTGCTTCACTCATGCTTTCCGCAGGACCCTTTCCCCCGGAGGCAATCGCTTTGGCCGACGGATTATCCGCCAGATATTCCGCTGTTTTCTCAATACGGAATACCAGCGGAGAGGTCGGTTTTCCGTCTCTTACGGCAGCGCCAAGCGTAATGACATAGTCCAGACCGGCCGGAGGCTCAGCATTCATATACGAAATGACTCTTGATTCAATGCAGCAAAACGCTCCCAAGAATACGGAAAGAAGGACAAAATAGGTGATTCCGAGCCACTTCGGAACAGTGATTTTTCTTCTGATCATAAACCACCGCAAAAAACAGAAAGCGGAAAAAGCAGGCCAGATCCAAAGCCAGGACACCCCGATATGCGCAAAGGCGATACATACGATCCAGTACAGAAACGAAACGACTCCGAGGATCAGAAACAGTACTTTTCTGACAGCATTGATCGTCCGGTATTTTATCTCTGAATTCACCATTTTATCCGTTATCCTTCACCCATTTCTGCACAAAGGTAATAAATTCTTTTAAGTACAGCGGAGCCGAATCCATATTGGGCACAGCGATCCCGATCGTTCTGTATGCGGGCGGGTCAAGATCGAGCACGGCTACATGGTCAGACTGGCCGCGAAGCAGCAGCTCGGGCATAATGCTGATTCCGAGCCCCTGCGCAACCATTGCAATAATCGCGTAATCATCCTTTGTGGTATAAGCAACATTCGGCGTTACGCCTCCGGCATCAAGAACACGACGGGCATCGTGGTTGGAGCTTTCCAGCAAACTGATAAATTTTTCTTTTTCCACCACGCTCACCGGCAGTTTGGAAAGCGCCGAAAGCGGATGATTCTTTGAAAGGATCGCTAGCAGCCGGTCGCGGTAAAGCTCCAGGACAGGGATCCCCTGCGGCCCCGGGAGGGGAACGAAGCCGAGATCCACGCTGCCGTTTTTCAGCCAGGTTTCCACGTCGTAATAATCCCCGTTCTCCAGCTTAAAATCGACCAGCGGATGGCTCTCGCCGAAGGCCTGCATCATCCTCGGCAGCCAGTGAACGGCAACACTGGTAAATGTTGCAATGCGTATCGTTCCCGCCTGATTCTCACGGATCTTTTCCGCCAGATTGCTTACCTTTTCAACCTGCTTCAGGAGCGTTTTTATCTCCGGCAGGAGCAGCCCTCCCTGGCTTGTAAGTTTTGCGCCAGCCCGGTTTTTTGTGAGGAGCGGAAAACCGAGGTCCTTTTCAAAATCCAGCAGGAGATGGCTGAGAGCAGACTGGGAGCAGCCCATCTGTCCGGCAGCAGCTGTTACCGAGCCAAGCGTCGCCGTATAGTAAAAAGCTTCATATTTTTTAAGATTCATTTCCTTTCCTCCGTTTGGGAGAATTACATGAGAATTTTCGATAATAATTAAATTTATAGATTTTAATATGAATTTTTTAAATATAATAATCTTTTTACTTTCGAAAATCAACATAAATTTCAAAAAACATGAAATAAATGTTTGCTATTTTCGGGAACAGTCTATATAATAGCAAGTACATTTCGTGCGGAAGATTTTCCGTGCAAGAAGGAGTTATCACTATGAACGCAACAGAACTGATCGTATTTATTATCTACCTTGTCTTTATGCTTGGCATCGGTGTATATTTCTTTGTCAAGTCAAAGAATGGCGGCGATAAAGAATACTTCCTTGGCGGCCGTGAAATGGGTCCCTGGGTCTCCGCACTTTCCGCCGGTGCTTCCGATATGTCCGCCTGGGTATTGATGGGCCTTCCGGCTTCCATCTATGCAGCCGGTCTCGGGCAGGCCTGGATCGCTATCGGCCTCGCCTTAGGTTATGCCATCAGCTGGCTGGTTGAGGCACCCCGTCTACGCAGCTTTACGGTAGAAGCCAATGACTCCATTACCGTTCCGCAGTATCTGACAAACCGCTTTCTCAGCAAGAGCAAAGCTCTTCAGATCATCTGCGCAGTGATCTTCCTCGTAGCATATACCATTTACGCAGCTTCCTCCATGAAGGCCTGCGGCACGCTTTTCAACACCGTGCTCGGAATCGACGCGAAGCTGGCTATGTATATTTCCGCCGCTATCATCGTTGCCTACACTTTCCTTGGCGGATTCAATGCTGTATGCTGGACAGACTTCTTCCAGGGTATGCTGATGCTGGCTGCTCTGCTGATCGCTCCGATTTTCGCTCTGACGGTCATAAACGGCTCCGGATCCGCAGAATCGGCTGTTTCTCTGCCGGAAGGCTACTGGAAGCTTTTCACTAACTGGAAGGACGTTGCTTCCGGTCTCGGCTGGGGTCTCGG
>JAUNQI010000034.1:15067-19443 GCA_030536255.1 Eubacteriales bacterium | reverse complement strand
ATGCTGTTATGCTTCTTTGCAAAATAGTACAATTTGATCTCTCCGGGATAAAATGGGGAATGTATGTCGTTGTAATCCTGTTGGTGCTGTTTAGATCTTTTGCAGATAAATACAATTATAAGACAATTCCGGTATCTGATTTGAGACCGGGAATGATACTGTCAATGGGTAGCATCCTGTTATTTGCAAAATCAAGAGTAAAAGGACTTCCGGCTTTTTCAACAGAGGATCTTAAGTCTCGCCTGTCTGCTGAGGAAGTAGATAGCATCAATAGATGGTCTCAAACGACAAATGGGCAAGAAGCGATAGTAATTGTCCGTAAAATACCCTTTGCCCTTTTTATTGGTGTAGGGACACTGCTATTTGCAATCTGGGAGGTGTTGGTAGGATGAATTTATATCTATCCGACTATTCATATGGAAATAGAATGATGATCGTAGCAAGAAGTGAAGAAGTATACGATCAACTGATGCAGCG
The DNA here is from genome assembly GCA_030536255.1 of Eubacteriales bacterium. Classification (GTDB taxonomy): domain Bacteria; phylum Bacillota; class Clostridia; order Oscillospirales; family Oscillospiraceae; genus Limivicinus. Next base: position 18,966 of record JAUNQI010000034.1, on the reverse strand, counting down.
CGGCGTTGATATTATGCGGATTACAGATGAAAGCATAATTTTTCAGCCCAATAATTGCTTCTATCCTGCCAATAAAGTAAAGGCGAACAGACTGAGTCTGCTTTGCGATTATGATATTGTCGAAATAAGTGATACAGGACTGCTTTATAGAGCTTATGCCAATAATGAATCTGATTCAACGATTTTTCTCGGAGCAAAATGTAATTCTAACTGCATCATGTGTCCTGCTGGAGACGCAGAACGAAAAAAAGGTTTCTCATATAGTCGAGAGCTCCTTATGAAATACATTGATTATTTGCCATACGACTTGGAGTATCTCGTTATGACAGGCGGAGAACCCACTTTGCAAACAAACTTGTTTCTCGAGTCATTAGACCGGGTGAAAGAAAAGTTCCCATATACTCAGGTGCTGCTGCTTACTAATGGTCGTTCGCTTAGTGATAAATGGCTGTTCGATCAAGTATGCCAAAGACATCCAAACAATTTCAGAATTGCAATTCCAATCCATGGTGATAACCAAAAATTGCATGATTATATTACCAGAGCACCCGGAAGCTTTGAGCAGACCATTCTTGCTCTTCGGCGGTTGATGAACTCTGACATAAAAATAGAAATTCGAATAGTGGTAACAAAAGCCAACTGCAATGACTTGCTTGGGATCGCAAAACTTATATCGTCAGAATTCCCGAGAGTATTCTGCGTGAATTTTATTGGCTTAGAACCTCGTGGAAACTGCGCACTCAATTTTGATTCTGTTTATATCGATCATAGGACCTCTTTCTTGAAGAGCAAACCGGCTATTGAGCACTTGGTTTCTTCTGGCTATGATGTTGGCTTATATAACTATCCGTTGTGCGCTGTTGATAAAGATTTTTGGCCGATAGCGGCAAAGAGTATTTCCGGATACAAAAACGTGTATCATCAAGATTGTGATAAATGCAATGTTAAGGAGATTTGCGGCGGCTTTTTTACTGCGGCAATGAGCATAGCTCGACCGAAGGTATTCCCAATCGTTTCGGAGGAGTAATTATATGAACAATCATTTTAATTTCATGTGGAGAAACGGAGAAGTTCTAATTACTAATGACTTTGGTGACTATGCTTTTCTGAGTAAGGATGAGTTTGCCAGTTTCGTGTCTGGTAAAGTGCAACGTGGATCAGAGTTGTTTACCCTTCTTTCACATAAAGGGTTCGTGACTGACGGAAACCCGAATGTTTTTATAAACGAAAGAATTGGTGATTTGCGGAATATAAAAGGCTATTTATTTTCTGCAACTGCACTACATATATTCGCAATAACCAATCGGTGCAATCAAAACTGCGTATATTGTCAGGCAAAAGCTCCCGGATCAACACTCGACGGCATCATGGAAGTTGAAACGGGCAAAAAAGCGATTGAGGTTGCGATGCAGTCTCCCTCTAATAATCTGACCTTTGAATTTCAAGGCGGTGAACCGCTTTTGAACTTTGATTTGATTCTTGAAATGATACGGTACAGCAAAGAATTAAATCAGAAATACAATAAAAAGCTTGAATACACCATCGTTACGAACTTAATTGCTCTGACAGACGAAAAACTTCAAGCGTTAATAGATAATGATGTTTCCATCTGCACATCTCTTGATGGCTGTGAAGCCGTGCATAATCACAACCGAAAGCTCCGTTCTGGCGAAGGAACATACCAGCATGTCAAAAAAGCGATTCAGCGCGTTAGAGCTGCCGGGAAAGAGCTTGGTGCGATAGAAACAACGACCCGCTTTTCTCTTCAGTATCCAATAGAGATTGTCGATGAGTATGTTGCAACCGGCCTTGGTGGTATATTTCTCAGACCACTTACACCCCTTGGATTTGCAAAATCGTTCTGGGACGATGTTGGGTATAGTGCAGAGGAGTTCGTTGATTTTTATAAGAAAGCTTTTACTCATATACTTGAGATCAACAAACAAGGCATTCATTTTCCGGAACTTCATGCGACATATTTCTTGAGAAAAATGCTTCACGGTGATGCTGATAACTATATGGAGCTTAGATCACCTTGCGGAGCCGGAATAGGCCAAATGAGTTATTACTATAACGGAAATGTGTATACTTGCGATGAAGGTCGAATGATGGGAGAAGCTGGCGACAATACATTCTTGCTCGGTAATGTTCACAAGGATTCTTACGATGACATGGTCGGGAAAAAGACCTGCCGTGCCACATGTGCGGCGTCCGTCGTGGAATCTTTGCCAAAGTGCTGCGATTGTGCCTATCATCCATATTGTGGCGTTTGTCCTGTTGTTGCGTATTCCAGTAACGGGGATATTTTCCCAAGAGAACCGTTCGATTTTAGATGTAAAGTATATAAAGGCATTATGGATATTCTTTTCGACCTTTTGCAAGAGGATGATCCGGAGGTTATGCACATATTACATAGTTGGATTGAGGAATAATCGTGAAGAAATACGTTATATCTTTTGTCGCATTTTGCGTGGCATTTGTAGTAGCATTGGGCTTCATATATTATCAAGCAAACCCAGCGGTCAGATTGTCTGGCGATCAACTAGATTTGGAATGGCACGGAAGAATAGAAAATGAATTTGGCACATATAACGGTGCTTTGATCGGAGATCTTTTTTTCGGCAAAGGCGACTTTGAGTTTTTATCCGGTGAAACATATACCGGCGACTGGAAAGATTCGCATATGTCTGGAATTGGGGTCGTTACGTTTCCGAAAATTGGAAGCTACACCGGTGAAATGAAAGGTTCAAAGCGTAATGGCCAAGGCACTTTTGTCTGGTTGTCTGGCGATATGTATGAAGGAAATTGGGAAAACGATGCAATGTCTGGAAAAGGAAAGTATTCTTTTTCTAATGGCGGCACTCTTGATGGCACTTTTGAAAACAATAAACCTATATCAGGAACGTATACCCGTGAAATAGTTCTTCCCGAAGATGCCCCAGAAACGAATGTGAGCTATCTGGAATATATCTTTTCTGGCTCCACAAAGCATGTGGTATTTCGTACAAAAGGTGGATTGAAATATGATGGTGATATTTCTGCGCTGATCAGTACCGGTAGCGCTACTATTACATATCCAAGTGGAAATGTTTATGTTGGAAAATTGTCTGCAGGTCAAAGACAAGGAAAAGGACTGTATACGTGGAAAGACAGTTCCGGTGCAACTATTGCGTATTATGAAGGGAATTGGGAACTTGATAGCATGAATGGCCAGGGTGAATACCATTATTCGAGCTCAATCTATCCGTACTTAAGCGGTTCATTTTGTGATGATGTTCCTGAAGGAACTTTAACCTATTACAAAGAGGCCGGAAACACTTTTGAAACCAAGTGGACTAACGGAATTTGCACTAGCGTAAAGGAGACTTGACAATGAACATTGATGATCTTTTTCCCCATGTTAAGCATACAGTTGAAGATTTCATGTTTGACGAAGAAGGAAATATTCCACGAAGCAAGATATTGGCTATTGGCAGCATGATGCTTGTACTTAGTTTGATGTTGACGGAGAAAGCTTTTGCTGCTCACAGAACCCACTCCTCACATCGTACTCACTCCTCGCATCGAACACATTCGTCGCATAGCAGTGGAGGACATACAACGCATTATACGCACTCTACACATTCTACTCATGGAACGCACAGTACCCATTCAAATACGCACTCCACGCACAGCACCCATGCGAATCATGCAACACATTCAAATCACTCTACCCATAGCAATGCTGCGCCGACTACTTCACAACTTGAAGTTACACCTCCGACTTCTGCGGATACTGTGGCGGCTGTGCCCACAAGAGAACTTGGCGTTTCTGTTGGAGCAGTTCTCCCGGTAGATAACGGAGATACTCTTGAAAATATCAATGCGTATCTCGGGATAGAGGTAAATACTCCACCAGA
>JAUNQI010000034.1:0-15057 GCA_030536255.1 Eubacteriales bacterium | reverse complement strand
CAGATACACCGGTAGCAAAATAACAAGGATAGGATGCCTTATGAAAAACGAAAGAGAAAAACTGATTTCTCTTCTGTGCTTTTGTTCGGATGATGAAACAGAGGCAACAAAGCTCCAGCTTTTAACGAGCATTATGCAATCCGAAGATTATGATGCATTGAGTAAATCAGTTGCGCTGAAAAGACAATTTGAAGATTTATACAACAGCACAAAACTTGAAGAGCTTAGCAACAGCGAATTGAAAAATAGAAGTTCGTTGCTTCATAAACTGGTATCTTTCAACAAACAACTTGTTCAAAGCATTTACTCTGGAAATGGTCCTGAAATGACAAGCGAAGATATGCCGGATTTTACATCATTAAAGAGCCTTACAAAGCTATGTAACAAATTAAGCTTATCTCACAACATTGAAAATTACTCGAATATCTCAGAGAATAATGCTCTCGCCATTTTTTCGGATACCACGATAAAATCGGCACAAGTCTGCTTTGATATGCTTCCTATATCAATAACAAAAGAAGAGTCTATAGATGAAGCGTCAATAAAGCAGTACATGGGAAACACATTGTATTGCTTCAACATTGAGGAGTTTCATGCATGCCATAATCGTTTCCTTGATTTTTCAGAAAAAAGCGAGGCAATAATCGCAAAAGAAAAATTCCGCAGGAGAAAACACAGACTCCTGAAAATTGCTGTTGTTATGGTTTGCTTTGGCGCAATTTATGCTTGTTCTCAATTTGGCTTGTTTTCAGATAACTTTACTTCTATGCTCATCCTTGTAATGCTTATAATGGCAATACTGTTTTTGCTTTGGGGGTGATAGTGTGAAAACGCAAAATGTCAATACAGGTAAATATGCAAGAAAAATTTCAAAGAAAGCATCTAAAATAGTAAAAAAAGCAAAATCAAGAAGGATCCGAAGACTGATCTTTCTTGGCGTTATACTTTCGGTTTGCCTTGCTGGAATATTCATGGGTGTTTCCAGTAAATCTAAATCCATTGAAACACAATATCAGAAATTTATTGAAGCTCCAAATCAAAGCGCATTAAACAATGAGTTGTTATCGTATAAGGATGTTTGCATAATATTTGATACTTCATTCCTCGGGAATCAATCTTGCCAATCGCTTATGGGTGGTTTCTTCTATGAAGGTATGGATTGCTCAATTTATCCTAGTGAAGCTGGAAAGAAAATGGTTCTTCGGTCGGGAGATAAAGAAGTTACATTGTGTGAAGGATTGACTTCGGATATAAATGTGAAAGATGGTGTTGTTTTTTATAGGAAACTAAACTCACGAAGCATTTCATCATTTACTATTTCTACAGGAAAGACTACAGAGGTACCAATAAAAAATGTGGGGCAGTTCATTATCTGCGGAGATACACTGTATTATATAGATTTGACCACATCATCACTTATGGCATTTGATATGGTGACTTCCGAAACAGAGGAAGTTATTCACTCTGAGGTGTCTTCATTTGTTGTTGCCGGTAACAATATTATCTACTTAAACAGCGACCACATTCTGTATGAAATGAATTTAAGCAATCATACCATAACTACGATTGGAAAAAACATATCAGAGTTTGCATATAATGGGAAACTCTGGATGCAAAACAACGAAAAAGTATATAGTAAATCTCTTGATAAGAAAGCAATTAAGGATTGTCCTTTCGATATTCAATGCAATCGTTTGTTGGGGATAGTAGAACCACAAATGTTTGTTGAATCAGAGGACGGCATATATGTTTGTAATATAGCAACAAATACAAGCCGAAAAATTGCCGAAGGCACTTTTATCGGAGCATCGGATGAGAGTCTACTAGTATATAATTCATCAAATGGTAGCTATCAAGTCATTGAAATAGCCTGAGCAATTTGAAGAAAGGACGGTGTAGGTTGTGAAACAAAAAAGTCTCATATCTGTTCTTTCTATGTCCCTTGTTTTTATGCTCTTGCTTTCTGGGTGTTCTAGAGGAAAAAAAGAGAATATAGGAGAAGATAGTAGTATTCTGCCCCATGAAGCTCCGATGAGTACAGAAGTTACATCGCCTTCTGATAGCGCAGAAGGCATTTCATCAGAATTGGAAGAAAGAAGTTCGGATGGTTTTATTCAAAGCGATGATTGTGTTATTCCTGTTTACACAGGAATAGAAGTAGTACAGATCAATGACAACATTCCTTTTTTTCAAGCCATTGCTGAGAGCACAGAAGACTATGTGAAATTCAGCGAGCTGGATTCACTTGGCAGATGTGGTATCGCAGAGGGTTATATAGGGTCTGACATTTTGCCTACTGTGGAACGTGGTTCAATTGGAATGATTAAGCCTTCTGGATGGCAAACTGTCAAATATCCTTTCATTGATGGGAAATATCTATACAATAGATGTCATCTTATTGCTTATGAGCTTTGCGGTGTCAATGATGACCCGAGAAATCTTATGACAGGAACAAGACACCTTAATCTTGACGGGATGTTAAATATTGAGAATCAGGTATGTTGGTATGTTAAAAACAGCGGAAATCATGTCAGATACCGAGTTACTCCGTGGTATGAGGGGAATAATCTCGTTGCTGCTGGCGTTCAAATCGAGGCTCTCTCTGTTGAAGATAGCGGGGCTGGAATATGTTTGAATATATTTTGCTTCAATGTGCAACCAGGCGTTATAATAGATTATTCGACTGGTGATAGTTTTGCGGAGACAACAAGTTATGATCAGACGAATGGAGAATTTGCCGGAAGCGTTATTGAATCTGAACCGGATGCTTTTACTCCAAGTGATGGTGTAACGTATGTGTTGAATACCAATACTTACCGGTTCCATTTTCCCGATTGTAAAAGTGTACAGGATATGAAAGAAAAAAACAGAAAAGAGTTCTTTGGACCCAGAGAAGAATTAATTGAGGATGGATACGTTCCGTGTGGACGTTGTAATCCGTAAGAAAATCGGATTTGGAATATCCATTCCTGATTTAACGCTTAACGTCAGTTGAAAAACGGCGAAAAACATATAAGGAGGAATTTTAATAATCCCATCAGAGACGGATCTGCAATAATGCGTAAGATAAAAAAGACCATTATCGCGAATAATACGCAAGATAAAAAATAAAAATCCCGACCGAAACGTGGATCGTGTTTCAGTCGGGATCAGAATTATATTGTTACCATTGTTTCGGCGGCGAGCTTGAGCGGGAATCTGAAACGTCAGTTGTCCTTCCTCACGGCTCTTCGGATCGCCTTGCCGATCTCGAAGACGGGAACGGTGGAAAGCGCAAGCAGAATGGAGATCAGGAGCTCTTTCACGGAGAAGGTTCCGGGCTGAATTCCGAAGACCGTCTGCAGACCGGGCATGTAGATCGCTATGAGTGTCAGCAGGACCGTTACGCAGGTCGCTCCGAACAGCCACCAGTTCATGTTTTTGAACATCTCTTTGGAGAGAATGGAGCCGGTCCGGGAACGCATGTTGATCGCGCACATCATTTCGGCAAGATTGACCGTGAGGAAGGCCATTGCCATGGCGTTGATGCATTCGTTTCCACTGAATACGCCGGCCATGGAGCCGACCTCGATGTGATAGCCGATAAAGTATGCGGCAAGCTCTGCGAGAGCAATGTAAATGCCCTGCCAGACCATGTCAAATCCGGCACCGTTGGAGAAGATTCCGTCGGTGGAAGCTCTCGGCTTGCGGCGCATCAGGTCGCCTTCCGCCTTTTCGGCACCGAGTGCGAGGCCGGGCAGAGAGTCGGTTACCATGTTGATCCAGAGCAGGTGGACAGGGGAGAGAATCGTAAAGTTGAGGAGCGAGGAGACAAACATGATGATCACTTCGCTCATGTTGGTGGAGAGCTGGAACTGCAGGACCTTGCAGACGTTGTCGTAGATCTTTCTTCCTTCCTCGACCGCATTTACGATCGTGGCGAAGTTGTCATCGGCGAGAACCATGTCCGCGGCACCCTTGGTAACGTCGGTGCCGGTGATGCCCATGCCGATTCCGATATCCGCAGCCTTGATGGACGGCGCGTCATTGACGCCGTCTCCCGTCATGGCGGTAACGCAGCCGCGGGCGCGCCATGCTTTTACGATGCGCGTTTTGTGCTCCGGCTGAACGCGGGCGTATACGGAATATTTGGTAACTTCTTCAATCAGCTCTTCGTCGGTATATTTATCCAGCTCGGAGCCGAGAATGGCTTCAGAGTCGTCGGTGATGATTCCGAGATCCTTGCCGATGGCAACGGCGGTATCCTTGTGGTCACCGGTGATCATCACGGGGCGGATGCCGGCTGTGCGGCATTCCCGTATCGCGTCATAGACCTCCGGACGGCAGGGGTCGATCATTCCGACAAATCCAGCGAAGACGAGACCCTGCTCCAGATCGTCCGCTTCATAGCTGGTCGGCTCGGAGTCGTAGACTCTGTAAGCTCCGGACAGAACACGCAGTGCCCTGTCCGCAAAGGCTTTGACCTGAGAAATAACGTACTTTTTATATTCCTCGGTAATCGGCATTTCCTTGCCGTTGACAAGATAGCGGTCGCAGCGGTCAAGCAGGACCTCCGTGGCGCCCTTGGTGTACTGCCAGTACTTCCCGTCAACCTTATGGACGGTGGACATCAGCTTGCGCATGGAGTCAAACGGGGCTTCGCCGACTCTGGGGCGCTGAACGTCCAGCTCATCCTTGTAGAGCTGAAGGTCATGCGCGTGGTTAACGAGCGCGTTTTCTGTCGGCTCGCCGACGGCCTCGTGCATTCCGAGTCCGCGCTTGGAGTCGCTGCAGCAGGCGAGGATCGTTGCCAAAAGCACCGGGTCTTCCGTATAGCTGTCCACAACCGTCATCCGGTTCTGGGTAAGCGTGCCGGTCTTGTCGGAGCAGATGATCTGCGTGCAGCCGAGGGTCTCAACAGCGGTGAGCTTCCGGATGAGCGCCTGGCGCTTTGCCATCGCGGTAACGCCGATGGAGAGAATAATGGTGACAACTGCGGGAAGGCCTTCGGGAATCGCCGCAACGGCAAGCGCAATGGCGGCAATAAAGGTGTCAAGAGAAGTCTCTCCGAGGTGACTCCAGGAGAAGGCGCTGCCGGAGGAAACCAGAGAACGGATAATGCCGACCGCGAATACAACGATGCAGATCCAGATCACGAGCTTTGTGAGGAATTTGGAAAGCTCGGACATCTTTTTCTGGAGAGGCGTCTGTTCCTGCTCCGCTGCGGAAAGCGCGTTGGCGATCTTTCCCATTTCCGTATTCATTCCGGTTCCGGTAACAACGGCTTTTCCGCGCCCGTATACCACCGTGGAACCGCTGTAAAGCATGTTCTTTCTGTCGCCGAGCGTAACGTCCTGCGAGTCGCGGCACATCAGAACGTCGATGATCTTGCTCACCGGGACGGATTCTCCCGTCAGGGCCGCCTCTTCGGCTTTCATCGAGTAGGATTCAAGAATGCGGCAGTCGGCAGGAACGGAATCTCCCGCTTCAAAAACAAGAACGTCGCCGACAACGATCTCCTCACTCTTTACAACTGTGGTTTCCCCGTCACGGATGACCTTGGAGGTGGCGGCTGTCATTTGCATCAGGGCTTCCATTGCCGCCTCTGACTTGCTCTCCTGAACAAGGCTCATGACTGTGTTGATCACAACAACGGCAAGAATGACGATCACATCCGCAAAGTCCTTGATCCCGAATGTGCCGTGCGTCTCAATCACCGTGATCACAGCCTGAATAGCCGCAGCCACGATCAGCATGATGATCATCGGGTCAGCCAGAGAAGAGAAAAACTTTTTTACCAGACTGTCCTTCGGCGGTTCATCCAGCTTGTTCTTTCCGTTCTGAGCCAGTCTTTCCGCCGCTTCGGCGGAGGTCAGGCCGTTTTCGGAAGTCTTCAGCTCGCTGAGAACGTCGCGGGCTTCCTCAAGGTAATACTTCATTTGGCGAATACCTCCATTAAAACAAAAACAGCTTCGCACGCATGCGCAGCCGTAAATAACAAAAACGATATTCCGGAGCCATGCATAGCCTGAAGTCTGAACTATACATGAGTCTCACATTTTAAAGCATGCCAGGCTGAAAAACCGTGATGTTGACATGCTGCGTACTTCCGCACGCTTGCTACTCCCTCAAAATCGCAGGGTTATTTTACCATCTCTGTCCGGAAAGTCAAGCACTATTTAAGGAACTTTTCGGATTATTCCGAACTTCTCTGCGGTTTTTCGCTTCCATTTTACAGAGGGTTATGATAATATAAAAAAGCTATGAATTACAGAATTGTTATCATTATTATATGTCTTATTCTCCTGACGGTCTCTGTTGCGATCTGCCTGAAGGGCTGCGGAGCTCCGGAGCCGACGATCGATCCGCATGAGGGGCAGGTCTACCTCTATGACGGGTATGACTGGACGTGGTATACCCCCAAAGACGGCGTTCCCGTCAGCACCCTGACGAAGGAGAATTTCTCCTGGATGGAGAATGAGCCGGTTTATATCGGGTCAGACTTTACCGTGAAAAAGGGCTTTGACGTTTCCGAATTCCAGTACGGGATCGACTGGAGCCAGATCCCTGCCGGTAAATTCGATTTCGTATATCTCCGCATCGGCCGCAGAGGCTCTACGGAGGGCGGGCTATTTGACGATCTTTACTTTGACCGGAATTATTCCGGCGCGAGAAGCCGCGGTCTGGAGACTGGCGTGTACTTCTTCTCGCAGGCGGTTTCCGTTTCCGAGGCGGTCGAAGAGGCCAACTGGGTCCTTGAGAAGCTGAACAGCGGGAATTACAGGGTCGATCTTCCCATTGTGTTTGACTGGGAGGAGCAGAAGTCCGAGGACTCCAGAACGAACGGCCTTCCCGGCGTCACGGTTACCGACTGCGCCGTGGCTTTCTGTGAGACGATCGAAAACGCCGGATATGACGCGTGCGTTTATTTCAACCGTATTCCCGGATATTACACCTTTGACGTTTCCCGTCTTCAGGACTTTGATATCTGGTTCGCTCTGCCGTGTACCCCGCCGGATGTGACCTTCCCGAGCTTTTACTACCGCTTTGATATGTGGCAGTACAGCACGACCGCCGTAATCCCCGGCATTCCTACCGAAACGGACCTGGACTATCTCTTCGTTCCGGTTACTCAACCTGCGGAGGTTTCTCCCGCGGAGGGAACAGCCGTACAGCAGGCGGCATAAAGGACAGCAGGAGGAGCTGGAAGGACAGCAGGAGGAATCCTGAAAAACAAAAACTTGCTTTTTTCGGATGAATGCTATATACTTTCATCCGTCAGCTGCCGGTGTGATGGAATGGTAGACGTGACGGACTCAAAATCCGTTGGTGGCAACACTGTGTGGGTTCGAGTCCCACCACCGGCACTTTTAAAGAGATCCCCAAAACACTCGTGTTTCGGGGATCTTTCTACAAATTTGGCGGGTTGAGGCCACTTCGGAGAAGGGAAAATAAACGAAAAATTTGAGACTTTGACCTTTGACAGGAAATCTTGACGCTTGTAAGAAAGGAAGTCGGCTATGAGCAGACTGCTTGATTTTGAAAGTACGATTTCGCATAAAAAACCGCAGGAGCTGATCCTTGACCTGGGCGGATGTCCCTTGTCCAGCATGGAAGGAAATACACAGAACAGGATACTGGATCTTTTGGGCTTTGAAAAGCCGAAGCACGAGCGCTTCCTTTTCGGAAAGGTTCAGCGTCTGGAAGAGTCACTTTTAAAGTATCTGGATATTGATACAAGGTCTGTCGGAGAGATCCTTCACCCTTCAGATTCCCAGTTTGAAGTCCTTTCCGATGACGTTTATATTGATGAGTGGGGGATCACTCGTAAATATGACGGAGAGTACTGGAATATCATTAACAGTCCCCTAAAGGAAGCAGAAATCGAAGATCTTGACGATTTCCGTTTCCCCAATGCGGACAGTATTGATATCCGGCAGATCGAGGCCTTTGCCGATGAAGCGAAGCGTCTCTATGAGCAGGGGGAATACGTTATCTGCGCGGAGCACCCTGTATACGGCGTTTTTGAGCTTGGCTGCTGGCTGTGCGGTTTTGAGGATTTTCTGGTAAAGACGCTTGTGGATCCTGATTTTGTGAAAAAGCTCTTTGAGAAGATTCTGGAGTACCAGAAAAAGGTGATTGAGATCTATTACGGTGCTCTTGGAAAATATATCCATTACACTTCCAGCGGAGATGATTTTGCAACACAGGACAATCTGTTTATCAGTGTGGATTCCTTCCGTGAGCTTGTGAAGCCGTTTTTTAAAGAAAGAATCAGCTGTACGAAGCAGTTCACAAATGCAAAGTTTCTGCATCATTCCTGCGGAAACGTGAATACGCTGATTCCCGACCTGATCGACAGCGGTGTTGAGATACTGAATCCGATCCAGCCGTGCTCCCCCATCATGCAGCCGGAGATTCTGAAAGAAGCCTACGGCCGGGACATCGTTTTCCATGGCGGCTGCGATACACAGAAACTGCTGCCCTTCGGAAATCAGGAAAGCATTGAGGAAGGCGTAAAAGAGCTGGTAAAGGTGATGAACCGGGACGGAGGGTATATTTTTGCTGCTGCGCATAATCTCCAGAGCGACGTTCCTCCAGAAAATATTGTGTATATGTTCCAGGCTGCAAGAAAGTTCGGCAGGGAAAAATGAATGCTACCACCGTTCACAAGAAGATAAAAATGGGGACGCCCTGCAGACATGCCTGAAATCTTGCGTTGATTGATAATCACGTAAAATCAGCGACACGGCTGATGATCATCTCCTTGTAATCGTTATTTAGAAAGGGAAAAGCACGGTAACAAATGTTGCCGTGTTTTTTTATAGGTACTCCGCGGCAGCAGTCTCAAGGTAATTAGAGTGTGTGCTGCTCCACCGGCGGCGCCATGGAGATCTCCCCCGGTATAAAGGTTCTTAGTGCAACTAAAAATAGTTGCAAAATGTCTTGCCTCGTTATATAATGTCCGTAACAGGAGGATTCATTATGAGTCAAAAGGATAAACTGATAGAAAAGTTGAAGACCTTACCAAGAGATTTTACTTTCGACGAAGCGGAGACTTTATTAAAGTATCTGGAATACATCCGCTCGAACAAAGGTAAGACCAGCGGCTCCCGTGTGATGTTTTACAGGGATGGTTTTCCTCCAATTTTACTGCACAGGCCGCATCCGCAAAAAGAATTGAAACCGTATCAGGTCAGGCAGCTGCTTGAGATGCTGGAACAGGAGGGGTTATTATGAGTAATACAATGGAATATAAAGGTTATGTCGGAAGCGTTGAGTTTTCTGAGGAGGACGGTGTCCTGTTCGGTAAAGTAATGGGGATCCGTGCTCTTATTTCCTACGAAGGGGAAAGCGGCAGAGAACTTCTTGCGGATTTTCATTCCGCTGTTGATGAGTATCTTGCTCTCTGTGAGGAAAAGGGGATCGAACCGGAGCGTGCCTATAAAGGCAGCTTTAATGTCCGGATCTCTCCCGAGCTGCACAGAAAGATTTCCGTCTGTGCTGCCGAGCAGCAGATATCCCTCAACAGTTTTGTCGAGAATGCCCTGCTTTCATCTGTCGCCGCAAAATAAAGAAAATAGCCCGTGAAACCACAACGGAATTCACGGGCTATTTTCTGCCCGCCGTCTGCAGAGATCTGAGACGGCGCGGCAGGGGATTATTCAATTCAGAAAACAGGGAGTACCGAAAATCTCAATTTTTCATTCTTTCTTATAGACCTGTTAAATCTCCAGCAGCATCGGTAATTTCCTTAGCTGTTACCATTTTTTCGACTTCACAGAGCTTTTCTTCTGCTCCGGGTGCCATATAAATAAGAGTCACATCATATTCACTCCAAGATAATGCCACCATAGCACCTTCCGGATTGACCCAGCAAGTATATACTGTTTCTGATAACCATCCATATGTGTCAGTTGAAGGATTCTCACCATAAAGAGATTTTAGTTTTCCAAGAAGATCATTATAGCAAGCTTCTTTATCTGTTACATCGAAGGTATATTTAGCCATGTAAAACTGCAAAGCGTCTTTCTGAGTATAATCTTCAGTAATACCTTTCTCAAGATTCCACATGAAATAAAGATTTAAATCATCTATTTTATAACCTGCAACATTGGGAATGTCGGAAGAATAACTTAGGTATCCACCGCATCCAGTCTCACTTCCGGCAAAACTATTTATTGAATTATAGATCGTTGTCCAGTGGGGTGTTACGCAAGAATCTGCTTCGAAATTATCTCTGGACCAATCAAAAGAATTAGTTATACCCTTATTAGTGGCAACTGTAACGGTTTCCTGATAATCCGTATACCACTCAAAACCGGAAAACTTGATATCAGCGTTACAGTTTTCTGCCGGCAATGGGCAGCCTTCTCCATAAGCACAAATTATAATAGAAAGAATGAGTGATAAGCAAAGAATAAAACTAATATAAGCTTTCTTCGTCATAACATACTCCTCCATAAATTATCAACGGTTTTTAGCAGTAAATAAGCTGATTATTGCCAGTAAAGCATTTATTCCACACCAAGCGGCCCACACTGTAAGATCTTTATAAACTTTTGCATTGGAGACAGCAAGAAGTGCCGCGAGAAGAAATACGATAATCAGTGCAATTGTACCGCCTTTTCCCTTGTTATTTCTGGTAGCAATTGAGACTATACCACCTGCGAGCATGAGTAAAGAGACCATGATACCGGCAGAACCACCCGCATCGTCGTTTTCTTCCACTGCATTGTATAGTCCAGCTGCACATGATTGGAACATAACGAAAATACAAAACACAAGACAAAGGATACCAGCGACTAATCTCCAGGTTTTCATTTTATATTCTCCTTCTATAAAGTATTTGAAGTTGATACTTCAAACCGATTTAAATCATTATATACATATTTTTTTAATAATTCAAGTTTTAAATCAAAAAGACTATAATTATAAAAAATATCCCTCAAAAAACACCCGCCCTTCTTTTGGAACGACCCTGGAAAAAAGCATAATACAAAGCTCCGGAAAAGCGCCCACCCTTAAAAACGCGTACAGTCATCAAGAGATTTTCTGTGTTTTTATCTTGATTAAATAATAAGAATATGCTTTAATAATAAAATAACTCTTTATCAATTTACATCTTAAAAGGATTCGGCGGATATACTGTTTCCTGCTGTCTTCAGACAGAAAGTTTAATAAGGAGATCACCATTATGAAGAAACTCATTTGCCTGCTCGCGGCGCTTGTGATGATTTTTACAGCTGCCGTACCGGCAGTCGCTGCCGCAGAAAATGAGCCTTCTCTGAAAACTGTCAGAGTGGGCTATTTTGACCTGCGCAATTGTATGGAGATCTCCAGTGACGGTACGCGCCGCTACGGCTACACGCGTGATCTGCTCAGTGAGATCGCCGCTTACAGCAGATGGCAGGTTGAATATGTGGACGGTGATTTCAGCGACCTGCTGACTATGCTGGAAAATGGCGAAATTGATGTGCTCCCCAGCACTTCCCGCAGTGATGAGCGAGAGAAAAAGATCCTGTTTTCCGACTTCCAGTTAGCAGAAGAAGATACCTTTATTTATGCTCTTATGGACAAAGAATCTTTGCCCGGGCGCCCGCAGGATCTGAACGGTGCATCCGTTGCAACCGTGAAAAGCACATTTCAGGATGAGCTTCTGACTCGGTGGGAAGAAGAAAATAATGTTTCTGTAGAAAGAGTTTACTGCGATTCCTTTGAAGAAGCCTGGCAAAAGCTGATAGACGGGACGGCGGACTATGTGGTAAATATGGATTATACCGCACCCGGCACGCATTTCCTTCCTTTGTACAACCTTGGCAGTGAGCTCTCCTATTTTGCTGTTGCACCGGGCAGAAGTGATATCCTTTCTGACATTAACAGCGCAATCAACCATATCAATCTTGTCTCTCCGTATCTGATCTCCAACCTGAAGGAGGAATATCTGAAGCGCGGTATTTCAGCTACCTGGCTTACGGAAGAAGAGAATGCCTGGCTGGAAGCGCATCCGGTCATCCGCATCGGCGCATTCACGAATGATTATCCGTTTTCCTATCTTGACGGGGAAGGAAACAAGGTTGGTGTTTACCTTGAACTGGCCGACAGGATCTTTGATGCAGTGAATCTGGATGTGCAGTGCGAATGGATTCAGTATGACACCATCCAGCAGGCGCATGAAGACCTTTTGAACGGAAAACTGGATCTTTTCTGTGAAGATTATCATGACTACGATATAGCCGAGCGGAACGGCCTCGTTATCTCCGATTCAATCAATGAGGTCGCCATGGGCATTATGTCTGTTGCTGATCAGGCACTGCCCAACCAGAAGATTGCCGTGGCGAACACAAGGCTGGGGGAGTATTTCACGAGTGAAGTCTATCCGGATTCGGAGCTTGTTCTCTGCGCTTCCGTTCCTGAGTGCGTAGAAAAGGTGGCATCCGGAGAGGCCGGTTACGCCATTGCGCACACCTCGGTGCTGCATCAGTTCTCCAGCAGCTATAAGCAGACTTTTTCCATAAATGCGCTGAACGCACTCTGTGTCGTCTGTTTCTCGGCTAAGAGGGATAATCCGGAAATCATTTCTGTTATTAACCGTGGCCTCAGCCTGATCCCCCTGAGTGAGCGCAACGTCATGGACATGAACTATACGCAGGGAGAGATCGCCGGCGGTTACCGGATCAGGGATGTGCTCCGGGATAATCTGTGGCTTGTAATCGCAGCCGGCGCGCTGCTGCTTGGGGTTGCTTTTGTTGCCATCAACAGAGCTATCGTTTCCTACAAGCTGAAAGCGGATATCGAGGAAATCAAAAAACTGCGTGACGAACAGCAGAAAAACAGCGAACTGCTTGCCGTTGCGCTGGAGCAGGCAAAATCAGCCAACCGCGCGAAGACCACCTTCCTCAACAACATGTCTCACGATATCCGCACGCCGATGAATGCCATTATCGGTTACACCGGTCTTGCCTCCAGCCATATTGACGATCAAGAGCTGGTGAAGGATTATCTTAGAAAAATCAGCCAGTCTTCCGAGCATCTCCTGTCTCTCATTAATGACGTGCTGGATATGAGCCGCATCGAATCCGGCAAAGTGAGCATTGACGAGAAAGAGGAAGATCTTGCGGAGATCCTTCACACCCTGCGTAATATCGTTCAGTCTGATGTGAACAGCAAACAGCTGGATTTCTATATTGACTCTGATGTTAACGACCAGTACGTGATGTGTGACAAGCTGCGCCTCAATCAGGTGCTGCTGAATGTCCTCTCCAACTCTATCAAGTATACGCAGGCGGGCGGCACGGTTTCCGTCCGTGTGAGGGAAACCGGTGTTACCGAATCCGGGTACGGGAAGTATACATTCGTAGTCAAAGATAACGGAATGGGCATGAGTCAGGAATTCCTCAGGACCATCTATGATCCCTTTACACGCGTCAAATCCTCCACCGTTTCCGGAATTCAGGGCACCGGCCTTGGCATGTCCATTACAAAAAACATTGTTGACATGATGGGCGGCACGATCGATATTCAAAGCGAAGAGCATAAAGGCACGGAAACGACGATTTCCTTCGAGTTTAAACTGACAGAAAAAGTGAATGAGCCGGTTCGCATTGCCGAGCTGGAAGGACTCAAGGCTCTTGTGGCGGATGATGATATCACCGCCTGCAGGAACGTTTCCAGGATGCTGCGTGATGTCGGCATGCGCAGTGAGTGGTGCACCTCCGGCAAAGAGGCAGTCATCCGCACGGAGGACGCCGTCAGCATCGGTGATTTCTTTAAAGTGTATATCCTTGACTGGGTGATGCCGGATATGAACGGAGTCGAGACGGCACGCCGGATCCGTCAGGTCGTGGGTGACAGGGCACCCATCATTGTGCTCACCGCCTATGACTGGGCCGATATTGAAGAAGAAGCCAAGGAGGCGGGTGTCACTGCATTTATGGCCAAGCCGGTCTTCCCATCTGATCTGCGCGATGTTCTTAACAAGTGCTGCGGCACAGCAGAAACCGCAGCTCCGGCTGCAAAAAAAGAATACGACTTTACAGGGAAAAAGATCCTCCTTGTGGAAGACAATGAAATGAACCGTGAGATTGCCCTCGATATTCTGGAAGAAGACGGCTTTATCGTAGACACTGCCGAGGATGGCACAGTGGCGGTGGAAAAGATGAAGTCGGCTGTCCCCGGCCAGTATGACCTCATCCTTATGGATGTGCAGATGCCGATCATGAACGGTTATGAGGCAACGCGGATCATCCGTGCCCTGCCGGATCCGGAAATAGCCAACATTACCATTTTGGCTATGACGGCCAATGCTTTTGAAGAGGACCGGCAGGAAGCTCTGAAAGCTGGTATGAACGAGCATCTGACCAAGCCGATCGAAATCGATAAAATGAAGGCCATGCTGGCTAGATTCATGATTTGATAGCATTTCCTTGTATATTTCCGAATCCTGAACCGACATGAACGGAAAAGGGACTGCTGTTTGCATATAAATAGCACAAATTAAAGAGTGAATAGTATAAACTCCGGACATCACTGCCCGGAGTTTATTGCCTTATTCAGCTTGTCTCCCTTGGCTCTGCACTTGGGGCAAACGGGCTCTATGCGGAAGAAAATATCCGGCCTCACGCGGAGTATTTGCTTCCTGGCTGTCAGGCAAAAATCGCCATCGCGAGGATGGACGTAATGCCCGCAAACACCGCAGAAAGAACCGCCATAATCAGTCACTATTATTTCTTGTTTTGCATATTGTGAAATAACATCGCACGATGTATTGATTTTTCATGTTGCTTTGTGGTATGTTTATTATGTTTAATTATACCGATTTAAAGTCCCAAAAAGGAGCCGCGTTAAAGCAAAGATAAATAATCAGAGCACAGATACAAAGTCCGGTTATTGAAAGCCTTGCTAAAAGGAGAATTCCCATGAAAAAGAAACTTGCCCTGATCATCGCTCTCGCACTTTTCTGCAGCTTCGTTACCGGTTGCGGTACCACAGGAACTGCGCCGAAAAAGGAAGCGGTACACCTAACTGTGAAACTGCCGATTCTGAGCATGGAGCCGTTGAACGACCCGGAATGTACGG
>JAUNQI010000033.1 GCA_030536255.1 Eubacteriales bacterium | reverse complement strand
ATAAAGACAAAGATAAAGATAAAGACAAAGAACACGAAACAAAAGAAAAAAGAAAAAAAGATGATATGACTTCTATTGTTCCGGCGGAGCCGGAAAAGGCTGCCGATTTAACGGAAGATTTTGCTTTCGGAGGGGAGGCAGCGGAGATGGCGGAGAAGGGAGAGGCTGAGGTGATGTCTTTTCAGGTCTCTCTGACAGAGGAACGGGAGGCGTGCCGGGCGGTCATCGAAAAATGGAACGCGCTCGGGATCCAGCCGGTCCTGCGCTGCAGCCCCACATCCAAACGCGGCAGAATGCTGCGGGCCCGGCTTCGGGAGTACGGGCTTGAAAAGCTTCTTCTCGCTCTCGATAACGTGAATAATTCAAAATTTCTGAAAGGAGCGGGAAATAACGGCTGGGTGATCGATTTCGACTGGTTTCTGGGGCCGAATCATTTCAACAAGGTGCTTGAGGGCGCGTACAATGACCGGAGAGCCCGGAAGGCGGAGGCCGATCCGGACTTTGACCCCGGGGAGATCGACCGGCTCGTTATTTCCAAATGATCTGATGGCGGATATTCGTGATTCTGTTTTGATGGACGACAAGTCCGTGGTGACACTCTCCCGCGCGATTTTGGTTTCCGCGCTGCGTGACTGGCGAAACGTAAAAAAATACCGGCTGGATTCTTCTTCGCCGGTTTACCGTTCGGTCGTCAACTTTTTCAACAGCAGCTTCTGTGAGGATATTCTTCTGCTGCTTTTTCCCGACTATGAACCGGACTATATCCTCTGGTATATCCGGGAACTGAACTTCCCATCCGGGAAGCTCTGCGCCGGGATCTTTGACGGGGATCATCTTCCGTCTTCCCTCTCGTATTTCAATCTTTCCAACTGAGAGGCTTTTTCATGGACAATCAAAAAGTTTATTTCTGCTACTGCTGCGGCAAGCTGATCGACACGGATCACTGTTTTTCCGTCCGGGTCGGGAGCAGAACGCTGATCTCCTGCCCGAAGTGCCGCGGCTCTTATCCGTATGTGCCGTATATTTCATACAACGCGCTCGCCGGGCTGCCGGATCTGCGTATAAGAAGGTGATGACTGTGGCTTCCGTGAACAAACACTTCAAGCCTCTGAGCTGTTATCAGGCGATCCTCACGCTCCGGAACGCTCTGCTGGATGCCGGGATCCCGTTTGAATTCAGAATGCTGTACGACGGGTACCAGATCTTTCTTACCGACGGGAAGCACTGTCTCTCTGTCATTGAGCATTCTTTTTCCGAGGATTCCGCGAACGATCTGCTGGAGGTTGCCGGAGTCGGCATTGAGGACGGTGTTCTCGGCTTTCTTTCGCCTTTGGAGGTCTTTCAGCATATTACAAAACACTTTGGAGGTAAAACCGATGCCGTGGAATGATTACTCTTACACCGAAAACCAGCATGCCTGGAGGCCCGGGATCTACCGCTGCATGATCCTTGCCGCGGAGCAGACAAAAAGCAATGCTTCCGGGAATCCGATGCTGAAGATCACGCTCCGGCCCTCCGGAACTTCCTCGAAGGTCTACGCCTATATCGTCGGCAATGACTACTTCGACGAAAATTTCTCCCGGTTTCTGGATGCGTTCCCGCAGCTGAAGGAGCAGAATTTCACAAAGGACAACTGCTTTTCCTTCCGGGGCGCGGTCGGCTGCGTGAAGCTGGTTCTGGATGACAACGGCTTTTTCAAGGCTGCAAAATATCCGTGGATCCCTCCCGGTTCCGTTCCTGATCTTCCGGCTTTTAAATGGTATTACCGGAATGACGAGCCGGTCGATCCGCCGGAATTTCTTTCCGCCGCTTTGGAAGAACTTCCGCCTTCCGATGAAGGGACGCTGCCGTTCTGATGCTGAACACCGATCTTTTTACTTATTCCGGATTTAAGGAGTTTACCGACGGGTTTACCGTGATCGTGGATACCCGGGAAAAGGAGACGGACCATGTGCTCGCTTTTTTTGAACGGAACCATATCGCGTATATCGGCCGGGCGCTGGAATTCGGAGATTATTCCGCCGAAGGGAATCATTTCTCTCTGGAGCACAGCTTTTGTGTGGAACGGAAAAATTCGGCCGATGAGCTGCGCCGCTGCATGACGGATCCCTCTCTCCGTTTTGAGACGGAGCTGGCCCGGGCCCGCTGCGCAGGCGTGCAGCTTGCCCTGGTTCTGGAAAACACCTCCGAGCAGGAGCTTCTTGCCGGGGATCCGTATCACAGCATTCCGCCGGGGAAGCTTTACCGGCAGCTTTACTTTTATTCCTGCCGCTACGGCTGTTCTTATTCCTGTATCCCTTCCCGGCTCTCCGGACAGATCATTTACAACGATCTTCTGATGCGCTGTTTTCTGCTCTACAAATCCGCAGTTTACGGAGGCTCGCATGAAAAACGATGAATATATCAGCAATCTGGTTCTCTGCCCCGTTTACCGAAAAGAGACCCGCAGCATGATCTTCTGCTGCGGGATCCAGGAGGGCTCGCTGGTGCATATCGCGTTTGCCGATCCGGCGGAGAAAATGCGTTTCCGCCGGGAACACTGCTGCTCGGAGGATCCTTCCCGCCGCTGCATCCTCTTCCCTGCTCTGATCTATTCCTCCGGAGGTTATGGCCGATGAACGATCGCGCTTTCGCCTATTTTGCTCAGCTTTTCCGGTATGACGAGCTGATCCGGGACAACAACGATCTTTTACTCACGCTGAAGGAGAAGGCCTTGAAAACGACCTCTTCCCTCTCCCGGGCTTCCGTGCAGAACAGCGGATCCCACCGGCAGATGGCGGACACGGTGGACGCCTACGCCGATCTGGAACAGGATATTCTTTCGGATACCGCCGCTTTTTACCGGCTGATCCGGGAAATGCGGGACGTGATCGCGAAAATACCGGATCCGGAGCTGCGGATCGTTCTGGAACGGCGGTTTCTTCTGGGGCTGACCGTACCGGAGATTGCCTCCGGGCTTGGATTCAGCGCTACCAAAGTCCGGCGGCTGCTGAACGCCGCGCTGGATGCCGCGGAGATTCCGGAGGATTTTGCTTGTTCCGGATCTGATGCCTTTTCTCTCTGATGTTATCGCTTTTATCTTTTTGTTCTTCCTTGTATTTTAAATTTCTCTGCTTTATACTGAAAAAAGAAACGATTACAGCTTTTTCTCCATTTTGAGGTTCGATTAATAATAGAGGACACTATTCCGGATATCTTCAAAACTGTAATAAAGACAAATTAAATTGGATTTTGATTGGATGGTTAAAAATGTACTCTTATACTGTATCTAAAACGGCAGATAGTTTAGAATTCAATAATGTTTGTAAAAAAATAGAATCAGATTTAAATATTATAAAAAAAGATAAGTTGCTGGTTGATGTAGATGGATCAGAAATACAGAAATACACAACACAAGATGGAGAGATAAAGGTTTGTAATGACTATGAGATTGATGCTGTGTATATTGATTCTGATATAATTATTGAGGATATTCTTGGTTAAAGACACTTGTCCTGGTTTTTGACTTTTTTCTTTTGGTGCGATTTGGTTCAAACTGGTTCAATATGGTTCGATTTGGTGCTGTCTGCGCTATTGCATTCCCGTTTTTCCGGTGCTATTTTAGAATAGACCACTCAGTAAAATCAACTGCCGGTCAGGCGGGCGGCGGGCAGGCGGTATAATCCGCATGACTACTGAGGGAAGCGGACAGCGGGGCGAACCCCGTTCGCACGGCTGAGAGCTTCCCGGAGTGTTCACGCTGAACGGAGCGCGTGGACACCGACCGCCCTTCCGATTCTGCACTCATGACACTTTTGGCACTAAGTAATATTACTTAGTGCTTTTTCTATTTGGAGGCTTTTATGGCGGGACCCTCTCCCAAAACCGAATACTCTCTCAAATTCGAGGACTTCAGCGGCGGGCTGAACATCCGGGACATGGAATACAACCTGAAACCGAATGAAAGCCCGGATATGAAAAATCTGCTCTGGCGGAACGGGCTGCTCGCTTCCCGGAAGGGACAGCGGTTTCTTTCCGCGGACGCTTCTCTCGGGCAGGGCCATGCGCTGTATTCCTCCCTCTGGCACGGGCATCTGTTCGCCCATATCGGGACGAAGCTGTACGCTTTCAACGCTTCGACCGGGATCCTCTACGGACAGCTGGCCACCGGGCTTCCAGCTACCAGAGGGACGTTCTTTATGTACGGCGGATCGCTGTACTATAAAACAGCCGGGGCGTACAAGGTCATAACCGCTGCGGAAGTTGGCGGAGAATGGACGTTCACAGCGGCAAACGTGACGCCGTATGTTCCTGTTATTGTCATTAACGCCTCTCCCTCCAACGGGGCCGGAGACATCTACCAGCCGGAAAACCGGCTGTCTCCACGCAAAACCGTCTGGTACAACGCGGTTCAGGGGGAACGGTATTATCATCTGCCGGTGAAGGCGCAGGTCATTATATCCGTGGAGGTGGACGGACAGGCGACATCCGCCTGGAGTTACTCTCCGGCGACGGGGATCCTCGTCTTCGACGTGGCTCCTCCGGTGACCGATCCCCCGACGAACAACACCGTCCGGATCACGTACTCTCTGCAGAATTCCGCTTTTACCGCCCTGAACTCCTGCCGCTTCGCACAGGTGTACGGCGGTACCGGCTCGCTTGTCGTCGTGATGGCCGGATATTCCGAGCAGCCGAACGCCTACTTCTGGAGCGGCAACTCAAATATAGAGATGGATCCCGGGTACTTCCCGATGGAGCATTACCAGCTTGCCGGAGAGACGAACGACCCGATCACCGGATTCGGCTGCCAGCAGAGCAATCTGATCATCTTTCAGGAGCATCAGGTCGGGAAGGCGCTTCTCGGGATCATAGATGCGGACCTGGAGGGCGGCGGAGACAGCGGCGTCAGCAGACTGTCGATTGATCTCCCGTACACGCCGATCAACAACAAGATCGGATGCCTTTATCCGTGGAGCATTCAGCTGATTCAGAACAATCTGGTCTGGGCGGGATCCCAGGGCGTTTACGTCCTGCTTGATACAACGGATGCAAACGAGAACTATATCCGCTGTATTTCTGACAAGATCAACGGTACGCCGCCCGGAGTATCGGCAGGGACAAAGAAAAAAGCCCTGCTCTATAATCTGAGCAGAGCCGGGGCGGATGAAGTGTGCTCGGCGGATGACGAGCACCGGTATTACATTACCTGCAATGGAGTGACGTATGCCTGGGACTATGACCTTTCCAACTACAAGGATCCGTCGTGGTTTCTCTTATCAAATACAAACTTCCTTGCTACTTCTTATGCAGACAATGAGCTGTATTTTCTGGATTCCTCCGGAAGAGTGATCCGGCTGCAGCAGGCGTTTGAGGATTTTGGAAGAGCGATTGAACGGTACTACCGGATCGGGTCGCAGTATTTTGAAAGCTACGATCAGCTGAAGAATATCAACTACGTGAATATTTCGCTCGGTGCGGATTATGAAAGTAATACGACGCTGACTTACTACACCGATTACGGCTCTGGGGATGATCCGACGAATTTACAGGTTTTGACCGCAGCAGACTACGAGGCGGACAAGGAACCGGGAACCCGACCGATGAGCGATAAAAGGCCCGCCGTGTTTCGGCGAAGGCCGATGTGCAGGCGGGTACTTCACTTCTCTATGCAGTTAAGGAATGCGAACATGGATGAGGATCTGGCGCTGGTGAGTGCGGAGATTCTGTTTAACAGGCAGGGCCGCCTGCGCTGAGAAAGGGGCTTCTATGGATGTTAAAACTGATAAGCCTCTTTCTCTCGGCGGGCTGACGCAGAGGGTGCTTTCCTCCGCGGTTTCCGTCGCTTCCGTTACGCCGGAGGAGATCGCTGCGGACTGCGGGCTGCCGTTTACCGGCGGGGCGCTGCTGGTCTGTTCCCTCTGGCTGAAAGCGTACAAGGGCGATGTGAACGCCGCGAAGCTGATCCGGGAAATGAACGGAGAGACGGACAGCTCGGTTCAGGCTGCCGATCTCTCCAAGCTGAGCGACGAGGCGCTGCTGGCGCTGGCTGGAGACTTCGACAGCGCCGAAAAAGAAGCCGCCGATTCTTTGGCGGCGGAAGGGTCGCATGATGTTGAATCGGAGAATGAAAGGCCGTCCTTTGCTGATGAAATACCGTGGTAATTTATGATTAATCAAAATAATAAAAACGCTGCAATGGCGGAGCTGGCCCGGCGGGAGCTGGCGAGGAGAAACTATTATTCATACCTTTTATACGCCCATGAGGGGACGTTCAAGCGTACCCGGATGGGCGCTTTTCTTGCCGGAGAAGTGCAGAAGTTCATTCAGGAAGAGACCGGGCACGCCTATGATATCCTTGTTGTGAACTGCCCGCCGCAGCACGGGAAGAGCATGACGATCACGGAATCTCTGCCGAGCTGGTATCTGGGGAAGTATCCGGACAAAAACATCATTGTCGCATCGTATGATTCCGACTTCGCCGAACGGTTTTCCAAAAAGAACCGGGCGAAGATCAGGGCGTTCGGCAGACGGCTGTTCGGCATCGACATCGGGGCGGTAGACCGGGCGAGCGAGTTTGAGCTGTCCAACGGCAGAGGACGGTTCATTGCCAGAGGCATTATGTCCGGGATCACCGGAAACCCGGCGAATCTGATCATCGTGGACGATCCTGTGAAGAACCGGCTGGAGGCGGATTCCCCAACGTACCGGCAGCGGCTGTGGGACGAATGGCAGGCGTCCGTCAAGACAAGGCTTGCCGCCGGGGCGAAGGTGATTATCATTATGACCCCATGGCGGGAGGACGTGTTCGACCGGGAAGTGCTGCGGACGGAGAAGAACGTGCGGCATATCCGGCTGCCCGTGGAGGCTGAGGAGGACGACCCGCTGGGGCGTCAGCCCGGAGAGCCGCTGTGCCCGGAGATCGGGAAGGATGCGGCCTGGCTGGCGGAATTTAAGGAGAGCTATATCCATGACCCGCTGGGCGGGGCGCTGTCGTGGGCGGCGATGTATCAGTGCAGCCCGCGGGTGCTGGAAGGGAATCTGATCCGGCGGGAATGGTGGCGGTTTTACACGCCGCGGGACCGAGCCGCGGAGTTTCTGTCTGACGGGGCGGGGGCTGCGGGTCCTGCCGCAAATGCCGGGTATGCCGATGAGACGAAAAGAAGGACGAAGGGAAAGGATGCGGACGGGAATACGTCTGACGGGGCGGAAGAGGCGGCTGACGGCAGGACGGAGAGCAATGTCAGGGCAGAGAGCGTTTCCCGGCCCGGGCGGTACTGCCCGGAGCCCGCGGAGTTTGACCGGACGGTCATTTCCGTGGATGCGACGTTCAAGAGCTCGGATAACTCGGACTATGTGGCGATCCAGGTATGGTCACGGGCGGGGCTGCGGTATTATCTGCGGTACTCCGTCAACGCGCATCTGGATTTTCCCTCCACCTGCGACACGATCCGGAACATCGCGGCGCTGTTCCCGGAGGCGAAGCCGGTCATCATCGAGGAGGCCGCCAACGGGGCGGCGATCATAGCGACGCTGCGGACGGAGCTGTACGTGCAGCCCGTCACGCCGAAGGGCGGGAAGGTCTCAAGGGTAAACGCCGTCTCGTTCGCCATTCAGAACGGATATGTCTTTGTGCCGGATCCCGCCGCGGAGCCGTGGGTGAACGACTATCTGGAGCAGTTTTCGACGTTCCCGAACGCGAAGCACGACGACATGGTGGACAGCACGTCTCAGGCGCTGACGTATCTGATCTCCGGGATGAACGGTTCCGGAGAGGAAGTCCGGGAGCGCATCGATGAGCCGACGGCGGAGGAGAAACTGTTTGACGTATACGGATAAAAAAAGCCTCAGCTCCGGGAGGACTGAGGAACAGAAAAGAAAGGGATAAAATGGAAATATTCATCGGTCTTGCGGCGGGATTATCTGTGATCCTCGCCGCTTTTTCAGGCTTCCTCTGCGGACTGAAAGCCGCGGAAGGAAGACACCGCGCTACACGCTGCGTGCGCTCAGAGGGCGGAGCAGGGGCTGTCCGGGGCGGTTCAGGCGGCAGGGTATCCGGCAGACGGGCTTGCCGGATGAGAGACGGGGATGAAGCTTGTCAGAAAGGACCGTCCCCAATTACACCAATGACACCAATGACAACGGAAGATGAGATTCTGCGGAAGATCGCCGAGCAGGAGAAAGCGTTCGCGGATGTCATGAATTACAGTCCCGACACCGCCTACGGAGTGGAGGGGCTGTAATGAATGACTTTACGCCAAAAAACAGTACAGCCGTCTGTGAGCCGCCACAGACGGCGGACGGACGGCAGCAGGGCACGCTGAACCCCGGCAGCGTGTGTATCAGGTGCGCTTTCCGGATGAGCGACGGCAAATGCCTCTGCGAATCCGAAAACTACGGAAGTGCGGACGGCTGCCGGTATTACGCAAAGCGCGTAAGCGCGGAACAGTGAGGAAAATATGCACAGCACTCTGTTTCTGGATCCGCCGGAGAAAAGGCCGGAGGATCTGATCACGGACGCGTGGAAGTATTACGAGCTCGGGAAGCTCTTTAACAGTTCCATGCGTCCGGATCTGTATAAGACCGTGGATACCAACAATGAGTTTTTCAACGGGAACCAGTGGATCAATCTGCCGGACAACGACGCGATGCGGCGGCTGCCGAAGCCGGTCTTCAATATCCTGAAAAGGATCACTTCCCTGTTCGTCGCTTCCCTTTCCTCTTCCGGAACGACGCTCAGCTTTGACCCGTATGTCGGGCAGCTGGACGATGAGGCGACGAATATCGCCAATGAGGAAGTGCGGAACATCCTGGAAAAGCTCAAGATCGACTACCGGATCCGGGACGCGCTTTTTGACGGGGCGATCACCGGAGATTACTGCGCGCACTTCTACTGGGACGCCAATGCCAAGCCGTTCGGCGGGACCTACCGGGACTGTCTGGGCGAAGTGAAAATGGAGCTGGTGGACGGGATCAACGTGATGTTCGGGAATCCGAATGTCCGGGAGGTGGAGAAGCAGCCGTATATCCTCATTATCGGGAGGGACACCGTGGAAAATCTCAAGGCGGAGGCGATCCGCTGGCGGAAGGTCACGCAGAACGTCAGCGAGACCGGAGCCGGGAACGAGCCGCCGGACGGATCCGCGGAGCCGAATATCTCCGGCGACTATGAGGAGAATCATGATACTCCGCACGGCTATAACGAGATCCGGGGCGACGACGACAAGAGCACGAAGGCCCTGTATCTCTATCTTTACACCAAACAAAGGACTGCCGTTCCCGTCATGGACGGGGACGGCAGGGTTCATCTGGAAACGAGAGAGACCGTGCACGTCACGAAGGCGACGCGCACGGCAGTCATCTTCTCCGGCGTGAACACCGGGCTGAGCCGCTATCCGGTCGCCTGGGGCAACTGGCAGCGGCAGAAGAACTGCTATCACGGCAGGGCGCTGGTCTCGGAGGTCATTCCGAACCAGATCATCATCAACCAGATGATCGCAATGGCGTTCCGGCATCTGCAGACGCAGGCGTTCCCGACAAAGGTGTTCAACGCCGACGTGCTGCCCGGGATCTCCAATGAGGTCGGGACGGCGATCGGCGTGCGGAACCTGATGCCCGGACAGACGCTCGGAAGCGTCGTGACCACGCTTCCCGCCGCGGATATGAGCAATCAGATCATCCAGGCGATCGAGCTGGCGATGAACTACACGAAGGAATGTCTCGGAGCCACCGATGCCCAGCTCGGCAATCTGACGGCGACGAACACCTCCGCGCTGATGGTGCTGCAGAACAGCTCGGAGATCCCGCTGGAAAACATCCGTTCCGGACTGTACGAATGGATCGAGGATATCGGGGGAATATTGCTGGATATGCTCGGCACCTACTACGGCAAGCGGCCCGTTGTCCGGGAGGTGGACGGGACGGAGCCAGTCCTCGGTGCGGACGGCCAGCAGCTGCCCGATCCCGTGACCGGACAGCCCGCTACGGTTCCGGCGAAGGTCAAAAAGGTCGTGGAGTTCGATTTCTCCGTGTTCAAGCGGCTGTATTACAGCGTGCGCGTGAACGTCGGCCCGACGAACTACTATTCCGAGATCGCCGCCGTGCAGAGTCTGGACAATCTCCGCCGGGACGGCGTGCTGGATATCATCGATTATCTGGAAAGAGTTCCCGACAGCCTGATCTCCCGGAAGGACGAGCTGATCGGCAAGCTGAAGGAGCAGAGGGAGACCGCGCAGGCGCAGCAGCAGATGATGAACGCGGGAGCGCCCGGAACGGGCGGGTACGCCGTCAGCGGGCCGCTGGACGAACAGAAAAAGCTTGCCGCTCTGCCTGCGAATCTGCAGGTTCAGTACGGCAAGCTGCCTAACAAAGCGAGGAACGCTTTGATGAGTTACGCGGGAAGATGAAGATCAATAGTTAGTTTCCCCATTAAGTTCGCGACGCCGGCGGATCCGGCCTCGTCCACACTGGCTTCGGCAGCTCCCGCGGTTCACTTCCTCCGGTGACAAGGGAGAGCTCGTCGTCCGTGAGCTCGGAGAGCTTTTTATTCAAGGTTTCAAATTCTTCTTTGAGGGTGTTCAGTTCTTCGGATGTTTTCATAGTGAGTTCTCCTTTTAAGGCGGTAAATGGCGGTATTCATTACGGCAGTCTTCGCATTCAGCTCTTGTTCTCTCGGTTGAGGGTTTTGGGCAATTACCAGAATGTTTGTTATTTAGGAAAGGGTGTAGGAACAGGATCATCAGCTCCAGGCCATATT
This sequence comes from Eubacteriales bacterium, assembly GCA_030536255.1. GTDB lineage: Bacteria > Bacillota > Clostridia > Oscillospirales > Oscillospiraceae > Limivicinus. Next base: position 9,651 of record JAUNQI010000033.1, on the reverse strand, counting down.
ACGCCCCCGGTGACAAGGGTGAGTTCGTCGTCGGAAAGCTCAGAGAGCTTCTTTTTCATATCTGTAACTTCTTCTTTGAGGGCGTTGAGTTCTTCGGGTGTTTTAATAACATATCTCTTCTTTTTCTAAATACTGCCAGCCTATTCCGCCGGTGATCTGCTCAAGCTCGTCGTCGGTGAGTTCAGAGAGCTTCTTCTGCAGGGATTTATATTCCTCTTTGAGGGTGTTCAGTTCTTCAGGTGTTTTCATGGTGAGTTCTCCTTTCAGGATGTTCAGGATCGGTATTCATTACGGCAGTCTTCGCATTCAGCTCTTGTTCTCTCGGTTGAGGGTTTTGGGCAATTACCAGAATGTTTGTTATTTAGGAAAGGGTGTAGGAACAGGATCATCAGCTCCAGGCCATATTACGCCGCCGGTGACAAGGGAGAGTTCGTCGTCGGAAAGCTCGGAGAGCTTCTTCTGCAGGGATTTATATTCCTCTTTGAGGGTGTTCAGTTCTTCGGGTGTTTTCATGGTGAGTTCTCCTTTCAGGATGTTCAGGATCGGTATTCATTACGGCAAGCTGCCTGTTAAAGCGAGGAACGCGCTGATGAGTTACGCGGGAAGGTGAAACGGGAAAGGTTCTTGTGCGGGCGGGAGGAATGTTTCAATCATTCAACCGCTCAAACTCAGTATCACTCATCATCTGAATCTGGATCATACACCAGTCTGCTGACATTCGCTTTCTCCTGCTCCTGCTTATCCTCCGCGTTACGCTCTTCTGCAAATCCTCCGGTGACAAGGGAGAGCTCGTCGTCGGTGAGTTCAGAGAGCTTCTTCTGCAGGGATTTATATTCCTCTTTGAGGGTGTTCAGTTCTTCTTTCGTTTTCATTGTTAAATTCTCCTTTACAAATTTTAATCATTTAAAGTCTTACATCTGTTAATACGCAGAATAAAGCAAAACGTTACTCCTGTCAAGCGGGAGAGAAAGGAATATTTTTTATGGATGATTCAAAAAAGAGCCGGGAGAAGGTTCCCGAAGTCCGGGATGAGATCCCGATCGATCCGAAGGATATCGCCGCTGCCGCTGCCGCCGCGGAAGAGGCGGATGCCGCCGCGCTTGCCGCCGCGGACGCCGCCATGGCAAAGGAGTTCGGTTCGCCGGAAGGACAGGAACAGCCTGCCCCTGATCCCCCGGTCCCGGCTGAGACGGATCCTCAGACCGCCGCCGCGGAGGGGAATGAACCGGAAGCTGAGCCCGCTTCGCCGGACAAGCCCCCTCAGGAACCGCAGAAGCCTGTTCCCGCGCCGAGGGATTACAACGCCGAGTTTGCCGAGCTGCTGCAGGTCTATCCCGAGCTGAAAGGAAAAGGCGTTCCGGATGAGCTGGTGGAACAGTTCAAGACTTCCCCGAGGGACGTCCTTTCCGTCTATGAGCACTTCATGGTCGGCGAGCTGACAAAAAAGGTCTCCGATCTGGAGACGGAGCTTGCAAGGGTCCGGCAGAACGCCGAGACGGCTGCCAGAGCTCCGGTCGTCGGATCCGTCGGTTCCTCTTCCGCCGAATCCGGGGACAGTTTCCTGAACTGTTTCAACCGCTATTTCGGCGGGAATTAATTCATTTTGTTTCAATGAGTCGGTTTTCCGGCTCATAAATACGGATGTCCGGCAAGCGGACGGCAGAGATTTCCGAGGGGAGATCGCATCAGGCGAGGCGGAGAACGCAGAGCATAATGGATATATATGGTCAAGTTCTCCAACGAAGCATGAAGCGGTATCACCCGGAAATCGCCCGGATTCTTGCCGGACATTCGTATATATTTTATTAAGGAGGTATATATTATGCCTGGTGGCACAAATCTTGCGACCAAGTACGCGAAAGAGATCGACGAGCGCTGGTCTGTTTCGTCCCGAATTTCCCTTGTTACCGGAAACAACAGATACAATTTCAAAGGTGACAAGACCGTTGTGATCTATTCCATTCCGACCGCGCCGCTGAACAATTATACACGAAGCGGCACTTCCCGCTACGGCACGCTGGACGATCTCGGAAGAAACATCCAGACCTGTGTTGTCTCGCAGGACAAGGCTTTCACTTTCGCGATCGACAAGGGCGACCAGATCCAGAGCGAGTACGTTTCCGATCCCGGAACGGCGCTGGCCGCGATGATCAAGAACAAGGTCGTGCCCGCTTATGACCGTTACTGCTTTTCGAAGATCGCGCAGGCGGCCAAGGACAACGGCGCTTACGATTCGACCGCGATCACCGCTTCCAACGCCTATGAAATGGTCCTGAAGGGAACGGAGTATATGGGTGACAGAGGCGTTCCCATCGACGAATGCGTCTGTTTCGTTTCCTGCAAAGTATCCGGTTTCCTGCTGCGTGACCCGGCGTTTATCAAGTACGGCAACGCCTCTCAGGAAATGGTGAAAAGAAGGCAGCTCGGTATCTGCGCCGGCATGGAGATCTGCGAGGTCCCGAACGACCGCTTCCCGACCGGCACTTCCTTCCTGATCGTCAACAAGGAGGCGATCGTCGCTCCGAAGCAGATGGAAGAGTATAACGTCCATGAAAATCCCCTCGGAATTTCCGGCACGGTCTGTGAAGGACGCGCGATCTATGACTGCTTTGTCCTCAACGAGAAGATTGACGGTGTTTATTATCACGGCGGACAGCAGATCCTCGGCCTGTTCCCGGCGCAGTCCAACGCGGGCGCTGCCGGTAAGAGCCTTATTGTTATGGACAAGGAGAAGGATGTCGCTTCCGGATACATCTACGTGATCACCGGTCAGGCGAAGGCTTCTCTGCCGACCGCGACCTACGGAACCGCGATCGATACTTCCGCTGCCGGATCGTGGTACGGTGCGACCAGCTGCACTTCCAACCCGCAGGAGATCACCCCGACCTCCACGCACAAGTACTTCGCGATCGTCGAGACCGACGCAAGCAAGTATCCTCTCTATTACAACACCGGCAAGCTCAATGTGGGATAAGTGCCTGCGGCGCTGCCTGAGGCAGATGAAGCCGCAGGCAGTTATCCCGACGCTTCCCGTTTATCAAGTCGGCATTTATGACGACGCTGAGAAACGGCTGAAGCTAGGGTGGAATCATAACGCAGCATCATGTCAGCCCGCAACGCAAAAGCATTGCGGGGAATGACATGATCTGCGAATTCGCCTTTTTCGCTTTGAACACGCATGACCAGGCGGCGCTCGTCGACAACTTTGCGCCGCCTTATGCTTTGTTCAAACCGATGAAACGAGGTTAGTTATGTTATTTGGAGAATTGAAAAACAGAGTCCTGCAGCTGGCGTTTAATTACAGTCTTGCAGGGACCCCGATCCCTTCGACCTATAATAATCAGGCGGACTATCTCGCCATGATCCCCGGTCTTGTCAATGAGGCGCAGATGGATATCGCGATCTCTCACAAGCGGATCGCCGCCTCCAAGGCGCTGTCGGATATGACTTCTACTCTCAGCGGCGGATTTGACAAGTATTCCTGGCCCTCTGACTGCTGGCAGCCTTTTTCCAACGGGCTTCTGGATCCGCTGACGCTTATGAGATTTCCCGCCGTGCGGTATATGCCGGACTGCTTTTACGTTCCGTCCGGCACTCCCGGGACGTATCTGTTTGAATACTGGCGGTACCCGGAAGCGGTCTCTTCCGCCACGGCGGACGCAACGGAGCTGGACAACACGCCGGACGTGCATGAATGTCTGCCGTACTACGTGGCCTGCGGGCTTCTGCTGTATGATGACGCGTACCGGGCGCAGGAAATGAGAAATGAATTTCTTCTCCGCATTTCCAAGCTCAGGGAACCCCTTTGGCTGGAACCGCAGCCGATCATCAACAGGTATTTCGGTGAATACTGAGAGAGGAGGAAAACACAATAGGAAAATCAAGTAAAACCGGAAATCAGGCGGTTTCCGGGATCCAGTCCACCGCGGCGACCAAGCCGACGACAAGTGTGACTACGACCACTACGAAAAAAACTTCTTCCGGAAGCTCCGGATCCTCCAAGTCCTCTTCCGGATCTTCCCGATCTTCTTCCAGCTCCTACGCCACGCCGGTCTACATTGAACCGGAGCCGAGCTATGCCAATCAGGTCTACACCGCTTACGCCAATACCGGCGTAAATTCCCGGCCGACGGTCGATTACGCCCGGCAGGCCGCCGCGGCGCAGCAGCTGGTGGAGACCGCGAAAGCCAACATGCCGGAGGCAGAGGTGCAGAAGATCGACCGGGTAGCCATTGACGAGCTGATCGCCGAGCTTCAGGCGCTGGCGGACAGTCAGACGCAGCAGGCGGTGAATCAGATCAACAATGCCGTTCAGACCGGGACGACCGAGCTGAACCGGGCGTATGAGGACGCGCTGCCGCAGTTTCAGACGCAGAGGAACCAGATCGCCGCCGATGAGGCAAGGGCGCTGGACAATCAGGTGCTGTATTCCTCCCGCAGAGGAGATACCGGAGGTCTGGGGCAGTCTCAGTATAATTCTATCCAGAACACGGCTGCCACGAATCAGCAGAACGTGAATGCGGCGCAGATCAGGCTTTACAACGACACCAGCCGTCAGATTGCCGATCTGGAAGCCAAGGGCGAATTTGAAAAGGCCGACAAGGTGCTTTCCGTTTCGCAGGAGTACACAGCGAAGCTGATGGAGCTCCAGAAATGGGCCAAGGAAGAGAACGTGGATATCGACCAGTTCAACGCCAAGCTGGATGAGTGGAAGGCCGATTACGATCTCTCCGTTGCGAAGTATCTGACGGATACGGAGCTGGATGCCGCCAAGGCGACCGGCGTATTCGCCGACGGCACACCGACGATCGATACGATCAGCAGTGAGGCGGACCGCTACGCTGCCGCGGGAAAGGCAATGATGAGCGCCGGGATCGTACCGAGCGAGTCACAGCTTGCCGCAATGGGCTGGACGCCCGAGCAATATTGGATCTATAAGATGGCAAACTATGTCCAGTGATATTGCTCGGGGCCTGAACATCGTGAAGCGCCCAAGAAGCAAGCCGCCTGCGGCGAAGCTGATTGGCTGCGCGAATGATACAGCGTAGTATTGGGTATACAAGATGGCCAATACTGTCAGTTAGGAGTTTTTGTTGATAAAATCCGGAATTCTGCTATAATATAAGTGTCTGTGAAAGCAGACCGGAAAGGCGATACAAAACGGTAGGCGGTTCGGCACATCTCCGCAGAGGAGGTGATGCATATGCCAATTACTCTGACGTTTCATATCTTCGGATATTCGATTACGATCACAGTGAAAAGCAAGAGCCGCCACTCTGCCAAGTGACGGCTCTTTTTATAAGACCAATACTTTAGGCTGAACCGTTTACCGGTCGCCTTTCTGTTATTATTATAGCGGTTTTTTGGGGAAAGTCAATATATTACAGGAGAATGTAATGGTAAAAGACGTTTCACGGGGCGTGAGCACGTTCTTCGGGCTCTCGACCGACACCAAACCGACCGGAGACGATTACGGAAACGGAGATCCCGAAGAGAATTCTTTGTTCCTGGAAATGGACACCGGGGATCTCTATTATTTCCACAACCACGAATGGGCTGCATTCGGATCATAATCATTACACCCGTCCGGAAGGGCGGGTGATTTATCATTTTCGGGGCTCATTCTATGAAAAAAGCGCCCGCTGGAGCGCTTCTGTTTCTCTGAACCGAATAATCCTTCATTGCGCCGTCTCAGATCGCTGGAGACGGCGGTTTTTCTTTACCGGGGCGAGAGCCCTAACCGAAACTTCAGCACCGAGGCGGCGTCTTTAGGCGGTGCGGCTTGTCTGCGCCACCTTACAGGTGCGCCCGGAAGCCTGATCCGGCGCCGCCGGTGGCGGAATAAGCCGGAACAGGATTACCTGCCGCTTCCCGTTTATCCAGTCGGCATTTATGACGACGCAGAGAAACGGCTGAAGCAAAGGCGATAACACAAAGAAACCAACCACACAAAAGCGGAGTAGCCTGTCCGGGCCAGCCCGGTCAGGCACGGAGCGACAAAAGGCCGAGCAGAAACGGTCACGTCCAGAGTGCCGAGCAAGCCGACTTCCTGAGCCTCCTGAGCTTTGCGAAGGCTGGCAGAGGAGAGAGGCGCGAGGGGCGGCGGACGTGTCCGGAGCTGCGGAAAAGCGGAGTGTCCTGTCCGGGCTTGCCCGGTCAGGCACGGAGCGAAAGGCGAAGCTCGGAGGTCACGCCGAGTGCCGAGCAGGCCGCCGTCCGGAGCCTCCGGAGCTGTGCGACGGCTGGCGGAGGAGAGAGGCGCGAAGGAACGAGGTCGTGTCCGGAGAGCGATGCCGCCCAGCGACGAGCAAAGTCAGTCAGTCGGCGCATAGCCGTCTGTCTGTCTTTGCGAGGAACGGCGATCAGTAATAAAGGGCGGACAGCTGACCACCGCCGGGTTGGCCAACTGTCCGCCTACCTTATTCAGTTCAAATACGCCCTTCCGCACGGCCGGACCGCTGAGCCTGCGTCAGCCGGTCCCGTCCGGGCCGGGAAGGCATCCTTATTCTTCTTCCTGGGAAACAGAGTCCAGTTTCCGGATCTCCAGTTCCGGGAACTCCTCTTCCATACGGCGGTACAGCGCCTCACGGACGTAGGCTCCGGCGGATACACCGGATCTCTCGGCGGCGATCTTTACCAGATCCTTCTGCCCTTTATTAAACGTCAGGGACATGAATTCATAATTCTTTTTATTGTACTTTGCGGAGGCGCGGCTTCTCGCCGCGGATTTTGTATACGGCATATTCGATCCCCCTTTACGTCTTTTGAGTATATCACCCGAAGTCTAACAAATCAAGAATTTTTATCATTCACAATGATATTTTTCCTTGCAAAATATCATTAAAAGTGATATAATTCTAATTGTAATAGAAAGGTCTTCCGTGTCCTTTCAAAAAAATAGCCTCCGGCCGCCCTACCACAAGCAGACCGAAGGCACAACGAATAAAGGTTGCTGCCGTTATTATAAGGCAGCGGAAAGGAATTTGCAATGCCTACCAATGAATTAACCGAGCGTGTCCATGAACTGCGTGAACTGAAGCGCATGGTCGAGGAGCTGAACACCGAGATCGAGACGATTCAGGATTGTCTCAAGGACTACATGACCCTGAAGGGCACCGATGAGCTCTCCGGTCCGGATTTCAAGATCACCTGGAAAGAGGTCGTCTCCAGGCGTTTTGACTCCAAGAACTTCAAGGCCCAGCATTCGGATCTGTACGATCTTTTCACCGTCGCAACACCCACCCGCCGGTTCAGTCTGATGTGAAAGGCGGAACAGGATCACATGACACTTTTATCCTTACTTGACCGCTGCCGTTCTGATCAGGTGGTCTGGATCTCTGAAGATCCTGACGCAGCCGATGGCATCTATTTTGGAGAAGCCGGCAATATCCGGGTATTTCTGGCCCGGAATTACGAGGTAATTTCTGTTTATCCTGAAAAGTTTCCTGCCGTATTTGACGGATATCACGGGCTTTCAATCATTGTAAAATGCCATGAGTAACACCCAGATCATATTTGACAGAGCGCTGCAGCTCTTCTGCTCCGGAGCCCTTCCCGGCTCCGGAGAGGAGCTTTTCTTTGAGGATTTCGACGGCTCCACCGGATCCGTCGAGATACCGATTGAGATCAACACGGCTGAGGAGTGGATCCGCCGGGGATTTCAGATCCGGGACGGACAGAACCCGGTTGATGTCTTCCCGATCTGGCAGCGGAACAGTGAATATTACCGGAATCCCGCACTCCCCCGCTTCCGTCTTCTTCCTGCCGCTTTTTTCTCCCGGCTCCAGGTCGAGCCGATCCGATGAGGGCTGCATTCTCAGCTCTCATTTTTTTAGATAAAAAGTCTAATATTTTTAGATTTCCTATTGAAAAATATCATTAAAAGTGATATAATTCTAATTGTAATAGAGAAGGGCCCGGCACTACCACCTTGGCGGAGCTCTTCCGAAAAAAACGAATAAAGGAGCGTAAACCCATGAACGACACCAAAGCAAAGCTTACCCTGAACCAGAAAAAAGCGCTCGGCGCTTTCTCCCGCTGGCTGAACTCTTCGGCTTATTCCCTGTACGATGTTTACGGATCCTTCAGTTCCGGTAAAGCTGCCGCCTGGCGGCACTGTGTGAACCTCTTCCGGGAGCTGAACGGAAACGCCCTCAAGGTCATTACCCACAACACCAACATTTTCACGGCGGGCTTTGAGTATTCGGATCCCGACACCGGCGCTGCAATGTTCTATTACATCACCCCGTCATTCGAGGCCGCCGTTGAGCAGCCTGCGCAGTAAAGGAGGCGACACCATGACAGATAAACAGATAAAGCAGTGCATTGACTGTCTCCCGGCCGGCCAGACCATAAGCCGGGCTTACAGAGCCTATGAAGGCGATATCCGGGTCATTTCAGAGGACCGGAAGGGCAACGAATACCGGTACAAGGTCGTATTCGATGAGGTCTTTAACGTCTCCCTTGTCCCGTTCTGATCCGCGGCGGCGCAGCAATGCGCCGCTTTTCTTTTTCCCCATGCCCGCAGGCATAGAAGGCGGCCCGCTGCGGCGGGCGATCGCAGACGCCGGAAGCATTCCGCAGACCCGCCCCGCACGATGGAAGGAACCGGACAGCACCAGCCGCCGGCGCTGCACAGTACCCAGACTGCCCCGGAGCAGCACACACTCTAATTACCTTGCGCAACGCACAGACTGTAAGCGTGCAGAGTTTTGCGCGCGCAAGAGCAGAGCAGGACGAGAAAGGAGAAAGCAATTAGAAAATGCTTTAACCCCCGAACTACACTAATCGTTTATAATTATCCATTGCGCTTTATCGGCATAAAATATCTCTGTATTTATGTAACCATCCAAACTAACTTTTTTTCTAATCTCACCATATATTCTTCCGTTATATTTTCTTTTCTGTTCGTTAGGATCTTTTCTAATAATGGCTTCATATTCCGATTCGATATTTTCTACATGTATCTGCCCGGCTTTACCGTATTTATCCCATAAGGTAAATATACTTTCCGGCTTATGTTCAGATATCAGGTCTATGAATTCTTCCGGAGAATACCATTCTTTTTCTGAAAAACGAAACTCCGACATATACTGATCACAATCGGCTACTCTTGCCATGATCGCTTCTTCAGGATCACTCTGTATTGTCGGTTTATACTGGAAGTACAACTTGATCTTCTTATTGTTGCTAACGTTATACCCCCAGAAAGTACTGGGATACCAATTCCATTTCAGAAGGGAGTCATTATCATCGCCTTCCCAGATGATGTTTTTCATCCATTTATCCTGGATATCAAAGACCCAGACAACATCATAGCCGAAAGAGGTATAGAATTTATTTCTGGCCCAGAATTCATCATTCGACAGCCTGCTGTGCTGGAATTCCACAACCGTGCTGTTAAGAAAGACATCTGCTCTGTGTTTCTGTTCTCCGTTAGACATTACGACTTCTCTGCATACCTCAGGGAATCTGCTCTGCCAGTCATAATGCCATTCCGACATATCTGATTTCCAGGTATCGCATTCGGTCTTTGATTTATGGGCAAAATGATATGCCCGGCTATTTCCTCTTTTTTGCAATAAAAGGCCGCCGCAAACGGGACAGTAATATTTTTTCCCTGTTTCTGCAGTAAAGATACTTACTCTATTT
>JAUNQI010000002.1 GCA_030536255.1 Eubacteriales bacterium | reverse complement strand
GCTCATAAAAAAGCTTTATATTATTTCATTGTACTCTTGACGGAGAGCAGTTCACTCTAGGACGGGTTCTGTTTTTCCCGTTATTGCCGAAATGCTAGGAAACCCGGGCATTTCAGGCATAAAAATACTGCACGGTAATTCTATCAAAATTACCGTGCAGTGGTGGCGCAGATGGAGAGATTCGAACTCTCGAAGAGCTTATGACCCTTACACGATTTCCAATCGTGCGCGCTCGACCAACTACGCGACATCTGCATACTGCTCAAGAAATAGAACTCTATTAACTTTTAGCTTTGCTATTATAATAAGCCAATCCAAAAAAGTCAAGAAAAATTTTTAATATAATGTTAGACAACAAGATATAAGTGTGCTATTGTAAACGTACACGAAAAAAGAAAGAAGGGCAATAACCTTATATGAAGAAAATATTTATTCTTACTTTGACGCTGGCTATGCTGTTTTCCTGCTCTGCCTGCGGAAAAAAAGAAGCTGAACCGCGGATCGATCCCAACAGCAGCTTTGCTGCGGATCTCACCGATAAGCTTTTCGCTATTCAGCAGAACTATCACAGCGGAGTTGCCGGATGCTCCCTCAGAGCAGCTGCGCTTGCAGCTGAGGTCATGGATATCTTTACCCAGGGTAATCCTTCTGAAGCTCTAATAAAGGATGCCGTTAAAGAATTCGCAGAGACTCTTTCCGGCGATGCCGCAGCCGAATTCCCGTCTCAGATTGACGCAATCATCGCCGCCTCTGAACTGCTGACGGCAGAAAACGGAAAAGATCTTTTGGACTCCTGCGGATACACCGGTAGCGGATATCCCTGGAATACAGACAACATGGCAAAATGCTTTGCTGCAATGAAGCTCAGCTGAACAATGCGGCAAAGCATTGAAAAATGCAGCGGTCTGTCCTCTGCCGGACTGAGAAATATCGCAGAGATCTCCATGCTTATAGATCATACTGCGCAGACCCTTTATATGACTTACCTGCGCAGCAGCGGAATAGAAGACTGTTACACTGATCCGCTCTTTTCCGCAATGATCTTTATCGGCAGACTTGCCTTCCCGATCTTCGCTTTTCTTTTGGCAGAAGGAGCTCATCACTCCCGCGACAGGATGAAATACGCCTGTCGTCTTGCCGTTCTTTCGCTCGTATCCATCATCCCGTTCCGGCTCGCCTTCAGCAGTCAGGGAGTACCTTCTTCCAACGTGTTTTTTACGCTGCTTGCCGGACTGCTGACAATCATGGTAACGGAAAAGATTCGGGACCAGTTTAATTCTCACTCTGAATTTTTAATTCGTTTTTTACAAGCCTTCGCCGTTATCTGTATCTGCACAATATGTCTCGCCATTAATTCGGATTATGATTTGTTCGGCGTGCTCCTGATCCTGATTTTCTATTTTCTTCGTGAAAATCGTTCTAAAATGATTCTTTGTGCAGCTCTGTTATTCATTCCCCTGTATTTTCTCAGTGTTCTTCTGAAATTTATAAATACTTTAGACTTTTTCTATTCTCTTTCCCAGTATCTCCAGTTCTGTCTCCGGGTTGTTAAGCATGAAGCCCCCGGAATCCTTGCGCTTCCTCTGATTGCTCTTTATAACGGTAACAGAGGTAAGGCTCTTCCCAAGGCTTTCTATTATCTGTTTTATCCGGTACATCTGATATTGCTTGTACTTATCAGGGAAGCTATTTTTTAAATTTCTGTCTCTCAGCTTAAAAATGAAAGGATATCCTATATGAGCCGGGAATATGATCTCGATGATATTCTCAATGAATTTTCTTCCTCTCCATCTGACAGAGAAAAATCCGAATATCAGACCATACAGAGGCGAAAATCTTCTGCTGAAGCTGTTAAGCCTGTTCAGTATGAAAAGGTAATTTCTTCGTCCCGAACGCCGAAGTCTGTTTCTACTGAAAAGTCACACCCTCAAGCTGCAGAAAAAAAAGTTCGTCCAAAAAAAAGGAGTTTTTTCATTCCTTTCCTCATAATTGCTGTCGTTCTGGTGATTCTTTCCGGAACAGTTGTCAAATACGGAAACTTTATTTTTCCCAACGTCTTTGCGGATAATATCTCCCTCGGCGGGAAAAGTGTCGCCCAGGCAGCTGCCGTGCTGGATACCGCTGGCTGGAATGAGACCGTATGCGCCCCTCTGCGCCTTAACACCTTCTGCGGCGTTTCTATGGAAATTAACCCTGTTCAGGCCGGCTATGTTCCTGATTCCATCCGTGCCGCCGAGAGTGCAATCAAATACGGCAGAAGCGGTAATATTTTCCAATGCCTTGAAAAACTGATTCAAAGTTTTTTCCGCACTACAGATATTGTCTCCATGCATAAATCCCCTGACTATTCCTACATTAACCGCCAGATAGCACTCTGCGAGGAAAAAGTCCAGGCCGAATTTGGTGACAGTCTCTACCAAATCGACCGGGAAAACAGGGAGCTTGTAATTGTCAAAGGGTATGGAACGATTCTCATCAGTCCCGACCTTTTGCGGGATCAGATAACTGCTGCACTCGAAACGCGCCAGACAGAGCTCACCTTTCTTCCGCAGTACGTTGACCCCGTCTGTCCCGACATGGATGCCGTCCACACTCTTGTTTGTACAGGCCCTGTCAATGCGAGATATTCGGATGACGGAACGCATATGCTTTGTGAAGGAGAGCCCGGATATGAGTTTGATGCGGAACTGGCTAAAGAGCTGTGGGACAAAGCGGAATTTTCAGAAGCAGTACGGATCCCTCTTACAGTAATTGAACCGGAGGTCACTTCGAGCCAGCTCAAAGAACTCATGTTTCATGATCTCCTCGGCGCTGTTACAACAAAGTACAATAATTCCAACGAAAACAGAAGCAGCAATGTCCGTCTGGCAGCTTCAAAGATCAACGGAACCGTCCTTTATCCGGGAGAGGAATTTTCCTTCAACGAAGTCGTGGGCGTAAGAACTGCTGAGGCGGGATTTTTACTTGCTCCTGCATACGCCGGTTATGATGATATAAAGGATGAGATTGGAGGAGGTGTCTGTCAGGTCTCTACCGGAATCTATGCCGCCGCTCTGTTCTCATTTCTTGAGATTACCTCTCATACATGCCATGTTTACCCCCCGAACTATATTCAGCTCGGGACGGATACAACTGTCTCAATCCCCGAAGGGGGAGGGCGCACCATCGATTTTAAATTCAGGAACAGCAAGACCTGTCCGATAAAAATCGTCGCCTACTGCGAGGAAATCGAAGACCGGGGAGACGGAAGACCTCTGAAAACCGTAACCGTTGAAATCTGGGGTACTCTTGAGCCGGATGATTTCATGCCGGTAGAGTTCGATAATTCCTACAGCAATATCTATGATTACGACCGTACGATCGATCCGCCTTATCCTGACAGAGAAGGTTACAAGCTTAAGTTCACTCACGAAGAGACGGAATTTGAAGATGATTACGGCTCCGGAATCCGCACTCTTACGCATCGCAAGGTCATCGACTCCAACGGGAATGTCGTTCAGGACAGGATCATTAACCGGACATATTCTGCGGGATATGCGATGGATACTTATTATTATAAGGGATAAAAGATAGACACGCAGCTGTGAATTATCAGCTGCGTGTCCTGTCTTTCTGCTCTATATTGATTATTTTCTTTTTACCAATGAAATGACTGTAATAACGATCGGATAGATCTCCAGCCTTCCCAACAACATCGTCAGCGACATCACATATTTTGATACAGCTGAAAATGCATAATAGTTTTCCGTCGGTCCTACTCCCGAAAGTCCGGGGCCGATATTGGAAATACAGCTCAAGGAGGCGGTAAAGTTCGTTGAGAAATCAAATCCGTCAAAAGAAATGATAAATGCGCAAGCAAACAGGACAAAAAGATAGAGGAAAAAGAACGAACTTACGGTTTTGAGGACGCCGTCTTCCACAACTTTTCCATCCAGTCTGACTTTCTTAACCCGTCTCGGAGAGATCATATGGTGTATTTCCGCAGCCGAATTCTTAATAAGAAGCATGACTCTGGAAACCTTCATACCGCCTCCGGTACTGCCAGCGCAGCCGCCGATGAACATCAGAACCACTATAATAATCAGCGTATACTGCGGCCACTGCATATAATCCGCACCGGTAAATCCAGCGGTAGTCAGGATCGATAAAACATAGAAAAATGCTGTACGAAGCGCCGTTCCGAAGCTGCCGAACAAACCAGTGATCCCCGCCGTGATGGAAAGAGTAGCTGTAATAATAATCAGCAAATAAACATGAAGCTCTTCACTCTTGAGAGCCTCCTTTCCCTTTCCAATCAGAATGAGATAATAAAGGTTAAAATTAATTCCGAAGAGCATAAGAAATACCGGGATCACCACTTCAATATACGGGCTGTTGAATGCGGTAACTCCTGCATTTTTTGTTGAGAATCCGCCGGTTCCTGCTGTTCCGAAAGCATGAAGCAATGCATCAAAAAAGCTCATACCTCCTGCCATCAGGAAAAACGTCTCCAGAATCGTCAGACCGGCGTAGATGAGATACAGGATTTTCGCCGTCTCCTTGGCTCTGGGCACCAGCTTTCCCACGACCGGTCCCGGTACTTCTGCACGCATAATGTGCATAGAGTGATCTCCGCTCATGGGCAGAACTGCCATGATAAATACAAGAACACCCATTCCCCCGATCCAGTGTGTAAACGAGCGCCAGAACAATCCGGCTTTTGACATTCCCTCAACATTATTTACTACGGATGCTCCGGTCGTCGTAAAGCCTGAGACAGTTTCAAAAAACGCATCGACAAATCTTGGAATATCCCCGGAAATAACAAAGGGTATTGCCCCGAAAACGGACATCAGCAGCCAGACGAGCGTAACAGAAACAAAGCCCTCCTGCGCATATATCGTAGATGTTTTCGGTTTAACAAGCACAAATAAAAGACCGACAGCAGCCGCAGCAAGAGCTACACAGAGAAACTCCCACGACCGTTCACTGTAAAACAGCCCCGCAACAAACGGAAGAAGCATTAATCCGCCTTCAATAAGAAGAGCAAGCCCGACAATACGGGAAATCATTCTGTAATTCATAAACAGACCCGCAAAATCCTATAAATATTTATCTGATAATATTGTTGATATCTTTTAACCAGCCTGATGTGGTAACAACTACCGCATGGTCTCCGGGCATGATCACCGATGCCCCGTCCGGAAGGATATATTTGTTGTTTCTTATGATTCCGGCGATCAGAACATTCGGCTTAAGTTTAAGATCTTTCAGCGGAATTCCGGTAATATCCATATCCTCCGTAATTTTGAATTCTATTGCTTCCGCAGCACCGTCCGCCAATTTATACAATGTTTCAATACTGCAGCTGTCCGCAGAATTATTAAGGGCCCTAACATATCTTATAATCTGCTGCATCACGACCTCTTTGGGAATAATAATGCTGCTCAGAGGAGAATCATCGATCATCTCCGCGAAATGCTCATGATTGACCTTTACAACCGTCTTCCCAACTCCGCAGCTGTTTGCGTAAAGCGAGGTAATGATGTTTTTCCCGTCGTCCCCCGTCAGAGCAATAAAGGCATCTGCTGAGTGTATTTTTTCCTCAAGCAGAACCTCGCTTTTCGTTGCATCTCCGCAGATGATCCGCGCATTCGGAATCAGTTCACAGAGCGCATCACACCGGTCCCGATCTTCCTCTATCACAGAAACCGACATTCCGCTTTCGCAGAGAATCCTTGTCAGATATACTGCTATTTTCCCTCCGCCCATGATGATTACGGTTTTTACAGGCTTCGTGTAGGCTCCGACAGCTGTCAGAAATTTTCTCAGCTCATCCGGTGCTCCTGTAATGCTAAGCCGGTCTTCTTTGTTAAAGACAAACTGCCCGTTGGGGATAATAGGATCTCCTGAACGTTCCACCAGGCTGACCAGAACCCTTGCTCCGATTTTCTGGTGCATATCTTTTACTGCCAGACCGTTCAGAGGACTATCTTCCGAAACACGGTACTCCGCTATTTCGGCACTGCCCTTTGAAAAAGAGTCTACTCGGGAAGCGCCCGGGAACCGGAGGACACGGGATATTTCCTTTGCGCATTCCTGCTCGGGATTAACAGGCAAAGATATGCCGAAGGTATCCTGCAGAAACTGCGTTTTTCCAAGATACTGCGGATCCCTTACTCTCGCAATAACATGCTTCGTTCCAAGCTTTTTCGCGGATATTCCGCATACCAAATTGACCTCATCGCTCTGCGCTGAGGCAATCAGAAGGTCAGCATGCTCTGCTCCTGCCTCAGCAAGAGTGTCCGAATCCGTTACGCTTCCTTCCAGGCATATTACGTCCGCATCACTTGAAATATGGTCGATCGTATCTGGATCATGGTCAACAACAGAGATATCATGTCCTTCTCTGCAAAGAACCTCCGCAAGTGACGAACCTATCCTGCCGGCACCAGCAATAATTATCTTCATATTTTCCTCGCTGCTATTATTTTATATTTGAGTATTTTACTATTATTTGTATCATTCTGCAATATAAACTATCGTCTGTTATTGACAACGAATTAAAATCATGTATAATGCAGACAATTGAACAGAGATTCGATAGAGGCGCGGTCATCATCATTAGCTCTTAAAGGATATGCCGGAGAAGCATTTGAGAGTGAAAGGGTTTACCGCCGAAGAGTATCGGAGTTCCCGTTCCGATACATCTGGGCCGTCGGAGAATATCCGGCGGACTGTCGCAGTATTCATTGCGGAGCGCTGTCAGGATCGATATAATGAAATTTGTTATTCTTTTTATGTCGTGAGCAGAGTTCCCTTCTCTGTTCACGATTATTTTTTCGGAGGTTCCGGTCATGTTTGAAGGAACATTTTTATCTCTGCTTCCACCAATTATTGCAATTGCTCTGGCTCTTATTACCAAAGAAGTCTATTCCTCCCTTTTTATCGGCATTCTGACCGGCGGAATTCTATATGCCGGTTTCAGCTTCGCCGGAATTTTCAATCACGTTTTCGTTGACGGTATGATTGCTCAGTTATCCGATTCCTGGAATGTCGGAATACTGGTCTTTCTTGTCATTCTCGGCGCAATGGTCATGCTGATCAACAGAGCCGGAGGCTCAGCGGCCTTCGGCCGCTGGTCCGTGGAACACGTAAAGACCAAAATCGGTGCCCAGCTATGTACCATTCTACTTGGAGTCCTTATTTTTATCGATGACTATTTCAACTGTCTCACCGTAGGATCCGTTATGCGTCCTCTTACGGATAAACACGGTGTGTCACGGGCTAAGCTTGCCTACCTCATCGATGCTACTGCTGCTCCTGTATGTATTATAGCCCCGATCTCCTCCTGGGCTGCAGCTGTTACAGGTTTTGTTGACGGCGCAAACGGTCTGGAACTTTTTATCCGTGCCATTCCGTATAATTTCTATGCACTCCTTACCATCACCATGATGATTGCTCTCTCCCTCATGAATTTTGACTATGGACCGATGCGTCTTGCAGAAATGAGTGACAAACTCAGCTCCTCCGGCACAAAATATTCTCCAAGCATGACTCAGGCGGAAGATCAGCCGGATCCTCCGAGAAGTCCGGACGGCAAGGTTATTCACCTGATATTCCCCATTATTGTCCTCATAATCAGCTGTGTGATTGGAATGATTTACACCGGCGGCTTCTTTGACGGAGAAAGCTTCGTTGATGCATTTTCAAATTCGGATGCCTCCGTAGGTCTTGTGTTCGGTTCAGCCGCTGCAATCATCATCTCCATGATTTTCTTCATTGCTACAAAAGCACTTACTTTTAAAGAATGTATGAATGCTCTTCCCGAAGGCTTTAAAAGCATGGTCCCGGCAATCCTCATCCTCACTTTTGCCTGGACACTGAAGGCCATGACGGATTCTCTCGGTGCTGCGGAATATGTCGCCGGTCTTGTTGAGAATTCCGCCGGCTCTTTCATGAATTTCCTCCCTGCAATTATCTTTCTGATCGGCTGCGGTCTGAGCTTTGCAACAGGAACTTCCTGGGGAACTTTTGGAATTCTTATTCCTATCGTTGTCAATGTTTTCAGCGCCGATCTCAGCAATGAGCTGATGATTATCTCGATCTCCGCCTGTATGGCCGGTGCCGTATGCGGTGACCACTGCTCTCCGATTTCGGATACCACGATCATGGCTTCCGCCGGTGCCGAGTGTGATCATATTCAGCATGTTTCCACACAGCTTCCGTATGCCCTTACCGTTGCACTTGTAAGCTTTCTTATATATATCCTTGCAGGCTTTATCCGCAGCTGGTATGTCTGTCTGCCTCTGGGAATGATTATGATGGTTGCCGTTCTATTCATCATCCGTGCTGCGGAAGCAAAAAAGACTGCATAAATTGCAGATTGATCAAACCACTAAATATTGTGGTCATTTTCATTGAAGTTTATTTTTTCAACAAAATATTGTCATTTTTCTATTGACATAATATTGAATTAATATTATCATAGTCCCCGCCGAACACAGGAGGGGACTTTTTTATGCTTATTTCCGGGCTGCAAAAATTAACACTGCTGGATTTTCCAGGCTGTGCGGCATGTACCGTGTTTACAGGCGGATGTAATTTTCGCTGTCCTTTCTGTCACAATGCTTCCCTTGTTCTTCCTGAAAAGCTTTCTCTCAGCTCTTCCGCAGATGACGTTCTGTCATTTCTGAAAAAACGCGTCGGTCTGCTTGACGGAGTAGCTGTTACCGGTGGTGAGCCCCTGCTTCACAGTGATATAGACGACTTTCTGAAGGCAGTACGTGATCTTGGCTATAAGATCAAGCTGGACACCAATGGTTCTTTCCCCGGTCATCTCAGGAAAATCGTTGAGGCAGGTCTTGTTGATTACGTTGCCATGGATATAAAAAACTCCCCCGAGCTTTACCCCATGACGATCGGCATCCCCGGTTTTGATATCTCTCCTGTAAACGAATCAAAGGAATATCTCCTTTCCGGTGCGGTTGATTTTGAATTCCGCACCACAACAGTCAAAGGCCTGCATAGTGAGGAGTCTCTTGTTGAAGCTGCCGGATGGATATCCGGTGCCGATAAGTATTTCCTGCAGCAGTATAAGGACTCCGGAGATGTCATACTCTCTGAAGGATTAAGCGCATTTGATGAACAGGAGATGCTTGCTTTGAAGGAAGCAGTATCTCAAATTATTCCCGGCGTCAGCCTCCGCGGAGTCTGACCGAAAAATGATCAATCTGAAAGAATACTATTGAAGAAAGAGAAAAAAGCAAATGTACAATAAGGTAAGTAAAAGAGACGGAAAAGTAGTTGATTTTGATATCAGCAAAATAGCCGATGCGATCAAAAAAGCATTTATAGCAACCGATTCGGAATATAATGACTCCGTAATCGATTTTCTTGCGCTGAAAACCACCGCAGATTTTCAGCCGAAGATCAGCAACGGAACGATTGCCGTTGAAGATATTCAGGACAGCGTTGAAGCTGTTCTCTCCCGCGCCGGATATGAGCAGGTTGCAAAGGCCTACATTCTTTACCGTAAACAGCGTGAGAAATTAAGAAATACCCGCTCATCTTACCTTGACTATAAAGAAACTGTTGATAAATACCTCAACATTGAAGACTGGCGTGTCAAAGAGAATTCCACCGTCACCTATTCTGTCGGCGGTTTGATTCTCTCCAATTCCGGTGCAATCACTGCCAATTACTGGCTGTCCGAGGTATACGATCAGGAAATCGCAAACGCTCACCGCAACTGTGACCTGCATCTCCATGACCTTTCCATGCTGACGGGTTACTGCGCAGGATGGAGTCTTAAGCAGCTGATTCAGCAGGGGCTGGGTATTCCGGGAAAAACCAATTCCGCACCTGCAAGTCACCTCTCCACACTCTGCAACCAGATGGTAAACTTCCTCGGTATTATGCAGAACGAATGGGCGGGTGCACAGGCCTTCTCTTCCTTTGACACGTACCTTGCTCCGTTCGTAAAAATTGATAATCTCTCTCAAAAAGAAGTCAAGCAGTGCATCCAGAGCTTTATTTTCGGTGTAAATACTCCTTCCCGCTGGGGTACTCAGGCTCCGTTCTCCAATATTACTCTTGACTGGACGGTTCCTTCCGATCTTGCAAACCTTCCCGCTATCGTCGGTGGAAAGGAAATGGACTTCACCTACGGAGACTGCAAGAAGGAAATGGACATGGTAAATAAGGCCTTCATAGAAATTATGATTGAAGGCGATGCCAACGGCCGTGGCTTCCAGTATCCGATCCCGACCTATTCCATCACCAGAGACTTCGACTGGAGTCCTACAGAAAATAACAAGCTTCTCTTTGAAATGACAGCAAAATACGGCACTCCGTATTTCTCCAACTATATCAACTCGGATATGGAGCCTTCGGATGTTCGCTCCATGTGCTGCCGTCTCCGTCTTGACCTCAGAGAGCTCCGGAAGAAATCCGGCGGCTTCTTCGGATCCGGAGAAAGCACCGGCTCCATCGGTGTTGTAACGATCAACATGCCCAGGATCGCATATCTTGCCGCTGATGAGGCAGATTTCTATGCACGCCTTGACAGGCTTATGGATATTGCCGCACGCAGTCTGGATGTAAAGCGCAAGGTTATTACCAAACTCCTTGATTCCGGTCTCTATCCGTATACCAAGTACTATCTCGGCACGTTTGCAAATCACTTCTCGACCATAGGTCTTGTCGGAATGAACGAGGCCGGTTTGAATGCAAAGTGGCTGCGCTGTAATATGACTGATCCCCGTTGTCAGGAATTCTCAAAGCAGGTTCTTGACCATATGCGTGAGCGCCTTTCCGATTATCAGGAAAAGTACGGTGATCTCTTCAATCTCGAAGCAACGCCTGCAGAGTCCACCTCCTACAGACTTGCAAAGCATGATGTTGAAATGTTCCCCGATATCATTACGGCATCCGAAGCCGGCGGAACTCCTTACTACACCAACTCTTCCCACCTTCCTGTTGGATATACAGAAGATATATTTGCCGCTCTTGATGTTCAGGATGATCTGCAGACCAGATATACATCCGGTACCGTCTTCCATGCGTTCCTCGGAGAAAAGCTCCCAAGCTGGGAATCCGCAGCAATGCTTGTCAGAAAGATTGCGGAAAACTACAAGCTTCCTTACTACACTTTGTCTCCCACCTATTCCATATGCAAAAATCACGGATATCTTACCGGCGAACATTTTAAATGCCCTGTTTGCGGTGAAACCACCGAAGTATACAGCCGCATAACCGGTTATTATCGTCCGGTTCAGAACTGGAATGCAGGAAAGACGCAGGAATTCAGAGACCGTAAAGAGTATGTTCTCAGCAATTCCAACCTTACTCACAGCGGTCCGCTTGCTGACGGAGAAGCTTCCAAAAGAATTTCCGAAAGCAAAACGGAAAAAGCTTCTGTCTCCGCCCCTGTGGAAGGAGCCATTCTCTTTGCCACCGCTACCTGTCCCAACTGCAGGATCGCCTGCAGCTATCTTGACAAAGCCGGATATAAATACACAAAGATCCTCGCAGAGGAAAATGCCGATATGGCTGCATCCTACGGCGTAAAGCAGGCTCCGACGCTTCTTGTTCCCGATGGAAACGGCGGCTTCACCAAGTATGCCGGAGCAGGAGCAATCAAGGGCTTCCTTGAATCATGAAAAACAATATTTAATATGTAATCATCTTGCGCCGGACAATGTCCGGCGCAAATAATATAATTTTGCAGGTATGCAATTATGACGAACAAAGAACTTTCTGAAAACTCTCCTCCCTTCAGCGGGCTGAGGATCCTCACCGGACTTGCCGGTACCGGAAAAACTGCGTATATTACCGACGAGATCCGACGCGCTGTTCTTGCGAAAGAAAGCGGTCGTCTGCTACTCGTTCCGGAGCAGTACAGTCATGAAGCGGAACGGGAATTATGCAGCATTTGCGGGGACACTCTTTCCCTTTACGCAGAGGTTATGAGCTTCACCGGTCTTGCCCGGGCACTAAGCAACTCATCTTCTCCTGTCCTTGACAAAGGCGGAAAGCTGCTCTGTATGGCGCTTGCCGTCGATTCCTGTTTTGACAGACTGACACTCCTTAAAAATAAAGCCCGTCATCCTGAGATGCTTGGTAAACTGAATTCCGCAATCGACATCCTGAAAGCATCCTGCATTACTCCGGAAATCCTGTACACAACATCTCAGAAATGCAGCGGTGAGCTGAAAAGCAAACTTACAGATCTCTCTATACTATACGAAGCATATCAGGGTGTACTTTTCAATTCATTCTCAGACCCCGCGGATACTCTTCAGAAGCTTGCGGAGAATATAAAAACCTGCGATTTCATTAATGAGAACAGTGTCATTTATATTGACGGTTTCACGGATTTTACACGTTCTGAGCTTGAAGTAATCCGGGAGATCCTGCGCAGGAACGCAAAGGTTACCATATGCCTTACGCTGGATTCTCCTGAGAGCAGCAATGAAATATTCGCTGTTCAGCGTGCTTCTGCAGCGGCTCTCATAAAAATAGCGAAAGAGCTCGGCGTCGAGGTATTCATTGACCCACGTGATGCCGACCGGTCCGACACTTCCGTTTCTCCAGCCCGCCTTCTTGCAGACAGTTTGTTCTCCTATACAGACAAAACTCTTAATTCAGAGGGCAGAATAGAACTGTATACTGCGGGGTCTGCCTCCGACGAATGCAGACTTGCCGCTGCAAAAGTTCTTGAACTTCTTTGCGACTGCGGATATCGCAGAAGGGATATCGCTATCGCCGTACGCGGCTTTCAAGAATACTCCCCCATTCTCGAAAGTACCTTTGAGGAATACGGGATCCCTATTTTTACTGCCGAGCGGACACCCCTAACTTCAAAGCCTCTTCCTCTTCTGATTTCAAGTGCTTACGACATTATCAACGGCGGATGGAAAGCAGACGATATAATAACCTATCTCGGCACGGGTCTTACCGGGATTTCCTTTGATGATTCAGATCTGCTTTCGTCATATATTTATCGGTGGAATCTCCGGGCAGATGCATGGCACAGTGCAAAAGACTGGATGCAGCATCCGGACGGATACAACCGAAATTTTACGGACGAAACATATGAAATTCTAAAAAAAATTAACTTTATCAGGCATCAGATCGCTGCTCCTCTGCTGGCCTTTGAAAAGGCTTCCCAGTCCGCCGCTGCGGCGTCCGGACATGCCATGGCTCTTTACGGATTTCTGGAAGGCCTGAATGTCGCCGGACAGCTGGACAGCAGAGCAGATGAGCTTGCCGGAGCCGGAAGCAGATATGAAGCAGAAGCGTACCGTCAATTGTGGGATACTGTAATAACAGCTATCGATCAGGCCTACATGATTCTCAGCGATATGCCTCTCTCTTCGGAAAAATTCGCCGAGATGTTTATCTATATGCTGTCAACCTATGATGTAGGCGTAATTCCGATATCTCTTGACTGTGTATCTGCGGGAGATTTCGACAGGATGAGAAGACGGAATATAAAAAATCTGATCGTCCTCGGAGCCTCTTCGGATAGAATTCCTTCTTTCTCTTCCGGCGGATCACTCTTCACAAGAACGGAGCTGAGTGATCTTGAAATGCTTGGAACACAGATCGGAGAAAAGCAGGAAAATGAAATGTGGAGGGAATACTCTCTGATTTATAACTGTATCTCTCTCCCTTCAGAACGGCTGATTATTTCCTGTCCTGTAACGGATAAAGACGGGAATGAGACTTGCCCGTCATTTATTATGGAAAGGGCCTCCAAACTATTCGGTGCTCCTGTCATTCCTTTCAGCCGGGAAGAGGCTTCTGAAGCCGCTTTGACGCCTGCAATGAAGCTTGCTTTGTCCGGTAACGGAAGCAGATCCAACACTCTTTACAGATATATCGAATCAGAGTATCCAGGGAAACTTGAAAGTATAAAAAATGCGGCTGAACGGTCGAGAGGTAAGCTTTCTTCTGAATCTATCAGAAATCTGTATGGAAAGACTCCCGGAATCAGCGCATCCCGTGCGGAAAAGTTCTTTTCGTGCAAATACGGATATTTTACCCAATATGGGCTGAAGGTCCAGCCTTTTAAAAAGCTTGATTTTTCTCCGTCAGATCTGGGAACATTTACTCACTATGTTTTGCAGCATACTGCAGAAGAAGTTCGCAACAGCGGAGGTTTTCCCTCCGTCTCTGACAGCTTCGTTGAAGAAACCGCAAAAAAATATATTGCTTTGTATGAAGAGGAAAATCTTAACGGTTTTTCCGGAAAAAACGAACGCTTTATTTATCTGTTCCACCGCTATGCAGAAGATACCGTTAGTATCGCTGTTGATATGGCCCGGGAGCTGCGGCATTCCAGATTTGAACCCGGCGCTTTTGAATTCAGTTTTTCCGGCTTCAGCCCCATTTCGCTTGAAACCCCTGATGGGAAAACGGAAATAAAGCTTTCCGGAATAGCAGACCGCATCGATCTCTGGGAAAGCGGAGAAAATACTTATATCCGGATAGCTGACTATAAAACCGGGAAAAAGACCTTTTCTCTTTCCGATATCTGGTACGGAATGAGCATGCAGCTTATTCTTTACCTCTATGTCATTTGTTCCCGCAGCCACGAAGCATCCTGTGCGCTGGGACTCGACACCGATACGGCACTGATTCCCGCAGGCGTGATGTATGTTCCCGCATCCCGGCAGTATATTTCCTCCGAAAAGCTGGATCTTTCCGACGAGGAACTTTCTTCCGAACATGCAAAGAAACTGAAATGCAGCGGTATCGTTCTCTGCTCTGACGGGGTCCCTGACGCATGGGAAACCGGACCGGAGACAGTATACTCCCCCCTGAAATTTAAGGATGGTCTTCCGGTTGGTGATTCTTCTGTTTCCATAGAGCAGATTGAGCTTCTGTATACACATGTAAAGAAGCGGCTGAGCGAAATGGCGGAAGAGATCTGTTCCGGTCTGATCAGTGCGGATCCGTATGACTACGGAAGCAGCACTGCCTGCAAATACTGCGACATGAAAGGGATCTGTGGATTTACCGACGGTGAAAACGGAGAGGAGTTCCGCAGACTTCTTTCGATAAAAACATCTGATGTATGGGATATGATCAGAGAGGAGGTTCAAAATGGGTGAATTCACGCCTACCGCTGCGCAAAAAGATGCAATTGAGATCTCCGGCTGTTCGGTTCTTGTGTCCGCCGGTGCAGGAAGCGGAAAAACCAAAGTTCTGACAGAACGACTGATGCGGTATGTTCTGGGCGGACCTGATCACATCAGATATACAGACATAGACCGCTTTGTGATCATAACCTTTACTCAGGCTGCCGCCGGTGAGCTTCGCAGCAGAATAACGGACGAGCTGATGCGTGCCTCAGCCGCAGCAGAAAATGATCCGAATGCTTCCCCGGACTATAAAAGACATATCCGAAGACAGCAGGCTCTGATTGGGAATGCACAGATCGGAACTATTCATCATTTCTGTCTCTCCATATTAAGGGAGAACAGCCATAATCCTGACCTCGCTCTTTCTCCAGACTTCAAAATCATGAGTGATGAGAGAAGTCAGGCAATGAAAGAGGAAACCATATCGGATATCCTTGATGATCGTTACGCACATATGGGCGATTATCCCGGATTTGAGGAGCTCTTAAATTCTGTAGGCTCCGGTAGGGATGATTCCGGACTTTCCGCTCTCGTCCTTCAGCTTTACGATAAAATGCAGTGTCATGCATTTCCTGAAAAATGGGCATCAAAATGCATAAACGCGCTGTTTTCGGATATATCCGATATCGGGGAAACACCTTGGGGAAAAGAGATCATCAATTATGCAAAGTCCGTTACCGATTTCTGGATCTCCGAAATGGACCGTTTGATAGGACTCGCTGTAAATCAAGCCGGACTAAGCGGGAAACCGGTGGATAATCTTTCTGAAAGTGCTGAAGGAATCCGGGCTCTTTCTCGTTGTCTCTCTATGGGCTGGGACAGCGCAGTGAACTGTCCCGCTCCGGTATTTGGCAGGCTGACCTTTCCCAGAAACACGGACGATCCGGAAACAATAGACATCATCCGAAATCGCCGTAACAACTGCAAGGACGCTATAAAAAAAGTATCTTCTCTGTTTGTTTCCGATACGGAGATTCTTAAAAAGGAACTGTCAAAAACCGCTCCTGAAATGAAAGCGCTGCTCTCTCTGACAACCGATTTCCAGAATGAATTTTCGAGACGCAAAATTCTGGCAGGTTATGCGGACTATTCCGATCTTGAGCATAAAACTGCCTCTCTTCTGATGGATGAGAACGAAGTTCCGAGTTCACTGGCCCGTGAGATAGCATCACGCTATACGGAAATAATGGTCGACGAATATCAGGACGTAAGCAGGGTTCAGGATGCAATATTCCGCGCTGTTTCGGATAACGGAAACAACCTTTTTATGGTAGGTGACGTAAAGCAGGCAATCTACCGTTTTCGTCTGGCCGACCCCGAAATATTCAATGAAAAATATAACTCTTTCACCCGCTTTGAAAAAGCTTCCGGCAGCATGCCGAGAAAAATCCTGCTCAGGGAAAATTTCCGTTCCAGAAATGAAATCCTCGAATGCGCCAACAGCGTTTTCTCCTGCTGTATGTCACAGGCGCTCGGAGATACAGATTATAATAGCGATGCCTCTCTTATATACGGCTCATCTGCTTATTCCGGCGCTGTCCCCGTTCCTCAGCTTACTGTTGTAAAAAGTGAGACCGGAAAACGTGAGCTTGCCGAAGCGTCCTATGTAGCCGGAATAATTGAAAATCTGATCCGTTCACGAACCTTAATTTCTGACGGGGACACCATGCGTCCCGCAGGATACGGAGATATTGCAATCCTGCTCAGAACGGCAAACAGCTCCGGAGGGATATACCGACAGGAGCTCATCCGGCGCGGAATCCCCGCAATGATGAGTCAGGGCGGAGGATTTTTCGAAACGCGAGAGATCAGCCTCATGTTTTCTCTTCTGAAAATCATGGACAATCCCCACAGAGATGCCGAGCTTATTGCAGTTCTTTCTTCTCCCATTTACGGTTTTACGCCTGACGAACTGGCACTGATCCGTGCATCAGGCTATAGCTGCGATTTCTGGTCTGCTCTGCAATCAGCTGCAGAAACCGTATCTGTTCCGGAGGCCCTGAAGGAAAAGGCTGTCGATTTTATTTCCGAGATCCGTCGCTTCCGCACAAAGCTCCCCGATTTGACCGCTGATCAGACTGTACGCATGCTTATAACGGAAACCAGACTTCAGCTTATCGTCAGTGCAATGCCGGATGGCGAGCAGAGAGCTTTAAATCTTGAACGTCTTATCACCATCGGAGCCGCTTTTGAAAACGACGGGCAGCATGGGCTTCACAGATTCATTCTGCATCTGGAACGTTTGCATGAAAAAGACAGTGAGATCCCGGCTGTTGCAGGGGATAGTTCAGCAGTAAAAATAGTCAGCATCCATAAGTCCAAAGGTCTGGAGTATCCTATTGTCTTCCTGTGCGATGCCGCACATCAGTTCAATATGCAGGATTCCGCCGAATCTGTACTCGTTCATCCGGTATTGGGTCTCGGTCCTTTTATCACGGATCCTGAACGAAGACTTCGGTGTCCCACGCTCCCAAGAAAAGCCATCGCTTTGCGCATCAAACGCGAAGCATTGTCAGAAGAAATGCGTCTTCTGTACGTAGCGCTGACAAGGCCAAAAGAGTATCTTTATATCACTGCCTCGTCCAAAGATCCTGAGAAGGAGATTCTGGACTGGAGGACTGCTGTTGCAGCTTCCGGTGGAAAACCGGAAGCCGAGATCCTTTCAGCATCAAGATCGTACCTCGGATGGCTTCTGGCCGCTGCGTTTGCTGACGGTGAAAAAAATCTGAAAGTAAATGTCTTTTCATGTGACAACCAGTCCGATTCTACGGCAGAAATACCCGATAATCGGGAAAACGATCCGGAAGCTTCATCCGGCTCAATTTTTCCGGACGAAGCAGAAGAAATACGAAAGAAGCTCGAATATGTCTATCCGTACGAAGAGATAACCCTGCTCCCCTCTAAAGTAACTGCAACCGAGCTGAAAACACTCGCCCACAACCAGGATCCGGATGCTTCCAGCCTGATAAAAATATTCGGGAAACAAAAAGGAAGCTTCCGAAAGCCTGAATTCATGAAGGTTTCCTCGAATCTCACAGGCGCAGAAAAAGGAATAGCAACACACCTCGTTCTTCAGTACATAAATTTTGAGAAAGGTTTTCGAGTTGATACTGTTGAGGAGGAGCTGAACAGACTTTACTCGGAAGGGATTCTGTCGGCCCGTCAGAAAGATGCCGTAAGTACGGATTCTATTGTATCGCTCTTCTCATCTTCAATCGGAAAACGGATGGCGCATGCGGACAAGGTTTACAGAGAATTCCGCTTCTCGCTGCTCTGTGATGCCGAAAAAATAATCGGGACAGGGGGTAACGAGCAGATCCTCCTGCAGGGAGTAGTTGACTGCTGCTTTGAAGAGTCTGATGGCCTTGTCATTGTTGATTACAAGACCGATCAGATATCTTCCGAAGAAGACCTGGCATGCAAAACTGAGCTTTATTCTTCTCAGATAAAGGCATATGCAGATGCCTTGGAGCGGATCCTCTGCAAACCCGTTAAAGAGGCAGTTCTGTATTTTCTGTCAGCCAGAAGAGAAATATCCACAGAGATCCGAAGAGCGTAAAAAACAGCGATTCCGAAAACAAAAATTGTTTTCGGAATCGCCACAACATTTTAATAGTATATCTTTCTTTATGATTTGTCAATAATGATTCCGGAATATCAGCATTTTAGACAAAATCAGCATCATTTTTTCAGTAATTATGCATATAGACTTCTTATGTGTCAGATGATATTATAATTGCATCCGACGGAGGATTGTTAATAGATATTCTGGGTTAAATGCTCCCGGGATAGAGTCTTGATGAAAGAGAGGTAACCAGGATGCTTGATACAAAAATTTCTGAGAAATAGCCCTTGATCGGTGCGGGTGAAAGACGTTCCGGTCAAGGGCTATTTCGTTATTTAGATTTCGTATCAAACATTCGGATTTTGTCGCCATACAGAGGCGGCTTTTTTTCTGCCATTTTGTCCTGACAGAAATCAGGCTGTCCGTAAAACAGAATAAAAAAAGAGACGCAGACGCGTCTCTTTTTTATATAGGCCCTTATTACTTGATGCCGTACTTTTTGTTGAACTTATCAACACGGCCGCTGGTGTCGACCAGCTTCTGACGACCGGTATAGAACGGATGGCACTTTGCGCAGATTTCAACGGTGATGTTCTCTTTCGTGCTTCCGGTCTCATAAACGGCACCGCATGCACACTTAATGGTGGTGGGCTTGTAATTAGGATGAATTCCCTGTTTCATTTCAATAACACTCCTACATTCAGCTGCCTTGATTGTGCCAGAAAAGGCATAGTTACAAAGCGCTTGATAATAATAGCACAGCTTCCGCTTCAATGCAAGAACAATTTTTAATGTAGTTAAGCCGAAGTTTTTTAAAAAATTTGAGAAAAACGGCTTTCCCCTACAAAGACTGCGCAATCTGTCAGTTCAGGAAATCCTTCAGTTTCTTTGAGCGGGAAGGATGACGAAGCTTGCGAAGAGCCTTTGCTTCGATCTGACGGATCCTCTCACGGGTAACATTAAATTCCTTGCCGACCTCTTCAAGTGTACGTGTTCTTCCGTCAACAATTCCGAAACGAAGCTCAAGGACCTTCTTCTCACGCGGAGCAAGCGTATCCAGAACCTCTTCCAGCTGCTCTCTGAGCAGGGAGAACGATGCTGCTTCAGACGGTTCGGAAGCATCCTCATCGGGAATAAAGTCTCCGAGATGTGAGTCCTCTTCTTCACCGATCGGCGTTTCAAGAGAAACCGGTTCCTGGGCAATCTTCAGGATATCCCGAACCTTATCGACCGGCATATCCATTTCCGCAGCTATTTCCTCAGCGGAGGGATCATGTCCCAGCTCCTGAAGCAGCTGACGGGAAACCCGGATCGTTTTATTGATCGTTTCAACCATATGAACAGGGATCCTGATTGTACGGGCCTGATCAGCAATGGCACGTGTGATTGCCTGACGGATCCACCAGGTTGCATATGTTGAGAACTTATAACCCTTTGTATAGTCAAATTTTTCGACTGCCTTGATCAGACCGAGATTTCCCTCCTGAATAAGGTCAAGAAACAGCATTCCGCGGCCGACATAGCGCTTAGCAATAGAAACGACAAGTCTGAGGTTTGCCTCTGTCATGCGATGCTTTGCTTCTTCGTTTCCTTCTGCCATACGCTGTGCAAGAACAACTTCCTCATCCGCAGTAAGAAGAGGCACTTTTCCGATTTCCTTCAGATACATACGGACAGGATCATCCGTGGAAAAAGTATCAGCAAGAGCCTCCGGGTCGGCATTCAGCTCTTCTTCCGTGACCTCTTCGATATCCGCAAAGTCTTCGCTGTCAGGAAGGAAAAGATCATCATCCAGAGGAGGAAGGAGATCAACATCCGGAATATCCACATCG
Source organism: Eubacteriales bacterium (assembly GCA_030536255.1). Classification (GTDB taxonomy): domain Bacteria; phylum Bacillota; class Clostridia; order Oscillospirales; family Oscillospiraceae; genus Limivicinus. The sequence goes on along the minus strand of JAUNQI010000002.1, from coordinate 118,522 downwards.
ATTCCGTTTGCTTCCAGATCCTCATAAAACTTGTCAAGCTTCTCTTCGGAAAGTCCGAGCTTGTCAAGGAGCTTCAGTTCCCCTGCCGTCAGTTTCCCTTTTTTCTTTCCTTTTTTTATCAGAGAATCCAATTGCTCCTGAACACTCTCAGATACTCCGGCTCTATCTTTTTCTGCTTTCTTCCGCTCTTTTTCCTCTGCCTCTTCTACTGCAAGAAGAGCATCCGCAACAGCCTCAAGATCTTCATCTGTCGGATCCATATCCTCGAGAAAATCAATGGAATCTTCCATAATCTCTTCATTCTCAAGTTCGTTTTTCTTTTTTGTGCTCATTTATTTATAACCCTTTCCTTTGTTTTTCATCTTATCCGCAAGGCCCTTCAGATCGGAAAAAGAACTATCTCTGCCGTTGCGTTCCTTAATTTTTAATATATAGTCATCAATCGTATCGGACGCTGAAGAAAGCGTTTCCGGTTTACTGATAACATTAACAAGCAGGCTCATCTCTGCCCCGGAGAGCTCATCTCCGAGAAGGGAGAGAGAAAGTGCCCTGTGCTCATCGATACGGGACAAAATCACTGTATAGAGATGCTTCAGCGCCTCTGAAGTAAAATCATCGCTTTCCAGCTTCTCTCTCGTTTTGCCCGCTAAAGACGGTTCCAGAAACAGAAGTCTTACGACCCCCTCTTCCGCTACAGCAGATTCGGGATTATCGTATCTCAGATCTCTTTCTGCAGGCTGGGCAAGCTTTTCCGGTCTTATTTCTCTTTCAGTACGAGCCCTTGCACCTCTCAGAAGACGTTTCCGCTGGTCTTCCACTTCTTTGATAACTGCTTCCTGCCCCACTCCGGCGATTTCAGCCACTCGGATGGCATATACCTGCCGCTCAACATTTCCAGGAAATTCCGCCACAAGGCGGGTACACTCCTTAAGATAGTCCACTTTTTGCTCGGCAATTGAAAGATCGTACTTATTTTTTATATTCAGCAGCCGGTAATCGATCTGTGACTCAGAATTCTCAATAAGGTTTCTGAATGCCCCCGGACCTTTCAGCTTGATAAAGTCATCCGGATCTTTTGCGCCTTCCCATCGCAGTACTTTAACTTTAACATTCAGTTTTTCCAGGATCCCTATTCCGCGCTGCGCAGCCTTAAGTCCGGCCCCGTCACTGTCATATGCCAGAACCACCTCATCCGTATATCTGGAAATAAGCCTCGCCTGCTCGTCGGTAAAGGAGGTTCCGAGTGAGGCAACCGCACTGTCAAATCCAGCCTGATGGAGGCTTACCACGTCAACGTTTCCCTCGACCAGAATAATATATCCGGCTTTGCTTTTCTTTGCGAGATTCAGGCCGAAAAGATTCCGCCCTTTATTAAAGACAAGCGTTTCCTTGGTATTCAGATATTTCGGTTCTCCATCACCCAGAATTCTCCCGGAAAAACCGATAACCTTTCCCGTTGTATCTATCACGGGAAACACCAGCCTGTTCCGGAAGGTATCATAAAACCCTCCGTTTTTCCCTTTCCGGATCAAATCAGCATCCAGCATTTCCAGTTCGGAATACCCCTTTGCGCGCATTGCGTCATAAAGAGACGTCCAGCTGTCCGGAGCATATCCAAGCCCGAAATTCGTCGCCGTTGCCGCAGAAATCTTTCTGGATGCGATATATCTTCTCCCGGCTTCACCTTCCGGGGAACGAAGCTTTTCATAAAAATAACGGGCAGCGTCTTTATTAAGGGCGTACATCCTTGCGCGTTTCTTCGTCTCTGCATCATTATCCGCCACCGGAATCGGAATATTAGCCCTTCTTGCCAGAAACTCCAGAGCTTCGGGATACGTAAGACCCTCTATCTCCATGATAAAGGTGACAACATCTCCGCCTTTTCCGCATCCGAAGCAATGAAAGAACTGCCGCGAAGGAGAAACAGAAAAGCTCGGCGTCTTTTCATTATGGAAGGGACACAGGCCAAACCGATTCGTCCCGCTTCTTTTGCTCAGAACTACATATTCGGAAATAACATCCTCTATGCTGTTCTTTTCCGCTACTTCAGTTTTAAATGAATCCGGATATATCGGCATAACTACTTCACTGTCCAGGCAAACGGGATAAAAAGCTCACTGTATTTTTCCATAGCGTAGCTGTCCGTCATACCGGAAATATAGTCACATGCTGCTCTTTCCTCACCTTCAAGAAGGGCAACTGCAGCATATTCCTCTGGAAGCTTTCCGGGGTCGGAAACATATACCGAATACAGCTTTTCGATAATCCCGTCTACTTTTCTTTCTTCGCTTTTTGCTTTGGGATTCACATAGATATCGGAATACATATATGAATGGAAGAAATCATAGGTATCTTTTATGGCAGGAGAAAAAGCTATTTCCCCTTCCTTGCTGTTTTCTATGATATCTTTAATAAATGTATTGATCCTCTGGCTGTTTGTTTCTCCGCATTCTTCCCGTATTCTTTCGGGAATATCCGAGCTGGTTATTATTCCCGCCCGGACAGAATCATCAAGATCATGGTTGATATACGCAATTCTGTCACACATGCGGACAATCGTTGCCTCTCGTGTATCTTCCGGTGATCCATAGGTATGATTCAGAATGCCCATTCTGGTTTCATAACTAAGGTTCAGCCCGTGTCCGTTTCTTTCAAGATAATCCACGACACGCAGACTCTGTTCGTAATGCCGGAATCCTCCGGGAACAAGCTTTGCCAAAGCACGTTCGCCGGCATGGCCGAAAGGAGTATGCCCGAGATCATGACCGAGAGCCGCAGCCTCAACCAGATCTTCGTTCAAGCGCAGCGCCCGTGCTACGGTTCTGGCAAGACGGCTGACCTCCAGAGTATGCGTCAGACGCGTGCGGTAATGATCCCCCTCTGGCTGCAGAAATACCTGAGTCTTATGCTTCAGTCTGCGGAACGCCTTGGAATGTGTGATCCGGTCAACATCCCGCTGAAAGCAGGTTCGTATCTCATCCTCTTCTTCCGGAACCAGCCTGCCCTTTGACGCATCTGCCGTTACCCCGTAAGATCCGATCATTATATGTTCTAAAGCTTCCCGTTCTTCGCGGAGAGACGCCATCCGGTTCACCTTCTGTCTTATCAGAATAAAAAAGAGTCATGCGTTTTTTGACACATAACTCTTATACGAACTGATTTTGAAAATTCATTTTTATTTTTACCGGATTTTTTAAAGATTATTTGACCTCAATTTTTCTATAAAACTCTTTCAGGAGAAATCGTACCGTTGCTCAGATCATAAATCTTCTCAGCAAATCCGTCGGATCCCTCCTCCGGTACTGATACCGTCAGGTTCACGAGCTCCCCGTAATCCGCGTTTTCCACAATCCCGGACAGCTCGGAAATCCCGGTTTTAACCTTTTCAAAAATCGGATACGGGCATGGGACATAGAACAGTGCCCGGGGAACAATCTTCTCCCTGCCCGCTGCATCCAGAGCATCCTTTGCCGCTTTACTATATGCCCTGAACAGGCCACCTGTTCCGAGCAGAATTCCGCCGAAATATCTGGTTACAACGCAGACGACATTCGTGATTCCTTCTCTGCGTAAGATTTCAAGCATCGGAAGACCGGCAGTTCCCTGAGGCTCCCCGTCGTCAGAATAGCGTTCGATTCCCCCCCGGATAATATAACACCAGCAGTTATGTCTGGCATCTCGGTGTTGTTTTTTTACAGAAGCTATAAAAGCTTTGGCCTCATCCTCTGATTCAACTCTGCAAACTTTCCCGAGAAAAGAAGAGCGTTTTTCAATATATTCACTTGAACCCTCTTCGGCAGGAACAATATATCCGCTCATTTTTCCCACTCCTCCACAGGGTCTTCCCAGCCGGGGATGTATTTCTTCACTCTTCCGAAAACATCCCGGGGAACCGTTGCTTCAACTGTGATTCCGGTCTCAGTGTATTCCTGCTTCTCTATAACGGCTTCTCTGTTGAGCAGATCGATCAATCCGGCATCCGAATAGGGTATAACAAGAGAAACCTTCTGTTTTCCCTTATCCAGCATCTTCGCCAGGAGAGCAACAAGGTCTTCTGTACCTTCTCCGGTTTCCGCTGAAATGCACAGCATATTTTCCCCGTGAGGAAGGATCCCAAAATACCGGTCACATTTATTAAACACCCTAATACACGGAGTCTTTTCCGCACCAAGCTGGCGGACGATCTCGTCAACTACCCGGACCTGCTCTTCCCATTCCGGGTTTGAAATATCTATCACATGAAGAAGCACATCCGCATACTTCAATTCCTCAAGAGTTGCCTTAAAAGCCTCTATCAGATGGGTAGGAAGCTTCCGGATAAAACCAACGGTATCGCTGATCAACACTTCCTGTGTTTCATCAATCTTCAGGCGCCGTGTAGTGGTATCCAACGTATCAAATAACCGGTTATTTGCCGGAATATCCGAATCTGTAAGGCAGTTGAGCAGAGTGCTCTTTCCGGCATTTGTATATCCGATCAGAGAAATTACCGGCATAGCGTTCTTTTCCCTTTTCCGGCGCTGCGTTTCTCTGACCTTTCTAACGGCAGCAAGCTCTTCTTCAAGTTTCTGAATTTTCCGGCGGATATGACGGCGGTCTGTTTCAAGCTGTGTTTCTCCGGGTCCTCTGGTCCCGATCGGAGAAGAACCGCCGGATGCCGTCTGTCTCACAAGATGCGTCCACATTCCGGTAAGACGGGGCAGAAGATATTTATACTGTGCAAGCTCAACCTGAAGCTGTCCTTCTTTCGTCTGCGCTCGCTGTGCAAAGATATCAAGAATAAGTCCGGAACGATCAAGCACCTTTACGCCCAGCTCTTCTCCGAGGATCCGCATCTGCGAGGGTGAAAGCTCATTGTCAAAAACCGCAAGATCGCATCCGTTGTCCCGAATCAGCTGCTTCATCTCCATGACCTTTCCGTCACCGATAAAGCTTCTTGGATTCGGACTCGGAAGATTCTGCATAACGATCGCCGCAGTTTCCCCTCCTGCGGTTTCAACGAGTGCGGCAAGCTCTTCCATACTCACATCGTCTGATCGTTCATGCTCATCCATGCTTGCAGCACACAGACCGGCAAGCACGGCTCTTTCTTTTTTTTCGGATGTGTCATTCATTCGGTTTAACCTTTTATCACTTATAGTCAATTAATCAACATATGCCGTAGGACCGGTCAGCAAAAGATTTGAATACTTTCCTCCGTCAAAATCAAATGTAACGGAAAGATGGCCTCCCGGCATATCAATTTCCACTCTGTTTTCCGGAATCATGCCCCACATTGCCAGAGAAATGGCAGTTGCTCCGCATCCGGTGCCGCAGGCAAGAGTAAAATCTTCTACTCCGCGTTCATACGTAATTGCCTTAACGCTGTTCGTACCTGTTTTTACAGCAAATGTTATATTGGCTCCCTTAGGAAATACAGCATTATATCTGAGCTCTCTTCCCCGCTCCTTCAGCGCATTCATATCAGAAAAATCATCCTCATCTGCAAGCAGCACAGCATGAGGTATTCCCGGATTTCCCAGCTCAACATAGGAACAGGCAAACTCTCTTCCGCATGCCTTTGCCATTCGAACAGGCTCAGCAACAGACGGATCATTCAGCCGCACTTCATACAGCTCCTCAGAAATTCTTCTGCCCAGCACAATACCCGCAGTAGCACGGATCCGGATCAGCTCCGGATCACCGGCAAGACCATGCTCATAGCCGTATCTTGCGATACATCTCGCTCCATTTCCGCACATTTCTCCGAGAGAGCCGTCCGCATTATAATACAGCATTCCGAAATCCGCATCCCCGCAGTCATCAGGAACGGTAACAAGGATACCGTCTGAATTATACTCTGCGCATAAATTCTTTGCAAGCAAACTCAGGCGGGCTTTTTCAAGCCCGCCGTCCATATTATCGATTATCACAAAGCTGTTTCCGGCTCCGTGCATTCTCGTATATTTCATTTACTGCTGGTCCTTCTTTTTGTTCATGGCCTTGGTAAGCCAGTCTTTACCGTCAACATACTTTGACACGATAAATGTTGAAACATAGTCCATCGCCGCATTTACCATGGTGGCAGGAGGATCAACAAGGTCGCCGAGAGCCCATGCGATTGGGAGAGCCACTGCGATCTGCTCAGGGAAGAAAATCGAGCAGAGAACCATTTCTCCCGTTCCACCGCCGCCCGGAATTCCGCTCATCGCCACAGACGAGAACACCGCAACTATGATGGCAAGTATTGCACGGCCCGTATTGAAATCCTGACCGAACAGACCAAACAGGAACGCGACCTTGATGATAGCGCTCATGGCAGAACCGTCCATATGCATCGTTGCTCCGAGCGGGATAACAATATCACTGACATCCTTTGAAACGCCGGTATCCTCACAGGCTTCCATATTCGTAGGAATCGTAGCTACGGAAGAGCAGGTACCGAACGAAACGGCCGCAGGAGCGAACAGATGGCTGAACATAACTTTCGAGGCACCTTTTCCGCCGCCGAAATTGGCATAAATCGGAGCAAATACAAACATATATACAAATGCAACAACATAGTAGATAATCAGCGTCTTTCCATACGCACCGATAAGAGACGGGCCATAGGTAGCTACAAGATATGCAAAGAAGCCAAAGAAGCCGATCGGAGCGTAGAACGTGATGATACGCATTGTCTTCATCAGAGCGTTCGTAATATCCGAAAGCAGCTTTGCCGTCATGGATTCCTGACCTCCGTTCATCTGAACGCCAAAGCCAAAGAGGATCGCAGCTACGATCAGAGGAAGGATTGCTTTGCGGCTGAACAGCTCAGTGAAGTCCGGCTTGGTGAAGAAATTGATGATCAACGTCGGAACGCTGATTTCCGTAGCCTCAGCCTCTTCAATCGCTTCAAAGCCTGCCGGGACAGTCGGGATCAGACGGACGATAACATACATGATAATTGCCGCGATTCCTGCTGTGCAGAGGAACGTTACAAGAGTAACACCGAGAAGCTTTCCTGCCTTTTTTACACTGGTCATATTCGCAACAGCGCTGGAAATAGAGAAGAAAACCATCGGAACCACGACGCAGAACATCATGTTGATAAATACGGTTCCGAGCGGTTCAAGACAGGTTGCTCCGGGCCATACAGCACCGGTAATTGCGCCGGCTACCATTCCCAGTACCATCGTGAGAAGGAACCAGTTGTCTTTTAAGAAATTACGTTTCGTTTTCATATTGCCTCCCATATTTCATTGAACCATATTAAATGAACAATTCTACTGAGGTTGATTGACATAATCAGTATATATGCTCTATAATGCAAAGTAAATTGTGTATTCTTCCATAAACATTGCAAAAAATATCAGAGGTTAACCATGAAGCAGGAATCAGATATTAAACGGGAAGGCTATCTTCAGGAACGCCATCACTTTTTTCATCTTCGTGATACTGCCGGGCAAGAGAGGGACTTTCATTTTCATGAATTTGACAAAATAGTGATCCTTCTTTCCGGAAAAGTCGACTATGCAGTAGAAAATGAAATTTATACTCTGATGCCCCGGGACATTTTGATGATCCGGCATCATACGATCCATAAAGCAATCATCGATAAATCCGTTCCCTATAACCGAATTATCATTTATCTGGATGAAAAGTATTATTCCTCCGTTTTTCCCGAATCGGATCTGACGATCTGCTTCGAGCATGCGGACAAAAGCGGAAAAAGAAGGATCTCTATCCCGGAAGAACGCAGAACAGATATTTTCAGTCTTCTGGAAAAATATGAAACCGTTTCTTTCGGTTCAGAAAGCAGTGTTAAAGCTATGAAGGAGACTTATATTATTCAGCTCCTGATCCTGCTGTCTGAAGAAACAGATGTTCATCCGGAATCTCTCTCCCTAAAGCATGGCAGCAAAATTGAGGAAACTCTTTCCTATATTAATGAACACCTCGGTTCTGAGCTTTCAGTGGAACAGCTGTCATCCAGACTTTTTTTGAGTAAATCTCATTTTATGAGACTTTTCTCTGAAGCTACAGGAACTACCGTTCATTCCTATATTCTTCAGAGAAGGCTGCTGAATGCGTCAAGGCTGATCAGGGAAGGTACTGACGCCGCGGAGGCTGCAAGATTAAACGGGTTTGATGATTACTCTTCTTTTTACAGAGCTTTCAAGAAGAATCTGGGTGTTTCCCCTCGAAATATCAAAAAATAGTTCTTCACACTTACCGCCGGACGCCGAGCAGGAGTATATCCAACGGAAATAAGTTTCACGAGCTGAACGTCACGCAACTAAACATAACAAAAAACAAACAAATTCGTTATGTGTAGTTGGTTGAAAACATCGTGATAGACTATTAAAGTATAAATACTTCAAATTTTCCGAGGTATATATGAATATTGTGGAGATCAGAAATCTGAATAAAAGCTATCCCTCATTTCATCTGGAAGACGTAACATTTGATATCAACGAAGGCGAAATCACCGGATTTATCGGAAGAAACGGTGCAGGAAAAACAACCACGATCAAATCCATGCTGAATCTGATTCATCCGGACAGCGGAAAGATCTCTTATTTCGGAAAGCCGCTGAAAGAGAACGAAGCCGAGATCAAAAAGCTTTTGGGATATTCTACCGGATCCGTTACATGGTATCCGAGAAAGCGGATAAAAGATACTATCGGCATCGTAAAAAAGTGCTATGATACCTGGGACGAAGAAGCTTATCACAGATATCTTGACCTGTTTGGGCTCGACGAAAATAAAACTGCTTTGGAATTATCCGAAGGGATGAAAGTCAAATACAATCTTCTGATTGCCCTTTCTCATCAGGCAAGGGTTCTGATTCTGGATGAACCCACAAGCGGACTGGATCCTTTTTCCCGGGATGAGCTGCTTTGCCTGTTTGAAAAGCTAAAGGAAGAAGGTACGTCCATTTTCTTTTCAACACACATCGTCTCCGATCTTGAAAAATGTGCAGACCACATCGTATATATATCGAAGGGAAAGATCGTTTCTTCTCTTCCCAAGGCTGAGTTTAAAAGACAATTATCCAAAGAAGGCGAAAATCTGGAAGAAACCGTTCTCCGTCTGGAAGGGGGTGAGTAAAATGCGTAATCTCATGATAAAAGAAATGAAGCTCAGCGCTTCCGTTCTTTCTTATCTGTTCACTCTGTTCGGCCTGATGTTTTTTCTTCCGGGTTATCCGATCCTATGCGGCGTTTTCTTTGTAACGCTGGGGATATTCCAAAGCTTTCAGAATGCGAGAGAAACCAATGATATCCTGTTTTCCGCTTTACTCCCCATCGCTAAAAGGGATGTTGTGAAGGGAAAGTATCTCTTTGTATGCTTCATTGAGCTGTGCGGACTGCTTATGATGGGAATTGCAGTGATCATCAGAATGACAGTTCTCTCTGAAGCGGCTCTGTACAGAAACAATGCATTGATGAATGCAAACTGTTTTTCGCTCGGACTGGCATTCCTTATCTTCGGATTATTTAATGATGTATTTGTCGGCGGATTTTTCAAAACCGCCTATAAATTCGGTTCTCCGTTTGTCACCTACATCGTTCTTTCCTTTCTGACAATCGGAATCGGAGAAATGCTTCATCATTTCCCGGGACTCGAATCACTGAATGCCTTCGGAACTGAGCACCTGATCCTGCAGATATCCCTTCTGGTCTCCGGAATTGTAATCTATATATTGCTGACATATATTTCGTGCAGACGATCCTGCCGGAGATTTGAAAGAATAGATTTATAAAGGATAACATATCATGTTAAAAGAAAATCTGGTCATGCTCAGAAGTCTGCATGGTTTTTCTCAGGAAGAAATCGCGGAAAAAATCAATATTTCCCGTCAGGCATATGCAAAATGGGAGACGGGAGCTACCGTACCGGATATTGAAAAATGCCGGCTGCTTGCTTCCGTATACGGAGTCACGCTTGACAGTCTGGCAAATTCAGACTCAGCACAGGGCAGCGGTACAACGCTTGCTCCGCAAGGGAAAAATATATGGGGCAGTGTTATAATCAACGACAGAGGTCAGATTGTAATTCCCAAAGGAGTAAGAGAAAAATTCAATCTTGCAGGTGGCACCAGAATGATCGTGCTGAGCGATGACGACGGAGTCGCTCTGATTCCGGCGGGAAAGTTTGAACAAAAGATGCAACAGATCATAGAGCTCGCAGCGACAGAAAACGAGAATGACTGACAACACCTCTTTTTTCTCTTATTTTGGCTTTAAAGGAATCATGACAGAATAAAACTGAATTCAGGCAGAACATTATAAAACATGAAAAAAGCAGAAACCCATCTTTGGAAAACAGCTGGGTTTCTGCTTTTTTATGAAAGATTATATGAAAAGGATATATAGGGAGGAAAGGATCACGCGTCAAGCCAGGAACAGGCTGCCAGAGCTGCTACTGCTCCGTCAGCACAGGCAGTAGCAACCTGACGGACCGGCTTCGTGCGACAGTCTCCAGCTACGAACAGACCCGGAATCACCGTTGTGCATTTTTCATCAGAAATCGCATATCCTTTCTCGTTGAGTTCCGCTATTCCGGAAATGATGCCGTTATCCGGCATATGACCGATCGCAACAAAAAGACCGTCAATCTCAATAAGATGCTTCTGTCCGTCTTCATTAACAACTATTCCGGTGAGCTCTTCATCCCCGACCAGTTCTTCTATTACGGAATTCAGAACAAACCGAACATTGTCTTTCTCCTTCAACGCTTCTACAAGCTTTGCTTCTCCGCGGAAAGAATCCCTTCTGTGAATCAGATAAACCATGCTGCACTTTTCTGAAAGAAGCAGTGCATCCTGAAGAGCGGAATTTCCTCCTCCGTAAACCGCAACGGGCTTTCCGCTGTAAAAGGCTCCGTCACATACGGCGCAGAAGCATACTCCGCTGCCGATAAGTTTATCTTCATTCTCAAGCCCCGTTTTTCTTGGCTTTGCTCCGGTTGCAATAATAACAGATTTTGCTTCAAAGGAAGCTCCGGATGCTGCTTTGAGCGTAAAGCATCCCCCATTTTCAGGCGGAATCACCGAGATGATCTCTTCCAGCTCAACATCCGCGCCCTGTTCCATAGCCTGCTCAAGGAGACGGTCTCCCAGCTCTGTTCCGGAAACAGAGACCGTTCCCGGGAAATTTTCAACTCTGGGACTCCAGGTGATCTGCCCGCCAAAGGCCGCTTTCTCAATAACCAGAACTGATTTCCCGGCTCTTCGTGAATATACCGCGGAGGTAAGACCGGCAGGGCCTCCGCCTACAACAGCTATATCAACCATATTTCTGATCCTCTCAGACTCGTAATAAATTCTGAGCTGCAGCCGCTCATTCTTATAACCGAAAAGATTATAACTCCTAATCCAGCATAACCGCAAGTACTATAATTATCCCATGGAATACCTCCTGGATTTTCCCCTTATCAGGACCTTTTTTACTCTCTGTATTTGTAATGAATAACTGTCAAACTTCAAAATTATTATTCTCTTTCAGCTCTGTGCCCTTGATAAATCCTGCTGCTGCGCTTATAATAAATTATTCAGTCATTAATACCATTTTTTCGGTATTTCAGCTTTTTTACAGGGAGAATGAAAGTAAATGAAGAAAATCGGCTCTGTTATTCTGCTTCTGGTTCTCGTCGCACTCTGCGTTTTTATCGTCGGACAGCGCGACTCTGCGGTCATTGCTCAGGGAGGTTCTGTCCTGTTCGGGAATCCGCTTTCTCTCTTTGCTTCTCCGACGCCGGAACCCACGCCCGAACCGACACCGGAACCCACGCCCACTCCTACCCCCGCACCTACTCCGACGCCGGAACCATTTGCGGAGGGCTTTGATTTTCTCGGAAAGCATTATGACATAACCGTATCCTCGCTGGATATGACCGGCGTTACAGCCGAACAGGCAAAAGACGTGCTCCCCGCTCTTCCCTATGCTAAGAATCTGAAAGCCATAAAGCTCGGCGATGAAATAGAAACGCCGGTTGATTGGGATCTGATCCGAAAAATTGCTGATGCCGCCCCTTCAGCTTCTCTTGATTATTCTTTTGGGCTCTACGGATACAATGAATTCAACCTGAAGGATGAAAAGCTCGACCTCCGGAAGATCCCGGTAGATGACGATGGAGCCAATGTTGAAAAGGTCCTTCCCTGTATGCATAACTGCACATTCCTCGATATGGATTCCTGCGGAGTCGGATCTGACAGAATGGTCGAAATCCGCGATGCATTTCCGGATGTAAAAGTTGTCTGGCGTATTGAATTCGGTGCAGGAATGACGTACAGTCTCCGGACGGATGCCACTACCTGCCTTGCTTCCCTCTCCGGAGGCGACTGGGGCGAGGGACCCAGAGATCCGGAGGATGTCTGGGGGCTCCAGTACTGCACGGATATGAAATATCTTGATCTGGGACATAATAATAATCTGCGCACGCTGTTCTTCTGTGAATACATGCCGGATCTTGAAGTCCTCATTCTTTCAAGAGACCATCTTCTTGACCTGACTCCACTTACCAACTGCAAAAAGCTCCGTTATCTTGAGCTGTTCTGGAACCCGCTCAGTGATATAACTCCGCTTGCTGAGCTTGAAAATATGACTGATCTGATGATCAGCGGTCTGCCGAATCTCACGGATATGTCCTGCCTTGTTCCGGCTGACGTAATGCCGAAGCTGAATCGGCTCTGGGTAGGAACCACTACCGACGTTCCTCATTCTCAGATCGAAGAATTTCAAAAGAATCATCCGAACTGTGTCGTCAACGATACGGATAATGACGTTGCCTATGAGTGGAGATACAAAGAGATCAATCACCCGGAATCTACCGGCATTCCCAATGTCCTCTGGCCGCAGTATGAAGAGATCCGGGAAATCTTCGGTTATGACTATAATCCGATGTGTTATAGTTTTGCAAAATATGATCCGTACTGGTTAACTCCTCACGGGCAGGAAGTTCCCGGACGTTATGATAATTTCGGCTGATCCCGCTGTAAAAATATGACAAGAGGCACAATATGAATAAATCTTACCGCAGTATTTCTCTGATCTGCATTCTCTTTGCCGCATTACTGATATTATCCGGGTGCAGCTTTCCGGCACTCATGAAACCAGCTCCGACACCGGAACCTACACCCATTCCAACCCCTGATCCCACCCCTGTTCCGACTCCTACTCCTACCCCCAGACCGTTTCCGGACGGTTTTGATCTCTGCGGCAGGCACTATACGATCGATGATACGCATCTCGATCTCACTGGAATAACGTCGGATGATTTCTCTCTGTTCTGCGCTGCAGCTCCGCACATGGCTTTCCTGAACTCCATAGAGTTAGGCGATGAAACGACTACTAAAATTTCCTGGGATAATATTGCAAAGCTTCAGGAAGCCGCCCCGCAGGCGGACATCCATTACAGCTTCAGTCTTTACGGCGAACCGATGACACTGGATACCGATTATATTGATCTGCGCATGATCCATGTTGATGACAACGGAGAAGCTGTTATGGCAGCGCTCCCCTGCATGAAGAAATGCACATATCTTGATATGGATTCCTGCGGCGTTGATGATGAGCATATGGTTCAGATCCGGGACGCTTTCCCCAACATAAAAGTTGTATGGCGCGTATTTTTCGGTACTATGAACTACAGCGTCCGCACAGATGTGAAAACGATTCTCGCTTCACTCTCCGGTACGGGTGATTACGCCGGAATAACAAATGATGAAAGCTGTATTCCTCTTACCTACTGCACCGATGTTGTAAATCTCGATCTCGGGCATAACAGCAACATGCGTTCCACGCTGTTTCTGAGATATATGCCGAATCTTGAGGTCTTTATTACCTATGAAAACTACCTTCGGGATATCTCCGATCTGGTTTATTGCAAAAAGCTTCGTTATCTTGAGCTTTTCGGAAGCTCCATGTCGGATATTTCTCCGATTGCCGAGCTGGAAAATCTCACGGATCTTATGCTCTGTTCCTGCTACAACGTAAGCGATATCTCGGCAATTATTCCTGCCGATGTTCTTCCGAAGCTTGAGCGCCTGTATATCGCCGGAACAAGCTACTACGTCCCGGATGAACAGATTGAACAGTTCAAGGCAAACCACCCGAACTGTGAAGTAAACACAACGGAAAACAGCGTCGGAGAACACTGGAGATTCATTGATGTCGGAATCGGAAATTCTCCGGAAAACAGAGTCCCTCGCTATCAGGAGATGTGTGATATCTTCCATTACCGTGCTCCGAACAATTCCGCATATAATTTCTCGCAGAATGATCCGTATACCACCACTCCTCACGGTCAGCCGGTCGTCGGTGATCAGGTTGAATGGTTTTACGGAAAGCCTGCTCATAACGCAGAACAGGCATCAATAAGCTGATAACGAAAAGCCTTCAGGAAATTAATCCTGAAGGCTTTTCGTTTTTGCTTTCTTCCATTCTGAAACCTGCTGGAGATTCATTTCAAAATCCTGCCGGTTCTTATGAAGCATTGTCTGCAGCGTCATTCCCGCGAACAGGGACTGAATTGCCGCAAGCATGGTAAAGCAGCACACGATAAGAGTCGGAAAGTTCGGAACATATCCAGTCCGGATAAATTTAACAGCAATCGGAATAAAGAAACCGATTGCAACGACAGCAAGAACCAGCGCTATGATCCCGAAAAATCCCATCGGCTTATAGTTTTTATACAGCTTCAGGATCGTCTTCAGAACCTTGAATCCATCAGAGTAGGTATTCAGCTTGGATTCGCTGCCTTCGGGTCTGTCCCGATATTCTATCACAACGTTTTCAACAAGCATATTCTTGTCGATGGCATGTATGCTCATTTCCGTTTCAATCTCGAACCCTTTGGAAAGAACCGGGAACGTCTTTACAAACTCATAGCTGAACGCCCGGTATCCGGTCATAATATCCTTGATATTATTTTTGAAGAGAACATTGATGCTCTTTCTGACAAGAACATTTCCGAAATTATGAAATGGTCTCTTGTTCTCCGTAAAATACGTGGAAGAGAGTCTGTCACCCACAACCATGTCTGCATTTTTCTCCAGTACCGGGCGAACCAGCTCCGGAGCGGCATCCGCCGGATAAGTGTCATCCCCGTCAGCCATGATATACGCCTCGGCGTCGATTTCCCGGAACATTCTGCGGATCACATTGCCCTTACCTTGCTTGTATTCATGCCTTACAACGGCGCCGGCGGCCTCAGCAACAGCTGCAGTCCCGTCAGTAGAATTATTATCATAGACATAGACAACAGCCTCCGGGAGAGCTTTCCGGAAATCTGTAACCACTTTTTCTATTGTCTTCGCCTCATTATAACACGGAATAAGAACTGCTATTTTATCCATTTTCAGCTTTCTCCTTTATAAAACGGTGAAAAAACGAGGAAAGGAAAGATGCAGAAGATCAAATATGTATATCTGAATTCCGCAAACACCGGCGTTGCCGCCAGCAGAGAAGCCACGTAAATTATTAACGGAATAAACAGGAAGCCTGCTTCTTTTCGTCCCTGAACAAATGCTGCATATGCAAGGAAAATCATTATCCAGACGTAAAATCCAATGCTCTGGAGCGGGCGGAGAAGCTCGCTTCCCCCGAAAAGATTTACATACTGATCCGTCAGCGATGCGATCAGCGGAGATCTCACCGTACGCGTTATTCCGTAGGAGTTTTCCGAAACCATATCCGATACGATCCAGTAATCATATCCGCTGTTCCAGTATCCCTTTGTCTCTTCCACCCATGCTTCAAAATACTGCTTTGGATGGGCAAGTCCTATCTCGATATAATATCTGAGATAATCCTTCATATGCGAACGGAGATACTCCTGATCCCCGGTAAGCCGTACCAGATCTTTCACGGGATTTGATATAAATTCACTGTACCACAAATATACATGGTTAACATCAACGATCTTATCCAGAGCCTCTCTCTGCTCATCCGTAAGATCATCCTTGCATTCCTTGATGACACGAGCGATCTGCTGAGCCGGAATTGACAGAGACTCTATTGTATCGGTTCGACTCACTCCGATTGCATCAAGGACAGGGTTCTTCAGGATAAACGAAACAGCAAGAATCCCGAGAAAAGCGCCGCACAGTTTCCTGTTCTTTTTGAAAAACAGAAGGCAGAAGAACGGGAAGGCTGCAAAGAACGTAATCCATCCGTTCGTCCTCAAAAGGCAGGCCCCGATTCCCGAAACAACCAGAAGGATCCAGGTCGGGATACTGCAGCTTCCGATCCCCTTCAGTATTCTGAAAGCTGTTATGAGGAAAACCGTAACCGTCGCTCCAAACAAAATGTCTTTCCATACTGTAATACTGTACAGAATATGACATGGAAGAAGTGCATACCATAGGATACATATCAATATATATTTTGTTGAAAGGCCCATTCTGTTAAGTGTAGAAACAGCATATCCGAAGGTGCAGGCCACAACGATGATCTGGAAAACACAATATACAGCTACTGCAGCATTATAATTTTTAAAGACAGCAAATCCAAGCTTCATGCAAAGCTTTATGATCATAGTATGATAATACGGATGATGGTTCGAATAAGTTCCGCTCATAAGCTGATCGATCTGAGAAATACTGTCCTCCGTAAGAAGACCCGGATATTTTCCCAGAAACAGGACACAGCAGTCTATAGCTGCAATAATGACAGCTGTAATAAAAAAGATCCGAACAGAAGAACCCTTCCGTTCTGTGCCAAAAAGATTCGAAGCTTCGTTTTCTCCGCACTCACAGAGGAAGCTCAGAATACTGCCGCAAACTGTATATCCGCCTGCCAGACAGATCAACAGCAATACAATTCCATACACTGCACCGGTTATTTCCCCGAGAGAAGAGGAAATCAACGGCTCTGTAAAAAGAGAATAATTTGCCGCAGCAACAGCAAGGGAAAACAGGACACTCAGCAGAACGCCGAAAATGCGTACTGATCTTTTTTCTCCTGAGAAAAAGCGTTGCGTTTTGCTGTTTCTCAAAACAGCAAACACAATTCCCGCCAGACCCATGATCAGATACGGAGAATAATAGGCATCCGAATCCTTCAGAACTGCCAGCCATGCGAAGATTAAGGCAGTCTGAAAGAACAGTTTTTTATCATTGTTCAATCTGTTTTCTCTCATTTACAGACCTGTCAATTCTTATATCAGATTTATTGTTAGCATTTTATTATATCATAACTCAATAAGAAGTCAAACTCCCTGTTTTTGCTCTGACCTGTATAAAGACATAAGATTGCCATATTGAAGGGACAATCTTTTCCCTCGCAGAAAAAGAAAATCAGAAAGAGCTAACTGACCCCATCAAGATCAGTTAGCTCTTTTCATTATGAATAATGACTCTCTGAAATTATTCGTACTCGATCGTTGCAACAGGCTTGTCACTGAGATCATAAAGCACACGGTTTACACCGGAAACCTCAGCCAAAATTCTGTCACGGATCTTGTAAAGGAGCTCATAGGGCAGCGGCTCGATCGTAGCGGAGGTTGCGTCAACACTGTTGACCGCACGGATAATAACGAGCCAGTCATCCGTACGTTTCCCGTTTTTAATACCGGTAGAAGTAAACGGAGGAACAACCGTGAAGTACTGCCATACTTTCCCCTGAAGCCCTGCAGCCGCGAACTCTTCACGCAGGATTGAATCACTCTCTCTTACTGCTTCCAGACGGTCTCTGGTAATTGCACCGACACAGCGGACTCCGAGTCCCGGGCCGGGGAACGGCTGACGATATACCATATTCTCAGGAAGACCCAGAGCAAGTCCGACCTGACGGACTTCATCCTTATAAAGCAGACGAACCGGCTCTACCAGCTCAAAATTAAGCTCTTCCGGAAGGCCTCCGACATTATGATGGCTCTTAACGCCGTCACTCTCAAGGATGTCGGGATAAATCGTTCCCTGTGCCAGGAAGTTTATTCCGTCCAGCTTTTTTGCCTCTTCGGCAAAAACGTCTATAAATTCTTTGCCAATAATCTTACGTTTCTGTTCGGGATCGGCTACTCCAGCCAGTTTATCCAGAAATCTGTCAACTGCATCAACATAAACAAGGTTGGCTCCCATCTGATTGCGGAACACGTCAACAACCTGCTCAGGCTCGCCCTTACGAAGCAGACCGTGATTTACATGAACACAAGTCAGCTGATCGCCCACTGCCTTGATCAGAAGAGCTGCTACAACAGAAGAATCAACTCCTCCGGAGAGAGCAAGAAGTACCTTGCTGTCCCCGATCTGTTCCTGCAGAAGAGGGATCTGCTCTGCAATAAAGCTTTCGGCAAGCGCTCTGGAAGTAATACGCTGCATGGATTCTGGTCTGAGATTATTCGTCATATGGTATATCCTCCGTTAGAGAAAAAATAAAAACAATGAAAATCAATCCTCATCATGAGGGTAATACAGCGGGTCATTCATCGGTATGCTGTAGGGAGAAGCATCTCCGTTATAACCAAACTGTTCTTTGAGAAGCTCATAGCGCTCACTTAAATGTGACTCTCTGCTGAAGTCATAGCGCCAGTCACCTTCATGCGGATCAAAGGAAATTGTATTTACCGCGCATTTTGGCATCAGCGCCTTAAAGGCATCCACCTGCACCTTCGGTACCGGATCCGTGCAGCCGAGATACAGCTTCTTCAACTTTCTGAGCCCGAAGAGAGGAGTAATATCCTCAAGTTCAAAATTCTGTACCAGATTCAGATACTGGAGATCTTTTAATCCTGCGAGAGGAGAAACGTCCGTTATATCATTTGACTGCAGCTCAAGGAACTCAAGCTTTGTGCAATTCTGCAGTGGAGTGAGATCCTTTACCTTAAAGGTCATCGCAATAATAGCCACTTCCAGATCCGGCATATACGCGCAGAAATCTATTGCTCCAAGCGCATCATTGTGGCCCAGATCCAAATATCTCACCTTTGTGCAATACATCAGGTCATGGGTATTTTCAGCGGTAAGCGCGCCAAATGCAGACGGCTTGGAAGCAAGGATACGCTCCACGTCGGTTCTGGCCGTATATCTTCCTCCGCTCCCGAACCATATTCTCCAGACGACCTCTACATTCGGAAACTCATCCCTAATCGCCGCGCAATGCTCATTATCTATTCCACAGGTATCCAGATCCACGTATTTCAGCGCGGGCATACATGGAATAATCTTCCTGATCAGCTCACCCTGATCATCGATCGTTCTGTGATTCAGATCCAGCTTTTCATCCTGGAGAGAAAACATCTTATCATAGATCGTAAACTGATAATGAACTTTTACTCCCGGGAATGCTTCTTCCAGTTCCCGGATCTCTTCCCAGGTCAGAGGAAAGCGGGTGTCATCTCCAAGCTCTATATGAGAAAGAGAAGTCAGATAAGGCTTGACCTCCAGAAGAAGCTCCGTATCTTCCGCAGTATAACCTCTCAGATCGATCGTCCGGGTATTTGTATCATAATGCTTTCCGCAGAGATCAAAACCGTCAGCAAAAGGCTCCGGCGTCGGTTCCGGAGTAGGCTCCGGGGTAGGGATAACTGTTGGCTCAGGAACAGGCTCATGCGAGCCCGCCGATGCGCCGATGCAGCCCGACAAAAGGAAAACAGCGGCAAAGACAAAAAGTATTAAATGAATTCTCTTTTTCATCAGTCGTGCGGATAGTACAGCGGGTCATTCTCCGGCGTAGAGTATGCACCGAGACCGGCATCATAGTTGAATATCTGCCTTACTTCTTCATATCTCGGATGACGCACCATTTCCGCCCATCCGTATTCCTGCATATGCTTCCAGTTGTCATCGCCGGGAGCAACGTTATCATATCTCCACATACCCTCGGTCGGTCCGTCAGCAGGAACATCGTCATTCAGTTCGAATTTAGGATTACCCGATGCGGCGACACGGGACTTCAGTTCTTCTTTCTGTTCCTGAGGAATAGGATCATTTCCTACATACAGTCTCTGAAGCTGAGTCAGATTATACAGCGGAGAAATATCTGAAATGCCGGGATCTCCGCCGATGTTCAGATGATGCAGGTTATAAGCCTCCGAAAGAGGACTCAGATCAGACACTTTATTGGTGTTGCACTCAAAATATTCGATATTCGGGCAGTTCCTGAATGCCTCAATGCTGTCGATGTTGTTCATGCCCAGAATACAGACTTCCAGTTCCGGCATATACGCCACGAAGGAGCAGTCTGACAGATCCTGATTATGCCCGAGGTCAAGATTCTTAACCTTCGTGCAGTATTTCAGCTTTGCGCCTTCATTATTCGTTACTACGCCGTACTTGGATGCTTTCGACGCGAGGATCGTTTCAACGTTCGTTCTGACAGAGTATCCGGCAAACCAGATTCTCCAGATAACATCAATATTCGGGAATTCATCCCTTATGGCTGCCATGTGATCATTGTCAACATCACAGGAATCCATATCCAGCGTTTTGCAGTTTCTCATATACGGAAGCAGATTCTTAACGGCAGCACCCTGATCATTCATGGAAATATGATTGAAATCAAGAGCCTCATCTGCATAATTGATAACCTTTCCCCACAGGGAGGTCGAATAGGAGAAGACAGCATTCGGGCAGGCAGCATAGAGCCTGTCGATATCATCCCTGGAAAGATCATTATAATCTCCGCCGATATTCAGCCAGCTGAGCTGGTTCATCCCCGGAATAACTGCCAGAACAGAATCCACATCGGCATGAGTAATGGAGGAAAGATCAAGGCTCGTATCCGCCATAGTAGCGCTGACTCCGCAAACCTGGAAATTATAATCCAGAACTGCATTGGGAAGAGCGGATGTTATCGTCGTAAGATCTCCCCACGTCAGGCTACCATCGGTGGTGGCATTGGTCGCAATACTGATCCTGCTGAGATTCGGAAGATAAGAAAGCTTGTTTATCGCATCCTGAACTCCGGAGGACGTAAGACCGGCAAGATCCGCGTAATCATCGTAAATCGAATAGGTTTTCCCGAGAAGATCAACGGAATAGGACACCAGTGCATTCGGATAGCTCGCTTTGATAAGAGAAATATCTTCATTTGTAACGGGAGAAGCAGACTGGGAAGAAGACCCGAGATCAATACTTACCAGATTCGGAAGATACTGAAGCTTTTCCAGCGTTGGCTGAACATTCTCATGAGAAAGCCCTGTAAAATCTACCTCAGCCGTATTGTTTGTAACGGACTTTCCGTTCGGAAGATCCACAGTATATCTTACCGCAACTTCAGGATGGAGCGCCTGCCACTGCATGATCTCACTGTAGCAGGTACTTCCGGAAAAGTCGGCATTCCGGAGGCTGGTAAATCCATCCAGAGCGGCAACATCCTCCGGCGTAATTACTACAGCCAGATCAGCTGTTTCAACCGGATATTTCCCGCTTGAAAGACGTACCTTGGCATTTCCGGAAAGCACTTCAACCGTATCGATCAGCCCAATCGGATTTGAAAAACCCGCTATAAAAATCGCTGCGAGATAAATCAGGACGAGCAGAATTATTATTATATATGGTATTTTTCGTTTTACCTTCATTTTGATGCCTCCGACATTTATACAGAATATAGTATAGCATCAGTATTTCTCTTTTTCAATAAAAACAGCAGCTCTCTTTTCCGAGAACTGCTGTTTTTATCTGTTCTAATTTTACCCGCATGCAAGCTTTATCAGAAGCTCCGCACAGGCGTTCATCTCTTCAACTACTGCGTATTCATACTTCCCATGATAATTATATCCGCCGGTACAGAGGTTCGGGCACGGCAGCCCTTCATAGCTCAGCTTGCAGCCATCGGTTCCGCCTCTTACGGGGGGAGTGGAAGCCTGAATGCCGAGCTCTCGCAAAGCTTCCAGCGCATTATCTATCAGGTACATATGCTCCGTCAAGGCGTCCCTCATGTTGTAATATTCGTCCGTGATAACCGCCTCAACCGTCTTTTCTCCGTACTTCTTGTTAAGGAGATCACAGCAGGCCGTAAAGAGAGATTTTCTTGACTCAAGCTTTGCTCTGTCATGATCGCGGAGGATATAATCCGCTACCGCAGACTCCACGCTGCCGTTCAGGGCATCCAGATGGTAAAACCCTTCATACCCCTCCGTATGCTCCGGCCGTTCCTGTTCCGGAAGCATGGTATCCAGCTCTGCAGCAAGCCGAAGCGCATTGATCATTTTATTCTTTGCATCTCCCGGATGCACGCTTTTCCCATGAAAAGTAACTCTGGCGAAAGCAGCGTTAAAAGTCTCATACTCGATTTCTCCCAGTGCTCCGCCGTCAACCGTATATGCAGCGTCCGCGCCGAAACCCTTTATGTCAAAGAAATCCGTTCCTCTTCCCACTTCTTCGTCCGGCGTAAACGCAATGGCAATATTGCCGTGCTTCAGCTCTTTATGAGCAAGAAGAACCTCTGCCATATACATGATCTCGGCCACGCCCGCTTTATCGTCAGCACCGAGCAGAGTAGTTCCGTCCGTTACGATCAGCTCTTTGCCGGTATGCTTCTTCAGCTCGGGAAAATCTCTGACTGACAAGACGATGTTCTTCTCCTCATTCAGGCAGATATCATTCCCGTCATATTCGGCAACGCATCTCGGCTTCACACCGGCCCCGGACATTGCAGGAGCGGTATCCATATGGGCAATAAAGCCAAGAGTCCCCTCTTTACCGGGATCCGTAGCAGGAATCAAAGCATAAACGTACGCATGCTCTTCATCCATCCGAACCTTTGAAGCACCCATTTCCTCCAGCTCTTTTTTCAGCTGCTTTGCAAGAAGAAACTGCTTATCTGTGCTGGGAACAGAATCTGCCTCCGTCGACTCCGTGTCAAACGAAACATATCTGAGGAATTTTTCTTTTACTGTCTCCATAGTATTTCCAATCAGGCCAGCGTGATCTTCAGGCAGGAGCCTGACCCGAATTTCTTTTCCATTTCCGTCTTATAGGTCTCATAATAATCGATAGGCATCAGAGCCTGAACACATCCGGCAAATCCGCCGCCATGGACTCTCCATGCTCCCTTGCCTTCCAGCAGACCTCTGCTGAACTCAAGGCCTTCCGCCAGCTTTGTATCTCCGCTGGCACTTGTAACGATATTATTCAGCAATTCCTCAGAAGAGCGGCCGGACTCATTCATCAGCCGCATATATTCCTCGCCGTTTCCTTTGATAAGAGCGTCACGCATTTTGGGAACACGCTCGTTCTCTCCAAAGAAGTGCATCGCACGACGTACAGGTCTGTCCTCTTTTGACCAGCCTTTTGCATAAAATGCTTTCGGATCCACATCACCAAGAACGCCCTTGTCAAATAGATTTGCGATATATACCATATCCGCCGGAATTCTGGCATACGAAGAATCCAGACCGGCATGGCTTCCTCCGGTATCCGTGAGGCACATCGTCAGACCCATATCCTCAAATCTGGCATTGATCGGAGTGATTTCATTCGTGAGGAAATCCACATACACGCAGTGGCCAAGGGAACAGGCAAGCTGATCCATCAGTCCGCAGGGTTTTCCGAAATAACGGTTCTCCGACTCCTGAGCGGCACGCGCAATAACAACCGGATCGACCTTTCCGTCATTATACAGCTCACTGAGAATTTTCCCTATCAGAACAGAAAACGCTGCAGATGAGCTCATTCCGGATCCTACGGGGAGCGTGCTTGTGATCAGCGCATCAAATCCGCCGATATTCAGCCCGAGATCCTTAAAAACGCCGAGCATTCCTCTGGCAAGAGATTTGCTTGTTCCGTATTCCTCCGGCGTCGGATCAAGCTTTGAAAGCGGAATATCATATGTTTTATGACCGACTGACTCAATATGAGCAATATTATCGTCAGTAGGCTCGCACACCACAGTCAGACCGAGCTCAACGCCTGCGGCAAGAATTCTGCCTTTCTGATGGTCCGTATGATTTCCGGCAAGCTCGGTTCTGCCGGGTGTAAATATTATTTTTTTCATCTGCGAATATCTCCCCTGGAAAGTATTTTTGTTGATACTAAGCTATTATAGAATAACCCCAAAAGGGAGCAAAGTCAACGCAAGAAAAAGTTTCCCTCAGATAAATTGACAAGGGAAATACAGGATAGTAGAATAGATAAAAACTCACGGAGGGACATTATGATACATTTCGGAACAGGTGGCTGGAGAGCCATTATCGGAGATGAATTTACGAAGGCTAATATTCAACTCGTAGCAAAAGCCGTGGCTCAGAGAATAAAGGATGAAAAAGTGGACCAGCTTCCGGTCATCGTCGGATACGACAGAAGATTCCTGTCCAGAGAGGCGATGATCTGGATCGGTGAGGTTCTTGCCAGTAACGGGATAAAGGCCATGCTTGTCGGAGAATCATCTCCCACTCCCCTGATCATGTATTATACAATGGTACACCATCTCAAATACGGAATGATGGTCACCGCAAGCCATAACCCTTCTCTCTATAACGGGATCAAGGTGATTACAGAGGAAGGCCGTGATGCCAATGAAACCGTCACCGGCGACCTTGAGCAAAGAATACGTAATATTTCCGAGAACGATACTACTGCTCCAGTAAGAAGTATAGAAGAGCTCAAAGAGGAAGGTCTCATCGTATTTTTCAATCCCATTGACGAATATCTCGATGCGATCCTCGGAAAGATCGATGTCTTTGCTATCAGAAACGCGCATCTCCGCATTGCCATTGATCCTCTTTACGGCGTATCCATGCGTTCTCTCAATACTATTTTTTCAACGGCACGCTGTGATATCCATATGCTTCACGCCGAGCATGATACGCTTTTTGCCGGCAAAATGCCTTCGCCTGATGAGTCCACCGTGCGTACGCTTCAGAACTATGTAACGGATTATAAATTTGACATGGGTATTGCCACTGACGGAGATGCCGACCGAATAGGACTTATTGATGACGAAGGAAGATACATCACAGCCAACGAAATACTTTGTATTCTTTACTATTATTTCCTTGAATACAAGGGTATGCGCACTCCCGTTGTAAAGAATCTGGCAACAACGACCCTTCTTAACAAAATTGCCCAAGCATACGGACAGACCTGCTATGAGGTTCCTGTCGGCTTCAAGCACATTTCCGCAAAAATGGCCGAAACCGGAGCATACATCGGCGGAGAGAGCTCCGGAGGTCTTACGGTTATGGGCCATATCAACGGAAAAGACGCGATCTATGCCGCGTCTCTTCTGGTGGAAACAATTGCAAAAACCGGAAAAAAGCCTTCTCTCCTCATGAAGGAAGTAAGCGACCGCTTCGGCTCATACAAGACCTGTGAATGCAATGTCACCTTCCACGAAGACCGCAAACAGGGTCTGATCAACAGGATATACGCTCAGCACGACATTCCCGATTTCGGACTGAAGATCATCTCGGAATCCTACGAAGACGGATGCAAGGTGCAGTTTGAAGACGGATGGATCCTGATCCGATTCTCCGGAACAGAACCGCTGCTGAGAATTTTCTGTGAATTCCCCGAGGATCAATATTCCGAAGCGGAACGTCTCTGCCAGGCAGTACGGGATTATTACGAGATCTGAAACGAGAATCCCCGCCTGAAATATCAACAATCAGCTCTTTTACCATGAACGAAACAGACGGATTTAAAAAACGAATAAATGACCTCGCCGAACGCTGTGACAGAACGTCCTCCGTAACCTGCACAGTGTTTCTGACACCTGCAGAGCAGTATGAGCTCAGCACAATGGCATTTCCGGGAACAGACATAAAAACAGTACTGTTCGGCGGAGCCGATGACTGTGAACGGAAAGCCGCTTTTTTCCTTCCATATTATGAGGATGAGGAGTCTTTTGACTTCACCGGGTACATCAAAGTACTGAAAATTCAGAGCTATTTTGGAGAACCGGCTCATAAGGACTATCTCGGTGCCATTCTCGGCCTCGGAATTGAGCGTGACCGGATCGGAGATATCTTCATCTCCGGAAGCACCGCCTATGTCTTCTGCATTTCTTCCGTTTCCGTTTTGCTGCTCAACGAACTGGAAAAGGTTGGGCGGTGCGGAGTCAAAGTCACAGAAGTTTCTCCTGACGCCGTTCCCGGACAGGAGAAAAAAGTAAAAGCCCTCAGTTTTACTGTAAAAAGCATGCGTCTGGATGCGGTGGCAAGTAATATCTTCGGAATATCGCGTACTCAGGCTGCAGAGCTGATCCGGCTCGGAGCGGTAACCCTGAATTATAAGATCTGCGAAAAAGCTGATGCCCCCGTTGACAGCGGCGCGGTTATTTCCATACGGGGAAAAGGAAAAGGGCGCGTTGTTGAAATTGGCGGTAAATCCAGAAAAGACAGACTTTTTATTTCTGCGGAAAAATATCTCTGATCGGATACGAAAGGCAAACAAATCAAATGAAAATCAATATCGTTCTTCACGAACCAGAAATACCGCAGAATACCGGAAATATTGCCCGCACCTGCGCAGCAACCGGAGCTGCTCTTCATCTGATCCGGCCTCTGGGCTTCAGAACAGATGACTGCACCCTCAAAAGAGCCGGCCTTGACTATTGGGACAAGCTGGACGTTTTCTATTATGACAATATGGAGGATTTCTTCTCCAAGCATCCCGGGATCGACTTCTTCTGCTATACAACGAAAGCTCCTCATGTATATTCCGAGGTAGCTTATCCCGAAGAGGTATGGCTGATTTTCGGGAAAGAGACAAAGGGTCTCCCGGAAGATTTCCTTCTGAAAAATCTCGACAGATGTGTCCGGCTTCCCATGCGGGAAACCCTTCGTTCTCTCAATCTATCAAACTCTGTCGCAATTGCCGTATATGAGGTTCTCCGCCAGAGAGGCTTTGAAGGCCTACAGGGCGAAAGCGAATATTTTGGCAATGCTTTATGACTGTCCGGTTCACTATACTATCTGAATAAGAAGTTAACGGGAAAAGCTTTTTCGCTTTTCCCGTTAACTTCTTATTAATCTGAAACCGAAATTCCCTGCGTTTCCTCTTCTTCCGGATCTTCGATGATCGCATCTTCGCACAGGGCCTTTGCTTCCTCGAGCCTGCTGGCCGGAACAAAAATATTTGTTCCCTCTCCGCTCATGCCAAGTACGATCTTTGCAAATGTTCCGTCTCCGGGATAGGTGCAGAAGCATGGGATCCCATACGCTTCCAGCATATTGATCCGGATATTGTCATCCAGATCCAACCCCATCAGGTTGCAGAGGAATGCCGCCTCTTCCGGTTCCCCGGCTTCATTTTTCGGCCAGGGCAGTCTCTCTGATTTTTTCATTAATTAGTAATTCTGAGCGCTTACTTCAAAATAGCTCTGAGGATGTGCGCAGGTCGGGCAAATCTGAGGAGCCTTCACACCAACAACGATATGACCGCAGTTGCGGCATTCCCAAACCTTGACTTCGCTCTTTGCGAAGACTTCCTGAGCTTCCACATTATGGAGCAGAGCGCGGTATCTTTCCTCATGATGCTTTTCAATGGCAGCAACAAGGCGGAACTTCACAGCGAGAGTCTTAAAGCCCTCTTCCTCTGCAGTCTTTGCAAAGCCTTCGTACATGTCCGTCCACTCATAATTCTCGCCGTCAGCAGCTGCTGCAAGATTTGCGGCTGTATCGCCGATACCTTCGAGTTCCTTGAACCACATTTTTGCATGCTCTTTCTCATTGTCGGCAGTCTTGAGGAAAAGATCAGCGATCTGCTCAAAACCATCCTTCTTTGCCTTGGATGCAAAATATGTGTACTTATTTCTTGCCTGAGATTCTCCTGCAAAAGCAGCGAGAAGATTCTTTTCGGTCTGGGTTCCTGCATACTGGTTTGCCATTTTTATTTCCTCCGTAAAAACAATTAATTATTTGTAGATATTTAATTATACATCAGTTTTTCGGGAAATGCATTAAGTATTTTCGCAATTGAATTTCTCCCGAATCAGTTCTGCTGTTCTTTTACAGAGCAAACAAAATTTCCGTTTTCCGCATCGACCAGAAGCGTACTGCCGGCAGAGATATTTCCGGAAAGAACAGTTCTTGCGATCAATGTTTCAATATTGCTCTGCAGATATCTGCGCAGCGGTCTTGCCCCGTAAAGCGGATCAAAGCCTCTGTCAATTGCAAGCGTTTTTGCGTTCTCCGTAAGCTCCAGAGAGAGCTGCTTTTCGCCTAGTCTTTTCCGAAGGGAAGAAACCATGTTGTCAATGATCCCGCTTAGATTTTCCTTTGTCAGCGGACGGAACATAATGATCTCGTCGAGTCTGTTGAGGAATTCCGGCCGGAACGATCTTTTCAGCTCCGCCATTACGGCGGAACCTGCCTCTTCACTGATGTTCCCTTTCTCATCGATTCCCTCCAGAAGATACTGGCTCCCCAGATTGGAAGTAAGAATAATGATCGTATTCCTGAAGTCAACGGTTCTTCCCTGAGAATCCGTAATACGTCCATCATCCAGAATCTGAAGGAGAATATTGAAGACATCCGGATGCGCTTTCTCGACCTCATCAAACAGCACAACGCTGTACGGCTTCCGGCGCACAGCCTCCGTAAGCTGACCGCCCTCATCATAGCCTACATATCCCGGAGGCGCTCCGATCAGACGGGAAACAGAAAATTTCTCCATGTACTCCGTCATATCTATTCTTACCATGTTGTGCTCATCGTCAAAGAGGCACTCAGCAAGAGATTTTGCAAGCTCGGTCTTTCCTACGCCGGTAGGCCCGAGGAACAGGAAAGAACCGACCGGCCTGTTTGTGTCGGCAATTCCCGCACGCGAGCGGAGGATCGCTTCGCATACCTTCTGAACCGCCTCATCCTGCCCGATCAGGCGCTTATGAAGCTGACTGTCCAGATGCAGCAGCTTTTCTCTCTCACTTTCCATCAGCTTGCTTACCGGAATCCCGGTCCACTTGGCTACAATCGAGGAAATCTCCTGCTCCGTTACCGTATCATGGACCATGGAGTCGGAGGACGAACGCTGATCCGCTTTCTTCTCCGCCTCGGCAAGCTGTTTTTCAAGCAGTGGAAGATCCGAGTACCGGAGCTTTGCTGCTTTTTCATATTCATAGTTCAGCTGCGCATTCTCAATATCCGCATTCATCTGATCCAGCTTGATCTTCAGGTTTTTGACCTCGGCCACGCTGTTCTTCTCTTCCTCCCAGCGGGATTTCATAGCGTTATACCGGTCATTCAGGTCTGCCAGTTCCTCGCGGAGCTTTTCCAGCCGCTCCTGCGAAAGCTTGTCATCCTCCTTCTTCAGCGCCACCTCTTCGATTTCCAGCCTCATTTTCTCTCTGCGAATATCGTCCAGCTCCGCGGGCATGGAGTCGATCTCTGTCCGGATCATTGCGCATGCCTCATCAACAAGGTCTATTGCCTTGTCCGGAAGATATCTGTCGCTGATATATCTGTCGGAAAGGACGGCTGCGGAAACGAGCGCACTGTCGTGGATCCTTACTCCGTGAAAGCTTTCATACCGGTCTTTCAGGCCGCGCAGAATGGAGATGGTATCCTCAACCGTCGGTTCATCCACCAGTACCGGTTGGAATCTGCGTTCCAGAGCGGCATCTTTTTCAATGTACTTTCTGTACTCGTCAAGCGTAGTAGCTCCGATACAGTGCAGCTCTCCCCTTGCCAGCATCGGCTTGAGAAGATTGCCCGCGTCCATGCTTCCCTCTGTTTTTCCCGCACCCACAATAGTATGAAGCTCATCAATGAACAGAAGGATATTCCCTTCGCTCTTTTTGATCTCATCGAGAACGGCTTTCAGTCTTTCCTCGAATTCTCCGCGGTACTTTGCCCCAGCGATCAGAGCTCCCATATCCAGAGAGAACACGGACTTATCCTTCAGTCCTTCCGGTACGTCCCCGTGGACGATTCTCTGGGCAAGCCCCTCGGCAATCGCTGTTTTTCCAACGCCCGGTTCGCCGATCAGCACCGGATTATTCTTTGTTTTTCTGGACAGGATACGGATCACGTTCCGTATCTCCGTATCCCGGCCGATAACGGGATCCAGATCATTTTCTCTTGCGCGTTTTACAAGATCTGTGCCGTATTTCTCGAGCGCATCATAGGTGCTCTCCGGATTGTCTCCCGTAACGGGTCTCTTAACCTTTGTAAGCTCCTCGGAAAATCTTGCCTTCGTAATTCCGTGGCTGTCAAAAATACGTTTGATTGACGCCGTCGGCGCGGCAAAAATCCCAATCATGATGTGCTCAACAGAAACATACTCGTCTCCCATGGACTTTGCCGCTTTTTCAGCTGCCATGAGTACTCTGTTTGCCTCCGTAGAAAGGTATAGATCTGCATTCTGTCCTACCTTCGGGAAGCCGGAAATCACGGTATCCAGCTCGGAGAGCATCATATTGCAGTCAACGCCCATCTTTCCGAGCAGAGACGGGATCAGGCCCCCGTCCTGATCAATAAGCGCGTAAAGGATATGCTCGGGCTGAACATAATTATTTCTGTTTTCATCCGCCATAGCCTGAGCTGTATTCAGCGATTCAATCGATTTCTGTGTAAAATTCTGTGCATTCATTATTCGGTTTTCTCCTTTCCTCCATCAGAAGCGTACCTTTGAATTTCTGATAAATGAATAATATGCGGCCTCTACCGCATGCGCATCATATCTGCCGGAAAGCCAGCCCTTCAGCAGTTTATCAAAAAGACGGATATATTCCGCCAGCGCTGAGGCGAGCTCATTGCTTGTGCAGTCTCTGTCCGGTCGCGCAAGGCTTCTGGAAAATCTTCCGTCATACAGCGCGTATTCCGTCTTTACTCCGAGCAGCGGCGTCAGATGCGCTTGCTCGATTTCTACCCACAGTCTGAAAAATTCCGTCATGCTCTCGATTAGCATCGGAGACTGCGTTCGGAAAAGAACGGTTATCGTTCCGATGTTTTCCTCATAACCCTTATTCAACTCCACCTCGTACTTAATCGTCGGGCGGTACTTATAATCCAGGGAGCTTTTCAGGGACATAGAATATGTATGGGGAGCAAAGAAGGGAATCAGATCCTCAGACGGCTGCATAAGCTCCTGAATTGCGGAAAGGACATCATTGATTCGCTTTTCAGGGGTCGTATAGTTTACATACTCCGCCAGTATTTCATTGATAAGATTCGATCGGTTGGTTCCCAGTCTGTGCGCAAGAAGATCAACTTCCCTAACCACCTCATCATTCAGCATAAGACTGTATAATGTCTTCGGCATATCTGTTAATACCTCCTGTTTTTCTTTTTTCTGTATTATAATACGACCGGCCTCAAAATTTGTTACGAGTTTGTATATAAATTACTCAACAAATTATATTTTTCTTCTACAATTTTTCTTTCTCTTGAATTTACAGGAAGAATCGGGTATAATAATTCAGCTATATGGAAACGTATCGAAGTGGTCATAACGGCCCCGACTCGAAATCGGGTAAGCCCCTAACAGGGTCCGTGGGTTCGAATCCCACCGTTTCCGCCATAAAAAAGGAAGGTACTCAAACAAGTATCTTCCTTTTTTCATAGATTATTTGTGGGATTTAAGCCGAGCGGGAGTGAATGACATGCCGGTGGCATGTCAGAGCCGCGAGGTGGCCCGTCCGCAGTCGGGG
This sequence comes from Eubacteriales bacterium, assembly GCA_030536255.1. Taxonomy (GTDB): domain Bacteria; phylum Bacillota; class Clostridia; order Oscillospirales; family Oscillospiraceae; genus Limivicinus. The sequence goes on along the minus strand of JAUNQI010000002.1, from coordinate 87,023 downwards.
AATCTCCCCCGTTTTCGCCAACGGAAAAGCCAGTAAACAAGTGTCTGAATTTGTATATTTGCTTATGATTTTATTTTGCCGAAACCTGTCAGAGAACGCATTGTCAAAAAAGTCAACCACAATTCACCGAATCATAGTCGACTTCTTTGATAATGCTATGCTATAATGCGAGCAGTCTATGATGGATGTACTGTAATGTTTATCGGCAGAGAGAGCGAATTAAAAACGCTTCATAATTTTTGCTTTTTTGAGTATCCCTCTTGATATTAATTTTAAATCATTATAGTCTGAATGCAGAAGATAATAGTGAAATGAAAATGTTGAAGGAGAACAATCATGAATGAAATGGCTGAATATTATGAAATGATTTTCAAAAGGAAGTCGTTTCATCTGTTCAGAGGTGTCGGGCATGACACGATATCGCAAAGCGAACTAGATGATATCCGGAATTCGTTTCCGCGTTTCAGTTGTTTGTATCCGGATATTAAAACCGCGATAAGAATCGTTCCGGCAGAAAAGGTCAATTTCAAAAGAGATGCGGAATATTGCATTCTGATCTACAGCGAGAAAAAAGAAAACTATCTGATGAATGCAGGATATATCGGCGAGCAGCTTGATCTCTGGCTGGTGAAGCATCATATTGGCAGCCTTTGGTTCGGCATCGGGAAACCGGATGAGGCAAAATATAACGGAATGGATTTTGTCATCATGATTGCAATCCACAAGGTAAATGATGATACCCTGTTCAGAAAAGATATGTTCAAGGCCAAAAGAAAGGACCTTCAGGAGATTTGGTCCGGTGAGGATCCCGGGATCGCAAATATCAGCCGCTTTTCTCCGAGCGCATGCAACACGCAGCCGTGGTATGTTGAAAACAAGAACAACGAATTAACAGTTTTCAGATTTAAGAAACCCGGCAAGAGAGGTATTATGCCGGCCGCAGCGGTATCATATTTCAACCGTATCGATATCGGGATCTATCTTTGTATCTTAGAGATCTGCATGCAGAAGAACGGTCTTGCATATGAAAGAGAACTGTTTTCGGATGACGGCGGAGACAGAGAACTGACCAAAGCTGCCGTCTATAAATTAGTTTGAAAATCTGAAGCGTATAACGATGATTCAGTCTGACGAAAGGAACATTCTTTATGGAATATAAATTTCCTTCCTCCTGCGGGATCCTGATTCCGGGAAAACGCGGAACACTTTTAGCTCAGCATTACCTTCCGGGCGGGGAATATCCAAAGCCTGCAGTCATTATATGTCACGGCATACCCGGCAACGAAAAGCTCCTGGATCTCGCCATATACCTCAGAGAACACGGCTTCTGTACCGTTACTTTCCACTATAGCGGAAGCTGGGGCAGTGAAGGCGACTATTCCGTAAGGAACTGCTTTGAAGATACGGAAACTGTAATTGAATATTTGCAAAGAAACGAAGAAGGCTGGTTCGACACTGAGAATATCTTTGTCATTGGGCACAGCCTCGGCGGCCTTATTGCCTCCTACGCAACCTCATCTTTTCAGGCAGTAAAAGGCGGAGTCATCCTTGCTCCCTTCAACTTAAAAGCCGCTTCCGAACCCATTGTTACCGGAAAAGGAGAAAGCTTTCTGAATGATCTTTTTGTTGGCGGTAAAGATGCTGCCTGGCTCAGGAATTTCCGGCGGGAAGTCTTTGTTTCCGAGCTCCTTGCTGAGCCTGAGAAATACGACCTGAACACCTATGTAAAACCGCTCTCTGAAAAACCGACATTCCTTATAACCTGCCTCAATGACGAAACCTGTGAAAAGTCTGTGCACGGTGACCGTCTGGCAGGGGAAATACGGAAGCATGGTTCAACAGACACATTCTTATATAAGGAATATGAGACAGATCACTGCTTCAATACGATGAGGAATGAATTAAAGCAAGATATATCCGATTTCCTTCTGCGTTCTCTGTGAAATCATATGAAAAAGCCGATCCCGAGGGACCGGCTTTAATTAATATCCTTATTTAAAAATTGTTCAGGAAATATTCAGCATTATTCCTGTAAACATATTGTCCTTTCCGGAAAGTCCCGCTTTCAGCTGCCGGCGATGAGAATAGAATTTCCCGCCATGATAGGTGCATTGTCCGCAGGAATAGATATTTGCTTCCTTTACTCCCTCTTTCATCAGCGAGATTGAAATCGCCTTGTTTACATCCAGAAGATATTTCCCGTTATCCTTCGGAATGAAAAATGAATGAATTTCCTCTTCGCTGAAATTCTCCGCAAACGGAGGAATAATATCCTCACCGACTTCGTAGCAGTCCCGGCAGATGCAAGGTCCGAAAGCCACCATTATATCCTCCGCCCGGCAGGAAAACTCCTTTTCCATCAGCTGAACAGCCCTTACGGAAATAAGAGACGCTGTCCCTTTCCATCCGCTGTGGATCATTCCGATTACTTTGCGCACGGGGTCAAGAAGATAGACGGGAGTGCAGTCTGATTCCATGGAGCTGATCATCAGCCCCGGTTCCGCCGTAATAATGCCGTCAGCAATCACCATGGGGTCCGGACGATAAAATACATGTCTCCGTGCCTCTTTTCGCGTAACGATCTGAACTGAATCCGAATGACGCTGAAAAGTTGCGGTAATATTCTCCTCTCCGAGCCCGAAATGAGCAAGCACCTCACGGTAATTCTCCCACCCTTCAGGATTATTACTGAGCCAGCAGCCGCGGCCCTCGGAAGTATATACAGTTGTAACAAGTCCGGTTGCATCGAACTCAGGGATATTGTAATAATCCATCAGCTTCCTGCCTTATCTTCTTCTGTTCCCTCCGCCATATATGGCGATAAACCGGAGAAGCTGCAGAACGGAAACCGCCAGTGCTGCAACATACGTCAGTGCAGCTGCTGTCAGAACTTTTTTCGCAGGCCCGATTTCTTCTCCTTCAAGAATGTTCGCTTCCTCGATATTCTTTATCGCCCGTGAACTCGCATTGAATTCCAGCGGAAGCGTAACAAGATGAAACAGCGTACTCAGCCCAAAACAGATGATTCCCAAATAAACAAGCTGATACAGCCCTGCGGAAAGCCGGGAAAGCAGAAGTCCCGCGATAATGAGCGGAAAAGCGATATTCGTCCCGATCTGTGCTACCGGGACAACAGATGAACGGATCTTTGCAGGAAGATAATTTTCCGCATTCTGAATCGCATGACCCACTTCATGACAAGCTATACCTATCGCGACAGGGGAAGTTCCGTTAATTACGTCTGAAGAAAGGTTCAGCGTGTTGTTTCTCGGATCGTAATTATCCGAAAGCGTTCCCTGTATCTGATTGATTGGGATTCCGCTCAGTCCGTTTCGTGAGAGAATAATTCTGGCAGCCTGAGCTCCTGTTATACCTCTCGCACTTCTCATATCCCCGTATTTTTTATAAGTATGCTTTACCTTCCAGGAAGCATAAAAAGACAGCAGCATCGCTGCAAGAAGCGCAAAATACAATCCATCGCTATACCCGTAACCGTACATATTATCATCCTTTCTCTTCTATTTCATTCAAATAATCCGATACGGAATTCTGCAGCTGCTCAATAAAGATGTTGACAGTTTTCTCATCTTCATTTCTTTTCAGAAACTTCCTGCAAATGCTCACCAGGCCGATGATCTTTATCTGTTTCAGCTTCATTTTAACAGTTTCTTCGTTTTCTCCCGCATAATACCTTTGGATGAAACCATTCCAAAGCTTCCAGCTGCATTCCTCATTAAACCGGAGGAAATAATCCTGAGATCTCACTTGCCAGAAAAGTATCAGCGTACGATACAGGTATCCGAGATCAAATATTTCCGGACCCTTAGCAAGCGAATCCATATCAATAAACAGCATTTCCTGCTTTGTTATCATCAGATTCCCCGGTTGAATATCTCCGTGAAGAAGCATCGTACTCTCCGGCAGGCTCTCAATAAATTTTCTGAGATCTGCAATCAGTTGTCCATCCAGATAATCCGCAAGATAATCCACATAGGAGCTGAAAATCTCTCCCGCCGCCTGAAGCGGATAGTCAAAATCCTTTTCAGCATTGATCGCATGTATTGTTTTTATGGCATTCACATAGTCATCTATATATTTATCGATCGCTTCAGGATCCTTTCCGATCTGGAAGGCAAAAGACCGGGCTTTTATCAGTTCAAAGATCAGTCCGGGATCCCCGTTCACCTCTGTCAATTCAAAGGAGATAGCAGACGGTACTCCTGCCCTGAGAGCTTTTTTTGAAAGCAGCCTTTCCCGGATGATCTTATCGATGTCGGGAGATCGTTTAAATATTTTAATTACCTGCTCATCGTTCAGTCTGTATACCTCAGCGTTTGCGCCTTTACCAATGAGCTCACATTCCTCAAGCTTGATATTCTTTTTCTTTCTTTCAATTTCTAAATAGTTCAGGTATCCGGACAGCTGCAGTATAGCATATACATCCGCATTTACGTTATTCAGGCTAAAGTTTATTCCCTGTTTTATTAAACTGAGCATCTCTCTCAGCGCGCTGCAACTGACGATTTCTACTTTATTATAATCCAGAATGATTTTCGCATCCGGCTCTTTTTCATGGAAAGTTCGGATGGTCTTACCGAATTCATCTGCAGACAGCGTATCGATTCTTCCGCTCACAGACAGTACAATCTCATCCTTATTTTCTTTTTCACAGCTGATCTTCATCATTTCAGATTACCTGTTTTCTATCATTCTTGCTTTTTCCGACTGTTTCTATATTTAAATTTTATATGAAACATTACAATTTTGCAAGATGGCCGTCTATTATTTTACACTTCATTATTAAAAATCCCCCGCCTGAAAAATCAGACGGGGGTTAAACATTGAATCAGGTTTATACGAGCTCGATGACAGCTGTTTCTGCTGCATCGCCGCGGCGAACACCAACGCGAGTAATGCGGGTGTAACCACCGTTGCGGTCTGCATACTTCGGAGCTACTTCATCGAAAACCTTCTTGGCAACATCTTCGCGAGTGATGAACTCAAGAGCCTGGCGATAGGAATCAAGATCCTTTGCCTTTCCGAGAGTAATCATCTTCTCAGCGAGAGGAGCGATTTCCTTGCAGCGTGTTACGGTTGTCTCCATACGGCCTTTGTCCAGAAAATCTGTGACCTGCTGACGAAGCATTGCCTTGCGCTGTGCTGTTGTCTTGCCGAGTTTTCTTGTTCCGGGCATATTGCATTTCCTCCTTATGGAAGCTTTTACTGATTTTCCTCGTTTGCCAGGTTAAGTCCCATCTGAGCAAGCTTCTGCTTGACTTCTTCAAGTGACTTACGGCCGAGGTTACGGACCTTAATCATCTCATCTTCTGTTTTTGATACAAGGTCTGCTACGGTATTGATATTTGCACGTTTGAGACAGTTGAAGCTTCTGACAGAGAGATCAAGCTCTTCAATTGTCATGTTAAGCATCGTATCCGGCTGCTGTTCAACAGTCTGAATAACTGTCGGGCTGCTGCCTTCTTCTATCTCAGACAGATCTGTGAAGATCTTAAAATGGTCACGGAGAATTCTTGCACCATAAGAAAGTGCTTCCTTCGCCGTTATGGTTTTATCCGTCCATACTTCGATTGTGAGCTTGTCGAAGTCTGTCTGGTTTCCTACACGGGTGTTTTCAACCGTGTAATTGACCTTAAGGACAGGGGTGTAGATGGAATCTACCGGAATTGTTCCGATAGGCATCGCTGCAGATTTGTTCTTCTCTGCTGAGATGTATCCTCTGCCTTTTTCAAACACGATCTCCATTTTCAGGGAACCGTTGGGGCCGAGAGTTGCAATCGGAAGCTCCGGATTGATGATATCAACATCTGCATCGGCTTTGATGTCGCCTGCGGTAACTACGCCTTCTCCTACAGCTTCAATAGTAACGGTTTTCGGTCCGTCACAGTGAAGTTTTGCGATAATGCTTTTCACATTAAGCACTATCTCGGTGACATCCTCTTTTACTCCGGGGATCGTTGAGAATTCATGCTGAATTCCTTCTATCTTTATGCTTGTTGCAGCATATCCGGGGAGGGAAGAAAGAAGCACTCTTCTGAGAGAGTTTCCAAGAGTTGTGCCGTAGCCGCGTTCAAGCGGTTCAACGACAAACTTTCCGTAAGAGCTGTCTGCGAGCGGGTCAAAGCATTCAACATGCGGCATATCGAAATTGATCTTGTTCGTTTCGACCATTTAAATGATTTACCCTCCTTATTAATTTCGCGTTGAATAAACGCGTGCTGTGGATATGGTTTGCGGAATGAGGGTTTATTATTTGGAGTACAACTCGACGATGAGGTGTTCCTCGATGGGGAGATCGATGTCGTCTCTTCCAGGAACAGCTACAACCTTCGCAAGATTGTTCACCTGATCATACTCAAGCCACTTGGGAGCCGGACGGAATGCGTTGGCTTCAATGTTGGCTTTAATCTTTTCAATACCGCGGCTGCTTTCCTTCAGTGCAATAATCATTCCGGGTTTTACCTGGTAGCTGGGGATATTGACCTTGCGGCCGTTTACTGTAATATGTCCGTGGCTGACCATCTGACGTGCTTCTGCACGGCTCATGGCATAACCGAGGCGGTAAACGACGTTATCAAGGCGGCTTTCAAGAATGGAGAGAAGATTCTCACCGGTCTGGCCGGGACGGCGCTCTGCCATTTCGAAGTAGCTTCTGAACTGGCTCTCGAGAACACCATAGAATCTCTTTGCCTTCTGCTTCTCACGAAGCTGCTGGCCGTACTCGGAATTCTTGCTGCGGCCCTGACCATGCTGACCGGGAGCATATGCTCTGTTGGTCATTGCGCATTTGTCGGTATAGCATCTGTCGCCCTTGAGGAAGAGCTTCTGGCCCTCTCTGCGGCACTGGCGGCAAACTGCATCTGTATATCTTGCCATTATTGTTTACCTCCTTCAATCAAACGCGACGACGTTTCGGAGGACGGCATCCATTATGAGCAATGGGAGTGCAATCCTTGATCATCGTTACTTCAAGACCTGCTGTCTGCAGTGCGCGGATAGCAGCTTCACGTCCTGAGCCGGGTCCCTTTACGAAGACTTCAACAGTCTTGAGACCATGCTCCATAGCAGCTCTTGCAGCAGTCTCTGCTGCTTCGGATGCTGCAAAGGGGGTAGACTTCTTACTTCCGCGGAAGCCGAGGCCACCGGCGGATGCCCATGAAAGTGCGTTACCCTGAGTATCGGTAACGGTTACCATGGTGTTATTGAAGGAAGAGCTGATATGAACCTGGCCCTTTTCAATGTTCTTGCGTTCTCTTCTGCGAGTTCTAACTTTTTTCTTAGTATTTGCTGCCATTATTCATATCCCTCCTTACTTCTTCTTATTTGCTATTGTGCGTTTCGGTCCCTTGCGGGTACGTGCATTGGTCTTGCTTCTCTGGCCGCGAACAGGAAGTCCGCGACGATGACGGAGACCACGGTAGCAGCCGATTTCAGTAAGACGCTTAATATCAAGTGCTGTCTGACGGCGAAGGTCACCTTCAACGATGTAGTTGTGATCAATGCATTCACGCAGTTTGGATTCTTCCTCTTCGGTGAGGTCCTTGACTCTGGTATCAGGGTTGATTCCGGTCATTTCCAGAATCTTTGTTGCGCTGGTTCTGCCGATACCATAGACATAAGTGAGACCAATTTCTATTCTCTTGTCCTTGGGCAGGTCAACGCCGGCTATACGTGCCATAATTTTATTTCCTTTCGTTTTTTCCCGTATGAATAACTCCGTGGACTTGTTCCCGCCGGAGGGAGCCCTTCGGGGCTATACGGTTTGAATTTTTTCGGACAGGGATTTATCAGCCCTGACGCTGTTTGTGCTTGGGATTCTCGCAGATAACCATGACTTTGCCTTTGCGCTTGATTATCTTGCACTTCTCGCACATGGGTTTTACTGAAGGTCTTACTTTCACTTTTTGTAACCTCCCTATGTTACTTGCTTCTCCAGACAATTCGTCCACGGGTCACATCATAGGGTGACATCTGAACCGTGACTTTGTCGCCTGGCAGAATTCTAATAAAATTCATCCGGAGCTTTCCGGAAATATGCGCCAGAATTATGTGCCCATTGCCGATATCTACCTGGAACATCGTGTTCGGCAGAGATTCAACTACCGTACCTTCGAGTTCGATTACATCGTCTTTAGCCAAGATTTAATCCTCCATACAGTTGATTTAAACTCATATGTCGTCTGCCATTGTCAGTATTTCCGGTTCTCCGTCTGTAATGGCGATCGTGTTTTCATAATGTGCGGCTAACGTGCCGTCACTGGAAACTACCGTCCAGTCATTTTCAAGAACATCAATTTCCCAGTCCCCCATGATCACCATGGGTTCAACAGCGATTGTCATACCCGCCTGAAGCCTTGGATCGCCTCTGTGGCCGATCTTTCTGTCGGGTTTGAAGTTCGGAACCTCCGGTGCCTCGTGCATCTCGCGTCCGACACCGTGTCCTACAAAGTCGCGTACCACCGAATATCCGTGGCTTTCCACGTAATCCTGTATCGCCGCACCAATGTCTGACAGTCTGTAACCGAGCTTTGCGAACTTAATTCCTTCAAAGAAGCTTTGTCTTGTAACTTCTATCAGTTTTTTCGCATCTTCGGTTACTTCTCCACAGGGATACGTCCCTGCACAGTCCCCAACGAAGCCGTTCAGTGTTGCTCCAACATCGATTGAAACTATATCACCGTTTTTGACTGTTCTTTTTCCGGGAATACCATGTATGACTTCTTCGTTAATTGAAATGCATGTGCTTGCCGGAAATCCGTCATAACCCAGGAAAGTAGGTATTGCACCGCTTTTCACGATATAATCATGTACAAGTTTGTCTATCTGCTTTGTGCTCACGCCGGCAGTTATTGCCTGCCTCGCTATGGAGCGGGCTCCGGCAGTAACTTTTCCGGCCTGACGCATCAGTTCGATTTCTCTGGGCGATTTGATGTATATGCAATCTGACATATTCAGATCTCCAGAGCTTTCCTTATTTCAACTGTTGTTTCTTCAATTCCGGGCTGATTGTCAACCTTTACGAGCTTTCCGAGATTCTCATAAAAGCCTTTCAAGGGCTCGGTCTCCTTATGATAAACGTCCAGTCTAGCTTTTACGGTTTCGGGCATATCATCCTTGCGGATATCAAGCTCTCCGCCGCATACATCACAGACGCCTTCTTTTATCGGAGGATTGAAGATCATATGGAAGGTTCTGCTGCAGTTCTTGCAGGTTCTGCGCCCGGACATTCTGTCAATGATCGTCTGGTCTTCCACTTCAATGGAAAGTGCCTTGTCAATAACAATTCCAAGCTCTTCCATAGCCTGTGCCTGAGGGATCGTTCTTGGAACACCGTCAAGGATATAACCGTTTTTGCAGTCATCCTCTGCGAGGCGTTCCTTGATGATGCCGATGATGACATCATCAGGAACGAGCTTTCCGGCATTGACATATTCCTTAGCCTTAAGTCCGGTAGGAGTTCCTTCCTTCATTGCTGCTCTCAGGATATTTCCTGTGGATATGGTAGGAATATTTAATTCTTTGCTCAGTATTTCAGCCTGAGTACCTTTACCGGCACCTGGAGCGCCTAAAAGTATCAACCTCATTGCCTTACCTCTTATGATCAATCAAGGAAGCCCTTGTAGTTACGCATGAGAAGCTGTGCTTCGATTGCACGGATCGTCTCAAGTGCCACACCGACTACGATGATAATGGAAGTTCCGCCAAGGGAAAGTCCGGTAAGAGAAGCGGTAGAGCTGAAGTGCTGAATAAGGATAGGTGTTGTTGCGATAATACCCAGATAGAGAGCACCGAACAGAGTGATCTTGTTCAGAACCTTCTGGATGAACTCGCTTGTCGGCTTGCCGGGACGGAAGCCGGGGATGTATCCGCCGTTCTTCTTCAGATTGTTTGCTACTTCGATTGGGTTGAACTGGATCGTGGAGTAGAAGTATGCGAAGAAGATGATCAGCAGGAAGTAAATGATTGCGTAGAGGATCGAGTCAGTCTGTGCCCAGCCGCTATCGGAATGACCGGTAAATGCGGCGATTGTTGCGGGAAGGGATGCGATGGACTGAGCGAAAATGACAGGCATAACACCGGACATGTTCACCTTCATGGGGAGGTGAGTGCTCTGACCGCCGTACATCTTGCGTCCGACAACTCTCTTGGAGTACTGAACAGGAACCCTGCGTTCGGCATCATTGACAAATACAATAAGAATAATGATTGCCAGTGCGCCGAGATACATCAGAACTGCAACCCACCAGGAAAGGCTTCCGGTTACAACGTTGCGGATCGTGCTGATAATGCTTGTCGGGAAACGGGAAATAATGCTCGCAAAAAGGATCATTGAAATACCGTTGCCGATACCGTATTCGGTAATCTGCTCGCCGAGCCACATAATCAGTGCGGAACCTGATGTGAATGTAAGGACAATAACGATTGCTGCCCACACGCTGCTCTTTGCTTCAGCTACAAGAAGACCATTGTTCTTGATGAGCATGAAGTAAGCAAAGCCCTGAAGAAGGCCAATGCCGACGGTGGAGTAACGGGTGATAGCTGCGATCTTCTTCTTGCCCTCTTCGCCCTCGTCCTTGCTCATTCTCTCAAGTGCGGGAATGGCAATGCAGAGGAGCTGAATAATGATCGATGCGTTAATGTACGGCTGGATGCTCAGTGCAAAAATCGTTGCCTGAGAGAATGCACCGCCGGACATAACATTCAGAAGACCGAGAACGGTGTTCTGAAGAGCATTGAAATAGGACTGAAGAGATTCAGTATTAACATAAGGAACAGGAATTGCATTACCGATACGGTAAAGAAGAAGTATAATCAGAGTAAAGAGAATCTTTTTGCGGATCTCTTCAACTCTCCATGCATTCTTTAAGGTCTGAAGCACTTATACCACCTCTGCCTTTCCACCAGCCGCTTCAATCTTCTGTTTCGCGGTTTCGGAGAAGGCAGCAGCTTTTACTGTGAGCTTCTTGGTAATTTCGCCGTTGCCAAGAATCTTAACGCCGTAAGTGCACTTGGAGAGGATACCCTTCTGAAGCAATGCCTGTGCGTCAACGACTTCGCCATCGCTGAACTTATCGAGAACAGAAACATTAACGGACTCCAGGGGCTTTGCGAAAATGTTGTTGAAGCCTCTCTTCGGGATACGACGTGCCAGGGGCATCTGGCCGCCTTCAAAACCTATACGGGTACCGCCGCCGCTGCGGGCTTTCTGTCCCTTGTGGCCGCGTCCGGCAGTCTTGCCATTACCAGTTGCATGGCCTCTGCCTTTACGCTTGTCTACATGAGTGGAGCCGGGAACCGGAGAAAGATCATTAATATACATTGTCTACTCCCTCCTTATTCTTCTGTTACCGAGAGGAGATAGCCAATCTTCGCTATCTTTCCCTGGGTCTGAGGATTGTCGGGCTGTACGGTTTCATTTCCGATCTTGTGCAGTCCGAGAGAATATGCTGTAGCAATATGGCTGTCAAGTCTGCCGTTCAGGCTCTTGACGAGCTTTATTCTCAGATTCTTTTCGTTGTTCTTAGCCATTGTTCGTCCTCCTTAACCCTGAATCTCTTCAGGAGTCTTGCCTCTGACTGCTGCAACCTGAGCTGCATCGCGGAGAGACTTGAGGCCTTCCATTGTTGCTGCAACAACGTTTGCAGGATTGTTGGTACGGAGGCACTTTGTACGGATATTCTTGATTCCGGCTGCTTCTACAACAGCACGGACAGCGCCGCCGGCGATAACGCCGGTGCCTTCGGGAGCGGGCTTAAGAAGCACGCGGCCTGCGCCGAATTCTCCGGTAACCTCGTGAGGAATCGTTGTTCCTGAAAGAGTGATCGTGCAGATGTTCTTCTTAGCATCTTCAAGTCCCTTGCGGATTGCTTCGGAAACTTCACTTGCCTTGCCCATGCCGAAGCCGACACGGCCTTTGCCGTCACCGACTACGCAGAGAGCTGCGAACTTTGCTACACGGCCGCCCTTAACGGTCTTGCTGACACGGTTGAGGGAAACAACTTTCTCAATGAACTCGGAAGGAGCTTCTTCCTTGTTTCTGCGATCTTTTCTGTCATTGTTATATGCCATAGTCTGTTTTCCCCCTTCCTTAGAATTTCAGGCCACTCTCACGAGCGCCTTCTGCCAGTGCCTTTACTCTTCCGTGATAGATGTAACCGCCACGGTCGAATACAACTTCCTCAATGCCCTTCTTAAGAGCACGCTCTGCTACTGCAGCGCCGACTTTCTTTGCTGCTTCGCAGTTGCTTCCGTTGCCTTCAAAGCCCTTTTCAACTGTAGAAGCTGAAACGAGGGTATTGCCTGCTACGTCATCAATGATCTGTGCATAAATATTGCTTTCGCTGCGGAATACGCAGAGACGGGGTCTGTCAGCAGTGCCGGAGATCTTTCCGCGGACTCTGACATGGCGCTTAATGCGCTGTCCTTTTGTATCGGGTCTTTTAATCATTCAGGCATACCTCCGTTTACTTAGCACCGGTCTTGCCTTCTTTGCGGCGGATCACTTCGTAATCATACTTGATTCCCTTGCCCTTGTAGGGTTCAGGAGGTCTCTTACCACGAACTTCTGCTGCAAACTGGCCAACCTTCTGCTTGTCGATTCCCTTTACTGTGATGTGGTTTGCATCGGGAACATCAATCTGGATGTCAGCGGTCTCGGGCATCTCAACGGGATGAGAATAACCGATGTTGAGAACCAGCTTGTTTCCTTCCTTGGATGCACGGTAACCTACACCGTTAACCTCGAGCTTCTTTTCAAAGCCTTCAGTTACACCGACGACCATGTTGTTTACCAGAGTTCTGGTAAGACCATGAAGAGACTTGTTCTCTTTTGTATCATCGGGACGGGAAACATGGATGGTACCGTCTTTGACTTCAACCTTCATCTGAGGAACGAGCGTACGCTCAAGAGAACCCTTAGGTCCCTTTACCGTGATGTGGTTGTTCTCGTCAACCTTGATTTCGACTCCTGCCGGAACCGTGATGGGCTTTAAACCTATTCTGGACATTTTCTTACCTCCTTACCAAATGAACGCAAGGACTTCGCCGCCGACATTCTGCTTACGTGCTTCCTTGTCGGTCATAACGCCCTTGGATGTGGAGATAATAGCAATTCCGAGTCCCTTCAGAACGCGGGGAAGATCGTCTGCTCCCGCATAAATGCGGAGACCGGGCTTGCTTACGCGCTTGAGGCCCTGAATAGCTTTTTCTTTGCCTGCGAGGTACTTGAGGGTGATACGGATGATGCCCTGTGTGCCATCTTCGATGATCTGATAGTTCTTGATGTATCCTTCGTTGAGGAGGATCTCAGCAATAGCTTTCTTCATCTTGGAAGCGGGGACATCAACTGTCTCGTGCTTTGCGCTGCCGGCATTGCGAATTCTGGTCAGCATGTCGGCAATAGGGTCTGTGATCTGCATTTGTTTTTCTCCTTTTATTAGAAGTTACCGCTCATTTAAGCGGTTTCAGTGACGAGGTTCTTTGCCAATACTTGATTGGTCAAAGCCTTTCGCCAGCGGATTTATTATCTCCTGCCCGCTTTATTGCGGGCAGGCAATAATACAATTAGAAGCTTGCTTTGCGAACGCCGGGAATCTGACCCTTGTATGCGAGCTCGCGGAAGCAGATACGGCAGATGCCGTAGTTGCGAAGATAAGCATGGGGACGACCGCAGATCTTGCAGCGGTTATACTGTCTGGTGGAGAACTTTGCGGGTGCCTGCTGCTTGAGAATCATTGATTTCTTAGCCATTATAATCCCCTTTCTCAGTTCACAAACGGAGCACCGAGGAGCTTGAGGAGCTCACGTGCTTCTTCATCTGTCTGTGCTGTAGTGGTAATTGCAATGTTCATACCGCGGAGCTTTTCGATCTTATCATACTCGATTTCGGGGAAGATGATCTGCTCTTTCAGACCAAGGCTGTAGTTGCCGCGGCCGTCAAATGCGTCTGCGGAAATGCCGCGGAAGTCACGGACACGGGGCAGAGCCACATTAAAGAGACGATCAATGAACTCCCACATGCGATCCTGACGAAGGGTAACCTTAACGCCGACCTTCATGCCTTCACGGAGTTTGAAGTTTGCGACGGACTTCTTTGCTACGGTAGCAACAGCGTGCTGACCGGTGATAGCGGAGATGTCCTTGATAACAGCTTCAAGAGCCTTTGCGTTGTCCTTGCAGTCGCCGCAGCCGACAGATACAACGACCTTGTCAATGCGGGGGATCTGCATAACGGACTTGTACTGGAACTTCTGCATCAGAGCAGGAGCAACTTCCTCAACGTACTTTTTCTTCATTGTAGTCATTGTAAGTTATCTCCTTTCTCAGATCTCAGCTCCGCACTTCTTGCAGATGCGGGTCTTTTTACCGTTTTCAATCTTGTGTGCTACGCGGGTATTCTTGCCGCACTTGGGGCATACAAGCTGAACCTTGCTGACATAAATGGGGGTCTCAACCTTAATGATTCCGCCCTGGTCGCCCTGCTTCATGGGCTTCTGATGCTTGGTTGCTACGTTGACGCCTTCAACAACGACCTTGCCTGCCTTCGGGTCTGCAATCAGGACCTTGCCCTGCTTGCCCTTGTCCTTACCGGACAGAACTACGACCTTATCGTCTTTCTTAATATTCATTCCGGTTCCTCCTCAGATCACTTCCGGAGCGAGTGAAAGGATCTTCATATATTCCTTGTCACGAAGCTCACGTGCGACGGGCCCAAAGATACGGGTTCCGCGGGGGTTCTTATCATCAGAGCTGATAAGAACTGCTGCATTCTCGTCAAAGCGGACGTATGTGCCATCAGCGCGGCGTACGGGCTTAACGGTGCGAACGATAACCGCACGAACAACGTCACCCTTCTTTACCTGGCCGCCGGGGGCTGCTTTACGAACTGAGCAGACAACGACATCACCGATAGAGGCATATTTACGGCCTGATCCACCGAGGATGCGGATTGCTTTAAGCTCTTTAGCGCCGGTATTATCTGCTACCTTCAGATAGGTTTCTTCCTGTATCATTTACTCAGCGCCTCCTTACTTTGCTTTCTCTACGATTTCGACTACGCGCCATCTCTTATCCTTGGAAAGAGGGCGGGTCTCCATCACGCGAACGATATCGCCGACATTGCACTCGTTATTTTCATCATGTGCCTTGAGGCGGTAGGTTCTTCCGATAATCTTCTTGTAGGTCTTGTGGGCAACGCGGTCTTCAACAATGACAACAACCGTCTTGTCCATCTTGTCGGAAACGACCTTGCCGGTGCGGACCTTGCGGGAAGTAGTTCTTATTTCTGCCATTTTCACTTACCTCCTTCAGTTCTGCTTCTCGCGCAGAACGGTCTTCACGCGAGCGATATCACGACGTGTTGCGGAAATCTTGGTCGGGTTATCAAGATGGTTGGTAGCATGCTGCATACGAAGCATGAACAGATCCTTCTTGAGGTCTGCGAGCTTGGTTTCAAGCTCTTCAACAGACATGTTGCGTATTTCATTTGCCTTCATCTTATTCACCCTCTCCTTCTGCCGCTTCCTTCATAACGATCTTGGTCTTGATAGGAAGCTTGTGGCTGGCGAGACGAAGAGCCTCGCGGGCGTCCTCTTCAGGAACTCCAGCGATCTCAAACATTACTCTGCCGGGCTTAACAACTGATACCCAGTACTCGGGGGAACCTTTACCGGAACCCATACGAGTCTCGGCGGGCTTTGCCGTTACGGGCTTATCAGGGAAAATCTTGATCCAAACCTGGCCGCCACGCTTGGTATAACGAGTCATAGCAATACGTGCTGCTTCGATCTGGTTAGAAGTAATCCAGCCGGGCTCCTGAGCCTGAAGGCCGAATTCGCCGTAGTTAACAACGTTGCCGCGGGTTGCTTTGCCCTTCATACGGCCGCGCTGTACTCTGCGGTACTTAACTCTTTTAGGCATTAACATCAGTCATTGCCTCCTTCCTGTGCGGGAGCTGCTGCACGGGGTGCACGACGCTCACCGTTCTGGTAAGACGGTCTGCTTCCGTAACCGCCCTGGCCATTCTGGCCGCCGCGGTTATATCCGCCCTGACGATTATCACGGTTGAATCCACCCTGACGGCGGTCGCCGCGTCTGTCGTCTCTTCTCTTGCGCTCGCCCTGGGGCTTGTTCAGATCCATGGTACGGGGGCTTGTACGGAGAGTCTGGGAAAGGACTTCGCCTTTGTAGATCCAAACCTTAACACCGATACGGCCGTAAGTGGTATCTGCCTCTGCAAAACCATAGTCGATGTCAGCACGGATCGTCTGAAGAGGAATGGTGCCTTCATGATAGGTCTCGCTGCGTGCGATCTCAGCGCCGCCAAGACGTCCGCCGCATTTGATCTTAATGCCGCGTGCGCCCATTCTCATGGCGCGTCCCATAGCGTTCTTCATTGCACGGCGGAAACCGATACGCTTCTCGAGCTGCTGAGCAATATTCTCTGCAACCAGCTGAGCTTCCGTGTCAGGAGTGCGAACTTCAACGATGGAGATCTTTACTTCCTTACCGATCAGCTTGCCGACCTCTGCCTCGAGCTTTGCGATCTCTTCGCCGCCCTTGCCGATGACAACACCGGGTCTGGAGCAATGGATATAGATGCGGGTCTTTGCGGAGTCACGCTCTATCTCAATGGTGGGAACACCGGCGGAATAGAGGGCCTTCTTTAAATACTTGCGGATATTGTAGTCTTCTACGATAAGATCGCCGACCTTATCTTCTCTTGCATACCATCTGGAATCCCAGTCCTTGATAACACCAACACGAAGACCATGAGGATTAACTTTCTGTCCCATTAATTCTGCCTCCTTCCCTTATTCTCTCTCAGCCACTGCAATGTAGATGTGGCTTGTACGCTTGTTAATGCGGAACATGCGTCCCTGAGCTCTGGGTCTGCCTCTCTTGAGGATCGGACCTGCACCGGCATAAGTGGTGCAAACATAAAGCTTCTCGGGATCCATTTCAAAGTTGTTCTCTGCGTTTGCCATGGCGCTCTTAAGAACCTTAATCATGAGCTCGCAGCCAGCCTTAGGAGTGTTCTCCATCAGAGCGAGAGCAAGCTTTGCGTCCTTACCGCGGATCATGTTGCAGATAATCTCGACCTTGCGGGGAGAAATGCGGGCATATTTATGCTCAGCAAATGCAATTTTCTTTTCGTCCATCTTTTATCTCCTCACTTTGCGGTCTTGCTTCCGGAGTGACCGCGGAAGGTACGGGTCGGAGCAAACTCGCCGAGCTTGTGGCCGACCATGTCTTCAGTGACATACACGGGAACATGACGGCGGCCGTCATGAACAGCGATCGTGTGTCCGACGAAGGACGGGAATATGGTAGAAGAACGGGACCATGTCTTTACGACCTGCTTGTTGCCGGTCTTATTCATTTCATCGACTCTCTTCAGCAGCTCGGGAGCGGCGAAGGGGCCTTTCTTAATACTTCTGCTCATTAACTATTCCCTCCTTACTTTGCGTTGCGGCGCTTGACTATGAACTTATCGGTGCGGTTCTTAGTCTTGCGGGTCTTATAACCGAGTGCAGGCTTACCCCAAGGAGTAACAGGGCCGGGACGGCCGACAGGAGCTTTGCCTTCACCACCACCGTGGGGGTGGTCATTCGGGTTCATAACAGAGCCGCGGACCGTCGGGCGAATACCCATGTGGCGGATACGTCCGGCTTTGCCGTAGTGAACGTTAGCGTGGTCAACATTTCCGACCTGACCGATCGTTGCCATGCAGTTGAGACGGATCTTGCGCATCTCACCGGAGGGAAGACGAACTGTTGCCATTCCGTTTTCCTTTGCCATGAGCTGTGCGGAAACGCCGGCTGAACGGACAAGCTGAGCACCCTTACCGGGGTAGAGCTCAATGTTGTGAATGATCGTACCGACAGGAATGTTTGCAAGAGGAAGAGCATTGCCCGGCTTGATGTCTGCGCCTGCACCGGAAACGACTGTGTCGCCTGCTGCAAGGCCTACAGGAGCAAGAATGTAGGTGCGCTCGCCGTCTGCATACTCACAGAGAGCGATGAATGCGCTGCGGTTCGGGTCATACTCAAGGCGAAGGACTTTTGCATCCTCGTCAACTCTGCTGCGCTTGAAATCGATAACGCGGTATTTCTGTCTGTTTCCGCCGCCCTTGTGGCGGACGGTGATGCGGCCGTAGCTGTTGCGGCCGGAGTTCTTTTTCAGAACCTCAGTCAGAGCCTTCTCGGGGCGAACATGCTTCTCAACGCCGTCAAAGCCGGAGACTGTCATTCCTCTGCGGCCAGGAGTAGTCGGTCTGTAAACTTTAATAGACATTCTTCAATCCTCCTTATGCCATGCCTTCGAACAGCTCAATATTCTTGGAGTCAGCACTGAGCTTTACGACGGCCTTTTTCCAGGAAGCAGTTCTACCTGCGGGGTATGCACCCTGACGCTTCTGCTTACCGTGAATGTTCTGAGTGGTGATCTTGATAACGGTAACGCCGAAGATTTCCTCAACAGCTTTCTTTATCTCGATCTTGGTTGCATTCTTTGCGACTTCGAATGCATACTTTTTGATGTCCAGATCTTCCATGGACTGCTCGGTGATGATCGGGCGAATAACTATATCGTATGCTGTCTTCATCAGGCGAACACCTCCTCAATCTTTGCAAGAGCGGCCTTGTCAACTACCATAACTCCGTTTGTCAGAATCATGTAGGGGCTGAGGACTGTTGCAGTCGTTGTCTCAACACCGGGGATGTTGCGGGCAGACTTAACAACCTTCTCATCAACAGCTTCAGTAACAACGAGAGCCTTCTTCTCGATGCCTACATTGTTAAGGAACTGCTTGAAGACCTTGGTCTTGATCTCTTCCATCTTAAGGCCGTCAATAACAACGATCTCGTTCTCAGCTGCCTTTGCGGAAAGAGCGGACTTCATTGCAAGTCTTCTGACCTTCTTGTTGAGCGTGTAGCTGTAGTCACGCGGCTTGGGAGCAAAAGCTATGCCGCCGTGCGTCCACACAGGAGATCCTGCGTAACCGGCACGTGCACGGCCTGTGCCCTTCTGACGCCAGGGCTTTTTGGTGGTGAAGTCAACTTCGCCCTTGGTAAGTGCGCTCTGTGTGCCCTGACGGCAATTTGCCAGATGATTCTTAACGGAATCATGGAGAACGCTCTTGTTCGGCTCAATACCGAAAATTGCTTCGGAGAGCTCGATCTCGCCGATTTCTTTACCGGCCATGTTGAAAACTTTTGCTTTAGGCATTTATGCTGCTCTCCTTTCTTTACTTGTTTCTTGCGGATGCTTTCTGCGGGTTGACACGAGCAGAAGCCTTCTGCGGGTTGAGGGAGATACCGGCTGCCTCGCCCTTCTTGACGGGCTGAACCTTTGCGGTATCCTTAATGTAAACCAAGCTTCCCTTCGGGCCGGGAACGGCGCCGCGGATAGCGATGAGGTTGAGCTCTGCATCAACCTTGACGATGTCCAGGTTCTGAACAGTGACCTGATCAACGCCCATATGACCTGCCTGTCTCTTTCCCGGGAAAATACGGGAAGGATCCGTGCTGGAGCCCATAGAGCCTGCATGACGGTGAACAGGACCGCCGCCGTGGCTGGTAGGAGTACGTCCCTGACCGTAGCGCTTTACAACGCCTGCGTAACCATGACCCTTGCTGGTGCCGGTAACGTCGACCTTGTCGCCCTCGGCAAAGATGTCTGCCTTGATCACATCGCCGACTTCGAGCTTGTCGGTCTCAGCGAGGCGGAACTCCTTGAGGTGTTTCATCATGCCTACGCCGGCCTTTTTGAGATGGCCCTGCTCAGGCTTGGTGAGCTTCTTTTCGGATACTTCTTCGTAACCGAGCTGTACTGCTTTGTAGCCTTCCTTTTCCTCTGTCATCTTTGCCGTGACAACACAGGGACCGGCTTCAATGACGGTTACAGGAATGACTTTGCCGGCTTCGTCAAAAATCTGAGTCATGCCGACCTTTTTGCCAATTATGGCTTTCTTCATTCTATTTCCTCCTA
Source organism: Eubacteriales bacterium (assembly GCA_030536255.1). Lineage (GTDB taxonomy): Bacteria > Bacillota > Clostridia > Oscillospirales > Oscillospiraceae > Limivicinus. The sequence continues at coordinate 67,016 of JAUNQI010000002.1, read as the reverse complement.
ACGGTTATTGGTTACCTAGCATGCCGCGCATTGGGTACGGGCGGAGGCTGGCAACTTAACCCATCCGCATACGCAAGCTGCGGAATACGGGTCAATACTAATTAAGTAGATAATCGATTAAAGCTTTATTTCGATTTCTACGCCTGCGGGAACTTCGAGGCTCATAAGAGCTTCAACAGTTTTCTGGGTCGGGTTCATAATATCGATAAGGCGCTTGTGAGTTCTGCGCTCGAACTGCTCACGGCTGTCTTTGTACTTATGAACTGCGCGAAGGATCGTGACTATCTCAGTCTTGGTGGGAAGGGGGATCGGTCCGGAGACCTTTGCGTCTGTGCGTTTTGCTGCCTCAACGATGGTCTCTGCGGCCTTGTCGATGAGCTGGTGATCGTATGCCTTCAGACGGATACGAATCATGTTCTTTGCGGTTGCTGCCATGTTTTAGTTTCTCCTTTTTTTCGTACGTTTTTCACTGTGCGTACGGATGAAGTTTTTCATACACGCTGCCGTGCGTATCAGACCAGATCCGAAAAAACAAACCGGCTTTTGGGCCGGTTTATCCACGTTCCTGCGATATACGCTTCCTTCGGAAGCTCGCATGAATCTCCAGCCGCCCGATTGCGTACCGGAAGGACTCCGATACCGGACATACTCCACGGAAGTTACCTCGCTTTGCGAGCAATCTCCCGCTTCATCGCATAGTTCGCCCACTCACGCAGGCTTGAGTATTATACTAAATCCCAAAAGGAAAGTCAAGCATTATTTTACAGATATTTTTTATTTTTTTCTGTAAAATAATGCTGTTTTCTCTCTGTAAAATTGTTTCGGTCAAACATAGCCTTCCAGTCCCCGGACATGAACGTCTCCGCAGCGGAGAATCTCTTCCGTTCCATCCCGATACGTCACAAGAAGACCATAGTCTTCGGTTATTTTTTTTGCTTCGGCGGTTATGATCTGTCCGTTCCTTTCAAAAACAACGGTTCTTCCGACCGTAACGCACAACTCTCTGTATTCTTTGAGATAACCGCCGAGATTATTTGAAGAAATATTCGTGATCAGTTCATCCATCCGAGCAATGATTGCTCCGGATACTGCATCGACAGGATACTTCTCTCCCGTTTCGCGGCGGATGGAAGCCGCCATTCCGGCTATGGTTTCCGGAAACCTTCCCTGATTCACATTGATCCCTATTCCCGCTACAACATACGGAATCCTTCCGTCCGCTATTCTCCCGGCTTCAACAAGGATCCCCCCGAGCTTTTTTTCATTCAGGATCATATCATTGACCCATTTGATCCCCGGAGTGATACCGACAGCGTCTTTCAGGGCATGCGCCACTGCAACCGCCGTGCATGACGTAAGTGCCGTTGTTTCCGGAATTTCAAGACAATGCGTATCGATGAGCACAGACAAATAAAGCCCGCCTTCATCGCTTACAAACGAATTTCCTGTTCTCCCCCGGCCTGCCGTCTGTTTTAAGGCAATTACCGCTGTCCCGTTTTCCGCTCCGTTTAAAGCCATGTTTTTCAGGTATGTATTCGTTGAGTCAACGGAATCGAGATATATTATTTTCGCTTTTCTTTTACTTTCCAAGGATCCTCGCAGCCTTCAGAATTGCCGTCTGTGTTTTTGCGTCCGGAATATTACCGCACATAACATCTTCAATCAGCTCTTCAATGGGAATCTTCACAACGTCAAGAAATTCATCCTCATCCAGCTCCCGTGCTCCTTCGTGGAGCTTTGTTGCCATATACATTGTAATATATTCATCGCTGTAAGCCGCTGCCGGATAAAAGCCGCCCAGATTTGTCCATTCATCCGCAGTCAGTCCGGTTTCTTCCCGAAGCTCACGTTTCGCAGCGGAAAGTCTGTCCTCCTGCTTGCTGTCAAGCTTTCCTGCTGGAATCTCTGTAATCACCGTGTCATAGGGATATCTGTACTGACGCTCTACGATAACCTCCCCATTTTCTGTTATGGGAATAACGCAAACCGCTCCGACATGGCGGATCACTTCTCTTCCGCTGGTATTCCCGTTCGGCAGGCGAACGGTATCCTTTTTGACATCTAGGATGACTCCCTTAAAAACATCTTCCGAAGAAAGCTTAATTTCGCGGAGCTCTTTCATTTCTGAATCAAGATCAAATTTCATTGCTGAACCTTCTTATTCTACTATATATAATATATCATTTGAATGAATTCATGATATCATCCAGATTATACTCTTCATCCGGAACACGATTTCTCTCCTGCCTGCCTTCATAGACAACCGGTTTCTTTCTCGGCATTTCCTCCGTTCGTGTATCTGGGTGAGCTGTCCTTTCCATCGGTCGCTGAGAAACCGGCCTGCGTTCCGGAGCAGCCCTCTGCACTTCGACCCGCTCAATTGGGATTTTTCTCTGTGGGGTCGGCTGATTTGAATTTTCTCTCTCCTGCCGAGAAGTTGCCTGAGCAGGGGCAGTTCTTCCGTTATTCGTACGCTCATATTCATCATAGCTTCTTCGGCGTACCTGCTGCTGAACAGGAGTCTGTCTCTGGCTGTACTGCTTCTGCCGTCTCATCTCTTCCGGGTCTGCCCTGCGGCGGGCGTCTTCTCTGGCAGCATATACGGCATTCTGCTCTGTCCACTTTGCTCTGTCACGTTCCTGGATCCTGAATTGCAGTTTTTTCCTTCTGATAACCTTTTTATAGCTTCTGTAAACAAAGAACAAAACGATCACGGAAATAATTACTGCAACTGCGATCTTAAATCCGGTTGATGAGAAGAATTCCTTTATTCTGGCCTTTATCAGCTCGCTCTTCTCCATCTCCACGGAAGCATCGGCAACCATTCTTACCGTTGTTCTCTTTTCCCCTGCAATATATACATCGGCATAACCGAGCTCCTGACCTTCGAGAATCGGAGCAACCAGCTTCCCTTCATCCGGATGAATATCAACAACAATATCCTTGTCGGTTATCTCTTTGGAAAGGAAAAGATTCAGACTTTCATCCGGACACAGAGCAACCGTTCCGTTGTCCTTCGCGAACTGAACGCTGACCCTTTTGAGCGGTTCCCCGGCAAGAAATACCGTGCGGCTCTCAAAGTTTGCAAATGCCCAGTCATAAAGCGTTATGGAGTCCTGAAAGTTCTGATATTCTCCCGCAAACGTATAGGTAAGCGGACCGTTGCAGCCGAGCACAATGCACATTACGGATTCGTTGTTCCTCGTGCATACGGAAATAAGGCAGTACCCGGCAGGCTTCGTAAATCCGGTTTTTACTCCGGAAACCCCGGAATAGATATACTGGTCTCCGTAAATACCCTTTGTGGACATGAGCGCGTTTGAATTATGGACCTCAAACGCCTCCCTCTTATTGGTTGCGGAAACAGTATAATCCGCTGTTCCGCAAATCTGGGCAAACAGCGGATGCTTCAGCGCTTCGCTGGTTATTTTGTAAAGATCTCTCGGAGATGAGTAATGTCCCTCACTTCTGTTCAGCATTCCGTCTGTATCGACAAATTGCGTGTTTTCACATCCGAGCTCCGCGGCACGCGCGTTCATTTTTCTCACGAATTCGCCGATGCTGCCTGAAATATGAGTAGCGATAACATTGCAGGCGTCATTGGCGGAATGAACGAGTGCACAGTAAAGCAGATCCTTGAAGGACATCGTTTCACCCGGAGTGATTCCCGCATTCGAGCTGGATACGTCAAGACCCTGTAAACAGTCGTCCTGTGCAGTCACCATATCTTCAAGACTTACCGTACCGTTTTCAACGGCTTCAACCGCCAGAAGACAGGTCATTATTTTTGTAAGACTCGCTATTGAGTGCTGCATATCCGGGTTCAGTTCTATCAGCTCTGTTCCGGTTTTCATATCAACTACCAGATATGCATCCGAGCTTTTCAGCCTCGGAGCATCAACTGCCGAAGCTGCCGGAGCACAGATGGAGAAGATCAGACAAACAGTCAATACAGCTGTAATTATTCCTGTTTTTTTCATTTGACATCCTTTATTATGAATAATACAATAATGCACAATATTTTCGTACGATTATACATTTATCCTTCTGCAAAGTCAAATGTAACAAACCTCTTTCTTCTGCGTATTACCATACAGACCAAACTTCATCTGCACAAAGGAGAATATATTATTATAATGAAAAGAATACTTTCTGTTTTTTGTATCATCGCCGTGTTTTTCTGCTTTGCTTCCTGCGGCAGCTCTAAAAATATGACCGTTGTTTCGGTTACTCCCCAGCCAGCCGTTCCTTCAGAACAGGCTTCCGCTCCCGAAATCCCGTCCGCTGTTCCTTCAGCACAGGAGGCCGCCGGGGTTCTCACTTCTCAGCTGGAAGAGTTGCCGTCTGAAAAGAGTGCTCCTCTTCCCATCGTTACTCCTGTTCCCCTTCAGAACTCTGCTCCGGCGGAGATCCCCGCTCAATCTCCCGCAGTTCAGGATACAGGATCTAAGCCGGCAGCAGATGCCTCGTCCGGATGCGTGGCGGAAGGCGGCGGATACTCCATAGAAGTTCTGTCAGCAAAGAAAGATCAGGATTATACCGGTGCTGACGTTGTTGTCGTGGCATTTAAGTTCACAAATAATAATCCTGAGGAAACGCCTTTCTCTCATGTTGCAAATATCCGGGTCACCCAGAACGGGAAAGTGCTGGAAGGCGATGGCGTCGTCATGGATCAGTCTACGTTTGACGGATTGGGATACAATTTCACAAAAGCGGTCAAATCCGGACAGTCCATTAAGTGCGTCTACGGATATCTTACCTCTTCCAGTGATCCCGTGGACGTATCCGTTGAAATTTATAATGACTTTCTGAATCGAAAAGTTCTCGGCAGCGCATCCTGTTCATTAAATATCGGCTGATGAAAATTCTGTCATATCATACCCGTTAAATATTGCTGGGTCCTTTTCCCACGAAAGTTTTACAGCGATAAACTCCTGATCCTGAGTTTATCGCTGTATTTTTCCTGTTTTCTTCTTATCAGGTATTATTACACAGGCAAAATCATCAGTTCCTTAGGGGCAAGCGTAATATCTTCGCAGCCTTCCTCCTTCAGAACAACAACATCTTCTATTCTCACGCCGAATTTCCCGGGAAGATAAATTCCGGGCTCCGCAGAAACAGCAGCCCTGTCCGGCATCGGCTTGTCATTGCGGGAATTGAAATTCGGACTCTCATGGATCTCAATGCCAAGACTGTGGCCAAAGCCATGTCCGAAATATCCCCCGTATCCGGCTGCGGCAATTACTTCCGATGCCGCATTATGTACTTCTTTCCCGATAACCCCGGTTCTGGCAAGAGAAATACCCTTCAGCTGAGCCAGAAGTACCGTTTCATAGACTTTTTTCATCTCATCTGTTGCGTACCCGATTGCCACAGTTCTCGTCATATCTGAACAATATCCGTTATAGATGCAACCGAAATCCAGCGTAAGAAAGTCCCCTGCCTGAATTTTCCTGTCGGTAGGAACCGCGTGAGGCATACTGCTGTTTGGACCGGAAGCAACAATCGGATCAAAGGACATTCTTTCCGCTCCATTCAAATACATCAGATACTGAAGCCTTGCGGAAATTTCTTTTTCTGTCTGACCTTCTTTTATTTCCGTTAAAAGCTGTTCCAGCGACTTTTCAGCAATCCTTTGTGCAGCGATCATGCTCCTGATCTCATCGTCATCTTTGGACTGGCGAAGATCTTCAAGGAGATCCGAAGCCGGAATAAACTCACAGTCCAGAGAAGAAGAGTAATCATTATATTGCTTAACCGTCAGCGCTCTTTCTTCAAATCCCAGCTTTTTAATCTCATGCTTTTCCGTCAGTTCTTTCAGGATATCTATGTAGCTGGCTGCATTTTCACGAATTACAATAATTGCATCTTTTATCCGATTTTGTGCCGCCTCTGTATATCTGCTGTCTGTAATAAAATAGCAGTCCTCTTTTGTTACGAGAACTCTGCCGTCATCCTCTGCCATTGTAGGAAAATCTGATGCGTAAAATCTGTTCGCTTCGCTGTTCAGCAGGATTCCGTCCAGTCCGGCCTTAGCTATTTTCTTTTTAATCTGTATAAAATGATTCATTTTTCTTCCTTTCCGCTGCTCAGTTCAAGCCCATACGCAGCTTGGCGAGAGTCAGAATGTTTCTCATCAGCATAGCTCTTGTCATCGGGCCCACTCCTCCGGGAACCGGAGTAATATAGGAAGCTATCGGCTCGACCTCGTCAAAAACCACATCTCCGGTAAATTTTCCGGTCTCCGGATCGCGGTTCATTGCTACGTCAATTACAACTGCCCCTTCTTTTACCATATCCCCGGTAATCAGACCTTTATGTCCCGCTGCAACGACAAGGATATCCGCCTGACGCGTCATAACAGCAAGATCCGGAGTATGCCGGTTGCAGTAAATCACTGTGCCGTGTTCCCGCAGCATCAGCAGACCCATGGGTTTCCCGACAATATTGCTCCGCCCTACCATAACGCAGATCTTTCCGTCCGGAGAGATTCCGTAAGTCCGGAACAGTTCATTGATTCCTTGCGGCGTGCACGGCCAGACAGGAGAATCTCCCCGCACCATTCTTCCTACCGTTTCAGGATGAAATGCATCAACATCTTTATCTGGCGCTATTGCTTCAATGATTCTCTGCTCATTCATTGTATCCGGAAGAGGAAGCTGAACAAGGATTCCGTCAATCGTCGCATCCTCATTTAGTTTTCGGATGATTCCGAGAACTTCTTCCTCAGAGGTATCCACCGGAAGATCATATCTTCGGCTTATAATCCCGCACTCTTCGCAGTCTTTCGCTTTGTTCCGAACATAAAGCTGCGATGCCGGATCCTCCCCGACGAGTATTACTCCCAAGCCGGGCTGCCTCGGCAATTTTTTTACCTCTTCCCGAACTTCTCCTCTGATTCCGGCTGCAACCGCTTTTCCGTCAATTCGTACCGCCAAATGATTTTCTCCTTTTTCTCAGGAAATCAAAGTCTCCAGAGCAGCGATGCGCTGGCAGATGCAGAATACCTTTATGCTGTCACTGAGCTGCTCAACGGACGGGAAGGAGGGTGCAATTCTTATCGTGCTGTCCTCCGGATCCTTTCCGTAGGGGAACGGAGCTCCGGCCCCGGTGAGCTTAACCCCTGCTTCAGCGCAAAGTCCGACGCATCTCTTTGCTGTTCCGGGGAGTCCCTCAAAGCAGACAAAATAGCCGCCGTTCGGGTTCGTCCATTTTCCGATTTCAAGATCGCCCAGATTCTCTGAGAGCGTATTGACAACGCAATCAAACTTCGGTCTCATAAGTTCTGCCAGTTTTTCCATGTGGGCTTTTACGCCTTCCGCATCTTTCAGATAATTTACATGACGAAGCTGATTGACCTTATCAAAGCCTATCGTCTGCACACCCATCTGCTTCAGAATAAACTTCACATTATTCTCGCTCGCGGCAATAACTGCAACTCCGGAACCGGGGAACGTAACCTTACTCGTGGACATGAACTCATACACCATATCCTCACTGCCGTACTCTGCGCAAGCATCAAAAATATTCAGAAGCTCATCATCCTTTTCACGGAAAGCGTGGACAATATAGGCATTGTCCCAGAAAATTCTGAAATCATCCGCCGCAGGCTTCAGCGCGGCAAACGCCTTTACAGTTTCCGCAGAATATGTGTACCCCTGCGGATTGGAATACTTCGGAACACACCAGATTCCTTTTACCGCCGGATCATTCTCTACATATTCTTTTACCAGAGCCATGTCCGGACCTTCCGGAGACATGGGAATATTGATCATTTCTATTCCGAATTCTTCGGTAATGCGAAAATGTCTGTCATATCCCGGTACCGGGCAGAGGAATTTTAATTTTCCCTGCTGGCCCCAGGGCTTGGAGCCGCCGTAAACGCCGAATACAAATGCTCTGATAATGCAGTCGTACATCAGATTCAGGCTGCTTTGTCCGCCTACGATTATATTATTGGGAGAAAGGCCTAGGATTTCCGCAAAAAGCTCCTTTGCCTCGTCAAGTCCGTCAAGCACGCCGTAATTTCTTGCATCTGTTCCCTTGCAGGATCGAATCATCGTTTCCGGTGCAACAGAAAGCATATCCATGCTCATATCCAGCTGATCCGGTGCCGGCTTACCTCTGGACATATCCAATTTATACCCTTTTGCCTTCTCCGCTTCCAGCATCCCGTAAAGAGCCTCAAGTTCGGCTTTCTTCTCTTCGTTTGTTAATTTCAGATAGCTTTTCATTATTCTGCATCTTCTTCCCTTATAAATTCTGTTTACCTGTGTTATTTTATTCCTGATAATCCGGAATATCAAGAATATCTTTCTTGCCGATTCCGGCAGATATTCAAATATCTCTGAATTTTCCCTCAGAAGAGAACTTCCCTGATTGAAAAAGATTCTCCGCAGCCATTCGGTATTCGGAAATACTTTCTGATTTCAGGATTGCCTTCTGTTCTTTTTTATAGTCAAGAAACATGTGGATCATGTAATACCACAGATGCTTCATTCTTTCCAGAACAAAATTCGGACTGAGACCGTCCTCCAGGTATGCATCAAGAAGGGCAGAATGGAAGTCACTCATTTCTCCGCAGGTCAGAGCTTTCCCGCCTGAGAGCGCTCTTCCCAGCGCCGGATTCGTAACGATTCCCCTGCCCAGCATAACGCTGTCCAGCTTTTTCCCGGTTATCTTCTCAGCCTCCGAAAGATCATCAGGAGAAAAAATATTCCCGTTATAGCTGACCGGGAAACCGCATCCACTGAGAGCTGATGCAAAACCGGAAATATCCGGAATGCTTTTATACTGTCCGTCCCGGTCTCTGGCATGGATGATCAGCTTCGATACCGGATATTTTTTATAAATCTCCATTATGCGCGGGAATTCCTCCGTACTGTGAACCCCCATTCGTGTTTTTATACTGACTTGTATTCCTTCCTGTACTGTCGCCTCATATACCGTTTCCAGAAAATGATCCAGTTCCTCCGGGTCAGTCAGCATTCCGGCTCCCTTATGCTTGGCGAAAACTGTTCCGGACGGGCATCCCGCATTTAGGTTTATCTCATGAAACCCCAGATCCCGCAGTTTTCCGGAAGTAATAATAAAAGAATCCGGATCATTGACCATAAGCTGAGGGATAATCTTTAAACCGGCTGTGCTGTCTTTCGTCAGTTCCTTCAGAAACTTCGGTTTAAAAGTTCCGGCCTTGTCAGGCGCAATAAACGGAGTATAATATTCCTGCAATCCCGGAAACATTTCATGATGGATCCGCCTGTAGGTTGAAAAAGTGATGCCCTCCATTGGGGCGAAAAGGAATTCTGCCATAACGATATCTTTCTTTACATGCCCCCGCATGTTTTCCGTATTACTCTGTTTACCAACCGCTCATTAAACGGCATGAAGATCCCGGCTACAGGACCGACGACAAAAGCACAGATCAGCGTTCCGATCCCGACCGTTCCTCCCATGGCAAAACCGATGCCTGCAAAGCAGAGGTCTACGATTACTCTGACAATGCTGAATTTTTTCTTTGCTTTGTCGCTTATCACAATGGCAACAAGGTCATTGGGTCCGGTTCCGGCATCGGATTTGATCACGATCGTCATACCATAAGCAAGGATCACGCAGCCGAGGCCGTTTACGAGAATACGGAGCCAGAGCGGAAGCCCCCCTTCGAAGAGAGGACCGAGTATCAGCGTAAAAAAGTCAATGATCGGTCCTCCACAGAACATGCAGAGAATCGTTCCGATCTTTACATAGGATCTGTCAGCAAACAGAAGAATAATGATAATCAGAAAACAGATCGCCATATGGACAACGCCGTGCGTAATGAAGCCGGTGGAATCGGGATTTATTTTCCGGAATAATCCCTGAATAAAAACATTAAAAGGATCCGCCCCAAGATCGGCCAGAAGGAACAGCGTTACGCCCAGATGAGCGATTGTAAGGCCAATCAGGAGAATAACAACTCTGATAGTCATCTCTTTTAAATTTGTTCTCAATTTCATCACACTCACCGAAAATTTTGGCATATTATAACACAGAACCCGCTCTGTATCAATGTTTCCGGCTCTTATTCCAAAGGAAACAGTGCTAAATGAAATCGTCGTTCCGAAAGGAGGCAGAAATGGAAAGTCAGGAAATTAAGCATCCCTTTGATCCCGTTTTCGATTCCAATTCAAAATTTCTTATATTGGGTTCTTTTCCTTCCGTAAAATCCAGAGAACAGATGTTTTTCTACGGTCATCCGCGTAATCGGTTCTGGAAAGTGATTTCTACTGTTTTTCAGGCCAGGCTTCCTGAAACGATTCCCGAAAAAAAGAAATTTCTGCTGGATAATCACATTGCTCTCTGGGATGTGATCTCCTCCTGCGAAATCACCGGATCCTCAGACGCTTCGATAACAAATGTTCAGGTTAATGATCTGTCCCCGATCCTCAGCTCGGCAAAAATAGATGCAATTTATACCAACGGAACGAAAGCTTATGAACTGTATATGAAATATTCTTTCCCGATCACCGGAATACCGGCTGTAAAGCTTCCGTCAACAAGCCCTGCCAATGCCGCCTGCTCTTATGACAGGCTCGTTTCCGAATGGTCATCGCTGATACTCCCCCAAACAGAATAAGCATAAAATACGGCGTCCGGATCATACATCCGAACGCCGTATTTTTAAAGTATCATCAGATTTTTCAGAGCCGCTCAAAGCCTTCCTCTTCCTCTGTGCTCTTATAAAGATTTTTCTCGCGATGTTCAAGATTTGCAACCATGATCCAGTTGAACATAATCATCATCAGCGCAGAAGCGGCAAGCATAATCTGCTGTGCGAGATATCTGCTGTCAGCAATGGACATGATGCAGAGCATACCGCCGAACATACAGAAGAACATGCTCTTGGAAGGATCTGCAACACCGTAGGCAAAGCCTGCTATGCGGAAAAATGCGACAAGCGTTACAATAAGCGTAAGAAGCTCAATGATATAATCCCATGTTACGGGATTAATTGAATTCTGCTTATAGCAGGTAAGGAGCCATACTGCAAAGAACAGAATGGGCAGCAGAGCAAAAAGAGTGATCATGGAACGTCCGGAAACATGAGGCTTATTTGCTGCTGAGAGAAGCAGCGGAAATGAAATACCGGTCAGCACGCCGAAGCCCGAAAGGACTCTGAGAAATACCACGTTTTTGTCCAGCTCACAGGTTGCAAAGAGCAGAACACTTCCGAGAATCATGATGATCCCTATCGCCCAGCGGCAAATAGAATAAAGCTTTGCTTCATTTTTCAATGCACTAAAAAAGTCTTCCGGCAGATACAGGCTTTCCTTTTTCAGTTTTGACAGGAAACGCGCGAAAACAAACGCACCAGCTGCAATCAGGAGCGGAACAAGAACATTCCATGCGCTGGCATCCGGCAGTTCGTCATCATTGTAGGCCAGCATCAGCTGCATCCATCTGAAAAAGACGCCGAACGCTCCGGCTCCGACTACATAACAGCTTATTTCCAGTGATCTGCTGTCTTTTAACATAATACCTCTCCTTTTCGTTCATAAATGCAGAAGCGGTAACGGATCCCGTCTTCTTCGGAAACAGGTCCCTCTTCCGTACATACCCAGCCATTCTCCCGGTCAAGATCCGGGAAAAACGCCGACGAGTCCGGTCTGCATTCAATCTTTGTAATATAAACTTTATCCATATAAGGGAACATTTGGCGATAAACGCTCGCACCGCCGATGACGACACAGCGCGGGTATTTTTCCGCAACTGCCAAAGCTTCTTCTGTGCTGTGAACTACTTCCGCTCCGGGGATCTCAGCATCTCCGCGCGTGAGAACGATATTATTTCTCCCTTTAAGCGGCCTGCCTCCCGGAAAATCTCCAAGCGTCTTCCTTCCGACTACCACCGCCGCGGATGCTGTTATCTCTCTGAAGTGAACTCTGTCCGCCCGGAGTACAACAGGCTGCGTCTGCCCGTCTCCGATTCCCCAGTCTTCATATACCGCGACAATAGCTTCCATACAATCTCCGTAACGCATTACTAATAATAACAGTAAAAGTTATCATATCACTTGTTCCGGAATCATTCAAGAACTTTATATAAAGCCACACGATTTCGACTGTCTCTGATCCCCGAAAATATCCTGCTTATTTCCCGGTTCCTTGCTTCGAAAAGGCAAATTTGAAAAAGATAAATTTTTTCAAAAAAAATGTTGACAAAACAGCCGTTGTTTGCTATTATAATCAAGCCGTGGCCGAGTGGTTCAGCTGGTTAGAACGCCGGCCTGTCACGCCGGAGGTCGAGGGTTCAAGTCCCTTCTCGGTCGCCACAGATATGCCCCTTATTTAAGGGGCATATAATTTGCTGCTGTAGCTCAGTAGGTAGAGCGCATCCTTGGTAAGGATGAGGTCGGCAGTTCGAATCTGCCCAGCAGCTCTTCTTCTTTTTCAGTTTTCTCAGAAGAAAACTGTTGATATATATCTTCCCTTTTTAACGCTGCGAAAGCGGCTTCCTTGGGTACATATTATTAATAATATTTTATATATATCTAATTCTTGTGTCCGTCAAAACTTCGGTTTTGGCGTTATTTTTTTGTCTTCTCTTATTTTGAGTTTGTCTGGTACTTTAACCTTTCAAAAATGATGATTTCTAACAATTTCTAACAGGATCCTCAAAGTGTATTTAAGATTAAACTTAATTTTGAACGTAAAAAATCCGCAAGCATTTTGCTCACGGATTTATGACATGTAATAAGTATTTGTTTTACAAAATATTCACAGGAATCAAACTGTTTTTTGAATCAATCGGAAAAGGCTTTTCTGCCATGCAGATAATTCCGCCGTTTCCAAGACTGCGGTCTGCTTTCTCAAGAAGTGAAAATACCTTTATAGCTTTTCTTTCCGGGGAAGCAGATCTCTTGATTTCAAAGGGATGCAATACGCCATCCGTTTCAACCACAAAGTCAATTTCCTTCTGATTCGTGTCCCGGTAGAAATTAAGATTCATTTCTTTTTCTCCGTAGGACACGTTTCGATTCATCTCCGCCACAACGTAGTTTTCGAGGAAGTGTCCCGCTGCCGCTCCGTTCATCAACACATCTCTTGATGTCCAGGAAGAAAGAAACGCGCAAAGTCCTGTGTCGCAGAAATACAGCTTCGGAGTTTTGATCATGCGCTTCAGCTCATTGGAATAGTATGGTTCCAGCAAAAAGATGATTCCCATTGACTGAAGTACTTTCGTCCACTCTTTTGCTGTCACGCCTGAAACTCCGGCAGCAGTGCCGAGATCATTGTAGTTGATAAGCTGACCGGAGAAAGCCGCACAAGCTCTCAGAAACTTGCGGAATCCCGCTGTGTCCACGATTCCGTTGTCATCCACAGCGTCTCTCATTAGATAAGAATCGATATATGAATTCCAGTATTCCCGCCTTAGTTCACTATCCATTCCGACCATATCAGGCATTCCGCCTTCCCAGATGCGGGTGTAAACATCAAGAATATTGTTCGCTGGGATATCTCTGCTGCATTTTATAAGAGAGTCAATAGAATAATCCGAGATAATTCCATCCGGTCTCCCGGCAATTTCTTTCTCAGACAGACTGAACATTTTTAATACACAGATCCTGCCTGCCAGAGAATCTCCCGCCTGCTTCATCAGTTTTCTGCTCTGGGATCCGGTCAGCCAGAAACGACCGCGCTCATCGCTCTCATCGCAAATAATCTTGATTTGTTCAAACAGTGCGGGAGCTTTTTGCACTTCATCAATCAAGATGGGAGGTTTAAATATCTGAAAGAAAAGCTTGGGGTCTCGCTCCGCCAAATCTCTGATATCGGCATCATCCATGGAGACATAAGTTCTTCCGGTATCCTGCGCCAAATACTTCAGCATTGTGGATTTACCTACCTGCCTTGCTCCAGTCACCATGACCACTTTGAAGGCCGAACTCATCTTCAGAAATTTTCTTTCCAGTGATCTGTGAATATATTCCATACCCACACCTCTTTTTAGTTCAGAATAAATTCAACTTTATTTTAAACTAAAAATCAGCTGTTGTCAACAAAAGTTAAAAACAAACTCTTCATCGTTCGGCTTCACCCTTCATTCGCTCTTTTCTTATGATTTGGAGCATCTCGTTCATGTCCTTCCCGAATGCGGCGGTTCATACTTCACCGATAATATATCCTCCGGCGTTTTGGGAAACAGATAAGCACAGGTTATAAAGCAGGGCAGGAAAGCAGCATCGGCAGACCCGAATCAGTCTGCCGATGCTGTTTTTTATTCGATTTTCAGCTCGGAGCTGAAGCCGGAGATATTCAGGATCTCCTGAACATAGGAATTGACATTTTTCAGCACAAGACCGTTTTTTTCACTCATCAGGTTATCCGCCAGAAGGATCGCCCGCAGACCGGCGGAGCTGATATAGTCCACATTGCACAAATCCAGGATCATGCGGTCGGCAGTCTCCGCGCTTTGCTCGATCTCCTGTTCCAGCTCAGGCGCCGACACAAAATCGACCTTTTCCATCGGAGTCAAGGTGACAGTTCCGTTTTCGTTAACAACATTGATTATCATGTTTTCTCCCCTTATTCATCATTTGAACTGCTTTATCAGAACAAGCACATTGCTGTTGTTTTCGTATTTATATAATACATCATTCATGAGCTTCTTGGCAATAAAAATTCCGAATCCTCCCGCTTTTCTTTCGGAAAGGACAACGGTAGTGTCCGGCGTATCGTTCAGAAGCGGATTGAAGGGCATTCCGTGATCCGTCAGGGAAATCTTCACTTCACGACCGCATTCCTCCACAAGGATCTCCAGATCGCCCTCTCCCCCGTCATAGGCATAGGAACAGATGTTGGCAACAAGCTCGGAACAGGCGATCTCAATATCCTTGAGGATTTTCTCCGAACAGCCGATTTTTTCACTCTCACTGCGAATATACTGCATTGCCTCTCTGAAATGCTCTCGATCCGCAGGAAACGATTTTCCGGACTTTGCTGCTTCCATCGCATACGCCTTGAACAAAAACGACAGCATGGTGATATCGTCGTATTGCTCCGTATTCTGCGTGAAAGCATGCAGTGATTCCTTCAGCATCCCGATAACAGCATCCGGGCCGGCCTCCGTCCGCCCGTTCAGACAGGCAAGCAGCGACTGATCGGAATAAAAGCTTCCGTCCTCATTTTTCGCTTCTGTAACACCGTCCGTATAAAGGAAGATCCGGTCGCCCGGTTTCAGCTTGATCTGATTTTCCGCGTATCTGATCAGCCGTTTGCCGCCGACAACAAAATTCACCTGAGATTCCATGAATTCATACGGTTTCCCATTCAGGGAAATGCAGGGCGGATTATGTCCCGCATTGGAATACGACAGCATCCCCGTACGCAGATCCAGAATACCGACCCAAACAGTCACAAATAACCTGGTATTCGGAGGTCCTGAGGTCAGGTAGGAATTCGTCTTTTCCAGGATCTTATCAACGCTGTTCTCTAATTCCGCATACACCTTGATCATCGCCTTGACCTGCGACATATACAAAGACGCCTGCAGCCCTTTTCCGGATACATCGGCGATCACCAGAGCAACACGGTCTTCACTCAGCTCTATAAAATCATAGAAATCGCCGCCGACCTGACGTGCCGGCGTCATAAAGGCTGAAATCTCATACTCTTCACGGAGCGGAAATTCCCTGACAAGCATCCTGTCCTGAATTTTTCCGGCGGTCGCCATGTCACGTTCCATGATCGCTTTTTCCTGCTCTTTGCGAAGCTTCTGCTCCATGATCTTCCGTATGCGGATACTCAGGATCATGCAAAAAACGCCGGAGAGGAAAATCAGGATCAGATCAATAATATCGGCTACGGTTTTTGCCTTGGCTTCCTTTATGACGTCTCCTAAATAGGAGAAATCCTTCATGATATACCTATTGTAATAGATATGAAGACCCGCTGCCCTTGACAGCGAAACCAGTACGGAAGAAACTGCGGTATGCAGGCCGTCAAAATAAAAAGACGAAAGAAAGATCGGAAACAGGACAAGCGGGATCATGCCTATCATTAAGTAAGAGGATAAAACCAGAATTGCAATAGATGCTGCAAAGACGGCAAGATACCGGAACCACGGCCTGATCCTGTTTTTTCCTTTCCAGCCGATTGCTGCCGTCGCAGTAAGCGCACATAAGACACCGACCAGCGAATTAAAAGAATACGAATCCCCGCGGAAAAGATATTCATTTTCGGAAAAAAGCTCGATGCAGATACCGGACAATATGATTAGGATAAAGATCAGAAGTCCGATACACAGGACAGAATCCATCACTTTTCCGTTTTCGGCAAAGAAACGCTCCTGCGAGACGGAAGCCGAAACACTGTCGAGGATCCGCTGACACAGCCCGGAAAGCATCTCCGGCTGTTTTTTCTTTTGTTCCTGTTTCATTCATTCTCCTCTCATTTGCTCCGTTTACCGGAGCGTGATATCGGTCTTGTTCATTCCCACCACTCTGCCGTATTCTATTTTTGCGGAAATTGCCTTCAGCAGGGCAATATTGCTGGTTTTATCTGTACTGTTCCCGTCGATATACCGGAGCGGGTCAAATTCCATACCGTCATCGGCAAAGGTGACCAGAAGAGTTTCCTCTATTTTACGGACAGTAATATCGATATGCACTTTTTTCCCGCTGTTCCTGTCAAAAGCAGATACCGCCATCTCTTCGATTGCCAGGCCGGTCTTGTCGGCAATAATGGAATCAAAGCCCGCATCGCGAACAGCTTTTCTGACAGAATCCACAGTCTGGGAAAGCGCACTGAGCTCCACGGAAAACTGTTCCAGATAGGTGTGTCCCTTCATTCGGAAGAATCTTTCGGAATCGAAACGGGACAGGACGGCGATCAGCGCAAGCGGAATCAGGCTCGCCGCCGGGAAGGACAGCCACACACCCTTCAGTCCAAAAAAATGCATCAGTGGATAAATGACCAGCACGGTAGCCAAGAGTCCCTGAAGGAAGGAAAGGATAACCGCCATTTTTCTGTTTCCGGTAGAAGTGTTATAGAAAACTGCCAGCAAAACGAAAGCTTCCAGAGGCATGGACAACGCATAGATCCTCATAGCGCGCGCCGCTTCTGAAAGCAGGGCGGGTTCTCTCATTCCAAACAGCAGAGGAATTCCCTTCGGAAAGAGTTCAAGAATGAGTAAAAGAACACCTTCCATGCACATCAGAGAACGGAAAGCATGGCGGAAAACCGCGCGCACACCATGATAGTCTCCGTTTGCATAATAAAAGGATGTCATAGGCATCATAGCCTGGCCGATGCCCTCTATAAAAAGTGACTCCAATGCCGATGCAAACATAAGCAGAGAAAGAATAGCCATACCGTCAGAGCCGCCTGCTGCCAAAGTAAGCGTATTGATGATCAGCAGCTTCAGAGAGATCAGACCTATGGTTGCTGCAGGAGGAGTACCTGTAGCAGCAATATTCATCAGGTTCTTTCGCAGTGCTCCGTTTCTCAGGCGGTAGGTCCGTCTGAAAAAGAAGTAATAGCAGCCAATGGCAAACCCCAGCACATATCCCAAAACAGTTGCAATTCCTGCACCGGTCAGGCCCATTTTAAACACATTGACGAGCAGGAAATCCAGCACTGCGTTCAGGACATGCGGCAGCAGCAGCAAAAGCGCAGACAGTGACGACATTCCATCCGTCCGCATTGCCGCAGCAATTGTGTCATTAACCAGGATAAAAAACACACTGAAGATGAAAACGCGATAATACTCCAGTGCCATGGGATATAGTGTCTCATCATTGGCAAACACTCTGCAGATATCATCGGCAAAAATCAACTGCACGAATGTCAGGACGATACCCATGATAACAGCAGACAGCATACCCACCGTGAATACTCTGTCCGCATCTTCCCTGTTGTTCTGACCAATGGAGTGAGCAATACATGTTACGAGCCCGGAGACCAGGATTTCCTCAAGAAATCCATAGATCTGCAATGCAGGACGGCAAACGTTTACTGCTGCCAGAGCGTTGCTGCTAATAGCATTGCCGACAATGATACCATCGATCATGCTGGCAATATTTGCGGAAGCTCCCGCCACCAGGGCTGGCAGCAGGATCCTCCTGAAAACGGATTGAAGCAGTTTATCGTTCCGCCGTTCCAAATCGTTAGTCATTCTATATCAGATCCTTTCGTCAGTTCTGCACCAGTCTTGTCTCTTTTTCTGCTTCAGATCTTCTGTGCTGCAGGGTAAGGACTGTTTTGGGTAATTGCCGCCACGATGTGCGGCACAATAATATCCAGCGATTCGCTGTCCATCATCAGGTCGTGCTCATGTGGTGTGTCCACTACAGTGAGTTTTTCCGGTGCGCAAAAACTTTCATAGCCGCCGGCATCGTACTCACTGGTCATGATTTGCCAATAATCCTGCTTCTTTCCGACAGCTCCTGCCGGAATCACCTCCGGTTTGAAGTAAAGGCATCGGCCGTTATAGTACGAAGGAACGTGTGTCATCATGTCCTGCCCAACGTGCCGGGAGTTTTCAACCAGCGCCTCCAGCATTCCGTGAGCTCTCTGTTCCTCAAAGAGGTCACAGGTCTCAAAATAGCTTCTGTCTGTTCCGGAATGCATGATTTCTGCTACTCTTCTTGTCTCCTCGTCCGTGATCACATGGGAATCCAGAAGGATGAGCAGTTCCACCTCTTTCCCTGCCGCCTGAAGCTGACAGGCCATCTCCTGCGCCACAATACCGCCGTAGCACCATCCACCGAGGATATAGGGTCCCTCGGGCTGATGCTTCAGAAGAGTACCCACATACCGGGATGCGATGTTTGATATGCCATAGGTGGCTTCTTCCAGATGGTAAAGATTGAAAGGCTCTATTACTGAAAAGGAAAAATCATTCCCGATCCTTGCTGCCAGGCTGTAATATGCCTCACTGCCGGTATTACCTGTGTGAACGAAGACGATCTTCCTGCCGGCATTTTCTGAATAGACGTGAATATCTTTCTCCGTTTGCCGGCGGCTTTTCGATGTCCGCAGGATCTTCTCTCCGGCACGTTCCTTCAAAAGATTTCTCTGTTCGCCGAGATTCAGCTCAAAAATCTCTTTCCAAGCGGCAACGGATACGTCCTCCGGATGATGGGAGCTCAGTATATCCATGATACGGGCAATATATCTGCGGGCAGACGGCATATTGATATCGGCCATAAGATCCAGAATAAAAAGGAAGCTCTCCTGCCCGATATGGGCACAGACGGCCTGTACACTGCTTTCCCTCTGGAGATCACAGTATTTCGTCATCAGCAGATGATATATATCTTTCAGTCCCCCACGGTTTTCTTCCGGAAGAGTGATTATTCTCAACGGAATCGTTCTGTCCGTGATCACCTGCTGGAAGACCGTCACCTTATGATAAACAATTGCTGAACGCAGCTGTTTAAACGCTGCAGAGACCGTATCCAGAGTGTCCCTCAGCTCATTCTCCGTGAGGAGAGAATCCATCTGGAACATGAACACATGCCTGCTTCCACGCTGGTCGGGATGGATCATCATCTCAAAAAGTGCTTCATCCTGCTCTGGTGTAATCGGAAGAACCTCTTTTATTTCTTCTCCTCTGGAGCTGAAATCTTCCCGGATGCGTCTGTATTCCTCATCTGTCCAGAATTTCTCATAGGCAACTTCCGCCTCCGACGCGATTTCGCGCAGTGTGTTCAGCCTGAGGATTTGTGCGCTGCTGACAGTTATACCGATCGATCGGAGGCACGTGGATAGTTCCATAGCTTTCAGAGATGTTCCACCGAGCTGTGCAAACCCGTCATCTGGGCTGATATAGTGCTTTATTCCAAGAACTGAGGCAGTTGCCTCCACGATGCGGGCTTCTGCTTCATTGAAGACCGTGCCCGGTGCACTTGCGCAGCTTTCCGGTTCAGGCAGCTGTGCGCGCATGATCTTTCCGTTGGCGTTGCGGGGCATGACGTCCATCCGTACCCAGATATCCGGAACCATGTAGGCTGCAAGTGCCCCGGAGATCTCCTCAGTGAGCTGGTTTTTGTCCGCCTCATCGGAGCTTTCATAATAGCAGGTGAGATGGTCGATACCATTGACATTTCTCACCACCACCACAATATTCCGGATAGTTATCCCAAGTTTTACCGCTGCTTTTCCGATTTGTGCCTCAACTTCCCCGGTTTCCACACGGAAGCCGCGGATCTTCACCATATTGTCTGTCCTGCCAAGGATATAAAAGAGACCGTCTTCTGTGCAGCGTGCTCTGTCTCCTGTACGGTACCAGGTTACTCCGCTGATATCGACCCACTTCGCTTTTGTCTGCTCCGGAAGGCCGAGATAGCTTCTGGCCATCCGTGCGTTGTGCACAAGGAGTTCGCCGGTCTCTCCGATCTTTACCGGGCAGAGGTTTTCATCTGTGATCATTGCCTCCGTATCCCGCGAAAGATACCCGACAGGAATAATACCTTCATCACCGTGGATCACGGCTGAGATGATGGCACCCAGCTCTGTGCAGCCATAGGTGTTGATCAGCTTTGTATTCCGGCTGAGGGGGCGGAAATTACGCAGTTTCTCTCCTCCGGCAAAGATATTGATCCCGGACATATCGTAATGTTCCGCCATGGTCGTTGCAAGCCCGGCCGGAAGAAATGTATGTGTGATCTTATTTTCCTTCAGGAAAACATACAGAAGGTCGATATCTTTTCTCGCCGCTTCAGGTGCAAGGAGAACCGTTCCCCCGTACATGAAAGGAGAATAAAGGATCAGCGTTGTTGCACTGAAGGTAAGCCCGCTCATGATACCCGCCCGGGAGTCCTCTGTGAGTTCCGTCCCCTCATGGATGAACGCCCAGTTCATTAGGGAGACCATCATCGTATGCGGGAGGATCACGCCCTTAGGGCACCCCGTCGTACCGGATGTATAGAGGATCATGGCAGGTGCATCCGGCGAAACGTCCGCTGAAACGGAAGGAACACTGCCATATTCGTCGTCTATATAAATGACCCTCTCCTCAGGGAAATCGAGCGGTCTTTCTTTCCACAGGGAACGAAGTGTGAGCAACGCGCCGGCGGAGGAATCTTTCAGCATAAACTGAAGCCGGTCATCCGGGTAGGAGTATTCCAGCGGCAGATAGACAGCTCCTGCCCGCATCACCGCAAATGTTCCGACCACAAGTTCCTTTACGTATGGAACGTAAACTGCAACCGGCTCCCCCTGGCGGATCTTCAGCTCTGCGAGGCGTAATGCCAGCGCAGAGCTTTTTTCGTTAAGTTCAGCATAAGTGAGCGTACCGTTTTCATCCGAAATAGCTGCTTTTTGCGGGTTCTTTACTGCATACTCCGCGAGATAATCGTAAATGTGTTTCATGTTATCGCTCATTTTTCAAAAAAACCGAGGTTATAAAGCCGTGATACGAATCTGCCAATATACGCCTCATCTGCTACCGGCCAGCTAAAGCCGAGCCGGTAGAGCAGCTGCATGGAATGGGAGCCATCCAGCACATCAAATCCGTAGCTCTGAACCTCCCCTTCTTTTTTGCTCTTGGCATATGCGATTAACGGGCGCATGACTTCCGTCATTTCCGGATTTTCCAGTGCATCATGCACAGACCTGTCCAATTCCTCCGGCTCCACCATTTTCATTTCATGTCCGGGGCATCCAAGCTGCATAAGCACTCTTCCCATCTTTGGCATATATTCATTTGTCAGGATAAAGCAAATGCAGTCCTCCGGTGTCTGTGCCAGGGTAAGGATTGCCCGGGCGACATAGTCGATCGGTGAAAATTCCATAGGTACACCAATCATGTCATAGGATGCTTTTCTCAGAGTCTGATATGCTTTCAGGGTACTTAGAATGTTATTGGTCGTATAGTTGATCTGCACCATACCGTCAGTAAATCTCGGAGCAAGATTGCTCACGCGCATAACTTTCGCGTGCAGTCCTTTTTCAAGAATCGCAGAATAGATCAGGCGTTCCGCCATGAACTTGGAGTGGCAGTACTGATTGTTCTCCACGAGCTGGCCTGCAAAGAGAACATGTTCATCCAGCCTAAAATCTTTCCCTGGGATGCCGTTCTCTGAATCTCCGGAAACACTTCCCGTGGATATGTGAACGAGACGGGAATCGTGTGCAATACACCAGTCGATCAGGTTTTCCACAGAAATCACATTTGCACGCCAAATGGCGTCTCCCTTTGCGAAATGGGCCACATTGGCCGCGCAGTTGATGACTGTGAGCCTTTCTTCCGGTGAGAAAACATCCAGTGTTCCGGCATCTGTAGCGTCACCTTCAAGAATGATCAGCCGGCTGCCAAACAGTTCCTGATAGTCATTGCTGAAATAATACTGCAGCAGTTCCTTAAGGCGCTGCTCTCCGGAAACTCCATTCCTACTTCTGGAAAGGCAGTAAATTTTCCGGTCGCCATTTTTAATCAGATCATGCAGGACATGGATTCCGAGGAAACCTGTTGACCCTGTCAGCAGCACATCTCCGACTTCCTGCAGTTCCCCGTTACGAAATGCATCCATCGTGTTTTTGCGCAGGAGCGCATTGATCTGGGTGTAATCATATCCGTCCCGTCCGATTTCTGTGGTATTCGGTCCGTAATAACTGCCAGAGATGTTTTCCTCTGTCCCGGACTTTGCCACAGGTTTTGTGATCTTCTCCGCATCCTCCGCAGCAAAGGCTCCCAGCAAACGCGGTGTGGAATAATCAAACACATTCTGATAAACGATTTCATAGCCCGCTTTCCCGGCTGCCAGCACCACCTTTATAGCAGAAATCGAACTGCCGCCAAGCTCAAAGAAGTCGTCCTCAGCTCCGATCTTATCAACGCCAAGAATCTCACTGAAAATTCTGCAGAAGTCTTCTTCCGCCTCTGTCTCCGGCACCGTGTAACCGCTCTTTTGCAGCTCAGGCTTCGGCAAAGCTTTCCTGTCTACTTTGCGGTTGACTGTCAGTGGTATTTCATCGATCTGCTGTATTATTGCCGGCACCATGTAGGCAGGCTTGCGCTGACGGATAAATTCCGCTGCATCCTTAACATCTATATTACTCCGGCCAGTAACGAAGGCCACCAGATACTTGCCTCCGCTCTCATAGTCATAAGCCTGAACTGTGACATCGTCTATCGATTCATACTCGCGGATAACAGCTTCTATCTCCTTGAGTTCCACCCGGAAGCCACGCACCTTAACCTGGCCATCCTTGCGGCCGACAAATTCCACATCGCCGTTTTCACGATAACGCACAATATCGCCGGTGTGATACATGCGGAACTTGTTGAAAGGACATTTTTCAAAAGCTTCTGCCGTTTTGTCCGGGCGGTTAAGATATCCGCGGCCGACCTGCGGTCCGGAGAGACAGTATTCTCCGGCAGCACCGGCAGGCAGACGATGCCCTGTCTTATCCAGAATGAAGGCATGAATGGTCTGCATCGGCCTGCCGATGGGGATGTTCGGCTCCCACTTTCTGACTGGGAAAATACTGACACCTGCACAGTTTTCGGTTGGCCCATAGCCGTTATATACCGTATAGGAAAGCTGATCCACATTGATTGCCGGCAATTTTTCTCCACCGACAGTCATCATGCGTAGCGTTTTCAATTTCGGGAAATTATTGATAAACTGTACGCCTACCTGTGTGGTCAGCAAAACATCGGTTACTTCTGCCTCGTCAAAATACGCAGCCAGTGTGTCCAGATTCATTCTGGCTTCCTCAGGAATCAGGATGATCGTTCCGCCATTGAGCATCGTGCAGAAGGTATCCGCCATGTTCACATCAAAGCCGAAGGACGCGTAGGTCGCCGTGCGGCTCTGCTCAGTATAAAGCCCGTCAAGGGCAGACCCGTGTGTAAAGGATACAAGGTTTTCGTGTATCAGCTGTACACCTTTCGGCACGCCGGTAGTGCCGGAGGTATAGAGCATGATCAGCAGATCCTCCGGTTTCGGTGCAGGGATCTTCTTCGCCGGTACGGTAACGGAAGATCCGGATGCGAGTAAACCGTAAAGCTCATCGATAAACATCAATTTCCCGTCAAACTCGCTTATATGATCTTCAAGTCCCCGTTCGGCAAGAAGCAGCTTTGCTCCTGCATCTTTTACCATAAAGCTTAAACGCTCCGGCGGATAGTCCGGATCAAGCGGCTCATAGGCACATCCCGTCTTCAGGACTGCCAGCGGCAGTATAAATGCGTTCTCGCTGCGGGAGGTAATAATAGGAACCACCTGTTCTGCCAGCACCATCTGCCCTGTAAGATTAGTCATCTCTGCATACAGATACTCTGCCAGCCGGTCAGTCAACTCATCAAGTGCACGGAAGGTGTATTCTTTGTCCTTGAAAATTGCAGCTGTCTTGTCCGGATGCAGCTTTGCCTGTTTTCGGAAGAGGCTGACGGCAGAATCGGCAGGATCATAATTCAGATCAAAGGGGCGATTGTAAGAATCCAGTATCTTCCATTGTTCTTCATTCGTGATGCTGATTTCTGCAAGCGTTTCTTTGCTCATCAACCCTTGTAGAGCATTCTCAATGCTTTCGGCAAAGCCGCGCATCATGCTTTCAGAGAAAAGTGCCTCATCGTAGTTCACCTGAATGGCTCCGTCACCCTCTGTTGAGCCGACAATATAGACGGAAACCGGCAGCTTCGCTTTACTAAGCGCAAGGTCCTCGATCTGAAGCTCACCATCGCGGACACTGTACCGGCTTCTGATCCCGACCTGATAGGTATAGGAAACCGACGGACGAAAGTCATATTTCTGTGTGATCTGTGCAAACGGATAGTTTTCATTGGCAATGGTAGCTGCATAATTGTCAGCAACCCGCCGGACAAAAGAGAGCGTCTCTTCAGAGCTGTCAAATTTCACTGTCAGCGGCAGAGTATGGATAAACATACCTGCAGTATTGTAAATACGCAGATCACTCCGCCCGTTGGATATGGTAGAGATTGCAGCACTGTCCTCACAGGTGTAGCGGGAGCAGGCAATGTACTCTGCTGCCAGATACACGGCAGCCGGGGTGATCTCGTGCTCAGCTGCAAAGCGGGCAACCGCCTTCAGATCTGACTTTACAGATATGATGCCCTCGCTGTGTTCAAGCCCCTCCTCAAAGATATCCGGAATGAGACTGGTTGCCTCTTCACAGCACGCCATCTGCTCCTCAAAGAATTTTTCTGTTTCAGGAGCAATTTTTTCATCCTCAAGATAGTCAAAATATGTGTATTCTTCTTTCTCCGGCGATGTACCGTCTAGGCAGGCACATAGCTGTCGGAAGAAAATATCTAAAGAAGCTCCATCTGTAATTAAATGATGGACATCCATCAGCAGATAAAGTTTGTCTGCTTCGACAATTTCAAAACGTGCAAGAGGCTCTTCAGTGAGAGAGAACGGACGGACAAACGATTTCCGATACCCTGAAAACTCATCTTCGCTCATTTTCTTCACAGGGATTTCCGGTGAATAGTCTGGCTCAAAGTATTGGACTGTTTCATTCCCGTCATAGGAGGTAAATCGCAGTGAGAAGGAGGGGTGTGCCAGCACGACCGTCCGCACAGCCTCATGAAGCTCCTCCGCGGAAATACCTTCCGGGATTACAATGCACTGAGGAATATTATAGAGTGTGGTGTCGGGGGATGCTAGGCAGTCAGCATAGACACCCTGCTGCATAAAACTCAGCGGTGCATAAAGAATGTCTTCTTTTTCCACGCTGCGCTCCGCTTTCTTCGTCTCAGTCTTCTCTGCAGGCACGGATTTTTCCTTCATCCAGAACGAGAGGAGTGCGTCCTCCAGGGTGCGGAGCGTCCCTTCTGCAACGAGTTCTGCTGCCTTGAGGGATATTCCATATTTCGTATAGATCTGCGTTGCCAGCCGGATAGCGGAAATAGAGGTAAGTCCCAAACGTGAAAATTTCTCGTTCAGGCCAAAAGCATCCGTTCCTAGCACCTCTGCTGCCATCGACCGAAGTTCTTTTTCCAGAGCGTTCATCGGTGTTTCCGAATCGCTTTCAGTGGATAACACCGGTGCAGGATCCGGCAGAGCCTTTCTGTCTGTCTTTCCGTTCGCGTTGGTCGGGAACACGTCAAGCTGCACATAGGCAGAGGGCACCATGTAATAAGCCAGTTTCTTCTCCAGTGCCTCACGCAGTTTATCCGGATCGAGTTTTTCAGATGCAGTGTAATATGCGCAGAGCGTATCCTGACCGTTCAGTTTTCTGATAAGTACCAGTGCCTGCTTAATAGCGGGTTGCTCTGCGATAACGCTTTCGATTTCTCCCAGCTCAATCCTCAGCCCTCTGAGTTTAACCTGATTATCCAGTCTTCCGAAGAATTCAATCTCCCCGTCCGCATTCAACATGCAGAAATCGCCGCTTCGGTAGGCACGTTTTCCTTCCAGCGTGAAGAAGGACTCCGCTGTCTTTTCAGGAAGGTTGATATAGCCGCGGCCGACGCCGTCGCCGGCAATAATCAGCTCACCGGGTGCACCGGCAGGAAGCAGTCTCTTTTCTTTATCCATCAGATAAGCGCGCACGTTGGCTGCAGGCTTTCCGATAGTGATATGCTTTCCGCCTGTCAGTACCTTGGCAATACAACTTATGGTTGCCTCTGTGGGACCGTAACCGTTGATGATCACGGCATCACTGCAAATATTCTTAAGCCTGTCATACAAAGCTCCCGGGAACGCCTCCGCACCGAAGTCGTAGCAGCGGATATTCTTCAGTGCGTCCGCAACCTCCGGAATATCGGCAATTCCCATCATGAAAGTGGGGGTTGCCGCCATCAGGTCAACGCCTTCTTTTTTGATCAGTGAAGCAAGTGCAAACGGATCATGAATCTCTTCATCGGTTGCAAGACAAACACTCAGCCCGTTGCACAGCGGAAGCCATCTCTCCAGAAGGGAGAAGTCAAAGGACAGTGCCGCAATGCCGAGCATCACGCTTCCGCTTTGCACAATAATGTGCGTCTCGTCGTTTTTGGCATTCGCATCGACAAAATTGCAGAGATTGCGGTGCTCGATCATTACTCCTTTTGGTTTTCCCGTCGAGCCAGAGGTATAGATACAGTACGCAAGCTGTTCCGGACTGCTCTCAGCCCCTTCAAAAGGTACTTCGTTCTTCAGAAGATCTTCTATCGTAAGGGTCTGATATCCGCGGTTTTCCGAGAACACCTCTGATCTTTCTTTTTTTATCTCCTCGGTTGTAATTACGAACTGTGCCTGTGAGTCCTCAAGGCAGTAAATAATTCTGTCATCGGGATAGGACGCAGTCATCGGAAGGAACGCACCGGATGCTTTCCAGACCGCAAGTTCGGAGATAACAGCCTCTTTTCTTCTGGGAAGAACGATGCCCACAATTCCCTCGTGCTTCAAACCAAGAGCAGAAAGGGCACCTGCAGCACGGTCTGCCAACGCATTCAGCTCCCCGTAGCTGAGATGTTCCCCGGCCGCGGAAACAGCAAGTCTTTCCGGATGCTCGAAAGCCTGCTTCTCGAAGAGATTATGTACCGGAACATACTCTACCGGGAAATCGGTTTTGTTCATTTCCCGGAATGCTTTTTCTGTTTTATTCGACGTCAAGCGGATATCCGCCAGCTTCGCATTCGAGAGCATACCGGAGATGATCCGCATATAAGTTTCCGTCAGACTTTCGATATAGTCTTTGGTGTAGCGGTTTCTGTCGTAGCGGAAAAGTGCCCGGTAACCTGTTCCGTCGCGGAACATCATAACATCCACCGCGGACACGCTTTCACCGACATCCGGCATTTCAGCCGCGCTCAGCATATCCGACTGATAGACAAAAGAGACATCGGTATTTACATCGTAGGCAGACACAAGCTCTCCGAAGGAAATGCAGTCGTACTTCATCGTCTGAAAGAATTCGTTCTGCACATTCACAAGGAAAGACGATATCTCCTCCTTGTCGGAAATATTAAAATGCAAAGGCAGCGTCTTGACAAACATTCCGACGCTCTCGGCCAAACGACTGTCATGTCTGCCGTTATTGACTGTCATAAAGGTAACATCCTCTGTGCCGGAAAATACCCTCACCGCATAAGCGAAGGCACCCAGAAAAAGTGTGTTCTCCGTTATACCGTTCGACTTTGTGAAACGGCTTACATCGTCCGTATCAAACAGGTCGAGGCTGTTAGCAATAACAGCTCCTGATCCGGTCAGCTTTTCGCCGTCTGTCCTGTCGGAATACGGAAGGGAATGCACAGAAACTCCATCCAGCCGTTCACGGAAGAACTCCTGCGCCTTTCTGTAATGAGCACTTGTTTTCAGTGCCTTTTCCCAGGCGGAAATGTCGAATACAGTAAGCTCCTCAGGTACGATCTCCGCTCCCTCGTAAGCTCTCTCTATCTGATTGACAAAAATCTCTAAAGACGTGCCGTCAAAAATCAGGTGATGAACATCGAAAAGGAATGCCGCCCCGTTTTCGTATCTGCATATCTCAAAACGGTAAAGAGGTCCGTTTTCCAGAGCAAAGGGACGCACAAATCTTTCAAGCTCCTCTTCGACGGAGCCTGCTTCCACTGTGTCCACCGTAATACCGGCATTCCGAATCTTCATGGAAGGCACACCGTCTGCAATTACCGCAGTCACGCGGAACGCCGGATGCGCCTCCGCCACTTTACACACAGCTTCTGCATATCTGTCAAGATCCGTGTCTTCCGAAAGACGGATATAAGCCGGAATATTGTATTTTAACGAATCCGGATTCTCCAGGCATTCCATATACACGCCGAGCTGTGCCTCCGTCATGGGACAAAGCTCAGGCAGCGCCTCGGAATGCGGGATTCTTTCCGCGTTCGTGTTATTCAGCAATGCGGCGATTCCAGCCGGTGTTTTCCCCTCAAGAATCATTTCAGCGGTAAGGTTCGGAATATTCACGGCCACCAGCAGACGCATCACCTTGATGGAGTCACCTCCCAGCGCAATAAAGTCATCGTCCGCGCCGGTTTTTCCGCAGTTGAGCGCAGCGGCAAAACCGTCACAGAGAATACGTTCCGCTTCTGACGCAGGGGCTCTGTATTCTGCTTTGTAGCTGTCAATATTCGGCTCTGGCAGAGATTTTCTGTCCAGCTTACCGTTGATATTTTTCGGAAGAATGTCCATACGGACAAGATAACGTGGAATCATATAGTCCGGCAGAGTCTTTGCCAGCTCGCTTCGGATCTCTTCCTCGGTGATTTCCCTGTCTGCCTGATAATATCCGGCGATATAGGTCTGCTTGCTGCGGTCTGTCCATGCCTTGACAGCGGAAACAGCAATGCCGTCAATTGCATTCAGCTTTCTTTCGACCTCCATAGTCTCCACACGCTGACCGTTGATTTTTACCATCCTGTCTTTTCTTGAAACATAGATCAAATTCCCGCTGCCGTCCTTATATCCGTTGTCACCCGTATGAATAAGTGTATTGCCGTTTTCAAGCTTAACGAAGGTCCTGTTTGTTTTTTCCGGGTCATTAAGATATTTAACACCGTAATCACCCTCGATGCACAGCTCACCCGTCACACCGTCAGGTACTTCTTTACCGTTTTCATCAAGAATATGTACTTTCAGCCCGTTCAGAGGTTTTCCGATGGGCGTAACCTCATAGCTCCTGTCAATTTGGAAATATGTTGCAGTGAGGATTGTTTCGCTCTGACCGTAAAGATGTACAATTTTAATGTTCGGGAAAAAGATCCTGCTGACGGTTTCGCTTCCCGTCTCAATACGTTTAAGGCAGAGTTCCTTGCCGTCGAGCAATCTGAGAAGCTGCGGAGTTATATGTGACGCATCAATGCCGTTATTATTGATATAGTCCGTCAGCATCTTGGGAGAGCTCCTCACCTCGTCAGGAAGAATGTGAATCGTATTACTTATAAGGAGCATAACAAAAACTTCAAAAAAGTTGACAATAAAAGAAATCGGTGCAAAAACAGCGCGTTTAAATCCAATACAATCCCTTAGAAGGTCGTTAATATTTCGTAAGGCGGCAGCAGCAAGGCTTCCAGCCGTGTAGCATACCCCCTTGGGGTTTCCGGTAGAGCCGGAGGTATATACAACCAATGCCGGGGAATCATCTTTGGCGGGGCACAGTATTCGCCATAAAGGTCAATATCTTCAAAGAAATCCTGCTGAATTACAAGCTTTGCACCGCAGTCTTTTACGATATAATCCACTCTTTCCTGCGGATACGCCGTGCTCAGCGGAACAACGGCACAGCCCGCTTTCAGTGTTCCGAGATATGCAGCAATATATTCCATGCTGTTTTCCATGCAGATGACAACGAAGTCACCTTCTCTGTATCCCATTGCGTAGATTTTACCTGCCGCAAGAGAACTCAAACGGTCCAACTCAGCATAGGAAGTCGTCCTTGCAGCACCTCGGTCTACCACAGCCGATTTCTCTGCATTTTTCTGAGCTTCCGCTGTAAATAACGCAATATAATTCACTTTGTTTCTCTCCTTTATTTCCAATATTTCAGCAGTTTCTCACCTGAATTATGGTTGAAATGTTGTTTAAATTCGTTTATTACTTAATAATTTTATTATATCATAATTCCATTATAACGCAATCTATTATGTACCTGGAGCAGGAAGTGTTGTGTAACGATGATACTTAGTGTCTACTGCTCAATCGGGAAAGAGAAGAGAAACGGGCAGAAACGGAAAAGATATGTAAAAGAAGCCGAAGCTTCTTCTGATTTTTTCCGCGTTTTCAAAAGACTCGGACGTACCCCTTTTTTCGTGCATGCAGGCGTTCAGCTGCATCGGGAGTGAGATATCCAGCATACGGAAACCACGCTGACAGAAAAATATATGTTGAAAAATGGTGGAAACTAAGATAAAATAATCTTGCATTTTCTGAGGAAATGTTCCTGCAGATAAGTACATCAAAAAAGCAACACGCTTTATAATAAGGAGGAAAAAATGAGTAAAATTTACACAAACGCCCTGATTCACACAGAGGATCCCAAAAATCCGCAGGCCGATACGGTAGTTATTGATAACGGCATATTTACTTATGTAGGAAAGGCTGAAGGATATACAGCAAAAGAAGATGATGAGATTATTGATCTCGGAGGAAAATTTGTTATTCCGGGCCTTATCGACTCCCATCAGCACTGGTCACTTCCGTCTACGAGTGTAGGAAAACACGCCAATCCTATGCCTGTTATCATTACCCAGACGATTGAAGAAGCTCTGGCTCAGATGGACGAATTCGTGAAGGCAAATCCCGGCTTTGACCGCTATAAGCTCATGGCCGGCAAGAAGGAAGACTGGGGAAGAACGCTGAATCGCTATGATCTGGATAAGATCTGCAGCGACAAGCCCATGGTCGTGATCGATATGGGCGCTCATTCCTACACCGGCAACTCAAAGCTTCTGGAGATCCTGAACGTTACAAAGGATACTCCGGATCCCGTTCCCGGCTTTGTCTATTATCAGAGAGATGAGAACGGCGAGCCGACGGGTCTGGGTGCCGAGTTTGTTCAGGTCGAGGCCCAGAACGTCGTAAACACCGTTCCGTATGACGATATCATAGATAATATTGATGAGATCGTACAATACAACATTTCCAGAGGCATCACGGGAGCATATGACGCCGGCTTCATGTTCGATGATGTGAAATTCCTTGACTCCCTGAAAAAGTATGAAGAGGAAGGCAGATTATCACAGCGTGTATCGCTCAGTTATTGCGTATTCCTTCCCGAAAGAGCGAAGGATGCCGTTAAGAAGCAGCGTGAATACAAGGATAAGTATGAATCGGATCTGATCACGCTCGACACCATCAAGATCTTCATGGACGGAACGATCACAGAGGCTTCCGCCGGTCTTACCAGGCCGTATACAAACGGAAAGACCGGTCAGGGCGGATGCCTGCTGACGATGGACGAGCTCTATAAGCTGTTCAGCGAAGCCAACGAAGCCGGTTTCAACGTGCATATGCACACCATCGGCGACGCGACCGCTAAGCTGATTATCGATACGCTCAAAAAAATGGAAGCCGACGGCATCGAGCTGAAAGTAAAATTCATCATTGCGCATCTGCAGCTAATCCTGGACGACTATATCCCCGAGCTCGGAGAGCACAACATTTATTTGAATCTGACCCCATTCTGGGCGAACTTCAATGAAGCGCTGTATAATTCCAGTGACATTACTGTGCTTCCTGAAGGCATGCGCTCCAATCGCTTCAACTCTTACTGGAAGACCGGTGCGGTCTGCGCCTTTTCCTCTGACGTGACTGTGCTACCCAGCTTTGCCGGTGACGGTTATCTGAAGCCGTTTGTAGGAATGGAGGTCGGCATGAGACGTCTTGCCGTGGGCGAGATGGATGAAAAGTGGGTCGATGACGAGGCGGAGAAGCTTACTCTGGATCAGCTTCTTACAGGCTTCACCATCAACGGCGCCAAACAGTGCTCCTGGGAAAAAGAGACCGGCTCCATTGAAGTCGGAAAATCGGCTGATATGGTCGTGCTTGACAGGAACCTCTATGAGATCCCTGCCGAAACCATTCATGAGGTCGAGCCGCTGATAACAGTATTCAGAGGCAAAGAAGTTTATAAATATTCTGCCGAATAACTTCCTCAGGGAATCGGAGCAGCGCCCACTATCGGGCGCTTCCGGGACTTTCACCCTATAGAACGTGTGCTCGTTGGGTGCACGAAAAAAGAGTCTTGATGACTGTTTCAGTCTCCAAGACTCTTTTTTATTTTTGATACAGCTCTAAATTCGGAATATCGGATAAACCGCGCAGCGATTGTTGAATTCACAGAAAAAGTGTTGTATATTTGATTCGATACTCAAACGAATGATTCTTCTGTCATGAAGTATAAAGCAAAAACAAAAAGCAGGTGGTTATTTTGGGAAATCTGTACGATTTTGAACTTGAGCAGCTGATCCGTCCGGAAGGCTATCAGTGCGAATGCGGACATACACATAAGGCTGACATGAAATACCTCAAAGCCGGTCCCGGCGTGATCGGGTATATTGCAGAAGGAGTAAAGGCTATCGGTGGAAAAAATCCCTTCGTTGTCTGCGGCCCCAACAGCTATGAAGCTGCCGGAAAACGTGTCTGCGAGATCCTGAAGGAAAATGATATCCCTTTTTCGCTTCTCGTTGTTCCCTGCGAGGAAGGACGAATCATAGAACCCTCTGAATACGCAACGGGAAGCATTGCCCTCAATCTGAGTCTCCATAAAGAGTGCGATATGATGATCGCTGTCGGCAGCGGCGTCATCAACGATACCTGCCGTCTCGTCAGTAACCTTGCGAAGATCCCGTATATGATCGTAGGCACTGCTCCCTCGATGGACGGATATGCCTCCAGTAACTCCTGCATGGAGATCAGCAATATCAAGCTCACCCTCTTTGAGCATATGCCGGCTGGAATCATCTGCGATACAGAGATCATGGCAGGAGCACCTATGCGTATGCTTCATGCCGGGCTTGGAGATATGTTTGCAAAGTATACCGCGCTGTGCGAATGGCGTATCGCCGAAATCGTCAACGGAGAGGAACGCTGCCCGCAGATTGCCGAACTGATGCGCCGCTCACTGCGTAAAATCGTTGCCGGAGCCGGGGAAATAACCTCCCGAAGCGTCGATACTGTTACATCCATTACGGACGGACTCATCCTGTCCGGACTCTGCATCGCCTTTATCGGCTCATCCCGCCCCGCTTCCGGGCAGGAGCATTACTTCTCCCATTGCTGGGAGATGATGTCTCTCGTCCGTGGGGAAAAGGCGGACCTGCACGGTATTCAGGTCGGTATCGGCACCCTCCTTACGCTGAAGATATACGATTATATAAAAACCTTAAAGCCCACGATGGAGCATGCGAAAGCAGTCGCAGGAGCTTTTGACCGCCGCGCCTGGGCGGACAACATTAAACGGGTGTTCGGTTCGACGGCTGACGGGATCATAACCGCTGCCGAAGCTACCGGACGCAATGACGAATCGAAGCGTCTTGCAAGAGCTGAGCTTATCGTGAACAACTGGGATAAGATCCTCTCCATCATGGAGGAAGAACTCCCTGCATATGAAGATATTCATGCGCTGATGGAGAAAGCCGGCATGCCGATGGATCCGTCTGAGCTTGGTTATTCTGTCACCGACACGGTCGATGCATTTGTCTGTTCCCGGGACGTCCGGGATAAATATTTGCTTTCCTCTGTGCTTTTTGATATCGGATATCTTAACGAAGCAGCAGAATGGCTGAGGAAAGAGCTGGCCTCTGGAACTTTCACCCTATAGAACGTGCACTCGTCGGACGCACAAAGAAGATAAAAAGCAGACGGTTCAAACAAATCCGTCTGCTTTTCTCTTTATATGTTGTTCTCAGAAACCCATATTATTCCCACTCAATTGTTATACTTCCGTCAGTAATTTCAAGTGCGGTCCCTTCATTAAGCGTTATGGAACTAACGTCACCGGTTTTCATAGAGATGCTCTTGATAACAGTACCATAATCGCCGAGGATCTTAACGCTCGCTTCGGATATCGTACTCATTGCTCCGCCAAGCGAACCCATAAGTGAACCCCATTCATCACCCAAAAGGGCCCCGTAAGCATTTCCGAGAGCCGAATAGGTATTGCTCAGATCTTCTCCCTCTGTTCCGGTGCATGTGATCCGATAAGTACCCGGAAGAATATCCTCTCCTACAATATACTTCCCTTCCGGGAGTGCTCTGGCGGAAATAATGCCGCGGCTGCTCATTTCATTTCTGATGCTCTCATAAAGAGACAGCAGATCCTTGTTCGATAATGATTTCAGATCAATACCGTCTGCACAGGCGAAGACATTGCAGAAAAGTATAGCCACAATCAGAAACAGCACAAATCTTTTTTTCATTTTTGATCCTCCGTTGTTTTATTTTTCCGTTCTTCCTCTTCGGTAAGCTTCATCAGCTCACTCGGCTTCATTTCAAGTGCTTCTGCGATTCTGCAGAAGGTATCAAGCCGGACCGTTTTTCCTCCGTTTTCCAGTGTTGTCAGATGACTTCGTGCAATTCCTGCGAAAGCAGAGAATGTCTCCTGGGAAAGACCTTTTTTCATTCTGAGCCGGCTGATTACAATTCCGAAACTTTTGCTGTTATAGGGCATAACCAATCCTCCTTACCTAATTCCCTATAACAGGCGTTGTATTTTTTGCGGATATGGCAAAAGGCGTCAACCGAATGGCGCCTTCTGTCACAGTTTCAATATAAACAGCACTCCTGTCACTATCGCCAGGCAGAGCGGAATTTTAATAATTGATATTTTACTATTCCGATTCGCTTCCGTTGTCCTCTATAACTGACAGGTTTCTGAGGTTTTAGCCGTTGAAGACATTTTCCTCTTTATTGTTAACAAGTTGATTCTGTAATATACTCCGGATACGAAACCCTTTATAAATCAAAAAGTCCGAAAACCCCGAACTGAATCGAAAGGTTTTCGGACTTCTCTATTTTATTCTCTATTATTAAAAACTCTTTACCGTTTATCTCTGTCGATCAGCTTGAGAGAAATCAGCGTCAGGAAGAAGAAGACAAAAACGAAAGCTCCGAGAGCAAGCCAACAGGTAAGAATATTCTCTCCCGTGCTGTCATATGCCGCATTCTGAGCGGACTGACCGGTTTTTTCGAGAACCATTTCTTTTGCTTTCTCTTCTCCGATAATATCGATCATATCCCCGATATTGATCTTGGGATTCACTTCCTTCTCTTTGTAATCTTCATAGTTGGGATCATTCATTACGGCATCTACCGCATCCCCTAAAGTTAATGTATCAAGAATCGGGGTACTTCTTAAATTTTCAATCGAACTGTTATTGTTATCATTTCTAAATACTGTCATGATCTGATCCACAGTAAGGGTCCCTTCAAGATCGGTGTCACGCATTCTGTTCAGCGTGTTCCATCCGGTGACCATCGGCAGCTCATTATATCCGGCTTCGGCAGAGATACATTTCATGCCATAATTGGAAACAGTGATATCCGACAGAAAGGAAAGCTTTTCCGGAACCGGGAACACTCCTCCGGAAAAAACGAGCTGGAAGATCAGCACAAACGGCATAACCGTCATTGCAGCTGTCGTGGAATGAACAAAACTTGAAATAAACAGAGACATCATATCTGAAGCGAAAGTAATCAGGAAAATCGTAATACCAAGCTCAATTTTAAAGGAAGAGATGACAATTCCTGCCTTGGGATACTCCACTCCGAAAACCTTGCATACATATATCGTTACAAACGTCTGCATCAGACAAAGCAGCGCCTGATACAGCATATGGGCAAAAGTATAGGCCGAAACATGCATTCCGGATCTGTGTTCCCGTTTTACGATCGCTCTTTCCCGGCAGATCACCTGTATGGAATTAAAGCAGCCGTTCCACATAGCCACGCAGGAAAGCGCCAGCGCACCCTTCAGCGTTCCTTCTCTGGTAAGGAAGAAGTCATTTCTGACAACCATCGCCACCATGCCGGCAATCACTGCGGACAACGGGAGGACTTTCCAGTCATTCTGAAAAACAAACATACGAATCAGCTTACCGAAGTAGATGCTAATCTGGGATGCACGCCCGCGATGACGGAGCTTTCTTACGCTGTTATTCTGTTTTACAACTGTATCAGCCATGATGTGCCTCCGCATATTTATTGATAAATTCATCCGCCCGGCCTTCTCCGCCTTCTTCCGGACGATTAATGCTCTTTACAATTTCTTCCATATCTTCTTTTCCGAAGAACTCTCTCGCCTCGGGAACAGTTCCGAAGAAAGCGAGTCTGCCGGTTAGATTCTCGTCCTTTGCAAGAACGATCACATCGTCAAAGAGGTCAATCACTCTGTCAGGCGTATGCGTAATAACAATAACGATCTTTCCCTGATCCGCAATCCCTCTCAGCTGTGCCATCAGTTCTCTTGCCATAACTCCGTCAAGGCCGGAATCCGGTTCGTCCAGGATGAACAGCGACGGATTGGAGATGAATTCCATTGCAATGGAAAGGCGCTTTCTCTGTCCTCCGGAAAGCTTTTCCACCAGGCTGTTCTGAACCGGCATCAGTCCGAAGATTCCCATAACCTCATCTACGCGCTTTCTCCGCTCGGAAGCCTTGAATTCAACCGGAAGCCTGAGCGCGGAGGCATCCATCAGCGTACGAAGTACCGTGTCATTTCCGCGCATCAGATCCAGCTGCGGCACAAATCCGACCTCATACTTCATTTTGTCGTAGTCCTTATAAACATTGCTGCCGTTCAGCATTACTTCCGCTTTGGCTTTCTCGTATCCGTTGATTGCATTTACAAATGTTGTTTTTCCCGCACCGGATCCACCGAGCAGAAGAACCATTCTTCCCGGCTTGATATACAGATGGATATCTCTCAGCAGATAAAATTTCTGAAACGAAGAGATTTTTGTTCTCTCCGTCAGGTTTACAGTCAGCCCGTCATCCAGAACAGCGACATTGCTTCCCTGGAAGAAAGTTTCGACCTTTTTCCTCATATCCTTTATCTGCCACTGCGGCTGGAACGCCTTTACCAGTCCCCAGAGAAGTGCGCAGGGGCCTTCACATATTATCCATAAAATGATCCATTTCTTTTTTCGGCCAAACACCTCAATCAGTCCGAGATATATTCTGATCTGGTATATAATGCTGATTATTCCAATCATACCGGTCAGAAGAGTCACCAACGGGCTGGAAGTTTCTACTCCTGTCGAAAAAAGATTAATAATATTCAGCGGTATCGTCAGTATTTCAAGAACAAATACGACTTTACCTTCCGTCTCTCTTCCGGCGCATTCACCCAAAGCATAGAATCTATAGCACGGGATCAGCGCCTTCCATCCCTGATTTCCGCATTTTATAAACACAAACCATAATCCGGCACAAAAAGCGGCTCCGCTGATGGCATACGTAAGGGAAGACGTATTAAAAAGTAGAATACTAAGAATTTTTAAAGCTACCATTCTTTTTCTCTCCTGTACTGACGATCTGTCTGTTATTTTATCATGCCTGCCCGGCTATTGAAAGAGTTATCCTGTTTATACTGTGAATTAATTATGCAAAAGATCCTTCTTTACAGGTTTTTCAGTAATAAATCTCCGCCAGACATAAGCCTTTTGCCGGAGCGGTAAATCCGGCATTTGCCCGGACACCTGAATTCAGCATTTCTTCAATGCTGTCCGGGGGTCTTTTTCCGTTTCCGATCTCTATCAGTGTTCCCACAATGATCCTTACCATATTATACAGGAATCCGTCCCCGCAGGCTGTTATCCGTATCTCTTCCGGATATTCGTCAATTGCTATTTCCCGAATCGTTCTGACCGTAGATTTTTTACTTTTCTTCAGACTCGTAAATCCCGAAAAGTCATGCTTTCCGCAAAGCATTTCAGCCGCTTTTCTCATATCTTCAACATTCAGTTGATCGGTATAGGTATATACATAGTTTCTCTCAAACACATTGGGAAGCGGGGATGTCCATATCCTGTAGATATATTTCTTTCCGGTGCAGTTATACCTTGCATGAAATCCGGGCTCCGCCGGAAGAAGGTTTATTGCCCCGATATCTGCAGGCAGATATTTTCTCAGTTCTTCAAGGATCTCCTCGCACGATTTTTCCGAATCCGTCTTAAAGGAGCATACCTGCATTTTTGCATGGACCCCGGCATCCGTTCTTCCGCTGGCGGAAACTTCCACCGGCTGCTCAAGGATCCTTGAAAGGACTGTTTCAATTTTATTCTGTATCGTATTGCCCGTACTCCCGAGCTTCTGCCAGCCGTTATACCTCGTGCCGTCATAACAAAGCTCAAGTCTGTAGTTATTCATCCGGATCCGTTCCCTTCTTACAGAAAAACTCTTTTTTTAGTATATCATACTGCTTTTGTTTTCGGAATACTGTTCGTTATGAAAGCTCATATCAATAAGAAAAAGAAAGCACTTCACCGGGATCCTGATCTCTGTGAAGTGCTTTCCTTCTGTTATATGCTTTTGGATTTTCAGGTCTGCGCGTTACCGGACTCATTGTCCAGACGGCCCTCTTTGCTCTGTCCGCGGCTTTCTTCTGCTTCTTTGACAGCTTTTCATACGGAACGAAATTGTTCATATCGTCTCCTCCTGTACAGTGGATTTTTTATACGTTCTTTGGTATAATAGCAGAAAATTCCGGCAATAACAATCTCTATTGCTTTCCTGAAAAGAGGTTTTTTTATGGATGAAATAATCCGTGCCACAGCAGCTGATGGCTTTATAAAAATGGCAGTCATTACCGCAAAAGATACAGTGGAAAGAGCCAGAGTGATCCATAACTGCTCTCCTACCGCTTCAGCGGCTCTCGGGAGAACTCTCTGCGCCGCTTCCATCATGGGAAATATGATGAAGGAGGAAAACGCTTCTCTTACGATCCGCATCGCCGGCGACGGTCCCCTTGCCGGAATCGTTGCCATATCCGATCATTTTGGGAATGTCAGAGGATATGTCGGCGATCCCTCTGTTGATCTTCCTCTGCGGAGCGACGGAAAGCTCAACGTCGGAGGTGCAGTCGGGAGAAACGGAACCCTTACCGTCAGCAGAGATATCGGCCTTAAGGAGCCCTATATCGGGTCTACCGAGCTTGTAAGCGGAGAAATTGCGGAGGACATTACCTCCTATCTGCTTGAAAGCGAACAGGTTCCGTCCGCCTGTGCCCTCGGAGTTCTTGTGGATACCGATACCTCCATCCGTGCAGCAGGAGGATTTATTGTACAGCTGATGCCGGGTGCGGATGAAAAGCTGATTTCCGCCCTTGAAGAGAATATTTTTATGATGGATCAGCTAACAACGATCCTCGACGAAGACGGAACGGAGGAAATTTTCCGCCAGGTTCTGAAGGGAATCGAATATCATATTGTCAGCCATGATCCGGTTGAATACAGATGCTACTGCAGCAGAGAGAGAGTCGCAGAAGCAGTCCGCTCCATTGGAGCGGAAGAACTGAATTCCGTTATCCTTGAAGGGAAAGACGTCAGCGTTTCCTGTCAGTTCTGCGACAGTATATATACCTTCTCTCCGGATGAACTGCAAAATCTCCTGAACGATCCCGAATAAGCTGAACGCAGTGAAAGGTTCTCTGAAAGAACCGATCACTGCGTTTTCGGTTTGTTTACTGTTTTTCGCTCTCTTTTTCTTTCGCGATCCTGCAGATCTGCTCATAGGCCTCCTGCCAGCCGTGAACCCGGATAGCGCCCACGCTCTTCTCGTCAAAATTTCTGTTATGTCCGGAATCAAAAAGCAGCTTGACGAAATCGCCGGTCATATTATGCGGTGCGTCATCGATCAGGACGTCTCCTCTGATCATATGCTTATTCCCGGTGATGATCACCTGATTCCACGTAAGATACGGAAAATACCGGAACAGAACTTTCTCCATTTTCGCTTTGAGCGTCTGGTATTTCGTTGCCGTTACAACATAGATCGTATGCCCGTCGTCCATCAGCTTTCTCAGTGCTTCATCCGCGCCCGGCATCGGCTTAACGTAATCCCAAAGGCTGTCATCTGTCTCCACGGAATATACCTGTTCTTTGGTAAGCATCGGAAACGAAAGGCTAACATCCCAGTCCGTTACATCCTCCGGGGCAACGTCTGTATGAAAATGAATATTCAGATATTTCACCCAGCCTGCAACCAGGCATTCAAGGACATCGTCCATATCTATTAGAATTGTCATATCCGGATTCTCTTTCTGCCGCTTGATGTTTCTAATTTATTTTTTATTCATTATTTCCGCATGAACTATGCTATAATATATTTGTTGATTATATTGGGTATAAATACAAAAGTCAACCGAAAGCCATCCGGAGTCACAACAGCGCTCTTCCCAGGTAAATATCATAAAATAAAGAAAGGATAAAAAAATGAATATCATTATTCTTGCAGTTCTTGTACTTATTTTCCTGATTTTAGTTTCAAACATCCGCGTTGTTCAGCAGGCAAAGGCCGTTGTCATAGAACGCCTCGGAGCCTACCAGAAAACATGGGGTACCGGCCTTCATATGAAGCTCCCCCTGATCGACAGAATAGCAAAGACGGTATCCCTCAAGGAACAGGTAGCGGACTTCCCTCCTCAGCCTGTTATTACCAAGGATAACGTTACAATGCAGATCGACACCGTTGTCTATTTCCAGATCATGGATCCGAAGCTCTTCACTTACGGCATTGAACAGCCGATGATTGCCATTGAAAACCTCTCAGCAACAACCCTCAGAAATATCATCGGTGAGCTTGAGCTTGACGAATGCCTTACCAGCCGTGATATCATTAACACAAAGATGCGCGCGATCCTTGACGAGGCAACGGACCCCTGGGGAATTAAAGTCAACAGAGTTGAGCTGAAAAACATTCTTCCTCCGGAAGCGATCCGACTTGCCATGGAAAAGCAGATGAAGGCAGAGCGTGAACGCCGTGAAGCCATTCTGAAGGCAGAAGGCGAGAAGCAGGCTGCCATTCTCGAAGCGGAAGGCGAAAAAGAATCCGCAATTCTCCGCGCAGACGCGAAAAAGCAGCAGCAGATTCTCGAAGCTCAGGGCGAAGCTGAAGCAATTCTCACGATTCAGAAGGCTACCGCAGAAGGCATCAAGCTCATCAATGAATCCCAGCCTTCTGAGGCGGTTGTAAAGCTCAAGTCTCTGGAAGCCTTCTCCGCAGCCGCCAACGGAAACGCGACAAAGATCATTATCCCGAGTGAGATACAGGGCATCGCCGGTCTCGCCTCCGGAATTACCGAAGCAATAAAGAAGTGATCAAGCTATGTCTGATATATTCGAGTCCGTTGGATCAATAATATTAATTGTATTTATTATCCTTCTTTCAAAAAGCAGAAGAAAAAAGATTAGAAAAAGCTCCTCGTCTTATTCTTCCTCCAGATCCGACTCAAAGAAGCTGACAGAGAAAAAGCTTCGTGAGGAGGCCGGTAATCTCGGCGGAAAAGTTCATGATTCCGGGCATACGCATGACCGGCTGGACCTTGACTGCTATAACCCGTCTGAAAGCGAAGCTGAGCATTATAAAAAGCAGCTGGACAGTTTTCTTAAGGCGGGTCTCATAGAAAAGTCTGAATACAAAGAACTTTTCAGGAGATATATCGGAAAGCAGTAATGTCCTGCAAGGAGGTTTGCCATTGAAAATACTCGTCAGCGCCTGTCTCATCGGCCAGAACTGCAAGTACAACGGGGGAAATAATTACAGCGAAAAGCTTTCCGATCTTTCAGAAGAGCATGAGCTGATCCCGGTCTGTCCGGAAGTACTCGGTGGTCTTCCGATTCCCAGAACACCTGCAGAAATCGTCAGCGGCGTCGTAACCGCAAAAGACGGTACCATTGTGGATGATAATTTCAGGAAGGGAGCCGCAATTGCGCTGAAAATCGCGCAGGAGCAGAAAGCAGAACTGGCAATTCTCCAGTCAAGAAGCCCCAGCTGCGGTTCCAAGCAAATCTACAACGGAACTTTCTCCGGTACTAAGATTCCGGGAATGGGCGTCTTCGCTTCTCTCCTTGCGGAGAATGGTATTAAGATCATTGATATTGAAGATCTGTAAGGGAAAACTAAAAAAGCAGCAGATTTCTTCGTGAAGTCTGCTGCTTTTTATTTCCCGGAAAAGGTTTTATCAGCACAACAAGCTGTTGACAAGAGCTGAGAAAGAGTATAATTATAATGGTATCCTGAATACAACATCAGCGAATGGAATTCTAAAAGATATGAATTATTGTTTAAATGTAAATGATATAAAAGTTGAAGCGAATTTCCCGGATGAAACGGTCAACGGAATCTACATCCCTTTACTCAGAAAACTTTCTGAGATGCAGAAAGAAAAGGGATCAAGACTGATCGTAATGCTGGCTGCACCTCCCGGAGCCGGGAAATCTACTCTTTCCGTTTTTCTTCAGTATTTATCCGAGACCTGCGAGGGAGTTACGCCGTTACAGGCAATCGGCATGGATGGCTTTCATCATTATATGGATTATCTGAACAGCCATACTGTAATAGTAGACGGGAAAGAATACCCTATGGTAAAGATCAAAGGAGCTCCGGTTTCTTTTGATCTTGAGAAATTAACGGAATTTATAAAGCATATTTCAAACGGAGATGCTGTTCGGGCACCGGAATACAGCAGAAAGCTCCATGAGCCTGTTGAAGATGCGATCACGATTTCCCGAAACATTATACTCCTCGAAGGGAATTATCTGCTTCTGGATGAGCCCGGATGGCGCGATTTAAAAAGCTTCGCGGACTATACCATTTTTATCCATAAAGAGGAAAAGGATCTGGTAGATCGCCTGATCCGCAGGAAAGAAGCCAGCGGCGTCTCAAGAGCGGAAGCTGTAGCACATGTTACTTTCAATGACGTAAGAAATATAAAAACCTGCCTGGAGAACTCTGTAGGTGCTGACCTCGTTTTAACCTGATCTTTTAACTGAAAAAGCCTCAGATTTTGACAAAACAATCAAATCTGAGGCTGATTTTTTGAATTAAAGAGGCAAAATTACTTGATCACGATCGGGGTCTTTCCCTGTTCTCCGCCTCTCGGAGCAGCCAGAAGGACTTCCGTTCCCTTCTTGATGGCGGGGAAGCTCGCCTTGGTGTTTAATGCAGTCAGCATATCTGAAACCTTTGCATATTCCGCTCCCATGGAAGCGCAGAGATTCGCTGAAGTATCTCCGCTTACAACCTTATGGGAATAGATTGCATATTTAACATTATCCGCAGTTGCAGAGGGAAGCAGATACTTTTTCCCTGCCTGAACCTTGCTGAGATCATTGATCCCATTGATTGCTTTCACCTTCGCTGCGATATCATCCGTATATTCGATTCCCAGCTGAGTTACCGCTGCCTTGATGGATTCCCCGGAGGAAAGCGTATATTCCACAAGATAAAATTCAAACTTATCCTGAGAGTTCGTGCTGATATTGATATTCATATCCACCGCTTTTGCGATCGTAGCGGATATTTCCTTGGCCGCGGAATCATTGACCGGGAAGATAATTGTCTGTCCTTCGTAAATCGTCGTGAGATCTTTTCCGCCGGACCATTCGTTCAGACTGATAATGGAATCCTTGCAGATATTATAAGTCAGCTTGAGATTCTGGCAGATACTGTAAAGGGTATCTCCGGATTTAACAGTATACTTACATACATAAGATGCTGGAATAACTGCACTGACAACAGCTTCATAGAGCTTAACGATCGTTTCCGCATCAGCGGCGGTCTTGGGAATATAGAACTTCTGACCGGCCCTGACGGCATCAAGAGAAGAAGCATCCGTCAGTCCATTTACTATCTTTATTGCTTTCAGGACTTTATAGAAGTCCATATTGCGAGCCTCGCAAATAGAGGAAAGGGTATCTCCTTCCGCTATTACGACTTCATTAACATAGGCGGAATAATCCTTTGCCGCATAAGCGCTGCAGCAAAACAGAGATACTGCCATGCAGAGCATGAGAAACAAGCTGATCAATCTTTTTTTCATTTTCGTTCTCCCGGAAAATACTATATTTTAAGATTGATTATACTATACTCTATTTGTAACTAAATTGCAATAATTTTTTACGAATATTTAATCGTTTACAAATGTCTCCTGTAGGCGTTTGTCTCCGCGGCATAGCCGCAGGTTCTGCACAGTTTCTCTTCCGCTCTGTGTGAGGAAAAACCCTCATAAAGCTTCTTTGCTCTCGGCGATATCAGGATTTCCTCCAGCGTCGTTTCAAAAAGATTTCCGAGCGGGCATGCCCCTTCCGCATCAAGGCAGCACGGAACTACAGTCCCGTCGGCAAGAATGCCGATCT
Organism: Eubacteriales bacterium; assembly: GCA_030536255.1. Lineage (GTDB taxonomy): Bacteria > Bacillota > Clostridia > Oscillospirales > Oscillospiraceae > Limivicinus. Next base: position 22,265 of record JAUNQI010000002.1, on the reverse strand, counting down.
GATCCCGAAGTCCATAGCAGAAGAAGCAGTCTCCCAGCTCCGGTCCGTTAAGATCCGGCCAGTTAAATTTCTTTCCTCTTTCAATATAAATATGATCCGCCAGACGGTATCCGCTCCTGTTTTCTTTCCATTCCCCGCAGAATTCATCATGAAGAGCGTCCAAAATGGCGGAATTACCGGCGTCAAGTCCACCTTCGTTCCATAAACGCAGTACGGAAATAATGCCGTTCCCCGCAGCCTTTTTTACGAAGCTGATGCAGCCCGAGATATACTCCGGAGAAGCAAATGCCCCGTTTGCTTCCGGGGCATGCATCGATATGCTGATCTTTCGAATCGGCGTATCCAGCAGCTCCTCTCCCCGTTCGGGAAGCAGAGTGCCGTTCGTCGTAAGCATCGGAAGAAAACCTTTATCCGCGCTCGCCCGGATAAACAGCGGAAGCTCCGGGTGCAAAAGGGGTTCGCCGAGAACATGGAAATACAGATATTTTACTTTTCCCCGCAAGGCATCCGTAAGCGTCCCGAATTCCTCTCTGCTCAGGCTCCTCGCTTCTCGAACCGTTCCGTGGCAGAAGGAACAGGAAAGGTTGCAGATATTTGTGATCTCAAGATAAGCCTTGTCAAGCATTCTTTGTTTTCACCTTACCGGCTTTATTTTTCGTTGTCCGGGTCTTTCCTGCAGACCGTTTCTTTGTTCCGGTTTCGGCTGCAGCGCTTTTCTTTTTGTCTTTTTCGGAAATAACCGGGAATTCCATAATAATGGACTCATACGGTCTCAAAGAATACATAATCATATTCTGATGTCCGTCACACGGATGTTCGGTAGAAATGATTGGAGGAATACCCCCGCTCACCTCGTAAGTGTTTCCCCCTCCGGGCAAACTGTCATAAGTGCTGAACACACGTTTATACATTCCGCTCACAGGAACGCCGCAGGTATAGTCATGGTGTTCAACGGGAGAAAAGCTGCAGATTACAAGCAGCGCGGAATCATAGTTCCACGGATTTCTTCGGATAAACGAGACGATATTTCTGTCTGAGTCATATTTGTTGATCCATTCAAACGTTCTTCCGTCCTTTGAATCGGAAAACAGGCAGGAATACGTTCTGTAGACAGAGTTCAAATTCTTCACGCATTGCATAACATCCCTGTGACCGAAATCCGCTGCGAAATCCCAGTTGATCGAACGGTTTTCATCCCATTCCCTGTCTTCAGCAAATTCCTGCCCCATAAACAGGAGCTTTTTACCGGGAAGAGCATACTGGAAGGTATACAGCGTTTTCAATCCGCCTGTTTTATCTTCGATTCCTCCGGGGAACTTTTCAAGCATGGAATGCTTCAGATGGACGACCTCGTCGTGGCTCAGAACAAGCACCCAGTTTTCAAGAAATGCATAGTCTACGGTATGCGTCAGCGCTTCATGATGATAGGTTCTGAACACCGGGTCTTTCCCGATGTATTTCAGCGTATCATTCATCCATCCCATATTCCATTTGAACAGAAAGCCGATCCCGCCGTCTTTCTCGTCCTTTGTGATCCCTTCCATGATAGAAGAATCCTCGGCGATCAGGAACGCTCCTGTTTCTTTTTTTACGATGCTGTTCAGCTTTTTTAAGAATTCTATGCTTTCGAGGTTTTCCAGTCCCCCGTTTTTATTCGGCCGCCACTGGCTCCGCCCGAAGTTCACATACATCATCGATGCTACCGCATCCACTCTCAGCGCATCGATATGAAATTCTTTTACCCAATATACCGCATTCGCAATAAGAAAATTCCGGACCTCCGGCTTCCCGTGATCAAAGGCCTTCGTTCCCCATTCCGGATATTCCGCGCGAAGCGGATCCTCTGATTCATAGAGAGCTGTGCCGTCAAACTCCGAGAGGCCGAATTCATCCTTCGGGAAGTGTGCCGGAACCCAGTCCAGGATCACGCCGATATGATGCTGATGCAGCACGTCCACAAAGTACCGGAAGTCCTCCGGGGTACCGTATCTGCTCGTCGGCGCGTAATATCCGGTCACCTGATATCCCCACGAACCGTCAAACGGATGCTCGCTGATTCCGATCAGCTCAACGTGAGTGTAGCCCATATAATCCAGATATTCCGCAAGCTGTTCTCCCAGCTCCCGGTAATTCAGGAATCCGAATTCTCCTCTGGAATAATCCTTTTTCCATGAACCGAGATGGACTTCATATATTGCCATCGGCTGTGACGGAACCTTGCTTAAGTCTCTCTTTTGGATAAAATCGCCGTCATGCCACTCATATCCGTCCAGATGAAAGATCCTTGAGGCGTTGTTCGGGCGAAGCTCCGAATAAAAAGCATACGGATCCGATTTATATCTCTTTTTGCCGTCCGCGCCGGTAACGGCAAATCTGTAGCAGTCTCCTTCCGAGGCTCCGGGAATAAAGATCTCCCATATCCCGCCTTCGGAAAGCTCCATTTCCCCGTCTTCCTCATTCCAGCCGGTTTTCTCCGTCAGGACATGAACGGTCTTTGCATTCGGAGCCCATACGGCAAATCTCACGCCCTGCAAACCATTTTCTGTACATAGATGCGCTCCAAGTTTCCGGTAAACTTCATAATTTGTTCCTTCATGAAACAGGAAACTGTCGTATTCGGTAAAAGAGTTCATTTTATTCTCCCTTCCCCGTTAAAACGTATATAGCTGCTGATCCGGCAGGCAGTTTTACGGAAAGCTTCCCGTCTGTCACGGGTTCTTCCAATACAGCCCCGGCATCATAGCCGTCTGCATCGGAGATCAGGATTCTTGTCACCTTGCTTCCGTCTGCTGCTCCGGCATATTCCGCTCTGACCGTAATCTGCCTTCCTTCTTCATCGGCGTTCACGGCAACAATTACCGCTCCTGTCAGATTGAATCTTGCATATGCGATCACCCCATGCTCTGCAGCGAGAGGTATCAGGGATCCGTTCTTCAGAACAGGGTACTCCTTTCGGATCGCAATCAGTTTTTTGTGATAACTGATCAGCTCCTGATCTTCTTTTCCCCACGGATATGTCCTTCGGTTATCCGGGTCCGTCCATCCCACCTGTCCGGCTTCATCCGCATAATAAACAGTCGGAGCTCCGGGCCAGGTCATCTGAATCATAACAGCCTGACGGAAAATGTTTTTCTTTACATTGTTTCCGGCAGCCTCTGTTCCGGCAGTGACCAGTCTCCCTACCTGTCGGTTTGTTCTTGTCAGGAATCGGGAATGGTCATGATTTGAAAGCTCATTCATGGCGCATTCAAGAGAGGGCCTTTCAAATGCCGCCATGTTCTTCATCATGGAAGAGAAAAAGGCGGAACCGTTCAGGAAAAGGTCATCTCTTTTTTCATCGCTGTGCTTTTCCATTCCTGTCAGGAAAAAGCTCACCGGATCCATGAATGCGTCATAATTCATTACGGTATCCCATTCATCCCCATGCAGCCAGTCTCTGGGATCCCCGTAATGCTCAGCGATGATAAGGATATCCGGGTTGACCGCTTTGATCCTGTTCCGGAATTCTTTCCAGAACAGATGATTGAATTCCGTACTGTGGCCGAGGTCCGCGGCAACGTCGAGCCTCCACCCGTCAATGGAATACGGAGGAGATGCCCATTTCTCCGCTATCTGAAGAATGGCCTCCTTCAGCTCATCGGATCCTTCATAGTTCAGCTTCGGCAGAGTGTCATGCCCCCACCAGCCTTCATAGTCTGCATACCGGGAGTTTCCCTTCGCGCTGAAGCGGAAATATTTTCTGTACGGGCTGTTCTGGTCCTGAAAAGCGCCTCTTTCATAGCCGCTTTTCCCCAGATAGATTCCCTCACGGTCCATCCATTTATTAAACGATCCGCAATGATTGAATACTCCGTCGAGGATGATCTTCATTCCCCTTCTGTGCAGTTCCCGGCAGAAATCCGCAAAATAAGCATTTGACTCTTCAAGATTCTTCTTTGAAGTAACCCTTTTTATATATCTTGAAGCATATCCGTTGTGCTTCTCCCAGAACTGCATTTCATGGTCATTGTCCTCCGTAATCACAGCAAAATGAGGATCAATATAGTCATAATCCTGAGTATCATATTTGTGGCTGGACGGAGAAACAAACAGAGGATTAAAATAAATGACTTCTACTCCGAGATCCTGAAGATAATCCAGCTTCTGCATTACCCCCTGAAGATCTCCTCCGTAAAAAGTTCGTATATCCGTATCATCCGGCGGGCAGCTCCAGTCCTTAACATGGCGGGAATGCCCGACGACATAGTAATACTCATTGTCGGTCACATCGTTATCCGGGCTGCCGTTATTGAATCGGTCGGTAAAAATCTGATACTGAACCGCTCCCTTTGCCCACGCAGGTACATGAAATCCGGGAGTAAACCGGAACGCGTATGCTCTTTCCGGAAGCTTTCTTCCATCTGTCAGATGAGCCCCCGTCTTGTCATACAGGATATTCATATCTGCACATTCGAGAAAGAAGCAGTATTCAACCTCTTTTCTTATGGAAACGATCTGTCCCTCATACCAGTCAAACACATTCCCGGTAACCGTTTTTTTCATCAGGATCGCCAGCTCCGATCCGAAAACATAGAGCATGACCCTTCTCGCAGAATCTTTCAGGGTCCGGATCCTGATCGTAACGGTATCTCCGAAATCCGGTTCTGACGGACAGCGGTAATCCACCGTTTCATCACTGAATATTGCAGCTAAGATTTTTTCATTCTCAAGCATCACGTTATCTGTACCACTTCCAGAGTATTCTCTGTCACTTTGAATTTTATATTGTGGCCGGCAAAGTCCATTCCGTATATTCGGTCAGAATCCTTCTGATATCTCGGTCTCGGATCACAGGCAAGCACCGATTTTAAAGCTTCCCGTTTATTTCCCGGAATAATCTCCAGCATTTCAGAAGCTACTGAGACCTCCAGCAAATCCGTCGGCGGTACGGCAAACCCGCAGACCGCATCCGGAATGCTGTCCGAATATGCAACATACGGCTTAATATCAAATATCGGCGTACCATCCATCAGATCCGCTCCGGAAACGACAAGTACAGTTCCCTCCGTCTCCGTTTTCTCGGTTCTGATCAGCTGAACGCAGGAAAGACCCAGCGCATTCGGTCTGAACGGAGAGCGCGTCGCGAAAACACCGATCCTTGTATTCCCGCCCAGTCTCGGCGGACGTACCGTAGGAGACCATTCTTTATCCGCATTCTCCGAAAACTGCCAGATAAGCCAGATATGAGAATATTCCTGAATTCCCCGCAGAGCATCATCGTTTCTGAATTCCTTCTCAAAAATAATTCTCGCCTCAAGCTCCCTGACCAGGCCAGGCTGTCTTGGGATCCCGAACTTGCTTCCGAAATCACTCCGGATATATGCGATCGGTTTAATTTCAAATTTTCCGTTCATATCAGAACTTCTGACTGAGTGCCGTCAGCGCAGTCAGCGCAATATCGTTTGTAAGCATATGGAAAAAGATACTGCACCAGATTGAGTTTGTCCTCTCATAGCAGCGGCAGAGAAGAAATCCTGCCGGTAAGTACTGGAGAATGTAGATCCAGTATGACGGGTCATAGATTGCATAAGACCAGATATGATAAACAGAAAACAGCAGGATACTGATCACATAAGCTGCCGTCCTGCTGGTTTTCCTGAGTGCACAGAAAATTCCGCCCCGGAAGATAACTTCTTCCACGATAGGGGCAAGAAAGATCGTCATTGCGGATATAACATTCATGTCTTTTCCGGCAAGCTCGATAATTGCATCATTATTCAGATTATCGATGACCCCTCCATTGCCAAACAGCGTTTCCGCACCTGATATGATACCGGAAACGAACAGATTCATTGCCATCATAACCAGATAATGGGACAGAACCTGCATAACGCAGTAGAGCTTTCTGTCACAGAAAGGATCAAATTCCCTTCTCAGGAATGTAAATTCCGCTAATAAAATATATACTGAACTGATTCCGTATATCAGGAGGTTTGCCTGCGCTTCATTTACGGTTCCGTTTTGCAGCAGCATTCCCGCTGCAACAGGGAGTACAAACAAATGTACCGGAAGCCAGATCAGTGCGCAGATGATTTCCCTTTTTGTCAGATAACTTGTAAATTTTACCGGTTCCGGCAAACGCTGCTGTTCTTCCATAATTAACCTTTCACCATTTTCTGAAGCTCAAAAAGCAGATTCATCGCCTCCATGGGAGTCATGGCATTCAGATCTGTTGCTTCCAGTATTTTTCTTACCTCATCTCTTCCGACATCCGCAAAGGTCATCTGATTGTCATCCTCGGAATGCTCCTCCATAATGGCCCCTGTTCCGCCTTCTTCGAAATCCCTCAGATACGTGTTTGCTTTTCGGATAATCGGATCCGGAAGCCCCGCAAGCTTTGCGACTTCAATTCCGTAGCTGTCATCAGCAGCTCCTCTGAGAATCTTCCTGAGAAAAACAAGGGTTCCTCCCTGCTTCTTTGCGGATATATTGTAATTTCTGACTCCTTCGATTTCCCCTTCAAGAGCAGAGAGCTCATGATAATGCGTGGCAAACATCGTTTTTGCACCGAGCTTTTTTTTGTCAGCGCAGAATTCCAGTACCGCTCTGGCAATGGCCATTCCATCAAACGTTGATGTTCCTCTTCCGATCTCGTCAAGGATCAGCAAAGACGAAGACGTCGCATATTTCAGGATATTTGCCATTTCGTTCATCTCAACCATGAACGTGGAATGTCCGGAAGCCAGATCATCAGAAGCGCCTATACGGGTAAAGACTCTGTCCACAATTCCTATCGTCGCACTTCTGGCCGGGACAAAAGATCCCATCTGAGCCATCAGCGTAATCAGCGCAGTCTGACGCATATAGGTGGATTTACCGGCCATATTCGGGCCCGTAATAATGGCGACCCGGTCTTCTCCCTGATTCAGGTAGGTATCATTGGGAACAAACATAATATCCTTTAATGTCTGCTCAACAACGGGATGTCTCCCATCCGTAATCGAAATGGATCCGGAAACATCCACCTCCGGCATTGTGTATCCGTTTTTAACGGCCACTTCCGCAAAAGAGCACAAAGAATCCAGCCTTGCTATTGCATCCGATGTTGCCTGGATCCTCTCGACATTTTCGGCTACCTTATCTCTTATTTCCGTAAAAATACCGTATTCCAGCTCGTTAATTCTTTCTCTGGAAGTAAGAAGAGTATTCTCGAGTTCTTTCAGCTCCTGAGTGATATATCTCTCATTAGCAACAAGCGTCTGCTTTCTGATATAATTCTCCGGAATATTCACTTCTCCCGCAGACCTTGGAACATCTATAAAATAACCGAATACCTTATTGTATCCGACTTTCAGCTTCCTGATCCCTGTTCTTTCCCGTTCCCGCTCCTCGAGCTCCTTTACCATCTGGGCACCGTTGTCCCTGATGTTTCTGAGCCGGTCTATTTCCTCCGAATAACCCGTACGGATAATACCGCCCTCGCGAACAGAGAATGGAGGATCATCGCATATTGCCGTATCGATAACATCCCGGATGTCATCCAGAAGATCCATTTTCCGGATCTCCGCAAGCTCTGCGGATGAGAAGGCGCTGAGCATTGCCGCGATCCCCGGTATTACCGAAGCACAGTTTGCCAGTGCTCTGAGATCCTTTCCGCCTGCCGTACCGTAAACACATCTTCCTGCCAGGCGCTGCATATCGCTGATATCCTTCAGCTGAACTTCAATTTCTCCTCTGCGGACATTATCCTTTACCAGCTCATCTACTGCAGAAAGCCGTTTTCTGATGGCAAGAACAGACAGAAGCGGTCTTTCGATCCAGGAGCGGAGCATTCTGGATCCCATCGGTGTTTTTGTTTTATCCATAACCCAGAGAAGAGAACCCCGTTTTTCTCCGGAGCGAAGAGATTCCGTCAGTTCCAGATTTTTTCTCGTTGTCCAGTCCATCTCCATATATTTTGCGCCGCTGAAAACTTCGAGATGGCTCACGTGGCCAAGGTCAAATTTCTGAGTTTCATCCAGATATTTCAGCAATGCGCCGACAGCTCTCGCAACATCCTCCGGGTTGGTCTGTCCGAGCTCATCCGTGCTCTTAAAGCCGAACTGACGGCAGGTTCTTTCCGTTGCCTCTGTTAAAGAGAATTTTTCCTCTCCTCTTTCAGGCATTGCGTTGAGCTTCTCGGAAATAAAGCTCCGGATCTGCTTTTCTTCCGCCGCTTCATCCGAAAACAGAACTTCCTTCGGCATAAATCTGGCCAGTTCATTTAAGATATGGCTGACAGCATCGTCTGCAAAACCGGCACAGCACATTTCTCCGGTAGAAACATCACAGACAGACACTCCTCCCTTGTTTCCCGAAAGAAAGACAGAACAGATATAGTTGCTCTTATTTTCTTCCAGCATAGAGCTTTCCGTGACTGTTCCGGGCGTAATGACCCGGATAACAGCTCTTTTCACTAAGCCCTTGGCCAGTGCAGGATCCTCCATCTGCTCACAGATTGCGACTTTGTGTCCCTTTGCGATCAGTCTTGCTATATATGTCTCCGCTGCATGATAAGGGATTCCGCACATTGGCGTTCTTTCATCCGGATTTTCAACAGTCCTGTCTCTGGTGGTAAGGGCAAGATCCAGATCCCTTGATGCAATATACGCATCCTCATAGAACATTTCATAAAAATCACCGAGCCGGAAAAAGAGCAGGCAGTCTTTATACTGCTCTTTAATTTCCAGGTATTGTCTTTTCATCGGTGTTAATTCAGCCATCGTCTGTCTCCGATTTTCTAATCTTATTCTCAGATATTATTTCCGTTCTGGTCATCACTGTTTACTGCTGTGCAATATACCTTGCCACATAGACTCCGCTCGCCGAAGCGTGGGACAGCGAATGTGTTACCCCGCTTCCGTCTCCGATAACAAAAAGTCCCTTATGAAGTGTTTCAAGATTTTTGTTGAGTTCCACTTCCATATTGTAAAACTTTACTTCAACACCATACAGGAGTGTATCATCATTGGCGGTTCCCGGTGCGATTTTGTCCAAAGCGTAGATCATCTCCACGATGCCGTCCAGAATTCTCTTCGGCATTACCAGACTGAGATCTCCCGGAGTTGCTTTCAGCGTGGGAACGATAAACGCTTTCTCTATTCTCTTCGCTGTGCTCCGCTGACCGCGGATGAGATCTCCGAAACGCTGAACGATCACACCGCCTCCGAGCATATTCGAAAGTCTGGCAATACTTTCTCCGTAACCGTTGGAATCCTTGAATGGCTCCGTAAAATGCTTGGATACCAGTAAAGCAAAATTCGTATTATTCGTTTTGAGGGATTCTTCCTCGTAGCTGTGGCCGTTCACGGTAACGATTCCGTTTGTATTTTCCGTTACTACGGCTCCCCGGGGATTCATACAGAAGGTTCGTACCAGATCCTGGTATTTCTCCGTCTTATAGACGATTTTGCTCTCGTATACCTCATCCGTGATATGCCGGAAGATCTCAGCCGGAAGCTCAACTCTTACGCCGATGTCCACACGGTTAGAAAGCGTGGGTATATCCAGCTTCCCGCAGAGATTTTCCATCCATTTGCTTCCGCTTCGGCCGACGGAAATGATGCATCTGGAACAGGTGCTGATTCCCAGCTTTGTTTCGACCTCGTACCCGCCGTCCGTAATTCTGACGTCGGTAACAGGAGTGAGAAAGTAAAACTCGACTCTCTCCTTCAGATATGCGTAAAGATTTGCAAGTACTTCATAATTAATATCCGTACCCAGATGTCGGACGGAAGCGTCAAGAAGATGAAGTCCGTTGCGGAGGCACTGGGTCTTGAGACCTGAATCCGCTGTCGAGTAAAGCTTTGTTTTATCTCCGCCGAAACCTGCATTGATCCCATCCACATACTTCATGAGCTCAAGCGCTTTATCCTTGCCGATAAATTCATGAAGCGTCCCGCCGAATTCATTTGTAATATTATATTTCCCGTCGGAAAATGCACCGGCTCCGCCAAATCCCTTCATAATTGAGCAGGTACTGCATCCGACGCATTTTGTGATTTTCTCCCCGTCAATCGGGCATTTTCTGTCCTCAAGAGGTTTTCCGGCTTCAAAAACCGCGATCTTCATGTCCGGTCTGAGCCGGGAAAGCTCGTAAGCGGAAAAAATTCCCCCGGGACCGGCTCCGATAATAATTACATCATAGCTGCTGTTCATATATTCTCCTGTATATTTCATTCCATCTCGCCGTAAAGCGCCCATGTATTTCCGTCTGTTATTTTTACTGTTTTGAACTGCCCGATAAGGCTCGGATCGCCCTTCAGATGGACAAGCCGCCCGCCGTTTGTTCTCGCGGAAAGATTATATTCATCCCGGCCTGTTTCCCCGTCGATTAGCACCTTCTGTTCTGAACCGATATATTCTTTGTGTTTTTCTCCGGAAATTCTGTTGGCCACCTCCGTCAGGCGGTCAAAATGCTTCTGTTTATCCTCTCTTGTGTACGGATCTGGCATAACAGCGGCAGGTGTTCCGACTCTTTTGGAATAGATAAACGTAAACATCGCGTCATAACGGATCTTCTCAACCAAAGAAATGGTGTCCTCAAATTCTTCATCGGTTTCTCCTGGAAAGCCGACGATGATATCCGTTGTAATTACGAGATCCGGCATATATTTTTTTGCAGTTTCTATCTGCTCGATATATTTCGCTCTGTTATAGTGCCTGTTCATTACCTTCAGAATCCTGTCATTCCCGGACTGAACCGGAAGGTGAAGCTGATGCGCGCATTTCTCACATTCCGCCATGGTTTTGAACAGCTTTTCCGTTGCATCCTTCGGATGGCTCGTCATAAAACGGATCAGAAAATCTCCCGGAATGTCGTTAATCATCCGGATCAGATCGGCAAAATCCGTTCCGATATCAAGATCTTTTCCGTAGGAATTCACGTTCTGCCCTAACAGCGTAATATCCTTATATCCGGCTTCCACAAGACCTCTTGCCTCTTTCAGAATATCTTCCGGAAGTCTTGAACGCTCGCGTCCGCGGACATATGGCACAATGCAGTACGAACAGAAATTATTGCAGCCGTACATAATGGACAGCCAGGCTTTTACGGTTCCGTCTCTTTTCAGAGGGATACCCTCGGCAACAGAGCCGTCACTTTTCGCCGTAGCAAATATCCGTTTATGCTTTGTCAGCACTTCATGCAGAAGCTCCGGAAATCTCCAAAGCTCATGAGGACCGAAAACAAGATCGACGATCGGATAGGACATCTTCAGCTTTTGGGCCATATGCTCCTGCTGAACCATGCATCCGCAAACAGCAATAATCTGCCCTGGCTTCGCTTTTTTCGTATGATTCAGCGCTCCCACATTTCCGAGGACGCGCATTTCCGCATGCTCCCTGACTGCGCAGGTATTTACAACCACAATATCTGCTTCAAATTCGTCCTGCGTAAAACCGAAACCCATTTCAGCGAGATAACCGCGGATCTTTTCACTGTCAGCTTCATTCTGCTGACAGCCGTAAGTATCCACCATAGCAAGCGGTCTTGTTTCCGCTGCATTTATTATTTCATAGATTTCCCGGCAGATCTTCTCCTGCTCTTCGATCCGGGAAATATCGATTGTATTTCTCTGGTACATGATACTGCTCCCTTATTTTTATTTTATAAGTTTAGCATAAACCGTATGGCGTTTTCAACTGAAATAAAGTATAATTAAAGTAGATAGCTGTATTTAATTCTCTGTCATCCGGAGGGATAAAATGTCCGTAATTAATATTCTTTCCCCTCATGTAGCCGATCTGATCGCTGCAGGAGAAGTTGTCGAGCGTCCCGCTTCTGTCATAAAAGAACTGATAGAAAATTCCTTCGATGCCGGAGCTCAGAATATTATCTGTGAAATACGAAACGGAGGAATGACCTATATCCGTGTAACAGATGACGGATGCGGTATGTCTCCCGAAGATGCCGGTATCGCTTTTCTTCGTCATGCCACGTCCAAGCTCCAAAGCGAAGCCGGGCTCGAAAGCATCGGAACAATGGGCTTTCGCGGTGAAGCACTTGCAGCCATCTCGTCTGTTTCCCGTATTGAGCTTCTGACACGGCAGGCCGGTTCCTCCGAAGGGATCCGAGTGCTTCTGGATGCGGGAGATATTCAGGATATGACGGCGTTCGGCTGCCCGGACGGAACCACAATGATCATCCGTGATCTGTTTTATAATACTCCGGCACGTCAGAAATTTATGAAATCAGACAGAAGCGAAGCTTCCGCCTGCATTACTGCCGCACTCAGATGCGCTTTGGCCCGCCCTGACGTATCCGTCCGGATGATCCGGGACGGGGAAGATGAGTTTTTCTCACCGGGAGACGGAAGGATCGACTCCTGTCTTTACTCCCTTCTGGGTCGGGAAGAAGCGGCCTCCATGCTCCAGTGTTCCAGCTCCTCTGAAAACATGCGGCTGAGCGGGTATCTTTCCTCCCCCTCCGAGTGCCGGGGAAACAGAGCTCATCAGTTTTTTTTCGTAAACGGAAGATTCATCAAATCCCAGCTCCTTCAGACCGCTCTTGAGCAGGCATATAAAAATACACTCCTCACCGGCAGATACCCTTCCTGCGCCATCTATCTGGAAATTCCTTTTGGCGCAGTTGACGTAAACGTACATCCTGCAAAAACCGAGGTACGATTCGGCTCGGAAAAAACGGTTTTTGATTTTGTATATCATGCCGTCAAATTTGCGCTGGAATCCGAGGATCGCCTTTCCTCTTCAAATTCCGGGTTTGTCTCCTCTTTTTCCGAAAATGCTTCTTTTCGGAGCTCACAGCGTTCCGATCCCGCCAAAAAAAGACCCGTTCCTGTTGAAACGATCCAAGCTATCGAAAGAAAAACAGAACCCGCAAAGACCGAAGTCCCGGAAACTTTCGAGAGTTCCGGCAAGGACAATTCAGATACGCATATGTCGGCATATTCTCTTCCGTATTCTCAGGAAACTCCTCAGCCGTTTTCACAGGACGAGTTCCTACCTTCTCCTGAGGAGACCTTAATTCGTCAAAATCCACAAACCGCTGAAAAGTCAAGTCTCAGCGCCGTCTCATCCGCTGCTGTAGAAAAAAATGTTGAAAACTCTGTTCAAAATGTTGAAAGATTGCAGATACCCAACCACAAGATTTTGGGTGAGGCTTTCAGGACATACATAATTGTTGAGCAAAACGGAGAAATTCTCCTGATTGACAAACATGCAGCTCACGAACGCATCATCTTTAATCGGCTGAAAAACAACCGGGAAGAGATCTCTTCTCAGCTTCTTATCGTTCCCGAAACAGTCCATCTTTCCTATGAAGATTCCGAGCTCATTGAAAAAAACGGGGAACTGCTTGCGGATCTCGGATTTGAAATCGAGCCTTACGGGAATTCAGATTACATTGTTCGCGGAGTCCCCGCGGATATGGATCCGGGAGATATATCTTCTGCTGTTCAGGAAATATGCGACCAGCTGCATTCCGGAATTTCTTTAGATCCTTCCGATATGCGCGACAGCATTCTTCATACGGTTGCCTGCAAAGCGGCTATCAAAGCCGGCTGGGATACTTCGCTCCCGGAACTGGAAAAAATCGTTTCTTCTGTTCTGTCCGGAGAAATAAAATACTGCCCTCACGGTCGCCCGGTTTCAATCATTGTTACCCGTGCAGACCTTGATAAACTCTTTAAGAGAATCGTATGAACAAAGTAATTGTAATAGCAGGTCCTACCGCTTCGGGAAAAACCGCTCTGTCCCTTGATCTTGCTCTCCGGCTCGGCGGTGAAATCGTGTCTGCAGACTCCATGCAGATCTACCGTAGGATGGATATCGGCACAGCAAAAGCAACACCAGAAGAGCAGGCAATCGTCCCTCATCACATGATCGATATTGTCGATCCGGGAGAAAATTATTCCGTAGCCCGTTACGTGGAAGAAGCTTCCGCCTGCTGTGAAGATATTCTATCCCGTGGTAAGGTTCCCGTCATAACCGGCGGAACAGGGTTGTATATTGACTCTCTGCTTTCCGGACGGGATTTCGGAGAATATGACGGAAGCGAAAGTCTCCGGGAAGAGCTGAACAGCCGGTATGATAATTCCGGCGGAGAGAAAATGCTTTCCGATCTGAAAGAATTCGATCCCGAGCGTGCTTCTATTCTGCATGCTTCCGATAAAAAACGCATTGTCCGGGCTTTTGAAGTATACATTCTGAGCGGAGAAACAATAACCGCGCATGATGAGCGCACAAAAAGCATTCCTCCCAGATATTCATCGCTTTATATGATTCCCGGATTTACAGATCGGAGTCTGCTGTATAACAGAATCGATCTCCGTGTTGATGAAATGATGTCATCCGGTCTTGTCAGCGAAGTAAAAGCGCTGCTGGAATCCGGTCTGTCTGCTGAATGTACCGCCATGCAGGCCATCGGATATAAAGAAACTGCTCAGCATCTTGACGGTAGCTTTTCTCTGCCTGAAGCCACAGATCTGATAAAGCAGGCAAGCAGACGATATGCTAAGCGTCAGCTTACGTGGTTCAACAGGCATGCTGAAGCTTTCAGGCTTTATCATGATTCAGCAGAAACATCAGATATCCGCGAAATTGCCCTTTCTGCAGCAAAGGAGTTTCTGAAATGAATGATCCGTATATCAATATCACTGAAAATGTAAAACATGTATTGGATGAAATTTCCGCTGCGGCCGATCTCTGCGGAAGAGATCCTTCCGAAATTACCTTAGTTGCCGCAAGCAAAATGAACCCGGCGGAAACTGTTCGGCTTTCTGCAGCCGCAGGTATATCCGTCTTCGGAGAAAATCGGGTTCAGGAAATGCTGGAGAAAAACGCTCTCGGTGCATATGCCGGCTGTGATCTTCATTTTATTGGTCATCTCCAGAAAAACAAAGTCAAAAATGTTGTCGGTCTGGCATCTCTGATCCACGGTATCGACAGCTTGTCTCTTCTCGAGACTGTTTCCCGAATTGCCGAGTCAAAAAATATGATTCAGGACGTTCTTCTGGAAATCAATATCGGCGCAGAAGAAACAAAATCCGGGTTTTCTCCATCAGAGATTTCTGATATTCTCGATTCTGCGCAGGCCCTGAAAGGGATCAAGGTCCGGGGATTAATGGCGATTCCTCCGATATGTGAAAAGCCGGAAGAAAATCACCCATTTTTTGCCCGAATGCAACAGCTTTTTATTGACATCGGAGCGAAAAAATACGATAATAGCAGTATGGACTTTTTGTCCATGGGTATGAGCCGTGATTATACGGAAGCCATTAAATGCGGCAGTAATATGGTCCGCGTTGGTACAGCGATCTTCGGTCCGCGTAATTACAGTAAATAACAGAAAAGATATTAAGCGCTTGAAAGTGCAATTTTTCCCGGAGGCAATATTATGGGTTTAATGGATGAACTCAGAAAACTCACCCAACCGTACGAAGATGAAAATGACTTTTTTGAAGGAGCAGACGGAGCTTTTCAGCCGCAGAGCTCTTCTCCGGCAGACGCAGCTCAGCTTCAGTTTGAATCCACCTTTGCCGAAGAGCCTTCTTCCGCTCCCGAGCCTGCCGCAAAACGTCCGAAAGTTGCCGCGTCAGGCAGTATCTTTGGAAATTTCGGAGAGTCCCGTCAGAAACCCGCAAGAGCTCCGAAAAAGCCTGTATCATCCGGAAATGATCAGTCCGTTATAAGATTTAATCCCACTGATTTTGACGAAGCCGGAGAGCTGGTCAACTATCTCGAGCAAGGGAAAAGCCTTATTATGTCTCTCGAAGAGCTTCCTTCCGATACAGCCCGCAGGCTTCTTGATTTTATGTCTGGTATTGCGTTTGCTGTCAACGGAAAGATCACTCCTGTTTCGGCAAAAACCTATTTTATTTCCCCTGAAAATGTAGATTTGCTCGACGCTCAGCCTTCCAAAGGCAGCTCTGATGAATTTGATTATTAAAAATTGACATTTTTCAATCTGAAAGGAACAAAAACATGATTACTGCTCAGGATATTCGTGAAAAAACTTTTGAGAAGTCCAAATTCGGCGGATATGACATGGCCGAGGTCGATGATTTTCTTGAGGAACTCGCTGATGAGCTCACAAGCACTCAGAAGGAAACTTCCGTACTGAAAAGCAAAATGAAGGTGCTTGTTGACAAAATAGAAGAGTACCGCAGCAATGAGTCCGCTCTGAATCAGTCTATTCTTTCCGCTCAGAAGCTTGCTCAGCAGATAGAATCTGAAGCACGTGAAAAGGCTGACAACATGATCGCCGAAGCAAACCGTCAGGTTGAGGAAAAGCTCGGTGGAATCACCGAAAAGACGGATTATGAAGAAAAGCGTCTTGCAGCAGCTCAGGCCGCATCCGCAAAATTCCTTGACGGTATCCGCGCAATGTGCAATGCTCAGCTCAAGAACATTGAAAATATAAGCAATGCTACTCTCGAAACTCCCGCTGCCGCTCCTGCAGCTCCGGCTCAGGAACAGGTGAAGGAAAAATCTTCTGAAGCTGCAAGGCGTGCCCGTTCCGCTGAAAGAGCCGCTCGCGCTGTAGCTGATGTAGATGCCGCTGTCCGTAAGATCGATGCCTCCGTATCAAAAATCAAGCCGGAACCGTCTGTAAAAATGGATCTTGACCTTGATGTGGACGCGGACAATGCTGACTCCGAAAAGGATTTTGACAGCACACAGCCCTTCAGCATCTGATATTTCACTGCATAGTACGATGGGCGCGCATCTCAGCGTGCCCTCATTGATTTTAAAGGAGCCCTGATTATATGGCACAAGATTACAATTCAACCTTAAATCTCCCAAAAACTGACTTCCCCATGCGTGCAGGTCTTCCAAAACGTGAGCCTGAAATGCTGAAAAAATGGGAAGAACTTGATGTTTACAACGAAATGCTGAAAAAGAATGAGGGGAATCCTCGCTTTTCTCTGCATGACGGTCCTCCGTTCTCCAATGGCTCCATTCACATGGGTCATGCTCTGAACAAGGCAATTAAAGACTTCATCGTCCGTTCCTACGCTATGCGCGGATACTGGACTCCGTATATCCCCGGCTGGGATAACCATGGAATGCCGATTGAATCTGCCATTATTAAAGAGCAGAAGCTCAATCATAAGGCAATGAGCGTTGCAGATTTCCGTAGTGCCTGCCAAGCATATGCCGAAAAATATATTGATATCCAGCGTCAGGGATTTAAACGTCTCGGTGTCATTGGCGACTGGGAGCATCCTTACAAAACAATGGATAAGGGCTTTGAGGCCGATGAGATCCGTATTTTCGGTAAGATGTATAAAAACGGACATATTTATAAAGGTCTGAAGCCTGTTTACTGGTGTGCTAAGGACGAAACCGCTCTTGCTGAAGCAGAAATCGAATATCAGGATGATCCGTGTACAACCGTATATGTAAAGTTCCCGATGCACGACGATCTCGGCAAGCTCGGCCATATTGATCACAGCAAGCTTTACTTCGTAATCTGGACCACAACGATCTGGACTCTCCCCGGCAACCTTGCCATTGCTCTCAATCCTGTAGAACAGTATGTTCTTGTCAAGGCTCCCAACGGTGAGATCTACATCATGGCAGAAGCCCTTACCGATAAGGTCATGCATATCGGCGGATTTGATTCCTATGAAATCATTGAGACTCATCCGGGCTCCTTCTTTGAGAATATGCTTGCAAAGCATCCCTTCATCGATAAGACCTCCCGTCTGCTTCTCGCAGATTACGTCACGATGGATTCCGGTACCGGCTGTGTCCATACTGCTCCCGGCTTCGGTGCAGATGACTATCAGACTTGTATGCGTTACGGTATGGAAATGGTCGTTCCTGTTGACGATCAGGGTCGTCATACCGATTATGCCGGAAAATATGCCGGACTGAAAACCGATGAATCCAACCCCATCATTCTCAATGATATGAAAGAAAGCGGTGTTCTGTTCGCTTCTGAAGAAATCGTCCACAGCTATCCTCACTGCTGGCGCTGCAAGAGCCCGATCATCTTCCGCGCAACGGAACAGTGGTTCTGCTCTGTGGATTCCTTCAAAGAGGATGCAGTATCCGCTTGTGAAAATGTCCGCTGGCTTCCCGAATGGGGCAAGGACAGAATGGCTTCCATGATTCGTGAGCGTGCCGACTGGTGTATTTCCCGTCAGCGCCGCTGGGGTCTTCCTATTCCTGTATTCTACTGTGAGGACTGCCATAAGCCTGTCGTAACAGACGAGTCCATTGAAGCTGTCGCTTCTCTCTTCGAAAAAGAAGGCAGCAATGCCTGGTTTGAAAAAGAAGCGGAAGAAATTCTTCCGAATGAATTTGTGTGCCCGCACTGCGGAGGCAAACACTTCACCAAGGAAACGGATACTCTTGACGGCTGGTTTGATTCCGGCTCTACTCATTATGCCGCAATGAAGCGCGATCAGGGCTTCTGGCCTGCAGATATATACTTCGAAGGTGGAGACCAGTACCGCGGCTGGTTCCAGAGTTCTCTTCTTGTTGCTGTCGGTGCTCTTGAAATGGGCGCTCCTTATAAAGAGTGTATCACTCATGGCTGGACTGTCGACGGAGAAGGCAAGGCTATGCATAAATCTCTCGGCAACGGCGTCGATCCCGCAGAGCTCTATGAAGAGTTTGGTGCTGATCTTGTCCGTCTGTGGGCAGGTTCCTGTGATTATCATGTAGATGTCCGCTGCAGTAAAGAGATCTTCAAGCAGCTCAGCCAGCAGTATCTGAAGTTCCGCAATACTGCACGTTACTGTCTGGGCAATCTGGCTGAATTCGATGCAGATAATCTGGTTGCTCCGGAAGATATGCTTGAGCTTGACCGTTGGGCAATCACGAAGCTCAATCAGCTGATTGAAGATGTAGCCGGATACTATGCAAATTATGAATTCCATCTTATTTCCCATGCGATCAATGATTTCTGTGTTGTTGAGCTTTCCAGCTTCTATCTTGATATCATTAAAGACAGGCTCTACTGCGAAGGAAAGGATTCTCTCGAGCGCCGCAGCGCCCAGACTGCTCTTTATCTCATTCTCAGCAGCATGACAAAGATGTTTGCCCCGATCCTCGCCTTCACCTGCGACGAGATCTGGCTCGCTATGCCGCACAGCAAATCCGATGATGCCCGCAATGTTGTCCTGAACTGCATGGATAAACCGTTCACCGCTTATTCTCTTGGCGAAGCTGAAATGGCAAAGTGGGATAAGCTCATCGCTGTCCGTGACGATGTAAACGCCGTTCTTGAAGCTGCTCGTGCCGAAAAGCGGATCGGTAAGCCTCTGGAAGCCTCTGTTTCTCTTGCTGCGGAGGGAGCTGAAGCTGAAGACAGCATAAATGCTATTAAGACGATGAATCTTTCCGAACTTTTCATCGTTTCCGAATGCCTTGTCGGGGATAACGGATCTTCAGACGGCATTTCCGGCAGTGGTGTAAAGAATCCCGGATTAAAGATCGTTGTTTCTGAAGCATCCGGTGTTAAATGTCCTCGTTGCTGGGCACATTCCAAGAATGCAGATCCTGAAACAGGTCTTTGCCCCCGTTGTGCCCGTGTAGTTTCTTCTATTAATTAATATTTATTCTTTTCGCGTGATTTTCCTCTGAAAAAATCCCTCCTGAAAGGACGGAATCAATTTATGCTATATTCAATTATCGGAATGCTGGTCATAATATTTGACCAACTGGTAAAATTCTGGGTCGATAGAAATATCAACTGGACAAATCCTTCCAGACCTCTGATTCCCGGGATCATCAGCCTTGTCAGAGTTCAGAATGATGGCGCTGCTTTTAGTTTTCTGAGCGGCAGCGGTGCAAGGGTATGGTTCATTGTTCTTACCGGTGTTTTCGCCTTGCTGGTTGTCATAGCACTTGCAACGCATTTTATATCCGGAAAGTTTGGAAGATGGTGCCTCGTTCTTGTAACTGCCGGTGGTCTGTCAAATATGATCGACCGTATCCGCTACGGCTTTGTCATTGATATGTTCAAAGTGGAAATTTTCGACTTTGCCGTATTCAACGTAGCAGATATATTTATTACGGTATTTTGTATAGCCTTTATTCTGTATATTCTTTTCGGCGGAGAGAAGCAGCGTGAAGTCGACGAAGATGAATTTGACGAGATTGATTATGAGGAATATGACCGTCCAAGACGCGAGCCGATAAAGAAGTCTTCTCGCCGGAACGATGATTATGACGATGACGACCGTCCTGCTAAGCGTGCGCCGGCGAAAAAAGCCTCCTCTAAGAGAGCACAAGACGATTATGATGACGACGAGTATGATGAAGAAGATATGCCTGTTCGCCGTACAAATAAGTCCGCAGCAGCCGCTGCAAATGCGTACAAACGTAAACCAGCAGCTGCTACTGAGGAAGCTCCCCAGCAAAAACGTCCGCGTCCGGCAGCAGCTCAGGAAACTGCGCCTTCTCAGTCGCGTCAGCGCAGACCCTCTTCTCAGGAGGAAGCTGCAGCACCTCAGGTTAAGAGGACACAGAGAGTGGAAGCCACTCGGAAAACTTCTGAAGAACTCGATATAGAAAAGATGCTTTCTTCTGAAGCTCCGGCCCAGAGACAGCGTAAAACGGCTCCGGCCGCAGCGTCAACAGCACAGCGTAAAGCTCCGTCATCCTCCGGTACCGCTCAGAAACGGGTCGCCCCACAGGCAGAAACAAAAGTCCCTGTATATGATCCGAGCAATCCCTTTGCAGAATGGGAACAGGCAAACGCTCGTGCTTCTGAAAAAGCTGAATTTAATACCTTTACGGAAACTGAAAAGAAGCCTTCCGTATCCGATGTGAATTCCGCTGTTAAGGAAGTAAGCAAGAATTTCTCTTCTTCAGACTTTAGTCTGGACGATATCCTGAATGAATTTAAATAATAATGGATGAAGAATTAATCTTTATCAAAGCAATGGAGAGCGGAGAGAGAATCGATGCTCTCCTTGCTCGTAATATAGACGATTTATCCAGAAGTGCAGCACAAAAGCTGATAGAAACAGACTGTGTAATGCTTGTTCATAGTTCAGCAGGAAAGGTATTATCTTCTGCTGTGCTCGAAGACGATATTTCTGCCGATACATTGTCTAACAGTACATTTGTTCCTGTTCGCAAGAACTATAAATGTTCTTCCGGGGATATTTTTCGTGTGATTCTTCCGGAAGTATCTGAAGTTCCTCTCATACCGCAGAATATTCCTCTGGATATTATTTATGAAGATAACTCCGTAATCGTTATCAATAAGCAGCGTGGACTTGTCGTACATCCTGCTCCTGGCCATCCGGACGGAACGTTGGTCAACGCGCTGATGTATCATTGCGGAGATTCACTATCCGGAATCGGAGGGGAAAAGAGACCCGGAATCGTACACAGAATAGACAAAGATACCTCCGGTCTCCTGATCGTTGCGAAAAATGACTATGCACATCAATTTCTTTCCGCACAGCTGGCAGACAGGTCGTTATCCAGAATCTATGATGCAGTTGTGCATGGCAGATTTAGAGATTCAGAAGGCATCATTGATAAACCGGTTGGAAGAGACCCGAATGACCGCAAGCGCATGGCAGTAACGGAGAAGAATTCCCGTAATGCCGTTACACGCTGGAAGGTCATTGATACTTATAAAGACTTTACTCATATTCAGTGTAAGCTTGAAACCGGCCGCACACATCAGATCCGCGTTCATATGGCAAGTATTGGTCACCCGTTGCTCGGAGACGGAGTCTATGGTGCGAAGTCTCCAGAAAAAGGCCTAGAAGGACAATGCCTTCATGCTTCTCATCTGCAGTTTATTCATCCGGACACAAAAGAAAAAATGGAGCTGGACGTCTCTCTTCCAGACTATTTTACCGAGGTCCTAGGGAAACTCGGAAATACGATCAGCTGAATGGAGTTAATGATGAAAAAAGCAAGAAAATTATTATCCGCCTGCATCGGTATTGCATTTCTGATCCTCGTCGCTGTCGTAGTAACGAAGATCATCAGGGGAACCTTTGCTCTTGTCGGCAGCGTTATAAATTCTATTCTAGGAATCGCTGTAATTCTCGGCCTGATTGCAATCGTGATCTTTATGTTTTCTTACGCAAAGAAGAAAAGGAAGAAATAAGCTTCCTGGAATATACTCTCAAGCATTCAACAAAAAACAGATCTCAGGTTTCAGCTCTGAAACTCGAGACCTGTTTTTATATCCTCTAAATACAAATAAAAAATTACATTCTCCAACAGCAATTCAAAAAAGAATAAATAAAACGAAAAGAGAAAAGCCTCTGTCTTTGACAGAGGCTTAAGTGTTGGCATTGACC
>JAUNQI010000055.1 GCA_030536255.1 Eubacteriales bacterium | reverse complement strand
ATTCTCTGAAATTATAAATACTATATTATGTATACTAAAATAAGGAGAAATGTGCACAAAATTTGAATAATATCTGCCGTGTTTTTTCCAGCATCCATCGTCCCGCCCATAGTATTCCTTTCTTTATGATTGTTCTGGTTATGTTTCAATGCTATAATTATAACAACAAACAGGAATTTAATGCGGAGGTAATGAAAGTGGATAATAAATGGATAGAGTTATATAATGCGGCAAAAGCTGTACAAAATGATAGAAAAATATCAGATGAAGTCTGGGCAGGTGGAGTTGCTGCAGCAATCGAATCCGAAAGTGGAAAAATATATGTAGGAGTTTGTGTTGACACTTGTTCAACTCTTGGGATTTGTGCAGAAAGAAATGCTATATTTAACATGCTTACAAATGGAGAGCATAAGATTAAACGTGTATTAGCAATAATGCCAAACGGCAAGACAGGTGCTCCATGTGGCGCCTGCAGGGAGTTAATGACACAGCTTACCCCTGGAAAGTATCATGATATAGAAATAATGTTAGATTATGACACTGAGAAAATTGTAACATTAGGCGAACTCACACCAGAATGGTGGATATAGCAACAAATTTCAGCTTATCACTCAGGCATAGCCTGAACACACAAGGATTCACAGAGGTAGAATATGAAAAGAACGATTGCATTATTGCTGGCATTCCTGATGATGATTTCCCTGTGCCCGGCAGTATACGCGGAAATATCGGAGTATGAAGCCATTGATTCCAATGATGACGGTGAGCAGATCTATTACTTGACGGTGGGGCATTGTCCGGAGTTCTATGGGAATATATGGGTTGGCGTGCTGGGTGATACGCTGAAGAGCTATCATCTGGATGGCAAACTTCCGGATGGCATGGATCTGAAGTGCGATGACAGAAACATCGCCCTGTCAGGGAAAGCGGAGCAGATTGGAAAATACTCCTTTACTGTAACGGTTCAGGTTGAATCCCCGATTGACGGATTGAGGACGATGGAGGAGAAACGTACCTGCTATATCGTCGACAAGCCGATGAATGAAATGCTCTCCGTTACAGACGGACATTTTTCTCTGATTTTGGAGACCAACGCGGCATCGGAACCGGTTAGTGCTACCGCCAAGGTGCCGCCTGCCGGACGCTATAGAGGAACCGGCGTGACCGCCCGTTATGCGAACGGCAAAACCCAGCAACTTCCCGGTATGGAGCTCTGGCTGTACGAAGACGGCAGAGCCTGCCTGGAAAGCTGGTGGACCCACTGGAGCAAGGACGGTATCGTCAGCGAATTCGGTTCCCTTGGGGGCCTCGAATACGCCAACGGGCACCTCTCCTTTGCCTGGGAAGGCGGCGACGGATACTATACCTATGAATTCGATTTTGAGAGCGCAACGGAGCCAACGGAACCGCAGCATTACGGCTTCTTCGATGTGGTGAGCGAGGATCCGTACTTCGTTTTCAGCGAGAACGGGCAGCACTACGGCTATACCGACGATTACTGGGGCGGCTGCAGTGTCTGGTGCGCTGTGGGCGATTACGAGGTCTCCGCCCGGGCCTCCTCGACGCTGGCGCCGCAAGGGCAGTATTCATACGGGGTGGAGAACATCATCAGCAGCGACAGAAACAACGCCTGGGTCGAGGGGGCGGCAGGTTACGGTATTGATGAATACGTTGAAATCACCTGCAGCTATGAAGTCGCCGACGCAGACTACGGCGTGGATTTTAATGAGCTCTGCATTGTGAACGGCTATGCCCGTACGCCAGAGACCTGGGAGGCCAACAGCCGCGTAAAGGAGCTGAAGCTCAGCTTCAACGGCGAATATGTGGACAGCCTCTTTCTGCAGGACGTCATAGAGCCGCAATACTTCGACCTGAGGCCCTACGGTTTGCACGCTGATTCCGGCGAGGACAGCGTCTGGCGTTTCGCAATCGTCTCGGTATACGAGGGAGAGAAATACGAGGACACGGCAATTACAGGCATTGAGCTCCGGTTCTGGACGCCGAATCACTGAGACGTTCACGCGCCGTGAACAGGCTTCCGTGGAATAAGCCGGAAAGCGGAAATTCAAATTTGAGGAGCAGAAAATAAAAAACACCAACCACAAATAGATAAATTCTAATTTGCCGTGGAGGTTATACTGCAATGGCATCGAGTAAAGAATACTTATATTTTATTTTAGAGCAATTATCAGAACTAAGCGACATTACATATAAAGCAATGATGGGTGAATATATTATCTATTATCATGGCAAAATTATTGGCGGAATATATGATGATAGATTTCTTGTTAAACCTGTAAAGTCTGCAACCACGCTAATGCCAAATGCAGAGTATGAATTACCATATGAAGGTGCAAAGGAAATGCTATTGGTAGATGATGTCGATAATAAGGAATTTTTGGGGAAATTGCTGGATGCGATGTATGAAGAATTACCTGCACCAAAGGTAAAGAAAAAGTAGTAGTACAAACTCCAGTTTGTCGAGACCATCAAATAAAGGAAAGATCGTTTAGACACGAATATGAGAGGAAAAAAGACATGCTCAGTCAGGAATTGATTTCGTTTTTAATCGAAGCAAAAAAGAAAACCTATGCGGGGAAGGGGGCAGAGAGCCCTTCGTCGCGCCCGTGTTCCCATGATCTGCAGTACAGGGAAGGGGAATACCTGTATATTGACAGCTATCTCGGCGGAGAGAGCTTTTCCGGTGAAGAGGCAGTATGGCATAACGGTATGCCTGTATGGACGATGAATTATTCGGGAAGGGTGACCGGGGAACCTTTCAGCGGAGACTTCCTCAAAGAAGCGCTGAAACGAGTCCCGGAGGAAAAACCCTATCGCGGGCCGGAGCATTATGAAGAAGACCCTTGGAGTTACTGCTGCCGGACAGATGGAACGCCGGAATGGTTTCAGGGTTATGAGAGCATCTGCTATCAGGAGAAGCAGGTATATGAATGCTTCTTTTTCGGTACAGTCGTGAAGTGATTCTGCGTTTCCGATGAAATTATCTAATCCTGTTCAGAACCGAAAAATAGACAGCCATCGGCTTCGTGCCGGTGGCTGTCTATTAATAGAAGATATCTTTTATTTTATGCTCGTTCTCGCTTGTCAGACTTCAATAGACAGTTTTGATACAAGTCCAGTATATTAAACCAAATCATCAAAAAGACGAATGTTGCCTTTGGAGAGGGTCAGTTTCCCGTCCTGAATATTGTGGATGATTTCTCTTACGCGATCGTTTACGGGTGTAGGAATACCGTGCTTCTTTCCGGCATCGCATACAACGCCGTTGATGGCATCGACTTCGCATGGTTTGCCTTTCTTCAGATCCTGCAGCATAGAAGGCTCAAGAAGTCTGTGCTTTTTCATTGCAACCGGAATGAGCGCTTCTCCGATACGGCGCTTGATCGGATTGGTATAGTAGAAGAGCTTGGTCAGATCCTTTCCTTGAATCATAGCGAACTCAGCACCTTCGGCGTGACCGACGTCAACGCACTCTTTCATGCATCGTATGGCAACTTTCTGCCCGTCACGGGTTTCGGAAACATCGCCGAACAAACCGCCTATTGCTGCGCCGATGCCGGAAAAAGTCGAATTGATAAGAAGCTTTGTCCAGCGTGTTCCGGTGAGATTTTCTTCGAAATCTACGGGGCACATTTTTTCCAGAAGTTCCTTTACAAGAGCGTACTGTTCTTCGGTAATGCCTTCGGTCTTTCCCATGTGGAAAGAAAGACTGTCCGGTTCGCTGGTAAGCATGCTTTCACCGGGAGCGGTCAATGTAGCACCCCATTCGACAACGACGCCGATCGTGTGCTCTTTCCCGACAACTTCATAAACGCTTGGTTCAGGTATTCCGTTCTGAAGCGTAACAATGACGCCTTTTTCAGCAAGCAGCGGCTGAAGAAAAGAGACAACGTTGTGGTTATCAAGCTGCTTGGTCATAAGAAAGATTACGTCATACGGTCCCGACATCTCTTCGGGGAAAATAGCTTTGACAGGGACCGTGAAGTCCACAGTACCGATAATATGAGCGCCGTTCTTTCTTAATGCGGCGATATGTTCTTTGTTATGATTGACCAGTTCAACTTCTGTTCCGTTCTTCGTCATGTAGGCGCCGAGTATTGTGCCGAGCGATCCTGCTCCGTATATTGCGCATTTCATTGTAAAATCCTCTTTCTCTCTTATTTCTTTATTAGTAACAGCTTTATAAATGTTCACTCATTACTTTTCCAGCATGATATCCAGAACTTCGAGATCTGTGCTGTGCATGCCGGAAGCTGCCATTCGGGCAATACTGTCAATTGTATGCTCGACGTTATCTTTGACAAGACCTTCACCGATGCGGTAACCGCGTCCGAGCTTGGCAACCTCATATCCGGTGAATGCGCAGTCCAGCGCTGAAGCAATTTTTCCGGCACAGCTGGATTTCGCTCCGTCACAGACCATGCCGCCAATCGTCGCAAGGCCGTTGATGATCGTCTGGGAAATCGTGTCATAGTCGGCACCGTCCAGGAAGGCAATCCCGCAGATTGCGCCGATTGCCGCACAGGTTGCTCCGCAGAAAGCAGAGAGCTTGCCGATACCGACCTTCTGCCGTATTGCAATCAGGTTAGCAAAGGAGAGCGCGTGCAGCAGCTCATCATGGCTGCACTTTTTCTCTGAAGCAGAAAGAATTACCGGCAGACTTACCGTGATACCCTGGTTTCCGCTGCCGCTGTTGATCACAACAGGGAATGAGCATCCGTTCATTCTGGCGTCCGAGCCTGCAGCCGCGGCAGCCTTGCAGTGTTCCCGGAGGCTTGTTCCGGCGTTCTTCATTAGTGCGGGACCGATTCCTGAACCGTATATGTTACGGAGTCCTTCTTCAGAAATGGCGGTATTGAACAGGATCTGCCGCTCAAGAACATCTCTGACCGGATCCAGATCTGCAGTTTTGGCATATTCCAGAATGTCTTTAATGTTGAGCTGATCGTAGCCATCTGAGGAGGTATCCTCTTCCACACAGACGCGATCCTGCAGAATCGTTCCGTTTTTGACAACTTTACCGATGTTCGTGTGAGCATCGATTACTTCCACGGATACGTTATCCTCACCGGCTGTCAGTTCAACGATAATATGAAGTGCATGTCCGCTGTCGAGAGCCGTTACGTCAATGATATCCGTTTCGAGAATGCGCTGCAGTGCTGCGCGGTCTTCGTCCGTCAGGCAGGAGAGAACCTCAAGACGGAGCTCGGGCCTTCCGGAAACAATACCTGCCGCAGCTGCAGCTTCGATTCCCTTTAATCCTCCGGTCTGAGGAACAACGACAGCCTTTACATTCTTGATGATATTTCCGGAACAGCGTACCACGCAGTGATCAGGATCTTTGCCTAGAAGATTCCGGGCATAAGCTGAACAGAAAGCGATTGCAATCGGCTCGGTGCAGCCCATGGCAGTCATAAGTTCGGCATTCAGTATGCGGGAGTATGTATTTTCCAAAGATTTCGTAATTGGCATAATATCCCAGCTTTC
>JAUNQI010000014.1 GCA_030536255.1 Eubacteriales bacterium | reverse complement strand
CACACGCCCCTCAAACGTGCCTGTCTACCAGTTCCAGCACTCTCGCAAGCGCATGTGTTATTATAGCAGGTAATCTTCATTTGTCAACAAAAACTTTTATAATTTTATGATTTTTTTTCTCCGCTGAGAGATGATACAGGAAGTATGAATTATCCATGCCGGAACGAAATAATAATCGAGGAGAAAAGACTGCCAAATCTGGCCATGAAGAAGAATAATCTATCCGTTTTTTGTATTTCTTTCTTGAACTGACAAGGATAGTTGTGATACAGTGTTTTTATTAAATGATTTTTGAAAAATATGTTCAGATAGAATGACGTTACTGTTCTGAAAGGAAAATGATTGATGGATAACAAAAAACTTGGATTCGGCTTTATGCGTCTCCCGTCGCTTGACCCGAATGATCCTTCCAAAGTAGATCTGGAACTGCTGAAGAAAATGGTGGATGCCTATATTGAGCGCGGTTTTACGTATTTTGATACGGCATGGATGTACTGCGGCTTTAAGAGCGAAGATGCAATAAAAGAAGTCCTTACAAAGCGCTACCCCAGAGATGCGTTTACGGTTACTACGAAGCTTCATTCCGGTTTTATCCATACGTTGGAAGACAGAGATAAGATCTTTAATATGCAGCGGGAAAAAACCGGCCTGGAATACTTTGATTATTACTGGATCCATGATATCAATGCCCACAGTATCGAGGTATATAACCGTCTGGATTGCTTCAACTGGATCCTTGAGAAAAAGGCGCAGGGTCTTGCAAAGCATATTGGTTTTTCTTTCCATGACAGTCCTGAGCTTCTGGATGAAGTCCTTACTCTGCATCCGGAATTTGAGTATGTTCAGCTGCAGCTGAATTATCTTGACTGGGAAAGCAAGTCGATTCGTTCGCATGAATGCTATGATGTGGCTGTGAAGCATGGGAAGCCGGTTATCGTTATGGAGCCTGTAAGGGGAGGCACACTCGCGAAAATTCCTGCAGAGGCGGAAAAAATGTTCAAAGAGTATTCTCCAGAAGCCTCTGTTCCGTCCTGGGCGATCCGGTTCGCTGCCAGCCATGACGGGGTGTGGAAGGTTCTGAGCGGGATGAGCACGCTGGAACAGGTTCTGGATAATACTTCGTATATGTCGGATTTTGATCCTCTGAATGAGAAAGAAACATCTATCGTGATGAAAGCGGTCGATATCATCAACGGCACGATCACCGTGCCATGCACCGGCTGTGAATACTGCATGCCCGGCTGCCCGATGGGGATCCAGATTCCGAGAATCTTTTCTCTGTATAATTCGGACCGTCTGGAAGTTCCCGAAAAGGGCTGGACACCGCAGGGGCAGTATTATGACTGCCTGATTAAGAATTCTGGAAAGGCAAGCGACTGCATTGAGTGCAGGCAGTGCGAAGGCGTATGTCCCCAGCATCTCCCGATAACAAAGTATCTGAAGGATGTCGTTTCTTACTTCGGGAAATAAGAAAAAGGAATTCCGAAGTTCTACATATCTGATTTATACTCAACCGGATATATAATTCTTCGATTCCCCAATAGGGTTCTTAACCGTTCTTTATTAATTTGTTCATAATCCGTTATTGAATTACATTCGTATTCTTAGTATTATAACATCAGTAGTCAGTAGAAATAATGTAGTCTGGAATGATGCCGGGTGGAGAATCGGACGCTCTGTCCGGTTTCCGGATCCGAAAGGAGGATACGGCGCTGTGAAAATTAAACTGAACCCCGATGAGGAGATTGTATCTGTCGTTAAGAACGGTCTGAAAGAAACGGGCGGTTACTGTCCCTGCCGGAGGGAAAGAACAGAAGATACAAAGTGCATGTGCAAAGAGTTCCGGGATCAGATTGCGGATCCGGAATTCGAGGGCTTCTGCCACTGCATGCTGTATTATAAATCTTTGGAGGACTGAACGTTCCCGGCAGATTCGTTGTTGCCAGAAAAATCAATTGATGCATGATTATTCTTAGTATTATGATATTGTGAAGAAGCGCGGACTCGTTGTCCGGCTTCGGAATCCGGAAAGGAGTCTAGATATGGCGGAAGTAGTTTTAAATAGAGATAATTTCAATGAAGAAGTCCTCCGGTCGGAAAAGACGGTCTTGGTGGATTTCTGGGCAACCTGGTGCGGCCCGTGCAGGATGATCGCACCTGTACTCGAGGATCTGGCGGATGAGTATGAAGAGACACTGAAGGTGTGCAAGGTCAACGTGGATGAAGAGCCGGAGTTGGCAGCTCAGTTCCATGTTTCCCTGATTCCGACGCTGATGATCGTTAAAAACGGAGAGATCGTCAGAACAACAACGGGTTATCATACAAAAGAGCAGATCCTGGAGCTGCTGTAAGCAATTCCGGAACCATTCAGCTGCGGCTTCAGTCGGTTGCCGCGGCTGATGCTTTTCTTTCGGGAAAAAGCGCAAACCCGGGTTAAAACTTTGATCCGACACAAAAAGAGAGGAAAGAGAAAAATGAAAAAGAGTGTTTTGTCCCTGATGCTGATCCTTACCCTTGTGATTTCTGCGGTCGGCATCATTCCGGCATCGGCGGATACGTCGCTGTCTTCCGAAAAACAGCTGGAGATCATTATGGATAACGTTTCCCTTTGGAACTGCAATGATAGTTATTCCGTTTACAGCTATGCAATCACGGATCTTGACGGCAACGGCCGCCTGGAGGTCTTTGCAGCCATCACGGAGGGAACCGGGATCTATACCTACGGGAAGCTGTTTGAGGTTACTGCGCAGGGAAGCCTGAAGGAGATTACTCTTCTGGGCAGAGATGGGGATTCCCTTCCGGAAGTGATCGTATCTTCAGCGGAGGTTTATTCCGATCCTTCCAACGGAAGAAGATATTATATATTTACGGATTCCCTGAGGAACGGTATTGCAGAATCCTATGAGAGCAGATATGGTTTTTCCCTTTATATGGGCAGAGTCCTTCTGGAGCATATCTGCGGGAAAAAAACCACGCAGAACAGCAGCGGCTCGACCGTAAACGAATACTACGGTGCGGATAATGCTTCAATTTCCGAGCAGCAGTTTAATTCCGCTGTGGGGAATTACTACCGGGGATACCAGCGCTCCACGGCAAGCTTCGGCTGGTTCCAGTTCCGGGACGGCGATTTCAGCGAAATTGTTCATAAGAGCTGGAATACCTTCTCCTCCGGTGTCGGAGGAACAGTTACGCAGGGCAGCTCCACCGGTGGCATTACAATAACCCTTCCTGCAGTTTCCTCCGGTAGTTCCGCTGCTTCCGGAAACCAGTATGTAAATGGGAATACCGTTACGGTTTATGAGAATCCTCAGGCGGCAGCGAATGCCGGAAAGCCTCTGGATGATATTCCGACCGGTTCAAACGGCGGCATCTATATAACAAAAAATCCTACGGCGGAATCCCTTACCGTAGGAGGAAAGAACTGGTTTATCGCTCATGCATCCGGAGCGACATCTATGAAATGGCAGCTGATCGATACGAATAACCGGGTCTATTCCACGGATGAAGCGGTGAACGTAAATCCGGGGCTTCGGATCGATACGAATACAAAGGATACCCTGGAGATCAGCAATGTTCCGGCAAGCCTGAACGGGTGGTCGGCCAGAGCAGTGTTCTCCAATGGAGACGTTTCCTGTGCTACGGTACCGGCAGCTATTTACGTCGGAGATTTCGTAACGCTGTACGGGAGCGTGATCAATGCGTATAAGACGGCTTATCAGAATGGTCGGACATCCTCGCTGGAGGATATATGGAACCTGGGAATCAGTGAATACGTCGGCTACAGCAGCTCCGTCGGATACGGAATGAAGGATCTGGATAAAGACGGAATACCCGAGCTGATCATTGCCGGAATGGGGGCGAATGATCAGTCGGATAAGGTCGTGTTTGATGTATATACGCTTCAGAATAATGTTCCGGTGAACCTGTGCAACAGCCGGGTCCGTGACAGCTTCCGCCTCCGCGAAGACAGCTCTCTGTACGAGAGAGGCTCCGGAGGAGCGGCAATCGCCTATTACTCGATATCCAAGCTGAGAAACGGAAGCCTGGTTCAGCTTGAAGCTGTAAGAAGCGATCTCGATGAAAACAACAATACCGTCTGGTATTTCAGCTCAAACGGCGGATCGGAAAGCAAGATCAGCGAAAACGCGGCTCAGGCGAAGATAAAAGCGTATGAAGCAACGGTTTATCTGCCGTTCCTGACGAAAATAGCATAATCGTTATCTGAGATGTTTTTCAATCCACTCGCGGATATCCTCAAAGACTTCTGCACGGTTGATCTCGTTGAGCATCTCATGTCTGCCGCCGGGATATAGCCGGATGGTTACGTCCTTCAGTCCCGCTTTGCAGAATGCTTGATAGGCTTTCTCTACGCCTTTTCCGTAATCTCCTACGGGATCCTCCGCACCGGACATGAAGTAAACAGGACAGTCCTTGTTCATCCGGGCGATATTCTCTTTGTCGGTGATATACCGGATGCCGTACAGCATGTCGCGGTAAAGGCCGTTTTTGCAGGTAGAAATGCAGTTCGGATCCGCGGCATGGAAGGCCAGCTGCTCCTCATCCCGGGTGAGCCAGTCATACGGTGTTTTTGCATCCGGAATCTTTTTGCAGTAGCTGTTGAAGGCAGCGGCTTTCAACCGTTTCCCTTTGGCGAGGGGACCGTGAATTCTGCATTCCATATCGGCGAGCAGACAGCCGCCCTGGAGCACCAGGGGAGATTGATGTCCCGTACCGCTGAGGATCGCAAGGTCAAAGGCCTCCGGGTAGTCGATCAGGCAGGTGCGGGCAAGGAAGGAACCCATGGAGTGTCCGAAAAGAATAAAGGGAACCGCTGGAAAATCCTCTTTCATCCGGTTCCGCAGGGCGATCTGGTCCTTAACAACATAGTTCCATCCGTCTTCAGGGGCGAATATGCCCTTTCCATTCTCATCCCGGGCGGTTTTTCCATGCCCCAGAAGGTCCATCCCGCAGACGGCAAAGCCCTGAGAGACGAGATATGCCATAAACGTATCATACCGTTCGATATGCTCACCGATTCCGTGGATGATCTGCACAACGCCGCGTACTCCGCAGTCCGGGATCAGCTTTCTGCAGCGGAGGGCGTTTGTCCCGGTCGATGATTTCAACGTAAAATCGGTATATTCCATAGGTTCTCCTTTTCACAAACGGATGATCCGGAAAACGCGGAAGCCTCATCTTTATTGGTAATCCCGATGAAGTTCCGGTTTCTCCGAAAGTGGTTATGTTACGGATTATTTCATGATAAAGAAGGATGGCAGCGTTCTGACGCTGCCATCCGTTCGTTTAATAAGATTATTAGCCGACGATCTCTTTGGTGTCGCGTGCGATAACAAGCTCTTCGTTCGTGGGGATAACGAATACCTTGACCTTGGAATCGGGAGTGGAGATCATAACATCCTCGCCGCGCTTCTTGTTGGCTTCGTCGTCAATGGTCACGCCGAGGTAGCCGAAGTACTTTGCAATGGCCTTTCTGGTGTCTGCACTGTTCTCGCCGACACCTGCGGTGAATACGATAGCGTCAACGCCGTTCATGGCTGCTACATAAGAACCTGCAACCTTTGCCACCCAGTACTGGAACATCTCAAGCGCGAGAGCTGCGCGGTCGTTGCCGTCTGCGGAAGCATTGTCGAGATCGCGGAAGTCGGAGGAAACGCCGGATACGCCCAGAACGCCGGACTTCTTGTTGAGAATATTGAGGGTCTCGTCAATACCGAGATTGTACTTGTTCATGATGAACTGCATAGCACCCGGATCGAGATCACCGCAGCGGGTACCCATCGGCAGACCTACCAGAGGAGTAAAGCCCATGGAGGTATCTACGCACTTGCCGCCGTCAATAGCTGCAATGGAGGAACCGTTGCCCATGTGGCAGGAGACGATTTTGAGTTCTTCAATGGGCTTGCCCATGATCTCCGCGCAGCGGGCGGAAACGTACCGGTGAGAGGTGCCGTGGAAGCCGTAGCGGCGGATGCCGTCCTTCTTATAATAATCATAGGGAAGAGCGTACATAAAGGCCTTGGCGGGCATTGTCTGATGGAAAGCGGTATCGAATACTGCAACCATGGGAACGTCACCCATAACTGCCTTGCAGGCGTTAATGCCGGTGATGTTTGCGGGGTTGTGCAGAGGAGCAAACGGAGTGCACTCTTCGATTGCTTTAATGACATCGTCAGTGATCAGAACAGAGGAAGCAAATTTCTCGCCGCCGTGAACAACGCGGTGACCGACAGCGTCGATTTCCTTCATAGAAGCGACAACACCGTACTCCTTGCTCGTGAGCTTATCAATAACTGCTGCGATGGCTTCGGAGTGCGTGGGCATCGGAACGTCCTCGTTGAAAACGGGCTTGTCGCCGACCAGCGGAGTGTGCTTGAGGTGGCCGTCAATGCCGATTCTTTCACAGAGACCCTTGGCCATTACGTTTTCGGTCTCCATGTCGATCAGCTGATACTTGAGGGATGAGCTTCCTGCATTGATAACAAGAATTTTCATGTTTACAAAGATTCCTTCCTAATGTAAAATTAATTGCACAATATTATACATTATAACCTTTTTTTTATCAAGTGCAACGGAAATATACAGAAATCTGGAATTAATCTTTACCTCGGAAACAAAAATTCAGTTATTAAAGGAAATTACCGTAAAAATTGGAAGAAATCATCGGAATCGTATGTGAATATAATCCTTTTCATGCCGGTCATGCCTGGCATATAAAGGAAAGCAGACGCTTGGCAGGGACTCTATCCGTGGAGCCGGGTTCTGCATGTCCGGAATCTGGATCAGAAAGGCCGGACAGGGACCCGATAGTGATCTGCGTTATGTCCGGGGACTTCGTTCAACGCGGAGAGTGGGCGATCCTTCCGAAGCATGAGAGAGCGGAAAGTGCGGTGAGAGGTGGAGCGGACCTGGTGGTTGAGCTGCCGCTTCCGTGGAGCCTTTCTTCTGCGGAACGCTTTGCTGCCGGGGCGGTGGATATTCTTCTCGGTCTGGGGGTCACATGCCTCAGCTTCGGCTGCGAATGCGGGGATATTTCAGCGCTGGAAACGGCGGCAGAGATGATCTCGGCGCCAGGTTTTCATGAAAAAGTGAGCGAATATCTCCGTTCCGGCCGTGAGCTTCCGTTTCCGGAAGCAAGATCAGCAGTCCTGCGTTCCCTCGGTGGCCCGGCGGAGTTTCTGGAAGAGCCGAATAATCTTCTCGGCGTTGAGTATCTGAAAGCTTTGCTTGCCCGCAGAGAAACGAATTTCCGGGGAGAAAGAGTTCGGCCTGTCTGTGTAAAACGCGTGGGCTGCGGACATGATGAACTGCTCCGAGACGATAATGACTCCGTTTTTTCAGAAACCGATATCATTTATCCCTCGGCCATGCAGCTGAGGAGACAGATGAGGGACGAGGGAAAAGGCGCTGACGATGCTGCTCTGAATCTGGCAGCAATTTCCAGACTCCGGATGCTTTGCATGTCCGGGCTGAGCAATACGGGGGACAGTGCCAACGGTGCCGGAGACAGGATCCGGCTTGGAATTTCCTCCGGGGTCCGCACGGTGGATGAGGTTTGCTCTGTGGCGAAAACGAAAAACCTGAATTACTCCCGACTGAAAAGGATCGTTATGAGGGAAGTCCTCGGAATCGGTGAGGAACTTGCTTCGGCATCTCCGCCGTACGCGAGGATCCTCGCTGAAAATGATCGGGGCAGAAAATATCTTGCCTCCCTGAGAAAGGCCTCCGGCTGTATTCCGGTGATCACGCAGCCGAAGCAGATCCTGAAAATGGACGAGTTTTCACAAAAAGTGTTCGCCGCCGGCGCATACGCAAAGGACTTTTATGGACTCGGTTTCGGGAACAATTTCACTGGTTCGTGCGGTGAAGATTACAGAATAAGCCCGATTTATGTCTCAAATTGTGGAAAATAGACAAAACTATTATGGAGCATTTTTGGAATTTATTGAATTAAACTATTGCAATTGTTCCGATTTTGTTGCATAATACCCATATCGTCAATTAAATACATGTGTCTATGTACTAAAGACACATAAATAAAGACTCAGACGAATAAAAAATGGAGGAAAAAAACATGAAAAAATTCCTGGCGATCGTTCTTGCACTTTGCATGGTGCTGGCACTTACCTGCACTGCATTTGCTGACGATGTAGTAAAAATTGGCGTTTTTGAGCCTATGTCCGGTGATAACGGCGCAGGCGGCAAGCAGGAGGTTCTTGGCATGCAGTATGCAAATGCCACCTGCCCCGAAGTTGAAGTTGACGGCACTGTCTATAAAGTAGAACTCGTCTATGCAGACAATGCTTCTTCCAATGATAAGGCTCCTACCGCAGCTCAGAGCCTGATCTCCAGCGGCGTATCCGTAGTCCTCGGTTCCTACGGCTCCGGCGTTTCCATCGCAGCCGGCGATACCTTTGCTTCCGCTGAAGTTCCCGCAATCGGCGTTACCTGCACCAATCCTCAGGTTACCTCCGAGTGCGAAGCTTACTTCCGTATCTGCTTCCTTGATCCTTTCCAGGGCACGGTTCTTGCGAACTACGCAAAGAATGACCTCGGCGCAACCAAGGCATACTGCCTCGCAAAGCAGGGCGATGACTACTCCGGCGGTCTTGCAAACTACTTCATCAAGGCTTTCGGTGAAGAGAACTGCGTCTTCGAGCAGTTCCCCGAAGGAACCTCTGACTTCTCCACCTACATCACCAACGCTCAGAACCAGGGCTGCGATGTCTTCATGAGCCCTGTCTCCACGGAAGCAGCTGCTCAGATCATTGCAAAGGCTTCCACTCAGAATCTCGGCATGCCCATCCTTGCCGGCGATACCTGGGACTCCAACGTTATCCTTGAAGCAGCAAAGGGCACTGACCTCCAGATCTGCGTAACTACCTTCTATCAGGAAGGCGCTGATGCCGAGTTCGACGCAGGCATCAAGGAGTGGATCGCTGCTGATGCTACCAACCTTGCAAACAACGGCGGCAACGATGAGCTCGCAGCTGTTACCGTTATGGGTTACGATGCATACTTCTTCGCACTTGAGGCTCTCAAGGCTGCTGGTTCTGTTGATCCTGCTGATGTCCTTGAAGCTCTCCCTGCAGTTGAGAGTGACGGCGTTACCGGCCACATTGCTCTTGATGATGTCGGCGATGCAATCCGCGACAGCGCATTCGTCAAGGCTGTTAATACCGAGACCGGCCTGTTCGATTTCGTCACTGTAGCAAAGGTCGGCTGATTCGGCTTATCCCTTCGCTAAGTAGAAAAACGAATATTTTCTGTCATTTGCTGGCGGGTTTTAACCCCGCCAGCAAATCGTGTTCTCAAACGGTAATCTTCTCATCCGAAAAGAAAAGAGGAATCCTCGATGAATATTCTTAAAACCGCCCTTCCGTATATTATTTCCGGAATATCGGTCGGCGGGCAGTATGCTTTGATAGCCATCGGCTATACAATGGTTTACGGTATACTAAGGCTGATCAACTTTGCACACGGTGATGTCTTCATGGTCGCCGGTCTGATGATGGTCTACATGGCGGCTTCCATGCCTCTGTATATTGCTATTCCGCTGATGATCGTTTGTACGGTCCTCCTGGGCTTCCTGATCGAGCGCGTGGCCTACAGACCTCTCCGCAGCGCCCCGAGAATGTCCGTTATGATCTCCGCTATCGGAGTCAGCTATCTCCTTCAGAACCTTGCTCTGTATATCACGGGCGGCCTGAATAAAAACTATCCCACCATTCCCTGGATCTCTGACCAGATCTCTATCTTCGGAATGGAAACCACCCGGGTGACGGTGATCACTCCTTTCCTTACGATTATTCTTGTGGTTGCTCTTGTCCTTTTGATTAACCACACTAAGATAGGCATGGCAATGCGTGCCGTGTCAAAGGACTTTGAGACCAGCCAGCTGATGGGTATCCGTATCAACAGCGTTATTTCCATGACGTTTATTATCGGTACCTTCCTTGCGGCTGTAGGCTCGCTCCTTTACTTTACCAACTATCCCGGTGTTGTTCCCACCTCCGGCGGTATGCCCGGCCTGAAGGCTTTCGTTGCGGCTGTTTTCGGCGGCATCGGCTCCATCCCCGGTGCGGTTATCGGAGCATTCATTATCGGTATCTGTGAGAGCCTGATCAAGGGTCTTGACACAATCCTGATCGTCAACGGCGTAATCAGCGAGCAGATCGGTCTTGCCACGTTCTCTGATGCTTTCACGTTTGTTCTCCTGATCGTCATTCTTGTCTTCAAGCCTACCGGCCTGTTCGGCGAGAAGCAGACGGACAAGGTCTGACGGGAGGTGCTGATATGATCCAACAGAACAAATCAAAGAAAGGCTCCTGGATCACCCTGATCTGCATCGTAGCCTTCCTCGCCGTCGTTTTCTGGCTTGATCAGGCCATCAAGCCCACCAGCTCCATGTATATGCTGATGACGGTCCTTCAGAAGGGCTCTGTTTACGCCCTCGCAGCGGTATCGATGAACCTCCTGAACGGCTATACCGGTCTGTTTTCTCTCGGCCATGCCGGGTTTATGCTGATCGGCGCCTATACCTATGCCATCTTTACGATTCCCGAAGGCTCCAGAGATACGGTTTATCAGTATTATAATGCTGCGATCCGCTTCTCCTTCCCGGAGGTGTTCAGCAAGGGGCTCGGCGGCTTCGGAACTGTGCTCGGAATTGCTGTCGCGGTTCTTCTGGCCGGCCTTCTTGCGGCGGGCTTTGCCTATCTGATCGGTCTTCCCGTTCTGAAGCTGAAGAGTGACTATCTGGCCATTGCCACACTGGGCTTTGCGGAAATCATCCGCGCAATCTTCCAGTGGAGCAAGCTCGGCCCGATCACGAACGGATCGAACCTCCTCAAGAGCTTCCCGCGTACCAGTACATTTAAATTTGAGCTGGCGGGGGAGAAGATTAAGCTCTGTACCTTTGTCCCGGTCCTGATCGCAACGATCTGTATCGTTGTGATCGTTCTGATCGTTAATTCCACCTACGGCCGCAGCTTTAAGGCAATCCGTGATGACGAGATCGCGGCGGAGGCCATGGGCATCAATCTTGCAAAGCATAAGATGATGTCCTTCGTTATCAGCTCCTTCTTTGCCGGCATTTCAGGTGCAACGATGGCGATGGTGCTCTCTATTGCGCAGGCGAGCAACTTCAAGTCTGCGATGACCTATGAGATCCTTCTGATGGTTGTTCTCGGCGGTATCGGTTCCATTACCGGCTCCGTGATCGGCTCGCTGCTCTTTGTCGCGGCGTCCGAGTGGTGGCTGAGAGGCCTTGACTCCGGATCCTTCCTCGGTATCAACGCTCCCAATCTGTTCCGTAACGGCTTCCGTCTCGTTGTGTTCTCCGTGATCATTATGGTGGTCGTTCTGTTCTTCAGAAAGGGCATTATGGGAGACAAGGAGCTTCCGGATCTGTTCAAAAAGAAAGCAAAATCTGCGGATAAGGAGGCGGCGAAATGAGTGAAGTAAAGAATGTTCTCCGTCTTCAGGATATTACGATGCAGTTCGGCGGTGTTGTCGCCGTTAATAATCTCTCCCTTGAGGTCAATGAAGGCGAGATCGTTGCGCTGATTGGCCCAAACGGCGCGGGTAAGACAACGGCCTTCAACTGCATTACCGGCGTTTATGAGCCGACGAACGGAATCGTATCCTTTAACGGTACGCCGATGGTCTCCAATCATCCCCAGGGAAAAATGAAGAAAAACTACCAGGGGTATAACGGAGACAAGTATATCAATGAAAAGGTTCTGAATCCTACTCCGGATCAGATCACCAATCTGGGAATCGCCAGAACCTTCCAGAACATCCGTCTCTGGAAATCAATGACGGTATTTGACAATGTTCTTACAGCAAAGCACATGCGTTCCGAGCAGAATATCTTTTCCGCTACCTTCCGCACCAACAAGGCCGACGAAGCCAAGATGGAAGAAGAGACGCTTGCTCTTCTCGAGGAGCAGAATCTGCTTCAGTTTAAGGACAATATCGCGACGTCTCTGCCGTACGGTCTTCAGAGACATCTCGAGATCGCCAGAGCTCTTGCAACAAAGCCGACGCTGCTGCTTCTGGACGAGCCGGCAGCCGGTATGAATCCGCAGGAGACCGCGGAGCTCGGTGAGTTTATCGTACAGATTAAGAAAAAGTATAACCTGACGATTCTCCTGATCGAACACCATATGGATCTCGTTATGAAGTTCTCCGACAGGATCTATGTTATCGACTTCGGCAAGCTCATTGCTCAGGGGACGCCGGACGAGATCCAGGCCAACCCGAAAGTTATAGACGCGTATCTGGGGGTAGCTGAAGATGAGTGAAACGATTCTTTCCATTAAAGATCTGAAGGTCAATTACGGCGGTATCGAAGCCGTTAAAGGCATTTCCTTTGATGTTACTGAGGGAAATATTGTTACGCTGATCGGCGCTAACGGTGCCGGAAAAAGCTCCACCCTCCGTACGATCGCCGGCCTCGTAAAACCGGCAGCCGGAACCCTGACCTTCCGCGGAGACAATATTACCGGTCTTGATCCTACCGGGATCGTGAAGAAGGGCATAACCCTTGTTCCCGAAGGAAGAAGGATCTTCCCGGATCTGACGGTTCTTGAGAACCTGAAGATGGGAGCTTACCTCCGCAATGATGATATATCCGAGGATATTAACTGGGTCTACGATCTTTTCCCGCGCCTCAAGGAGCGTTCCTGGCAGGCGGGCGGTACGCTTTCCGGCGGCGAGCAGCAGATGCTGGCTGTCGGCAGAGCGCTGATGAGCAAGCCCAAGATGATCATGATGGACGAGCCTTCTCTCGGTCTTGCGCCGCTGGTCGTAAAGGGGATTTTCGATATCATCAAGGAAATCAATAAGCAGGGTGTTACCGTTCTCCTGATCGAGCAGAACGCCAATATGGC
This sequence comes from Eubacteriales bacterium, assembly GCA_030536255.1. Classification (GTDB taxonomy): domain Bacteria; phylum Bacillota; class Clostridia; order Oscillospirales; family Oscillospiraceae; genus Limivicinus. The sequence goes on along the minus strand of JAUNQI010000014.1, from coordinate 60,383 downwards.
GCTGAAGATTGCGCACGACGCCTACGTGCTGGAGACCGGCAGGATTACCATGACCGGCACCGGTGCGGAGCTTCTTGCCAACGACGACGTCAAAAAGGCTTACCTCGGCAAGGGCTAATGATGGTAAAAAAACAATAGTATACTCAAACAGCAGGAGGCCGCGGATCACCGAAGTGAAACGCAGCCTCCTGCTTATTAATAAACACCGTCCGTATTTGCATAACGGACGGATACTATCGGCACAGATTTGAAAAATTTCATGAGAAGAATTCATTGAATTTGTGTCGATAGAATGGATAATACTCGTTTACATCTGCGCAGCGAGCTTCTCCGCCTGATCCTGTGTGATCAGCGCGTCGATGATTTCATCCAGATTTCCGTCAATCACGTTTGAAAGATTAAAGTTTTTCACTTCTCCTGTAAGCCGGTGATCGGTGACTCTGTTCTGCGGGAAATTATAGGTTCTGACCCTGTCGCTGCGGTCGCCGGAACCGATCTGACTCTTTCTCTCGGAAGCTACCGCGGCATCCTGTTTGGACTGCTCAATCTCATAGAGCCTGGAACGGAGAATCTGAAGAGCTCTGTCCTTGTTTTTGTACTGGCTTCGCTCGTCCTGACATTCCACAACCATGCCCGTAGGCAAATGTGTTACACGGATCGCACTCGAGGTCTTGTTGACCTTCTGCCCGCCTGCACCGGAGGAACGGAATACATCGATCTTCACGTCGCTCAGATCCAGTTTGAAATCGACCTCGTCTATTTCCGGCAGAACGGCGACTGTAGCGGCGGAGGTATGGATCCGTCCACCGGACTCGGTTACCGGAACACGCTGCACTCTGTGGCCGCCTGCTTCGTATTTCAGCCTGGAGTAAGCGCCCTCTCCCTCAATAATAAAGTCAATCTCCTTGATTCCGCCGAGCTCGGTTTCGTTGATATTTGCAATCTCAATCTTCCATCCGCGCTGTTCAGCGTACATGGCGTACATCCGGTAAAGATCGGATGCGAACAGCGCGCTTTCCTCGCCGCCGACTCCGCTTCTGATCTCAAAAATGACATTCTTCTGGTCGTTCGGGTCTTTCGGCAGAAGCAGGAGACGGATATTTGTGATCAGTTCTTCCCGTAAGGCTCTTGCCTCAGAGAGTTCTTCCTTGGCCAGTTCTCCGAGCTCCGGATCATCCGCCATTTCCAGCGCGGAAGAGATCCTGCCTTCGCATGCGCAGAATTCAAGATACGCTTCAGCGACCGGCGTGATCTCCTTGAGCTCCTTCTGATATTTTGCATAAAGAGCGGCGTCAGAATAGACATCCGGCTGATCCAGCCTGCCCTGCAGCTCTTCATATTGCTTTTTTACTGCTTCCATATTTTCAAACATATTTCCGAGATCCTTTTGATGTTTACTGAAACTTTAATCTATGATATTATAACATAAATCTTAGCAATTGGCTATTGTTAGATAACAGACTCCGTCACCTGTCTCCAAATGCGACAGATCGTACTGCACTTTCTGCTCAATATTTTTTATTCAATCATATATCATTCAGGTTAATAACTATGTCATTTACAGAAAAATCACTTATTACTCTTGAGCTCCCTTCGGTTCTCACGATGCTCTCAGAGCAGGCTGTCAGCGAGACTGCCAAGGAGGAGTGCTCCGCGCTTGTCCCCTCAACGGATGAGGCGGAGGTGAAAAGACGCATTGAAGAAACCAGCGCCGCTTGCACGATGATGACGGTGCGCGGCAGTCCGTCCTTCTCCGGGGTGAAGGACGTCCGTTCCTCTCTTGCTAGGGCGGATCTCGGCGGAGCACTCAATACGCGCGAGCTGATGGATATCGCTGCGGTACTTCGTGCCTCCAGACTTGTCAGAGGCTATATCGCTGATGACAGCGTCGGCAGAACCTGTATTGACCATCTTTTCAATGCGCTGAAGGCGAATAAATTTTTGGAGGAAAAGATCAATACCTCCATAGCCGGCGAGGATGAGATCTCAGACAGTGCTTCCTCTGACCTTGCGGATATCCGCAGGAAGATGAGAGCCGCAGCCTCCCGCGCAAGGGATGCTCTTCAGAAGATTATTTCTTCTCCCTCGTATTCCAGAGCCCTGCAGGAGAACATTATCACGATGCGCTCCGACCGTTACGTTGTCCCGGTAAAGGCCGAGCACAGGAACGTGATCCCGGGCCTTGTGCATGATATTTCCGCAACCGGAGCGACGCTGTTCATAGAACCGATGGCAGCTGTAAAGGCTAATAATGAGCTGCGCGAGCTGGCCGCAAAGGAGAAGCTCGAAATAGAGCGGATTCTTGCCGAACTTTCCGCGGACTGCGCCGCGCACCGGCTTGATATTGAATCGGATTACAGTATCCTTGTTCGCCTGGATGTAATTTTTGCCCGGGCAAAGCTATCTTATAAGCTGGACTGCGTCCCGGCGGCGCTGCCGGAGGAGGGGAGCGGGAAAATCGTTCTCCGTCATGCGCGGCATCCGCTTCTGGCAAGAGAGAAAGCGGTTCCCATTGATATCGAGCTCGGCAGCGGTTTTGATACGATGATCATTACCGGCCCGAATACCGGCGGAAAAACGGTATCACTGAAAACGCTTGGTCTGCTTGCCGCAATGAACCAGTGCGGACTCCATATTCCCGCAGATGACGGCAGCTGCCTTCCGGTCTTTCACCACATTCTGGCGGATATCGGTGACGAACAGTCGATCGAGCAGAATCTCTCTACATTTTCTGCCCATATGTCCAACATTGTCAATATTCTGGAAGAGTGTGACGACTCATCACTGGTGCTTTTCGACGAGCTCGGCGCGGGAACTGACCCTGCAGAGGGTGCAGCTCTTGCGGTATCCATAATAGAACATGTTCGCGGCAGGGGAGCTATGGTGGCAGCTACCACGCACTATACGGAGCTGAAGCTCTATGCAACGAATGAAAAGGGCGTCCTGAACGCGTCCTGTGAGTTTGACGTGGAAACGCTCCGCCCGACCTACCGACTTCTTCTCGGTATCCCCGGAAAGTCGAACGCGTTTGCCATTTCCGGCAGACTCGGCCTCAGCAGCAAGATCATAGAAGATGCAAAGAAACGCGTCTCCAATGACAACGCTGAATTCGAAGCAACGGTGGAAAAGCTTGAACAGACAAGGCTGCTTCTGGAAAAGGACAGAGACGAAGCTCGCATGAAGCTCCGGAAAGCGGAGGAGAATGAAAAACGCTCCGCCCAGCTGAAGGCTGAGCTTGAGGTAAGGCTGGAGAAAGCGGATATCAAGTCCAGGCGTGAGGCGGAGCAGATCATTGCCGAGGCCAGAGAGACCGCAGAGCACGTTTACAGAGAGCTCGACGAGATGCGGAAGAAGATCAACGAGGCGGAGGATCATGACCGGGTAAATGAAGCAAGGAACGATCTTCGCCGCCGTCTGAATCAGGCGGAAGACAGGCTTGGCGCTGCAAGGCCGAAAGAAGAGGACAAACGCGTTTCTGCCCGGGAAATCCGAAAAGGAGACATCGTTGAGATCCGTTCCATGGGCGTGAAAGCCGAAGTACTGGATATTTCTTCCGGTGTGCTGACGCTGAAAGCGGGGATCATGACGGTGACCGCGAAGGAGAACGAGGTTTATCTCCTGGAAAACGAGAAAAAGCAGAAGGCTGCGCATGTACCGGGTGCGGGAACTGCTCTTCGTTCCGCTACTGTTCCGCGTGAGATCGACCTGCGCGGTATGGAATCGATAGAGGCTGTGGCAGCGGCGGAGAGGTATATCGATAACGCGGTTATGGCAAAGCTTTCGTCAGTCACTATTATCCACGGGAAGGGAACCGGTGCTCTCCGCACGGCAGTTCAGCAGATGCTGCGGAAAAATAAGAGCGTGAAGTCCTTCCGTCTCGGTGTCTTCGGGGAGGGAGAGTCCGGCGTAACGGTGGTTGAGCTGAGATAAGGAATTATATGGTAAAAATAACGAAACCGTTGAATTTGTATTGACGTTTTCGGGAAAAAATGTTATTCTAACCCATGCAGTTGAATACTGCCTTTTAAGTTATGCTGATCGAGGAGTGACGAAGATGATTTCAAAGGAAGTAGTTATCAATAATCAGGTAGGTCTCCATGCCCGTCCGGCTACGTTCTTCATCCAGAAGGCCAATGAGTTCAAGAGCAGCATCTGGGTTGAGAAGGATGAGCGCCGCGTGAATGCGAAGAGCCTTCTTGGTGTTCTTTCTCTCGGTATAGTTAAGGGGACTTCTGTCAATCTGATAGCAGATGGTGCAGATCAGGAAGAGGCAATTGCCACCCTGTCCGACCTTATCGATTCCGATTTCTCCGAGTAATTATTCAGATAACAAGAAAGGGCGTGCTTTTCGGCACGTCTTTTTTCTTTTCAGTGATTGACGGAAGGTATCTTATCAATGAATCTGGAGCTTGAAAACCTGAGGCAGAAGGCGAATCATCTTCCACTGCTGCCCGGCGTGTATATCATGCTGGACAGTCGTTCTGAGGTGATCTATGTCGGAAAAGCGAAAAAACTGAAAAATCGTGTTACGAGCTATTTCCACGGCGACCATCTTCCCAAGGTCGCGGCAATGGTGGATAAAGTTCGGGATTTTAACGTGATCATTGCTCAGAGCGAATTCGAGGCGCTGATTCTGGAGAACTCTCTGATTAAGCGTCATAAGCCGCATTACAATATTCTCCTGAAGGATGACAAGGGCTATCCCTTTATCCGTATGGATCTCCGGGCAAAGTATCCCAGAATGACCGTGGCATCAAAAGCCGGAAATGACGGCGCAAGATATTTCGGTCCGTTTGGCGGCAGGGGAACAACGAAAAGTATTATTGATTCAGTTTCCAAGGCGCTTCTTCTGCCGGACTGCAGGAGAAGCTTTCCCGCGGACATCGGAAAGGAAAGACCTTGTCTGAACTATCATCTCGGAACCTGCGAAGGCTGGTGCCGTGATCCTCAGGGAAACGAGGAATACTCCCGCAGAATCGAGCAGGCGGTTCTGATCCTCGAAGGCAGGAGCGCAGAGCTGATCGAAGATATTCGCAGCAAAATGGAAGCTGCGGCCGAAGAATACAGATTCGAGCTGGCAGCTAGACTCCGGGACAGAATGCGTGCTATAGAGGGTCTGGCAAACAGGCAGCGGGTGATCTCCACGGCGTTTGCGGATACGGACGCCGTAGCTTTCAGCCGCGGGGCAATCTGCTGCTTTTCTATTGTTCATTTTGTCAACGGGGATCTTGCCGATAAGGAGACCTTCATCATTGAGGATCCGCTGGAGGATGACAACGAGGTGATCTGTGACCTCCTGCTGCGGTATTATTCCGAGCGGAAGGGCCGCTGCCCGAATACGATTCTCGTTCAGTGCGAGATCGAGGACAGAGAGGCTCTTGAGGAGCTGCTGAGTGAGGACAATCCGCGACGTGTACATATTGAGGTCCCGCAGCGCGGGGAGCGAAAGAAACTTCTGGAAATGGCGGTTATGAACGCTTCGGAAGAGATCCTTCGCCGTACAACCGAGGCAAAGCGAACCTCCCGGTCTGTTGAGCTGCTGCAGAAAACGCTTAGTCTGGAAACCCTGCCGTCTCGCATCGAATCCTTTGATATTTCCAACCTCGGCGATACCGGAATTGTTGCCGCTATGACGGTGTTCCGTGACGGCAGGCCGCTGAAGCGGGACTACAGGAAGTTCCGCATCCGGGATCTGGAAGTCAGGGATGACTACGCCTCTATGTATCAGGCGGTTTACCGGCGTTTTAAGCGGTACTGCGATCATGACGGAAAGTTCTCCGAGCTGCCGGACCTTCTCCTGATAGACGGCGGGGCAACACATGCCGCAACGGCGCTGAGAGCGCTCGGTGAACTGGGAATCTCCGTCCCGGTTTTCGGTATGGTAAAGGATGACCGGCACAGAACCCGTGCTCTGATCACCCCTGCCGGGGAAGAAATCGGAATTCAGGGGAATCAGGCGGTATATTCGCTGATCGGAAAAATTCAGGAGGAGACACACCGCTTTGCGATAGAATACCAGCGTTCTCTCCGCTATGAGTCCTATGGCTCAGAACTGGATCATGTTCCCGGAGTTGGCGAAAAGCGGAAGAATGATCTGCTGAAGACCTTTAAAACCGTGAAGGCCGTGAAGGCTGCCACGTATGAGGATCTCTGCACGGCTGTTCCGAAGAATACGGCGAAAGCGGTTTATGAGCATTATCACAACAATGAGACTGAAACTTAGTCCGAATCGCCGAAGCTTGGATGATGCTTAGAATCTCTGTATTTGTTATAAAAGACAATAGACTATCGAAAGGATCTCGTGAGTTTAAATGAGAGTGATTACCGGGTCTGCCAGAGGCAGAAAACTGAAGACTCCGCTGAACGACGATGTCAGGCCGACTGCGGACAGCGTGAAAGAAGCGATTTTTAATATTATCCGTTCCGATGTGGAGGGAAGAAGGGTTCTGGATCTTTTTGCCGGAACAGGTCAGCTCGGGATCGAAGCGCTGAGCAGGGGAGCGGCGGAGGCCGTGTTTGTCGATAATTCCCTGAATTCGCTCAAGCTAGTGAAGGAGAATCTTTCGCTCTGCGGCTTTCAGGCAAATGTAGTCCGTTCCGATGCCGTCAGTTATCTGAAAACCTGCGGAAAGTTCGATGTTATCTTTATTGATCCCCCATATGACTCGGATTTGTACGAATCAGTGCTCGAAACGATCAATTTGATTGACATATTGAACGAAGGTGGTATAATAATCGCGGAAGCGAGGCGCGAGCGTGCCCTGCCTCTGATGACCTCTCCGTACAAATTCCTGAAGGAATACCGGTACGGAAAAGTGAAAATCTGTACCTATACCAGGGAGTCCGAATAAATGAGTCTTGCGATTTGCCCCGGGAGCTTTGATCCCATTACCCTCGGTCATCTGAATATTATCCGCCGCACGTCCAAGATCTTTGACGAAGTGATCGTCTGCATTATGCAGAATGCGGCAAAGTCCTCTTCTATGTTTACGATTGAGGAGCGTGTGGATATGGTCCGGCGGGCATGTTCCCGGTACCCGAATGTGCGGGTGGATTCCCAGCATTGCCTTCTGGCTGAATACGCCAGACAGTATCCGGGCTGCGTGGTTGTCAAAGGACTTCGCGCCGCGTCGGATTTTGAGTATGAATTTCAGATGAATCTTGCCAATAAAAAAATCAATCCGGACATGGAAACCATGTTCCTCGCGTCGGACGGCAAGTATAACTTCCTCAGCTCGTCGCTTGTGCGGGAGCTCGCGTCCTACGGCGCTGATATTACCGGTTATGTTCCCAATGAACTGATAGACGAAATAAATCTTAGAGCAAAACAGTGGAGGAAATAAAATGGACAACACAAACGATATTCTTGAGCTGCTGGACTTCCTCTATGGCATGGTAAACGAAGCCTGGGGTGTTCCTCTCGGCAATGATAAATGCATTATTGAGCGTGAGAAAGCCATTGATATCATTAACGATATTAAGGCTGCTCTTCCCGCATCCATTTCCGAGTCTAAGCGTCTCGTTTCAGCCCGTGATGAGTTTATCGGCAATGCAAAGCGTGAGGCGGAGTCTCTCAGAAAGAGCGCCGAGGACAAGGCGGCTAAGCTTGTGGATGAGCAGGAGGTCGTGAGAGTTGCCCGTGAGCGCAGCGCTCAGATGATTGCTGATGCCGAAAAGAAGAGCAGCGAGCTTAAGCGGCTTGCCAGCGAGTATGTGGATGAGATGATGAGAAAGGCAGAAGAGAGCCTGAATGAAGCTCTTACTACGGTTCGCCAGACTCAGGGTGCTTTCCGTAACAGTTCGGATAATTCCGGTTCCGCTTCCCGCGTAAAAGCAAAAGCACCGGCGCTTGTGATCAATGAGGAAACGGACGCTCCTCTTACCGGGGATCTTCCTCTGAATCTCTGAGCCGTTATCGGATCATCTTTATATGGATTTTGTGAGGTGGAAACAGTGATCAGCTGTTTCCACCTCTGTTTATACCCAAGTTATCATAAATAATCTCTCTTATAATGAAAATACTTTTCCAGAAAATATTTTTGTTGAAACCATGGAAGACTGATGATAAACTAAATTAAATCCTAAAAGAAAAGAGATGTTTTCATGAAGGTAATAACAGTCAGCAGACAGTTCGGAAGCGGTGGACGTGAGCTTGGAAAGCGCCTTGCCGATGTCCTTGGATTTGACTATTACGATAAGGAAATCATAACAAAGCTGGCAGACGAGAGTGGGCTGGATTTTGAGTACGTCAGCAGGGTTGTCAGCAATCATGAATGGAATACGGTTCCGATGAACTTCGGAACTAGTTTCGTCAGTCCCGGCTATTTCGCGGGTACGAATGTGTCGCTCCTTGCCGGTCAGAGAAAGATCATTGAGGATATTGCCGCAGCGGGAAATGACTGCATCATCGTCGGAAGAAATGCGGATGTTATTCTCAGGGATTATAATCCATTCAGAATATTTGTCTGCGCGGACATGGACTGCAGGCTTGCCAGATGCATGAAGCATGAGAAGAAAAAAGAAGACGGCGGTATGAGCGAAAAGGATGTTCTCCGGAACATTCGCCGTATCGATAAGGACAGATCCAGACTCAGAGAGCTCATCAGCGGCAAGGATCGAGGGGATTCCAGCATGTATGACCTTGTTGTGAATTCCGCCGGATGGGATATGGATATCAAAAAAATGACCTCTGCGGTTGCGGAGTATGCCGAAAAGTGGTTCGACCGGAAAGAAGCGTAGATGTCATCCGTAAAAATCAATAACAGCAGCGATCTTACGGTGGGAGTTGTCTGGAAAAAGCTTTTCCTGTTTTTCCTGCCGATCGCCGCAGGAACCTGTATTCAGCAGCTGTACAATGCGGTGGACGGGATTGTTGTCGGGCGTTTTGTCGGAACGGCAGCGCTTGCTGCTGTTGGTGGGAGTACGACTCAGATTATTAATCTGATCATCGGATTCTTCACCTCTCTGACTGCAGGGGCATCGGTTGTCATTGCTCAGATCTACGGATCCGGCAGAGAAGAGGATGCCGGCAGAGCTTCAGGCAGCGCGATATCCTTTTGCGCACTGATGGGGCTTGCCCTTGCGCTTTTCGGTCTTGTTGCGGCTCCCGCAATGCTGGGGGTCATGAAAACACCGGATGATACCTTTGCTGACTCGCTTCTCTATCTCCGAATCTATTTCGCTGGAGTTCCGTTTATCCTGGTGCTCAATATGGAGTCCAATATGCTCCGCGCGGTAGGAGATTCAGTTGATCCTTTTATCTATATGGTTGTCGGCTGCGTCAGCAATATCATTCTCGATTTTGCTTTTGTTGTCTTTTTCCATTGGGCAGTTGCCGGAGTGGCTATCGCAACAGTTATCGCTCAGATCATCAATATGGCTCTCCTGACCCATAAGCTGATTACCACAGACAAGGCGTACCGCCTGAGAGCGGATGAGCTCAGAATGCACAGAATGTATCTGAGAGGTATGCTGAAGCTCGGAATCCCGGCAGGCCTTCAGAGCTCTATGTACTCGGTGTCAAATATGGTCATTCAGATCGGCGTGAATACGCTGGGTACCGTTGCTGTTGCCTCCTGGGCGATGTCCTCCAAAACAGAAGGATTTTACTGGGCAATCAGCAGTGCGCTCGGTGCGGCTATTACGACCTTTGTTGGGCAGAATGTCGGTGCCGGAAAGCTTGACCGTGTGAAGGACTGCGTAAAGCAGGGCTCTGTGATGTCGCTGCTTATTACCGTGGTTGTCAGCTCTCTCCTGATGGTTCTGGCAAAGCCGGTGCTTCATATCCTTACGCCCGATGAGCGCGTTGTGGAAGGCACGTTTCGGATCATGCTGTACATTGTCCCGTTTTATTTTACGTGGACGATCATTGAGGTTCTTTCGGCAGTTATGCGCGGGGCGGGAGATGCCGTAAAGCCGGTGATCATCATTGGACTTGGAATCTGTCTTTTCAGGATCCTTTGGATCGGAACGGTGTTTACCGGACACAGGGAGATCCTTGTCCTTTGTCTTTCCTATCCGCTTTCCTGGTCCATTACAACAATTTGTATGTTCGTTCGCTATAAACGCGGCGGGTGGCTGAACGCTGTCCACAAAAGGATTGTCAAAGCTTAAAATTATCGGGCTTGTAAAATTTGTTTCTTTACCAAATGTCGGGCGGGGATCCCAAAGGGGAACTTCGACCCGGCATTATATTGTTACCCGTAAACTGTTGAAATATTAATGCTAAATTATAACCCCGGCAGCTGCTTTTTCAAAAAACAACTGCCGGGGATAATTGATGAGAATATATTATATGAGCATAAACTGTATTTTCACGATGCTTTTACGTTTTACCCCTTCAGCACTGCGGTGATGGCACTGTAAAGACTGTCAAAGTCATCAAACGCGGGAAGCTCCGGATTATCCTGCTTCATCTTCTCCGTGGTATTGAAAAGGAAACCTGCCTCAGATGCTTTCAGCATTTCAAGGTCATTGTAGCTGTCGCCAACGGAGATCACATTATAATTGATACTCTTGAAAGCGTTGACCGCGGAGAGTTTGGAATGAGAAATGCGCATCTTATGGGCGAGAATTTCTCCGTCAGGAGCAATTTCCAGCGAATTGCAAAGAATCGTAGGCATGCCGAGCTTCTTTACGAGCGGTCCTGCGAATTCTTCAAAGGTGTCGCTGAGAATCACGATCTGAATGTCCTCACGCAGTTTGTCCAGAAACTTCCTTGCACCGGGAAGAGGGTCGATTTTGGAGATGACCTCCTGAACCTCTTGAATACCGAGACCATGCTCCTTCAGAATTCCGAGGCGCCAGCGCATGAGCTTGTCGTAGTCGGGCTCGTCTCTGGTCGTGCGGCAGAGCTCGGGGATCCCGCTGACTCTGGAGAACTCGATCCAGATCTCAGGGGTGAGGACGCTTTCCATATCAAAACAAACAATATACATTTGTGCAACTCCTTCTCTTATTAACTGAAAACGTAGCGAATCAGCTCACTCGGGTCGATCACGTCGGTATGCAGGACCGGTTTGCTTTTCAGACCGGCCAGATTCGCCGGGACGGGGATTCCGGTCTGCCCGGAAAGCTTGTCGGCAAGAGCAAAGTCATCGAGCGAAGCAGATGCGCTGTCCGCTCCTCCCTCTATGGCTGACAGAACCGCTGCGGGGAATTTGAACGGCGAGGCCGTGGACAGAACTACGCAGGGGTTTCCGGTATATGCTGCGGAGTTCTTATATTTTTCCAGAACATTGAAGGCAACGGCAGTGTGCGTGTCACTCAGCCAGCCATAATTTTTCCAAAGATCCCGGATGGTTTCTGCGGTTTCCTCCTCGGAGCAGCTTCCTGTGGAGAACAGCTTCTGTATATTTTCAAGGGGTTTACCCGTGAGCGTATAGATGCCCTTTGTATTCAGTTCTGCCATCAGGCTCGAAACCAGCTCTGTGTCTCCTTCAGAGGCGTAGAACAGCAGGCGCTCCAGATTGGAGGAAACGAGAATATCCATGGAAGGGGAGACCGTTTTCAGGAAGGGCCTGCGGCGGTCATAGACGCCGGTAGAAATGAAGTCGGCAAGAACATTGTTGGAATTCGCCGCGCAGATCAGGCGGCCAATCGGCAGTCCGAGCTGAAGAGCAATGTAGCCGGCGAGAATATCTCCGAAGTTTCCGGTCGGAACCGCAAAGTCAACCGGGGTACCGTAACGAATCTCTCCGCAATCAATCAGCTGAGAGTATGCGGAGAAGTAGTAGACTACCTGGGGGACAAGTCTTCCGATATTGATGGAGTTTGCAGAGGAGAGACGTTTTGCATTTTCACTGCCCTGTTTTCCGGCGGCTGCAAACGCTTCCTTAACACCGCACTGACAGTCGTCAAAATTTCCGCGGACTGCGCAGACTCTGACGTTCTTTCCTTCCTGCGTTACCATCTGCGCCTTCTGCATGGCGGAAACGCCGCCGTCAGGGAAGAAGACCGTGATATCAGTACCGTCAACATCATGAAATCCTTCCAGCGCCGCCTTGCCGGTGTCACCGGAGGTGGCGGTAAGAATGGAAATGGTCTCACTGATTCCGGAGGCTTCTTTTGCCTTAGTTATGAACAGCGGGAGAACAGAGAGTGCCACATCCTTAAAGGCGGAGGTAGGACCATGATAAAGCTCAAGAGCGTAATTGCTTCCGACCTTCGTGAGCGGCGTGATCTTATCCGAAGAGAATTTTTTCGGATAAACAGCCGTGATCTCCGCCATGAAACCGGAAAAGCCGGGCAGAAGGGCGGACATTATTTTTCCCGCCATCTCCGTATACGGCAGTCCCATGCAGCTTTCCGCGTGAAAGCTGGGTACTCCATTTCCGGGAATAAGGGCAGGATCAGCAAAGAGCCCGCCGTCAGGTGCTATGCCCATAAGCACGGCTTCCGTATCGCTTACCGTGTAGTTGCTTCTTGTTGACTGGTACATCTTGTCCTCCGTAAGCATTATGATCTCTCAGCGTAACTGTGCAGCGACCATCAGCACCTTTAAGGGAACGCAATGACTGAAATCATGAACAGTTACTTTCCCGTATTATAACATCAGGTGTTGAATAATTCAACACTGTAATTCGGAAAAGAACAATTATTATTCATATTGTCAGTTTTGCAGAAGAAGCAGTTGTCCTACTGTTGACAGATCGAACAGCGGTGAGTATCATGATAGTGGTTGAAGGACTGAAAAATCAGGAATCTGTCAGTTTAATAGATAACGGGCATGAAGCAGGGGTAACCGCATATTCAGCGTTTAAAAATGTGATAATAATCAGCAATATTCAAAATTTAAAAAGAGTAGAGAGAAAGAAAATGACGGAAATAAAGGAACTGTTTGATCTGGAAAAGACAATTGCGGCCTCTCTGTTTGAGGGGAAAATTTACCCCTGGGAGGTGCTTGATGAGATCGGAGATTTTATCCTGAAACTCGGAGAAGAGCTGCCGGAGGAGGAATATGATCATCCGGCGGAGGGAGTCTGGATCGCAAAGGATGCGAATATCTTTCCGTCCGCATATATCGGTGCGCCCTGTATTATTGACCACGGAGCGGAGGTCCGTCATTGCGCTTTTATCCGCGAGAATGCCATCGTCGGGAAAAATGCGGTCGTTGGTAATTCTACAGAACTGAAAAATGTTGTCCTTTTTGATAATGTCCAGGTTCCTCATTACAATTATGTCGGAGATTCTATCCTCGGCTATAAGGCGCATATGGGGGCCGGATCTATCACCAGCAACGTGAAAAGCGACTCCGGCGATGTCCTGATCCGTGAACCGGGAGCAGAGCACGTTACCGGACGGATGAAGGTCGGAGCGATGCTGGGAGACTTTGCCGAGATCGGCTGCAACAGTGTGCTCAATCCGGGAACAGTGATCGGAAAGCATTCCAATGTTTATCCTACGTCCTGTGTCAGAGGGGTTGTTCCTCCGTACAGTATCTACAAGGATAAGGACCATATTGTCAGGAAAGTACTGTGATTGTTTCTTTCTTCAAGATTTTTAAGGTGGAATGCTTTCAGTAAAGAGGCATTTATCTTTTTATAGATATTTTTCTCATCCTTTTTATGTGCTCTGTGCGTCAAGTTGCAAACTCGTCTGTCGAATGATATAATATCAGCCCGCACAATATTCGATTGAAAACAACCCATTCAAAAATAGATTCAATTAACTAATAAAGGATATATAAAGGATATCGGTCAATGGAAAACAGAATTTGCCTTTCCACTCCCACCATCCACGGCGAGGAGCAAGGATTTATACAGGAAGCTTTTGAAAAGAACTGGATAGGGCCGCTTGGCTTTAACTGCGACGGCTTCGAAGCGGAGATGACGTCCTATCTGCATCAGTGCGGTGCCGGTTATGAGCCGGACCTCTACGCCTTTGCAGCGAACTCCGGAACCTCCGCACTCCACCTGGCAATCAAGCTTGCGGGTGTGAAGAGGGGAGAGCATGTGCTCTGCTCGGATATGACCTTTGCCGCTACGCTCAATCCGGTAACGTATGAGGGCGGCGTGCAGGTGTTTGTGGATTCCGAGCGCGAGACCTGGAACATGGATCCTGCGGCACTCGAAAAGGCGTTCGAGAAGTATCCGGATGCGAGAGTGGTGCTGCTGGTGCATCTGTACGGCACGCCGGCAAAGATGGATGAAATCATGGAGATCTGCAAAGCGCATAATGCAATCCTTATTGAGGATGCTGCGGAGGCGCTTTCTTCCACGTATCACGGCAGAGCATGCGGAACCTTTGGTGATCTGGCAGCTTTTTCCTTTAACGGAAATAAGATCATTACCAGCTCCTGCGGCGGCATGCTGATCTCCCGCACACGGGAGCAGCGCGAAAAGGCGTTCTTCTGGGCCACGCAGGCCAGAGAGAAATCCCCTTGGTATGAGCATAAGGAGCTCGGCTATAATTACCGCATGAGCAATATCCTCGCCGGCATCGGCAGAGGTCAGCTGCTTCATCTGGAGGAGCACAGAAAGCGCAAGGAGGAGATCTACCGTCGCTATGAAGCCGGGCTGAAGGATCTCCCAATCAGCATGAATCCCTATCTGCCGGAGAGCAGTCCGAACTTCTGGCTGAGCTGCATCCTGTTGGATAAGGACTGCGGTGTCAGCTTTATGGACGTGATGAACCGGCTTGCGGAAAATAACGTGGAAACGCGTCCCATCTGGAAGCCGATGCACATGCAGCCATTTTACGCTGACAGGGATTTCGTCTTCGCTGAAAAGACTCCGGTGAACGAGGATATCTTTTCCCGAGGTCTCTGCATCCCGAGCGACATCAAGATGACGGACGAGGAGCAAGACTACGTCATACAGCTTCTTCACGACTTCATCGGGAAGTAATAATCTATGATACTTTGTGATCTTCACTCTTGACCCGATGGGGAAAAAAGAATACAATACCAGACGCGAGTGGGGTGAACGGTCGCGCATGCGGATCTAAAGATCCGTGTGTGAGGAAAGTCCGGGCTCCGCAGGGCAGGGATAACGGATAACGTCCGCCGGGAGCGATCCCAGGAAAAGTGCAACAGAGATATACCGCCGGCTTCGGCCGGTAAGGATGGAAAGGCGAGGTAAGAGCTCACCCATCCCTGTGGTAACACGGGGATGCTGTAAACTCTATCCGGAGCAACGCCGTGGGAGAACATATGGCCGGCCCGGCCGTTCTCAGGAGGCGGCTTGAGCTGTACGGTAACGTACAGTCGAGATAGATGACCGTTTTTAACAGAACCCGGCTTACAGCCCCTCTCGTATTTTTGTAGAATTTCCGCTGTTCTAGCCTTCTATTATTTTGCCCTGTTTGTACCGAACCGGGCGTTTACAAAAAATTGAGATCTAAAAAAACGTCCCCAACACGCCAAAAACTCGCGGTCAATTGACAAGTGAATTTCCGGTTTGCCAGAGTAAATTCCGGGTAAAAAAGAGAAGAAGCAGACAGGAAATAAATAAGGCAGAAGAAAAGGACATAAAACGATTGCAAAAAGCATAAAAATTTTAAAATAACTAGTGCATCAGAGAAAAATTGCTATGCTAACGCATGGGTGAAACAGACTGACATGGTTTTGCCAAAGTAAATTCCACCCTTGTAAAGTCATATGAAAGTATGATAGTCAAGAGTTTGCAGACATAAAAAGTTATGCAAGAACGAGATCTGGACAGTTCTATCCGCCACCATTGACATCACGCTGAGAATCGTTGGATAAGTCCTGACGATGCGATGGACTCATGAGCAGAAGAAGCGAATACGCATCGGGTAGTATAAGTAATTATAACGATTCTCTCCGTTGGATGTCAATGGCAAGCCGCCGTTGGCGGTGGCTGGATTCATGCCTCAGCTCAGGATCTATAAGCAGAAGCGTCAGCTTCACGATACTGCTTACAATATGAATATATACTTTCTGTATGATTATATTTCGCCTGTTTTATTTGCCAGACTAATTTCCGCATTACCTTTTGCCAGTTTAATTTCCGGTTTATTCCCAAGGATATTTTTGAAAACTGGAAATTACTTTGGCAATTAACTGCCAAAAACTCGCCAAAAAATTTTTTTCAGGAGATTGTAACGAATCCTTTTTTTCTGCGTACTTAACTATGTAAGCCGGATGACAAAAGCGGCTTTCACGATGAATCTCTGAGACGAAACAGAGATAATGAAAAGTATTGAAAAGGAGGAAAAGAAAATGGTATTCACGCATAGAGTAGTAGCATTCGTAGTCGTTGCACTGATGAAGCTTCTTGAAAATGTTCTTTGATGAACGGAAAGAAAAGCGAATTAAAAAATCTTCTGTAATGAACAGAAAGCAAATTAAAATTATGAAAAGGAGGAAAGAAAAATGGTATTCACGCATAGAGTAGTAGCATTTGTCGTCGTAGCACTGATGAAGCTTCTTGAAAATGTTTTCTGATGAACCCGAAGAAAAATAATAATTCTTGAAAGGAAAAAAGAAAATTGTATATTTGTATCTGACTCCCCGCCGATGTGTTTCGGACGGGGAGCTTTTTTATCCGGGTGACCTCCGAGTGAGCACCCGGGTGATGGGAAACGTGCTCTGATTCCTGATGGTATAAGTAGTGCGAAATATACAAAAATGGATGACAGAATTTGTACAAGTATACAAATTTATCTGTTGTCTTTTTTTTTGATATCGGAAAGCCGGAATTTAATGTAGAATAAAACAAGTATTTTCTTGATGTATTATGCGCCCTGAAGAACGAACACAAAAAAGGAAAATCAGACGATGCTTTTTTGAACTGATCATATGACGGGAGCAATAGAGAGAAATCAATATAAGAGGAATAAGTTGAAATAATTAATAAGAAGGAGAATAAAATGAAGAAAAGAGTACTATGCTTCGGCGATTCCAATACCTGGGGATATAGAGCGGAAGATGGTTCCAGATATGATGACGACGTGAGATGGACGGGAATCCTGCAGCGTCTCCTGGGTGAAGATTATACGGTAATAGAAGAGGGGCAGAACGGAAGAACAACCGTGTGGGATGATCCCGTTGAGAACAGGCTGGCAGGCCTTACGTACCTCTGGCCCTGCATGGAGTCCCATTATCCCTTTGATCTTCTGGTAATCATGCTCGGAACAAACGATACCAAGGTATATTTCGGTGTTGAGGCTCAGAGTATCGCAGATTCCGCCGGCAGGCTGGTCGACCTTGCCAGGAAGTCGGCCTTCGGAAGAAACGGGAAGCGCCCGAAGGTTCTACTCGTTTCCCCCATCAGAATGAAGGAGACCGGCGTTTTTGCGCATGCCTTCGGCAAACAGGCGGTAGAAAAAACAAAGGGCTTTTCCGAGGTGTTCCGGGCAACAGCGGAAAAGTTCGGCTGTGATTTCCTCGATGCGGCTGAATTCGCTGAGCCCTGTGAAACAGACGGCGTTCATCTTGACGAAACGGGACATGAAAAACTGGCAAAGGCTATGGCTGAAAAGATCAGGGAAATATTAGATTAAAATGGAAAACAGAATAGAAATAAAAAAAATCAGCATTACTGACGTAAAAGCTGACGCGATAGTAAATGCTGCAAACCGCTTTCTCGCAGCAGGCGGGGGAGTATGCGGAGCTATTTTCAGCGCAGCCGGAATGGACCAGCTCAGTGAGGAGTGCGCTCGGATCGGCGGCTGTCCGACAGGAGAGGCAGTTATTACTTCGTCCTGCAAGTTGAAGACCGCGGACTATATTATTCATGCTGTCGGCCCGGATTATAGATCCGGGAGAAGCGACTGCGATGAAAAGCTTTTCTCATGCTATCAGAAAGCCCTTCAGCTTGCAGTGGAAAACGGATGCATGTCCGTATCGTTTCCGGTGATCTCCTCCGGAATATTCGGATGTCCGGCGGAAAAGGCCTGGCGGATCGCTATCAGCTCCGTGTCTGATTTTTTTGCGAAAAAACCGGAGCATCCGATCGAGGTTATATTTGTTGGATTGCAGGATTCCTTTCTTCATCTCGGAAGGGAGCTGCTGAAAGAGATCAGAGGGGAAGAACAATGAAATCATTATTCAGAAAGTCCTCACCTACGGCGGTCTGGATCCATCATAAACCGGTTCTGCAGCAGGACTATTATGAATGTTCCCGCTGTCATCGCGAATACTCCCGGGAATATCCCGTCTGTCCCGGCTGCAGTGCGGAGATCAGCGGAACGCAGTCCATCCCGGATTATATTGACGATATGGAAATGATAGAAGAAATTCTTGGAAAATAAAAAACTCCGGTTCCCGGGATGAATATCCAGAGAGCCGGAAAAGTTTAATTTGTATTTTTGATACGAGTCGGGTGTGATTTCTGTCAGGGGTTTCTATGAGCAAAGCGGTAAGAATTCTTCAAACTGATAAGCGATACTTTCTTTGCTGTGCGCGTCGCTGGATAAGATCAGATTTCCACCGCCCGCTTTGATATAGTCCAGGATCGGACGGGCAGGGTAGGGGGTCGTCCGGTATCCCCGGGAGATTGCCCCTGTGTTGATCTCAAATGGCTTGCCGTAGGGAATCAGATGATCGGCAGCTGCCTTGTATGCCCGGATATACCGGGGATCGCTTTCATCAAAAAACGAATCGGTTTCGTTGAACTTGGTCAGCAGATCAAAATGCGCAATAATATCGCAGTGGGTGATGCTTACGACCTGTGCAAGCGCTTCGTAGTACTGCACAGCCATAGCCGAATAGTCTCCGCTGAAACATTTCTCACAGCCGTCGCGAAGAATCTGCGGCTCGGCGTCAACGGGAATATATTCGCTTCCGGCCTTCAGGTAGTGCACGGAGCCAATCACGTAATCAAAACTGCCTGTCCCGAGCGGAGAGTAGATATCCTGCTCAATTCCGCAGAGAAGACGGATCTGTCCGCTGTATTTTTTTTTCAGGCGGCTGATCTCACTGCGGAAATCTTCATATTTATCGGGAGACATGCAGTATCCGCTGTCAAACGGCACGAAAGCATGGGCGCAGAGCCCAAGGCATTCCAGCCCTTTGCCGATTGCGGAGAGCACCATCTCCTCCGGTGTGTTTTTCCCGTCGCAGAAATTCGTATGAACGTGCAGATCACGCAGCGCGGTCATGTCATTTTCTCCTGCTTTACCTTATGATCGATGACATGTCTTGAGGCAAGCTCCTTCCGGATATCCTCAAGGGAAATGTCCATCTGCAGCATGAGCACCATCACGTGATAGGTCAGATCCGCGATCTCATAGACCGTTTCGCGTTTGTCATCCGCTTTTCCGGCGATGATTACTTCCGTGGATTCTTCACCGACCTTTTTGAGGATCTTGTCAATGCCCTTCTCAAAGAGGTAGCTGGTGTAGGATCCTTCTTTTTTCTCTTCCTTGCGGCCTCTGAGCTCGTCCATCAGCAGATCAAGGGAAAACTCGCTGAGCTCGTCGCTCTCCCAGAGCGGATGATGGAAGCAGGAAAAACTGCCGGTATGACAGGCAGGACCGTCCGGTTCAACGGTTACAAGAAGCGCATCATTGTCGCAGTCGGCAGTGATGGAAACAATATGCTGATAGTTTCCGCTCGTTTCTCCCTTGAGCCAGAGCTCCTGCCGGGAACGGCTCCAGAAGCAGGTAAGGCCCTTTTCCATGGAGATTTTCAGGCTCTCCTCGTTCATGTATGCCAGCGTTAAGACCTGCCCCGTTGTGGAATCCTTTACGATTGCAGGGATCAGTCCGCGGTCGTCAAATTTTAATTCGGAAATATTGATCATGATTTATACCAGCCTTACAGAAATATTTTCTTTTTTCAGCAGTTCCTTCAGCTCGGGGATATACACCTCGCCGAAATGGAAAATGGAAGCTGCCAGCCCTGCGTCAACCTTCGGCAGTGTTTTGAACAGCGTAACGAAGTCCTGTGCACAACCCGCTCCGCCGGAAGCAATTACCGGAACCGATACGGCATTGCATACCGCATCCAGCATTTCCAGATCGAAGCCGCCCTTTACGCCGTCTGTGTCAATGGAGTTTACAACGACCTCTCCGGCACCGTTGTTCACACACCGCCGGATCCATTCAATCGCTTCCATTCCGGTATCCTCTCTGCCGCCTTTGGCAAAGATCCGGAATTCTCCGTCTACCCGCTTTACATCCGCAGACAGAACAACGCACTGATCTCCGTACAGCTTTGCCGCTTCGTAGACGAGATCCGGATTCCGGATGGCCCCGGAATTTACGCTGACCTTATCTGCCCCGCAGTTGAGAACCCGGTCAAAGTCCGCAACGGAATTGATGCCTCCACCAACAGTGAGCGGAATAAAAATCGTGGATGCGACCTCACAGAGAATATCGGTAAAAAGAGCTCTTCCCTCTGCAGAGGCGGTGATATCGTAAAACACCAGCTCATCCGCTCCGTTTTCGCTGTAATATTTCGCCAGCTCAACAGGGGAAGAGACGTCGTTCAGCCCTTTGAAGTTGATCCCTTTTACGACTCTGCCGTTTTTTACATCCAGGCAGGGGATGATCCTTTTTGTTATCATTTTGCTGCCTCCACTGCTTCTCTGATGGAGATCGCTCCCGTGTAGTATGCTTTTCCGATGATCGCGCCATGCAGGTTCAGCGCTCTTAATGCCCGGATGTCATCCATATCGGAAACTCCGCCCGAAGCGATGATGTCCATGCTGAACTCCTCCGAGAGCTGCTTGTAGAGTTCTCTGTTCGTTCCCTTCATCGCACCGTCCCGGGAAATGTCAGTACAGATAATGGTCTGTATTCCATATCCCTGCATTGTTCTGCAAAATTCAAAAGCGTCCAGCCCGCTGCTCTCTGTCCAGCCTTTTACGGCAACGAAGCCGTCCTTGATGTCTACGCCGATGGCAATACGCTCTCCGTACTTTTCGGCGGCTTTTTCCGCAAAACCGGGCTCGGTCACCGCGGAGGTTCCGAGAATAACGCGGTCTGTCCCGGCGGAGAGATATTTGTCAATTACCTCCATGCTCCGGATCCCGCCGCCAATCTCGCAGAAAAGCCCTGTCTTTTCTTTGATTGCCAGAACGGTTTCCAGATTCGGCGTGCTTCCGGATCTGGCACCCTCCAGATCAACGATGTGAATCCTTTCGGCCCCCTGCGCCTTGAAGTCAGCGGCAATTTCAGGAGGATCATTACTGTATACGGTCATCTGGCTGTAGTCCCCACGGAGAAGCCGTACGGCTTTGCCTTCAAAAAGATCAATTGCAGGATAGATGATCATACGCTCACCTGTCCTTCCAGAAAAGCCCGGAGAATATTCAGCCCGACGTTTCCGCTCTTCTCGGGATGGAACTGACAGCCGGACACGTTCCCCTTTGAAACGGCGGCAGTCAGCTCCGCACCGTATTCCGTTGTTGCAATAACGCTGTCCTCACAGCCTGCTGCGTAATAGGAATGAACGAAATATACAAAATCGCCTTCGCGAATGTAACGGAAAAGAGGATCGGACTTTTTCATGATCAGCGCGTTCCAGCCAATCTGAGGAATCTTCAGCCCGGCAGGGATGACTTTTTCAATAGGCACAACCTCTCCGCTGATCAATCCCAGACCCTTATGTTCTCCGTATTCATAGCTTTTGTCAAAGAGCATCTGCATTCCGAGACAGATGCCGAGCAGAGGCTTTCCGGAGGCAGCTTCATCTTTTACGACATCAGCAAGACCGGAGGAAACCAGCTTTTTCATCGCGTCTTCAAATGCCCCGACCCCGGGAAGAATGATTCGGTCTGCGCTTCTTATGACTTTTTCGTCTCCGGAGACAACGGCCTCAGCACCGACGGCAGCCAGAGAGCTCTTCAGCGAGAAAAGGTTTCCTACGCCATAATCTATGATCGCAGTCATTTACAGCACTCCTTTGGTGGAGGGAATCTCGTCTGCTGCATCAGGGTCTGTGTTCACAGCCGTTCTCAGGGTCCGTGCAGCCGATTTGAACATCGCCTCGATGATATGATGCGTATTTGTTCCGGAGAGCATCCGGATGTGCAGCGTGCATTCGGCACTTCTGGCAAAGGCTATCCAGAACTCCTCCGCAAGCTCTGTGTCAAAGTCTCCCACCTTCTGTGCTGGAATGGCGCAGTCATAAGCGAGATAGCAGCGGCCGGAAAGATCCGCTGCTGTAAGGACCAGTGCCTCATCCATGGGAAGGATCATGTAGCCATAGCGCGTTATGCCCTTCTTGTCGCCGAGCGCCTCGGTAAAGGCTTTGCCGAGGCAGATACCGATATCTTCAACGGAGTGATGATAGTCAACATTTGTATCTCCGCTGCAGGAGACTTCCAGATCAAATCTGCCGTGTTTGGCAAACAGCGTCAGCATATGATCAAGAAAACCGCAGCCGCTGCTGATGCTGCTTTTTCCCGTTCCGTCAAGTTCAAGCTTCAGGGATATGTCGGTTTCTGCTGTTTTCCTGTTGATTTCTGAATATCTCATTTTCTGCCTCCGCTGTTAAAGTATTTCTTTCAGTGTATTGATTAAAATTTGCATCTGCTCCATGGAGCCGATGGTGATCCGGTTGTAATCCCGGATCCTTTCCTTGCTGAAGTGACGTATCAGGACCCCGCGTTCCTTCAGCTGCTCGTAGAGCTTTTGCCCGCTGATCGCGGGGTGCTTCGCAAAGATGAAGTTTGCCTGAGAATCCAGACATTCAAATCCGAGCTTTTCCAGTTCCCGGAAGGTATACGCCCGGTTATCCATGATTGTGCGGCAGTTTGCCTGTGTATATTCCTCATCGGCGAGCACACCGATTCCGGCGGCCATCGTCATTCGGTTGATGTTGTACGGGTTCGTGGAATATTTAATGGCGTTAAGATCACTGATCAGGGATGCATTGCCAACGCCAAACCCGAGCCTCGCTCCAGCCATAGACCGTGATTTGGAAAACGTCTGCGTAACCAGAAGATTGTCATAGCTGTGAATGAGTCCGACACAGCTTTCTGACCCGAAGTCAACGTAGGCTTCGTCGATAACAACAATGTTGTCCGGATTTTCCTTCAGGATCTGTTCTATATCTGACTTTGTCAGCGAAATTCCGGTCGGCGCATTTGGGTTGGCGAGGAATATCGTCTTCTGGATTCCGAAATAATCACGGATATCTATGGTAAAATCTTCTCTGAGAGGGATCTCCGTATAAGGGATTCGGTTGATTTCCGCAAAAACCGGATAAAAGCCGTAAGTGATGTCCGGAAAGGCTGCGGTGTGCTGGTCATCGCAGTAGGCCATAAACGCGAAATTCAGGATCTCGTCCGACCCATTGGTAAGCAGAACCTCGTTTTTCTCCACACCGAGCATTTCTGCAAGAGCGTCCGTAAGGCCTCTGCACTCCGGGTCGGAATATAGCTCAAGGCGTTTTGCCTCTTCACATGCGCAACGGACGGCTTTCTCAGAAGGAGGAAAAGGGTTCTCGTTTGTGTTCAGCTTGACATACTTCCTGTTCTGCGGCTGTTCGCCGGGAGTATACGGAGTAAGAAAAGCATACTTTTCGCTGAAAAATCTGCTCATTGTTTTTTCTCCTCTGATTTTTTCTCAATCTGAGCGGAAATACTGTTTACAATGTCGTCAATGATTTCACGCTTGAATTTGAAGCTGGATTTGTTGGCAATCAGCCGGGCACTGATCGGAACAACGGTCTCATATACACAGAGATTGTTTTCTTTCAGCGTGGTTCCTGTTTCCACGATATCCACGATCACGTCCGAAAGTCCAACAATCGGCGCAATCTCGATAGAGCCGTTCAGATGGATGATGTCGATGTCTCTGCCGAGAGATGAATAGTAGTTTCTTGCGATATTTTCAAATTTCGTTGCTACGCGCAGGATCCGCTGGGAGTCATCTTTGAAATCTGCAGGTGCGGCAACTGCCATTTTGCAGTTTCCGGTTCTGAGATCCTGCAGTTCATACACGTCCGGCTCATATTCCAGAAGAATATCTTTTCCTGCAACGCCGATGTCGGCTGCACCGCGCTCAACATAGATTGCAACGTCCGACGGCTTTACCCAGAAGTATCGAACGCCCTTTTCCGGGTTTTCAAAGATCAGCTTGCGGCTGTTTTCCAGGATCGACGGACATTCATATCCGGCGTCGGCAAACATACCGTACACTTTTTCCCCGAGCCGGCCTTTAGGGAGAGCAATGTTCAGTATCTGCTTTTCCACGGACTTTTCATCAGAAGATTCAACGCGTTCCACCATATCCAGATATACGGCAAAACCGATTCCTGAGAGACTGCGCCCCATTTTTTTCATCAGCTTGTCGTACTGCCCTCCGGAAAGGACCCCGGAAGGTACCCCGTCGATGAACCCCTTGAAAACGATTCCGTTATAATAGTTCATGTCATTGATTACGGAGAAATCGATATTCACCGCGTCACCGAAGCCGTTTTGTTCCAGAGCTATGGAAACACTCTCCAGCGCATCAATACTTTCCGGACATACCGAGCTGCCGAGAATTTTTTGGACGACCGGCAATACTTCAGAGGGGCGTCCCTTTATTCCCAGAAGACCGCATAATGTCTCAGCCGCTGCGCTGTCAATATTACAGGAAGCACAGATCTTTTTCAGTTCATGAGCGTTCTTCTCTCCGATGCACTGAAGTATTTTCCCTCTTGCTTCGGAGCTGGCTCCAGCGGAGTCCAGCAGCTCGGTAATGATATCCATGCTGGAAATACTCAAAATGTAATTATCGGAAATTGTCTTCAGGCTTTCTGCAGCAAGGGTAAGAACCTCCGTAATGCATGAGGTATCCACTTCACCGATGCATTCCAGACCCATCTGCATGATCTCCGTAAAAGCATGCGTACGGTTGGAGACCCGGTATACGTTCTCGTCGTAATACAGCTTCTGGATTCCGGGTTTGTCTTTTGTGCTTTTTATAATGGAAAGGGTAACGTCCGGCTTGAGAGCCATGAGCTTCCCGTTCGTATCTGTGAAAGTAATTACGCTGTCGGAAATAAGAAAATCTTTGTTTTTTACGTAAAGATCATATTCCTCAAATTTTCTCATTTTGAACTGGGAATATCCGTGCTGATGATACAGGGCACGGAGTGTGAATATGGCTCTTTCGTCATTGCGGATCATCATTTCGCTGAAATCCATTTTTGCGGGTCCTCCATTGACTTTGCAGGATAATTTAATATATTAGCATGTTACCACGCTAATACGCTAAAGTCAACCAGCTTTTCGCCGGAATATTGAAGCTTTAAAGAAAAAAAGGGAGCATTTTCAGATAGCATACGCAGGAATATTTTGTCTCCTTCCCAGACGGGGAGCTCTGGGGCCGCTTCCAGGGGGACCCATTCCAGCTTTCCCTCGTCATTTTCTTCGGGGATATCCGCTTCGGAGATTCCGTTCTGTGCTTCGGAGAGCTTCGCAGTGAATAGGAACATATATTCTGTTCCCCATTCATCCGAGACAAATGTCACAATCCCACGGAAACGGAGCTTATCCCGGCTGAACAGGATCCCTGTTTCTTCGCGGATTTCACGCACAGCGCACTCTTCGGGCGTTTCTCCGGATTCAAACTTTCCTCCGACGCCGATCCACTTGTCCTTGTTTTCGTCATTTTCTTTTTTGACTCTGTGGAGCATCAGATACTTTCCGGCGGATTCAATATAGCATAAAGTGGTGTTTCTCATATGCAGACTCTTCCTGTTTTACATGAATGAATTCTGAGATTTTACTGTTATCACTTTAATAATAATCTGTACAGATTCTGTATCTGTCGCTTTCAGGGTTGGTCCGGAATACTCAGCCGCAGAGATCCGCGTATTCGCAGGGAATCATTTTCATCAGATCCTCCGGGGATACCTCGACCTGATATCCGATTTTTCCCGCGGAGAAGAATATCCTGTCATACAGCATGGCGGTTTCATGGAGAAATGTCGGGAACTGCTTTTTCATTCCAATCGGAGAGCAGCCGCCGTGAATATACCCGGTGAGCGGGAGCAGCTCTTTTGAACGAATCATTTCAATGCTTTTCTCTCCGGAGACAGCTGCGGCTTTTTTCAGATTAAGCTCCTCATTTACGGGAATAATAAATACGTAATATTCCTTTGAACGGCCGACGGTAACGAGTGTTTTGAATACCCGGTCCGGATCCTCTCCGAGTACGGCTGCAACTTCTGTTCCGGATACTGCATCCGTGTCCGCGTAGCAGAAGGCATTATAGCTGATCCCTGCTGCGTCAAGGAGTCTCATTACGTTTGTCTTTTCATTAAATGGCTGCTTTTTCATGATTTCTCTTCTCCGCTGTACTCATACGGATGTCTGACAGAAATCAGACACTTCATTTCTGTTTTTGCTGCCCTGTATAATATCATATCTGCGGAGCGTTCGCCATATGCTTTTTTTACAGATGGCTTGCTGTTGACAGTGAGACCGGTGGCGTATAAAATACGCTCAGAAATAACTGCCGGAGGAATCGGTTTATGCTAGGAGTAATTGTAAATACGGTGGCGGTGATTATCGGCAGCACGATCGGTCTGCTGTGCAAGAAAGGGATCCCTGAGAAAATTTCCGGGGCCATAATGAAGGGAATTGCCCTGTGCACGCTTTATATCGGGATCAGTGGATCCCTGAAAGGGGAAAATACGATCGTTGTGATCCTATCCATCGTGCTGGGGGCCGCGGCAGGAACCGCTCTGGATATTGACGGATTCCTGAACCGTATCGGAGATTCCCTTGAGAATAAAATGAGCCATGACGGCGGAAATAGTGGAATAGCCCGCGGTTTTGTTACGGCCAGTCTGCTTTTCTGCGTTGGTTCCATGACGATTGTCGGCTCTCTTACTGCCGGTCTTTCCGGAGACAATGAAATGCTCTTTACAAAGTCAGTGCTGGACTTTATCTCCTCGATTATGCTCAGCGTGAGTCTCGGGATCGGTGTTTTGTTTTCAGCTGTTTTCGTTTTCGTATTCCAGGGCGGGCTTGCACTCCTCGCAGGGGTTCTGGCTCCTGTCCTGAGCACTGCGGCCATCAACGAGATCATTTGTGCCGGTTCACTCATGATCATCGGCCTGGGCTTGAATCTGCTTGGTATTACGAAGCTGAAAGTTGCCGACTATCTTCCGGCACTCGTTTTCGTTCCGGCGGTATTGTGGCTGGTCGAGAAAATACCGTTTTTGGCGTGATCTCAGTTGGGAGAGAAGCTTATGAGAATTATTGAAGCGGAAAAGATAACAGAGCTTGTCCGGAATCTCTGCATTTCGGCGAACATGCACCTGCCGGCGGATGTTGAGGGAGCGCTGATCCGCGCCAGAGATGCCGAACCGTGGCAGCCCGCAAAAGACACGCTGGATCTTCTGCTGGATAATCTCCGGATATCCGGGGAAAAGAGCATCCCGATCTGTCAGGATACCGGGGCGGCCTGTGTTTTTGCGGAGATCGGCGGAGAAGTGACGGTTTTGGGTAATTTTGAAGAAGCAGTCCATAAAGGCGTGCGCCGCGGTTACGAGGATGGTTTCCTTCGCAAGAGCATCGCTGCGGACCCTCTTCTTCGGGGAAACACCGGAGATAATACCCCGGCATTTATCACTGCTGAATTTGTCCCGGGGGATAAACTTCGGATCACGGTTGCCCCGAAAGGCTTCGGAAGCGAGAACATGAGCGCCCTGAAGATGCTCAGGCCATCCGACGGAGTTGAGGGCGTGAAGGATTTTGTCCTCGATACGGTGAAGAAAGCCGGGCCAAATCCCTGCCCGCCAATTATTCTGGGTATCGGTATCGGCGGGACGTTTGATAAAGTGGCGTATCTGGCCAAAAAGGCACTGCTCAGACCGCTGGATGTTCCGAACCCGGATCCCTTTTATGCACAGCTCGAATCGGAGCTGCTGGAGAGCGTCAATTCTCTCGGAATCGGTCCTCAGGGCTTCGGCGGCAGAACCACTTGTCTCGGAGTATCCATAGAAAAAATGCCGACGCATGTAGCCGGGCTTCCGGTTGCCGTAAATATCAGCTGTCATGCTTTGAGAAGGGCGGTGGGCGTATTATGAGCGGCTTCGTCCGGATTACCGTTCCCCTTGATAAAGAAGGAATGAAGACCGTTTCTTCTCTGCGCGCCGGGGACAGAGTTCTCCTGAGCGGTACGGTTTATACGGCGCGTGACCAGGCCCATATGCGTATGGCGGAGTGTATCGCGTCAGAACAGGCTCTTCCGTTTGAGCTTTCCGGTTCCGCTATCTATTATGTCGGTCCGACTCCAGAGCACGGAGAACTGGCAATCGGCTCCGCTGGTCCTACCACGGCGGGAAGAATGGACGCTTTCAGCCCGATGCTGCTGGATCTCGGAAATAAAATTATGATCGGGAAGGGCAGACGCAGCAGAGAAGTAACCGAGGCTGTTGTGAGAAACGGAGCCGTTTATCTCGGTGCGGTCGGAGGAGCAGGGGCGCTGATGTCTGCGGGAATCAAAAAATGCGAGGTGATCGCTTGGCCGGACCTCGGCTGTGAAGCTGTTCGCCGACTGGAGGTGGAGGACATGCCTCTTACGGTCGTTATCGACTCCACGGGAAATGACCTGTATCTTTCCGGACCGGAAGACTATCTGAATAGTCTGAAAAATGCAAGATATTCAAAATGATGTGAATATTTTAAAATATTATGAATATTTTTCAAAAATATTCTCAAAATTTTCAAATAATATTCAAAAAATCTGTTGACAAAATGCCGACACGATGATAATATATGCAACGTAATAAATTTTTGAAAGGATATTATCCAAAATGAAAAAAATAATTTCTGTTTTTCTTGCAATGGCAATGATTTTTGCCCTGTGCGCAGTTTGCGCTTCCGCTGATGTTGAGACCTGCCAGAAGGGCAAGCTCATCATGGCTACCAACGCGGCATTCCCTCCGTATGAGTTCATCTCTGATGAAGACGGCGAGACCATCGTCGGCGTTGATGCCGAGATCGCAGGCCTCATTGCTGAAAAGCTCGGCCTTGAGCTCGTTATTGAGGACATTGAGTTCGCTTCCATTATCTCCGGCGTTCAGCAGGGCAAGTTCGATATCGGTATGGCCGGTATGACCGTTACCGAGGAGCGTCTCCAGAACGTTGACTTCAGCTCCACTTATGCTCAGGGTGTTCAGTCCGTTATCGTTCCCGAAGGCTCTGACATCAAGTCCGTTGATGATCTTGCCGGCAAGATGATCGGTGTTCAGGAATCCACCACCGGCCACATCTACTGCGAGGATGATTTCGGTGTTGACTTCGTCACCGCTTACTCCACCGGTGCAAACGCAGTTGAAGCTCTCAAGAAGGGCAAGGTCGAGTGTGTCGTTATCGATAACAACCCTGCAAAGGCATTCGTAGAAGCAAATGAAGGCCTTGTGATCCTTGAGACGGCATATGCAGAAGAGGATTACGCAATCTGCACTTCCAAGGAGAATCCTGAGCTTACAAAGGCAATCGACGATATCCTTGTTGAGCTGATTGAAGACGGCAGCGTTCAGGCAGTTCTTGATAAGTACATCAAGGCAGAGTAATTATCTCGCCCGGCCTTAAAAACAACCATGTCGGGGTGGCGGATTTTCCGTCACCCCGCTAATATGCTTATAACCCAGTACGAAAGGTGATATAAACAATGTCAGAATGGTTTACCGGTCTTTCGCAGGATTTTCAGCAGACTTTTATAGATGCTAACAGATGGAGAGCTCTTCTTTCCGGTCTTGGCATTACGCTTAAGATTACGGCGCTTTCCTTGCTCGTTGGTATTGCTCTCGGAATTCTTGTTGCTGTTATTCGTTCCACGCATGACCAGATGACTGCTCAGGGAAATAAAAACGGACTGCTCTCTTTCGGAAATTTCCTCTGCCAGATCTATTTGGCTGTGATCCGCGGAACTCCGGTTATGGTTCAGCTGCTGATCATGTACTTTGTTATTCTGGTCAGCTCCACGAATACAACGCTTGTTGCCACGCTTACCTTCGGTATCAACTCCGGTGCATACGTTGCGGAGATCATCCGAAGCGGCATCATGTCGATCGACAAAGGACAGATGGAAGCGGGCAGATCGCTGGGAATCAGCTATGTAAAAACGATGCGTCTTGTTATCATTCCCCAGGCCATCAAGAACATTCTCCCCGCACTCGGAAATGAATTTATTGCTCTGCTGAAGGAGACCTCTATCGTAAACGTTATCGGTATGAAGGATATTACGAAGTGGGCTCTGAATGTTCAGGGCAGAACCTACCAGGCATTTATGCCGTTTATCGGTATTGCAGTTATTTATTTTCTCATGGTTATGATCTTTACAAAACTTGTTTCGATACTTGAAAGGAAACTTAACAATGGCTGACAAAAAATTTAAAAAGATAGTTCTTGCATACTCCGGCGGTCTTGATACCTCCATTATTATTCCCTGGCTCAAGGAAAATTACGATGATCCTGAGATCATTGCCGTTTCCGGCAACGTTGGTCAGGCGGATGAGCTGGAAGGTCTTGAAGAGAAGGCTCTGAAGACCGGTGCTTCCAAGCTTTATGTCCTTGACCTTACGGAAGAGTATGTAGATGAGTATATTATCCCCACCATGAAAGCCGGCGCATACTATGAGGAGTATCTTCTCGGCACCAGCCATGCCCGTCCCTGCATTGCAAAGGGTCTTGCTGAGATCGCCCGCAAGGAAGGCGCAGATGCGATCTGCCACGGCTGCACCGGCAAGGGAAATGACCAGGTTCGTTTTGAGCTTGCCATCAAGCACTTTGCCCCCAATATGCCGATCATAGCTCCTTGGCGTGAGTGGAGCATCAAGTCCCGCGACGAAGAGATCGACTATGCCGAGGCACATAATGTTCCCCTCAAAATCAACAGGGAAACCAACTATTCCAAGGATAAGAATCTCTGGCATCTTTCTCATGAAGGCCTTGATCTGGAAGACACAGGTAATGAGCCAATGTATGAGAAGGAAGGCTTCCTTGAGATGGGCGTCTCTCCGGTTCAGGCTCCCGATGAGCCGACCTATATTACGCTTGAGTTTGAAAAGGGCGTTCCTGTAGCTCTCAATGATGAGAAGCTTTCCGCAAAGGAGATCATCCTGAAGCTCAATGAGTTCGGCGGCAAGAACGGTATCGGTCTTCTTGATATTGTTGAAAACAGGCTCGTCGGCATGAAGTGCCGCGGCGTTTATGAAACTCCGGGCGGCACGGTCCTCTATAAGGCTCATGAGTATCTTGAGTCTGTCTGCCTTGACAAGCTGACCATGCATGAGAAGCAGAAGCTCTCCATTACCTTTGCAGAGCTCGTATATAACGGCCAGTGGTTTACTCCTCTCCGTGAGGCTCTTTCTGCGTTTGTTGACAAGACGCAGGAGCGCGTAAACGGCAAGGTAAGGCTGAAGCTCTACAAGGGCAATGTCATTAAAGCTGGTGTATGGAGCCCGAATTCCCTCTACTCCGAAGAAATCGCCACATTCGGCGAGAGCGATTACAACCAGGCTGATTCCGCAGGCTTTATCAACCTCTACGGTCTGCCAATCAAAGTCCAGGCTCTTGTCGACGGAATAGATAATGGCTAAACTCTGGGCCGGAAGAACCTCCGGGATAACGGATAATCTGGCGGACGATTTTAATTCCTCGATTCGCTTTGATCAGCGGATGTATCAGCAGGATATCCGCGGCAGCATGGCGCATGCCTCCATGCTCGGCCTGCAGGGGATCATTCCTCAGGAAGATGCTGATTCCATTATTTCCGGACTTGAGGGGATCTTCAATGATCTTAATTCCGGTGCGCTGAAGATCGATGAAACCTGCGAGGACATTCATATGTTTGTTGAGCAGGTACTTACGGAGCGTATCGGCGATGCGGGAAAACGGCTTCATACGGCAAGGAGCAGGAACGATCAGGTTGCGCTGGATCTGAGAATGTATCTCCGCGACGAAGTGGATTCCATTTCGGAGAAAGTCCGGGCACTGATGGCGGCAATAACGGATGTGGCGGAAAAGAACATTGACGCTGTGATGCCGGGCTATACGCATCTTCAGCGTGCGCAGCCCATCCTGTTCAGCCATGAGTTTATGTCATACGCTATGATGCTTTCCAGAGACCTTGCCAGACTCTCTGACTGCAGAGGCCGTATCAATGTATCTCCAATCGGCTCCTGTGCTCTGGCCGGTACTACGTATAATACGGACAGACACTTTGAGGCTGAAAAGCTCGGGTTTGATTCCGTCTGCCTCAATTCAATTGACGGCGTTTCCGACAGAGATTTCTGCATAGAGCTGATCTCCTGTCTCTCAATGATCATGATGCACCTCTCCCGTATGTCGGAGGAGATCATTCTTTGGTCGTCGGGTGAATTCAGCTTCATTGAGCTGGATGATGCCTATACGACGGGATCTTCCATTATGCCGCAGAAAAAGAATTCTGACATGGCGGAGCTCGTAAGAGGAAAAACCGGCAGGGTCTATGGAGACCTGATGTCTATTCTTACGGTGATGAAAGGAATTCCCCTAGCCTATAATAAGGATATGCAGGAAGATAAGGAAAGCGTTTTTGATGCCTGTGATACCGTAAAAATGTGCCTGAATATCTGCGCACCGATGATTGCTTCCATGAAGCTGAAAAAAGAGAATATGCTTCATGCAGCACAAAAAGGCTTCATCAATGCCACGGATCTGGCGGATTATCTTGTCCGCAAAGGTCTTCCTTTCCGGTCTGCATATAAAGTTTCCGGACAGATCGTGTCTGTCTGTATAGAAAAGGGTTGCGTTCTTGAGACGCTTCCCCTTGAAGTTTATCAGCAGTATTCTGAGCTGTTTGAGGAAGATCTCTTTCAGGCAATCGATCTGAAGACCTGCGTGATGACCCGTATCAGTGAAGGCGGCACAGGCCCGGCTTCGGTTGAAAAGCAGATTAATTATATAAAATCCCTGCTGTCCTGAGCGGATATGCAGATGAATACCTCGAAAAGGAGTTTTGCCGGTGAATGACGAAAAACTGATCCAGGTAACTGATCTGAAAAAATACTACTATCCGAAAAAGGGTGAAAAGCGCAGAAATACAGATTCCCAGAGCGTTATCAAGGCGCTTGACGGGATTACTGTTGACATCAACAAGGGAGATGTTATGGTTGTGATCGGACCCTCCGGTTCCGGTAAATCAACTTTCCTCAGATCTCTGAATCTCCTTGAAGTACCGACGGAAGGCTCCATTATTTTTGACGGTACGGATATTACGCAGAAGAAGGATGAGAACGGCAATAAGCTGGATATCGATCTTCACAGGCAGAAGATGGGTATGGTTTTCCAGCACTTCAATCTCTTCCCGCATAAGACCATCCTTGAGAATATGACGCTTGCCCCGATTCAGGTCAAAAAGGTTTCCGAACAGGACGCAAAAGCCAAAGCAATGGAACTGCTCGAACGCGTCGGTCTCGCAGACAGAGCAGGTGCGTATCCCTCTCAGCTTTCCGGCGGACAGAAGCAGCGTGTTGCAATTGTCAGGGCATTGGCCATGGAACCGGAAGTGATGCTGTTTGACGAACCGACATCCGCTCTTGACCCTGAAATGGTCGGAGAAGTTCTGGACGTTATGAAGGAGCTTGCCCATGCAGGAATGACGATGGTTGTTGTTACGCATGAAATGGGCTTTGCGAAAGAAGTTGGCAACAGAGTGCTCTTTATGGCAGACGGAAAGCTGCTGGAAGAGGGAACTCCGGATGCAATTTTTAATCATCCGCAGAATGCTCGTCTGAAGGACTTCCTTTCCAAGGTTCTTTAAGTTCGTATTATTTTCAGGTTCATTACAACTTTAACAGATATTCCCTGCGAAATTCTGCCTCCGGCGGTTTCACAGGGATTTCTGTATTTTTTCGATGAAAAAAGCAGGACAGAGTTATGAGAATTTTTGATACACATGCGCATTATGATGATGAAAAATTTGCGGAGGATCGGGCAGATGTTCTGTATGCGCTGCATCATGCCGGCGTAGAATGTATCATTGATCCCGGCTGTGATATGCAGAGCAGCTATACAGCGCAAAGTCTGGCTGCGGATTTTGATTTCGTATATTTTGCAGCAGGGATCCATCCGGAGGAGCTGGACGCAATTCCTGAAGATTATCTTGCTCAGCTTACTTCGCTTGCCGGCGACAGTAAGTGTGTGGCGATCGGGGAAATCGGACTGGACTATTATTGGGATTCTTCTAGAAAAGAGCTTCAGAAGCAAATCTTCAGAGAACAGCTGGAGCTTGCCCGGGAGCTCGGAAAGCCTGTGATCATCCATGACAGAGAAGCGCACGGAGATTCTTTTGAGATCGTGAATTCTTTCTGGAAGGAAAAGAATCCTGCGGGTTCTCCCGGCGTTTTCCACTGCTATTCCGGCAGTGCGGAAATGGCGGAGGAGCTTCTGAAGAGAGGCTGGTATCTGGGGTTTGACGGTCCCGTTACCTATAAGAATGCGCGCAAAACGCTCGAGGTGCTGGAAATTACACCGCCGGACAGGATCCTGATCGAAACCGATTCTCCGTATCTCAGCCCGGTTCCGATGCGCGGGAAAAGAAACGATTCGGGAAATCTTGTATATGTCATTCAGAAGATTGCGGAGATCAAAGGCCTTACTCCGGAGGAGACTGCGGAACTCACCTTTGAAAACGCAAAGCGGCTGTTCTTCCGGAGCTTATAACGAAGTAAAAAGATATCAAAAAGCAGTGCCCCGAACCAATTCCTCACGTATCGGTTCGGGGCTTGTTATATCTGTCTGCGGTTTGTCGATTATGATCAGGATCAGTTGGTGCCTGTATTTTTAAGCGAAATCAATAATCAAATTCTCCGTTAAATACCAGCACCGTGTTTCCGTTGAGAAGGATCCGCTCATCGGTGTAATTTACGATCAGGTCTCCTCCGGCGAGCTTTACGGTAATATCCTTGCCGGCTTCGCATAGTCCGTTTTTCACAGCAGCGGCAACCGCGGCACAGGCACCGGTTCCGCAGGCAAGCGTTTCTCCGTTCCCACGCTCCCATACCCGGATACGGAGCGTCGTTTTGTCGATCACTCTGACAAACTCCGTATTTACTCTCTCCGGGAACATTTCAGAGAACTCAAACTTCGGTCCGATTTCTTCCAGATCAATGGCGTCAATGGAATTGGTAAACACAACGCAGTGCGGATTGCCGACGGAAACACAGGTGATATTGTAGTTCTGTCCGCCAATCACTGCCAGCTTGTCCAGAACGGCTTCGCTATCGGAGATTACGGGGATCCTGTCTGCCTCGAAAACAGCTTTGCCCATGTTGACGGAAACGGAATTGACCTTGCCGTCTCTCAGATAGAGCTTCATCGGATAGACGCCGCTTGCAGTTTCCACGGATACATATTCGCTGCGGACATAGTCGTTATCATACAGGAATTTCGCGACACAGCGGATATTGTTTCCTGCCATTTTTCCTTCGCTTCCGTCTTTATTGAAAGAACGCATTTTTGCATCCGCAGAGGAGGAATTCTCAATGAGAACAATACCGTCGGCACCGATCCCGTAATGCGGTGCGCAGAGACTTACACAGAGCGATTCAGGGCACGTAATAGCCCCGTCAAAGTTCTCCACGAAGATATAGTCATTCCCGCAGGACTGCATCTTGGAGAAGCGTATTTTGCGTCTGCGGCGGCGCATATTATTGATGTCTACGAGTTCAATGTTGTTCGTGGTGAACTTGCTCTCCATAATGTCTGCCAGAGCGTTTGCGGTATCAGGAGAGGTGAGACAGGGAATTCCCAGCTGCATGGCTTTCCTGTGAAGCATGGTATAATCCCCGATGGTAGCATCTTTTACAGCTCCGGTATAGATAATATAGCTGATCTTTCCGGATTCCATAAGCTCGATGATTTCGCTGCCTTCGCTGGCGTTGGCAACGGAATGTACCGGAATGCCAAGCGTGTCGATCGCTTCCGCGGTACCTTCGGTTGCGTAAACGCTGATCCCGAGATCGTAGAAGCGTTTTGCAAGGGAGATAATCTCATGCTTGTCGCTGTCTTCCACGCTGATAAATACGCCGGGAACTGCCTTGCTGTGAGAAGAAACGGATAGTCCGGCAGCCGTCAGCCCTTTATAGAGTGCCTCCGGCATCGTTTTGCCGATGCCGAGTACTTCTCCGGTGGACTTCATTTCCGGCCCGAGGATCGAGTTGGCATCGGAAAGCTTCTCAAAGGAGAAAACAGGCACCTTAACGGCATAGTAGGGAGGAGTTCTGTAGAGCCCCGTGCCGTATCCGAGATTTACAAGCGGCTCTCCCAGCATGACCTTTGCAGCGAGATCCACCATCGGAACGCCGGTGACCTTGCTGATATAGGGAACGGTACGGGATGCACGCGGGTTTACTTCAATCACGTACAGCTCGTCGTTATAGATAAGATACTGAATATTTACAAGCCCCTGTGTGCCGAGTGCGAGAGCAAGCTTTTCGGAACAGTCACAGATCTTCCGGAGAAAACGGTCGTTGAGATTATACGGGGGATATACGGCGATGGAGTCGCCGCTGTGGACGCCCGCACGCTCAATATGCTCCATAATGCCGGGAATGAGAACGTCAGTCCCGTCGGAAATAACATCCACCTCAAGCTCGATTCCTGGCATGTATTTGTCAATCAGAACAGGATTGTCGATCCCGCCGGAAAGAATACGCTTCATGTAGTTTTCCGTCTGTTCCGGGCTGCGGGAAATCGTCATGTTCTGTCCGCCGATAACATAGGACGGGCGAAGGAGAACGGGATAGCCCAGCTTATCCGCGGCGGCAAGAGCTTCTTCCATGGTATTTGCTCCCATTCCTGCGGGACGGCGGATGCTGAAGCGCTCAAGAAGTGCGTCAAAACGGACTCTGTCCTCCGCAATATCGATGCTTTCGGCGGAAGTACCCAGAATCCGAATTCCGTTTTCATCCAGACATTTGGTTAGTTTGATGGCGGTCTGCCCGCCGAATGCGACGACAACGCCGACGGGCTTCTCTACATCAATGATGTTCATCACATCTTCAGGCGTGAGCGGCTCAAAGTAAAGCCTGTTTGCCGTATCGTAGTCCGTGGAAACGGTTTCCGGGTTGTTGTTGACGATGACAACGTCATAGCCCATCTTCTGCAGCGTCCAGACACAGTGCACGGAGCTGTAGTCAAACTCTATGCCCTGTCCGATCCGGATGGGTCCGGAGCCGAGTACCATGACAACGGGCTTTCCGCTGCGCCTGAAAGAACGTGCCTGACAGTCAGAGCCGATATAGGAATAAAAATACGGTCTGTCCGTCCCGAATACAGCAGAGCAGGTTTCAACGATTCTGTAGGAGAAGGGAATTGTTTCAAAATTACTGCTTCCGCCGATTCTGGCGATAGCCTTGTCGGTATATCCGTAATTTTTGGCGTTTCTGACGTTTTCCGGAGTCGGGCCTTCTTTGGCAAGCTTGACTTCAAAGTCAGCGAGCTTTTTAAGGATCCGGAGGAAATAATAGTCTATCTTGGTAATGGAGTAGATCTCATCTTCGGAAAGTCCGGCCTTGATTGCCTCGAAAACGGTGAAAATACGCCGGTCGTCCTGATCAGCAAGTCTTTCGACCAGAGGCTTCCCATTGACGGGAGGAGCATTGAGCGTGTCAAGACCAATCTCTGCACCCCTTACCGCTTTCATCAGCGCCATTTCGAGAGTCGGCGCAATGGACATGACTTCACCCGTGGCTTTCATCTGGGTACCGAGCTTTCTGCTGGAGCCTGCAAATTTATCGAAAGGCCACTTGGGGAATTTAAGAACGATGTACTTTACGTCCGGCTCAAATCCATACAGAGAAGCTCCGGTTGCAGGATTTTTGATTTCACTGAGCAGATAGCCGAGCGCCAGCTTTGTGGTGACCTTGGCAATCGGGTAACCGGTCGCCTTTGATGCCAGAGCGGAGGATCTGGAAACACGGGGATTTACTTCGATTACCGCGTATTCAGACCCGTCCGGTTTTAAAGCAAACTGGCAGTTGCAGCCGCCGATGATGCCGATGGCAGTCACTATATCGAGCGCCGCCTGACGGAGCATGGAAAATTCACGCTCATTGAGCGAAAGAGCCGGTGCGGCAACGATCGAGTCTCCGGTGTGAACTCCAACGGGGTCTATATTTTCCATGGAACAGACGGAGACGGCATTTCCTTCTGCGTCTCTCATCGTTTCAAATTCGATTTCCTTCCACCCGGCAATGCATTTCTCTACGAGGACCTGTGTGATGGGGGACATATCCAGACCAGACTTTGCGATGACCTTCAGCTCCTCCGGCGTGTCGGCAATTCCGCCTCCGGTCCCGCCGAGCGTGAAAGCAGGGCGGATAATGATTGGATATCCGATCCTGTCGGCAATCTCCAGCGCGGTTTCCACGTCCTGCGCTATATCTGAGGGAACGCAGGGCTGCCCGATCTCGGCCATCGTGTTGCGGAACAGCTCGCGGTCCTCCGCCTTGTCTATGGCATCCAAACCGGTTCCGAGGAGCTTTACTCCGTATTTTTCCAGCGTTCCGTTCTTAGATAGCTGCATGGCAATCGTAAGACCGGTCTGTCCGCCGAGTCCGGCAAGCAGACCGTCCGGACGTTCTTTTTCAATAACACGTGCTACGGTATCGGCGTTGAGGGCCTCCAGATAGATCTCAGAGGCAAGGTTCCTGTCTGTCATGATCGTTGCGGGATTGGAATTGACAAGAACAACGTCAAGCCCTTCTTCACTCAGTACACGGCATGCCTGTGCTCCTGCGTAGTCAAATTCAGCGGCCTGACCGATAACAATAGGACCGGAGCCGATGACCATTACCTTATGTATGCTTTTATCTCTGGGCATTATGAATACCTCTGATTCTGTTTACAGTGTGGCGGCTATTACTGCTTTGATGGTGTGCATGCGGTTTTCGGCTTCATCGAAAACAATGGACTGCGGGCCTTCAAAGACCTCATCCGTAACCTCCAGGCCACTGAGGCCGAACTTGTTATAGATATCCAGACCGATAGAAGTCTTTAGGTCATGGAAAGCGGGGAGACAGTGCATGAATCTGCACTGAGCGCCAGCGGCCTTCATGATCTGAGCATTCACCTGGTACGGAAGTAAAGCCTTGATGCGTTCTTCCCATACTTCATAGGGCTCTCCCATAGAGACCCAAACATCGGTGTAGATGACATCCGCATCCTTTACGGCAGCTTCAGGATCGGTAATGAACTCAAGCTTGGCGCCTGTTTCGTCCGCAATCGCTTTGCAGGTATCGGTCAGTTCCTTTCCGGGGAAGTAATCCTCGGGTGCACAGGCTACAAAATGCATACCCATTTTTGCACAGCCGACCATCAGGGAATTTCCCATGTTGTAGCGGGCGTCGCCCATATACACAAGCTTGATTCCCTTTAATTTCCCGAAATGCTCACGGATCGTGAGAAAATCAGCGAGGATCTGAGTGGGATGGAATTCATTCGTCAGTCCGTTCCAAACCCTTACTCCGGAGTAGTCAGCAAGCTGCTCAACAATCTCCTGACCATAACCCCGGTATTCAATACCGTCAAACATACGGCCGAGTACTCTGGCGGTATCGGGAATGCTTTCTTTCTTCCCCATCTGAGAAGAAACCGGATCGAGGTATACTGCGTTGATTCCAAGGTCAGCAGCGGCAACTTCAAAGGCGCATCTTGTCCGGGTGCTTGTCTTTTCAAAAAGAAGAGCGATATTCTTCCCTTCATGCATTTTGTGGGGGATACCCTTTTTCTTTTTATCCTTCAGATCTGCGGCAAGATCAAGAAGATAGCTGATCTCCTCGGGGGAGTAATCAAGAAGTTTTAAAAAATTTTTTCCTTTAAGATCCATGTGTTTTTCCTCTGATTCATAAGATTGGATTCATGAGTTCTGCCCGGAAACAGGATTGACGATCATTTCAATTTTTATTCAGGACAGTTCTCGAATTTTTATTAATTAATTATAATTATACACTAATATTCACAAAATGCAAGATGATAATGAATATATATTCAAGCCGAAATGAAAGAAAAACTGCGGCGATTTTGTGTAACATGCACAGCTGATCACCGCAGTTAAAGTTTTTCGTGAGCGTCAGGCCCAGGAGGCATAAAAGTCAGTGTAATCGGCACCCTGAGATTTCGCTTCGTAGGTACCCATCAGTTTGCTCATTGTCCGTTCATAGGACTCAGAACCCTCCTCATAAGGCGTCGGGCAATAATCATTATAACTGGCTTCTCTGTTGTTGGCTCCTTCTATATTGCTGCTGACACAGCAGGGGATGGCACGGAAGCTGTCATAGCTGACGGTACCGTCAATATCCCGTTTGATTGTTGCCTGAATAATTGCTGTATCACAGTCTGTCGGACTGGTATTGCCGCCGAATACCCAGTTTCCGAGAGAATACATGATCAGCTTTCCATTGTAAATTTCAACCGGCTGCAGGCAGTGGGGATGAGAACCGTAAACGATATCAGCTCCTGCATCGATGCATTTGTGAGCTAAAGTTGTCTGATTATCATTTGGCGTATAGTAGAGCTCCTGACCCCAGTGGAACATACAAATAACAATATCTGCGCCCTGAGAACGGAGATCCTGAATACCCTGAACCGCTTTGTCAGCATTGGGGAGAAGATCATTTCCGGCCGTCCAGATACCGAGTTTTAAACCGTTGGGTGTTGTGACAAGATGTCCTTCATTTTCATATCCATAGGGAAGTCCGGCTTCGTTGAGGACAGCCTGTGTGCTCTCCACACCGGTCTCATAACAGTCACGGGCGTGGTTGTTGCACATGGTTACGAAGTCGACCTTTCCGTCAAGCAGAATGTTGACATATGCTGTCTTCGCAACAAATGCGAAGGTCGTGGCAGTATAGTCGTAAGGAAGCTTTTCGTCTGAAAAGGAACACTCCAGATTCGCCAGCGTGTATTCATCTTCGGAAAAGTACTTCACGGTATTCTGATAAGGATAGGCGTAATTGTCGCCAACTTTCATATCAAGACCGTATTCACTGAATTCAAACTGCTTGAGAGCTTTCAGCGTATTGTCCCCGATGAAGCTCAGCGTAAAATATTCCGGCTGAGGCTCAGGCGTAGGTTCCGGAGTAGGATGAGGTGTAGGCTCAACAGGAGCAGCTGCTTCAGGAACCGTTCTTAATAATGTGGGATCCGGGGTCGGAGCCGGTGTCGGTGTCGCAGATGCGGTTATCTCAGCCTGAATATCTCTGAGGTAAAAGGTTCCGACAAGCAGTGCGGCAGTAATCAGGAAGAAAATAATACCTGCAAGGATCCTGCTGACATTAACCTTCTTTTTTCTCTTTCTCTTCTTTGCCATTTATTTTTCCTCTAATGCTCTAACAAAAAATCAGTGGATCGGAACCATCTTTCCCTGTACAACGAAGCGGGCGTCGTCATAATCATATGTACATGTTGAGAGCGTCAGGATCCTGTCAGATGTTTTTACATCAACATTGGACTGGAATCTCGACTGGGAAATGCAGCTGTCAAGCCATTCCTGATTCTCGGCTTCCGACAGGAAGGAGAGCAAATATGTTTCGGATTCCATAGGAGTAACATATCCGGAGAAGAGCTCGATACGGTAATTCATGTCCGGCGTGTTCAGATACATGACGGGATGCTCATCGTAATAGCTCTGGTATACGTAGTCAACGAGCTTGGCAAACATCTTTCCGTCGTTCATATGATGACCGTAGATGATGTTATTCTTGTCCTTGAATCCCTTCTGATTGAGGCATTCGACAAACAGGGTGCCGTAAGAGCTGTAGTTGTTGTCGATGTCCTTATGGAGATAATACATGTTATCGTCCGTCTGCGTAATGGGATAATTGATCACGGTATTCGGGCAGTAAAGCCAGGCGACAATGTCCGGATTGCGCTGCTTCAGTGCTTCAAAGTCTACCTCAATGGGGGAAACCTCCGGATCAAGCACAATCTGCTCTCCGACAATTGCCTGAACAGCACCGGAAGGAGTGGCAGCTGGCTTGGTGGAAGCAGCGGGCTTTGTATAAGCCTGCTGAACCTCTTTTGCATTCTGATTGGACTGATAGTATCCGCCGGGAGCAAATACCGTTTCATACACCTT
Organism: Eubacteriales bacterium; assembly: GCA_030536255.1. Lineage (GTDB taxonomy): Bacteria > Bacillota > Clostridia > Oscillospirales > Oscillospiraceae > Limivicinus. Next base: position 18,398 of record JAUNQI010000014.1, on the reverse strand, counting down.
ATAAGCGCTTACGCCGAATACGCAGACAAAAACAATGCATAAAAGCGTAAGAAGAATTTTTGCCGATTTTTTCATCTATAAAACCTCCATGGGCATAATATTACACAATTTACTAAGCTATTATACTATTGTTCAGTTGAAAAATAAAGTAAATAATATATTAATACTATGAGCGGATAGGAATAATACGGTCGTTCCGGAAGCAGCATCAGCAGAAGTGGAATAGTGGATGGAAAAAAGGAGAATAAAAATTTTAATATTAGTATTTACTTTTTCAATCTAAAGTGTTAAAATAAAGCATACAAAAAAACAGAACAGCAAACAGGAGGTTGTCAGTAATGAATAAGCTACCTAAAAAAGAACGATACAAAAAAATGTACGAAGCAATTCTGACGCTTGAAACTCTCGAGGAAGCCATGAATTTCTTTGACGATCTTTGCACGGTCACTGAGCTGGGAGCTATGGAACAGCGTTATCAGGTTGCAGAATGTCTGGACAGGGGAATGATCTATAATGACATCCTTGGGGAAACAGGTGCATCCAGCGCAACGATCAGCCGCGTTAACCGTTCCCTTCAGTATGGTAAGGGCGGTTATGAAGTCGTGTTCAGAAGGCTTGAGGATTCCGCAGAAAATTAAGATTAAATTTTTTTACAAATTCCCAAATTTCTTCTTGACAAATTTCTCTTTTTCTTGTATTATAATCAAGCTGTCTGACGGAGGCTTAGCTCAGCTGGTTAGAGCACCTGCCTTACAAGCAGGGGGTCACTGGTTCGAGTCCAGTAGTCTCCACTTTCAGCAAATTATGCCTCGGTAGCTCAGTAGGTAGAGCAGCGGACTGAAAATCCGCGTGTCGCCAGTTCAACTCTGGCCTGAGGCACTCTGCGGCTTTAGCTCATCCGGTAGAGCGCCACCTTGCCAAGGTGGAGGTAGCGAGTTCGAGCCTCGTAAGCCGCTCCAACAATATGCGGGTAAATAATTTGTTTGCCCGCATATTCCATAAGGCGCCATAGCCAAGTGGTAAGGCAGCGGACTGCAAATCCGCGACTCCCCGGTCCAAATCCGGGTGGCGCCTCCAAAATACGTCTTCTGTCTTTGTGGCAGAAGGCGTTTTTATTTCGCTTTGCAACACGAAAAACACTGAAACAAAAATCGGCCAGCTTCGGATTATTATCCGGGGCTGACCTTTTTTCTCTTAGTCATCCAATGAGTTCAACAATGATTTTAATGAAGAACACGGCAAGTACAAAAAACATAACCGGTTTAACGATCTTTACGCCGCCTTTATCAAAGCATTTTGTTCCGAGATAGGAACCGGCCAGATTGAATGCTCCTGCCGCTAAGCCGAGAGGAAAGATGACCGCTGAATTAAGCAGATATACGGTAAGAGCGGAGATGTTTGAAGCAAAATTGATTGCTTTGGCGGTTCCGTTTGCTTCCCGGAGTGTTATCCTCGCAGTTCCTGTCAGTAAAATCAGAAGAAAAGTGCCTGTTCCGGGACCGTATATTCCGTCATAAAACCCGATGAAAAAGGCGATGATACAGGATATGATGATCGTCTTAATGAGGCCGTAAGGCTCTTTCTCATTGAGAACACCTTTCCGGAAAAGAAGAAAAGCTGCGGTGACCGGGATGACGATCAGCATGATGATTCTAAAGAACCGGTCATCGATCATCAGAGCGCACTTTGCGCCGAGTGAAGACCCGGCGAATGCGCAGACAATACAGAAAATTGTCTGTTTCCATTTGATGTAACCGCTTTTCCAGTAGCGGTAGGTGGCGGTAGCGGAACCAAACGATGAACTGAGCTTGTTCGTTGCCAGAGCATTGTGTACAGGAAGACCGGCAATCATATAAACCGGAAGCGAGATAATACCGCCTCCTCCGGCGATTGCATCAACAAAACCGGCAAGAAAAACAAAAGGACAGACGATGAGATAGGTAGTAAATGAAATATTCATGTTGTTAACGACCTGTGTTTACTGCGCCAGTATTTTATTGATCTCTTCCAGCTCTCCGTCGGTTAGAGGATCCAGCTCCAGCGTATGAAGATTTTCGGAAATCTGCTCCGGTCTGCTGGCACCGACCAGAACGGAGGTGATATCTTCCCTCCTCAGATCCCATTGCAAAGCAAGCTGGGCCATGGTTTGTCCGCGCTCTGTGGCGATCCGGTTCAGCTGAATGACCTTCGCAATTTTATCATCGGTGATCATATTCGGCTTGAGGTATCTGGGATCATGGCCTGCTCTGGAATCTGCGGGGATGCCGTGGATATACTTATCCGTTAAAATGCCTCCGGAGAGCGGCTGAAATGCAATGCAGCCGACTCCTTTTTCCTTCAGGGTGTCAAGAAGTCCGTTCTCGATGGTCCTGTTGAAAAGATTGTATCTGGATTGGCAGATCAGCAGGGGAGTGCCGAGCCCTTCCATGATCTCTGCGGCTTTTCGGGCCAGCTCATCGGGATAATTGGATATCCCGGCATACAGCGCTCTTCCGGAATCCACGATGGTTTTCAGTGCCCCCATGGTCTCTTCCAGAGGCGTGTCCGGATCGGGCCTGTGATGATAAAAAATATCCACATAGTCCAGATGCATTCTTTTCAGGCTCTGGTCTGCGCTTGCAATGAGAGATTTTCTGCTTCCGAAAGTTCCGTACGGGCCCGGCCACATGTCATATCCGGCTTTTGTAGAGATAATAAGCTCATCGCGGTATTTGTGCCAGTCGCGGTCCATGTGGATGCCGAAGTTTCGTTCCGCTTCGCCGTAGGGAGGCCCATAGTTGTTTGCGAGATCAAAGTGAGTGATCCCGTTGTCAAAGGCTGTCCTGAGTATGCTCTGTTGGGTAGCAAAGGGGGTAATGTTACCGAAATTATGCCATAATCCGAGTGACAGCCTCGGAAGCAGGATGCCGCTGTTGCCGCATCTTCTGTAAAAACCGCTTCGATTATAGCGGTTATCTGCTGCAATATATGGTTCAGCCATTTCTCCCTCCGAATAGAGTTTGGATTAATTCCAAACAGATTGTTCGATAATAAATTATCTTATCACAAGATAACTCCGGCTTCAATTTTTTTCGGAGAAAACAGCTTTATATTTTTTATTAATAATGGTATACTGATATAAATCACAAAATGAACAATTTCTTCACTTTATCAGAGAGGAACAGCAGTAATGAACAAAGCAGCACAGGAATTTATTAAGAAGCACGGTCTGGATCCGGAGGCGATATCTCCTGAAATAATTGCCCCGAAAATGCTGGAAAATATGCTTTCCGGTCTTGCAGGCAATATTGTGGATATGCCGATGATCCCTACGTTCCTGAAAGGGATGGATACTCCTCCTATGAATAAGCCGGTGATGGTTATTGATGCCGGAGGAACGAATTACCGCTGCGCGCTCGCATCCTTTAATGAGTCCGGCTGCAGCATTTCGAACCTTTTCAAGGCAAAAATGCCGGGAACCGATAAGCCTGTTACATGGGATGAGTTTATCGCTTTTGTTGCGGACTCCTTGGTTCCTGTCGCTTCTGAAGCGGATACGGTTGGCTTCTGTTTCTCTTATGACGCGGAAATCACGCCGAATGTTGACGGGATCGTTAACCGTATCGACAAAGAAGTCGTGGTTACCGGCTGTGAAGGAAAACTGGTCGGAGAGGCCCTATCTTCTGCTTTGGCTCAGCGCGGTTTCCCCGGAAAAAGAGTCCTCATTCTGAATGATACGGTTGCAGCGCTTCTTGGCGGTTCTGCCGCGATAGATGTTAGCAGATACAGTGATTTTGTCGGGATGATCTGCGGAACGGGCATCAATACCTGCGCTTCTGCATCTTATGAAAAAATCTCAAAGCTTGATCTCAGCGGCAGCGGAAAGATGCTGATAAACTTTGAATGCGGTGCCTTTTCCGGAATTCCTTCAGGAGACGTGGATCTTGCAGTTGATGCCGCAAGCCATAATCCCGGAGAAAAACCGATGGAAAAAATGTGCTCCGGTGTCTATGTCGGTAAGATTTGCGCTGCGGCCTTTAAAGCGGCGGTTGGGGATCAACTCTTCTCAGAAGCGGTTAAAGGGAAACTGGAAGCCATTTCTGAAAAAATAGGGGGAAGGCTCGCCGATGAGTGGGCGCAGGGAATCGACTCTGAGAATATTTTCGGATCTGCGGAAGAGCTTGAAATCGCTTCGGAAATTGCAAAGGCGGTATTCAGAAGATCTGCCCATTGCATGGCGTCGGTTATTCTGGCAATCATGCTGCTGAATGATTCCGGGAAAACTCCTGATTGCCCGATGTGCGTCTGTGCGGAAGGTTCTCTGATCTCCAGAAGCACATACTTCCTTCCGGAACTTAAAAAATGCCTGAAGGAGATTTCAGAAAGAGAAGAACCCAGATTTGCGGAAATCGTAGTCGGAAATGAAACAACACTTCCCGGTTCCGCTGTCGCTGCGCTTTTGAATTAATAGTAAACCGGATTCCCCGGCTTCCACAGGATCGTAATTGAGTATTTGTAGAAAAAATAATTTCTCTCAATTATGAAAATCATAATTTCAATATATAATTTAAGGGACTGTATCAATCGATTTGGTACAGTCCCTTAGCTTTATATCATTATATTCTTTTCAACTTTTCTCAGCCTATTTTCAAAGTTTCCCACAGCGTGTTGATATAGGAAAGCATATCTGCGTCAAGATTGCGGTAGGCATATTGATTGTACATTGCTGCAAAGTCGCTGAGCTCGGGATAAAGAATCTCAATCGCCTCTTCGCCCATGTCGTCGATATAGCCTTCGTTCTCATAGACAAGGCTGTTGGGACTTGCATAGCAGATATATTCGGCGTTGGCTACAGCGGCCTCTTCACTGAGCATATAGTTGATGAAGCATTCGGCCAGATCCTTGTTCTGGCAGCAGGAGGGAATGCACATGGCATCAAAGAAGTAGTTCGTTGCATCGGGGTAGTAGAATCGAAGATCCACATCTTCTGCCTGGTTATCCAGCATTGTAAAGTAATCGCCGGCATAATAGGAGCTGATTGCAGCTTCACCGGATTCCATCATATTGTAGATTTCATCCATGACATAGCTCTTTACGAGCGGGTTCTGCTTCTGCAGCTCGGCGAGAGCTTTGTCCCAGTCTTCATGAGACGTGGAGTTGACGTCAAGTCCCAGCTTGTACTGTGCGGTTGCAAAAGCATCGCGGGAGTTGTTGAACTGCAGGATATTTCCGGAATATTTCTCGTTCCACATGAGATCCCATCCCTGTGCGTCCGCTTCGTCTACTACGTTCGCATTGTAGATAACGCCGACAACACCGTAGGTATAGGGTACGGAGTATTTGTTATCCGGGTCATAATACAGTCCGCGGAAGTTTTCATCGATATACTGATAGTTGGGAATGTTGTCAAAATTCAGCGGGAGAAGCATTCCTTCTTCTTCCATACGGGCAATCATGTAATCGGAGGGAATGATAACATCATAGCTTACAGCACCGCTGGCAAGCTTGTTGTACATGTCTTCGTTGCTGGCATAGGTGGTGTAGTTGACTTTAACGGTTGTTCCGTAAGTCTTCTTATACCATTCTTCAAAGGCTTTCACAGTGTCAAGCGAACCTTCAGAACCGTCAGAGATATATTCGCCCCAGTTATAAACATTAAGGGTAAGGGTTTCTTTCTTGGCACCGCAGCCGGCAAGGCATAACGCAAACAGGCATACGGCAAGAGCAATCGTGATCATTTTTTTCATTTGGTAATCCTCCAATAAAAAAATACAAAATAATCTCAGCGGTCTTTGCGGCGGCGCTTGGGTTTAGCTTCACTGCTGTCAGAGAGATTTGACAGCAGAAGCAGTGACAGAATCGTGAAAAAGATCAGCGTGGCAAGGGCATACATCTTGGGAGTAACGGTCTTCTTTGTCATATTGTAGATGCGGATCGGAAGGGTCTGAAAGTCGTTGCCGACGGTAAAGTATGAGATCACGAAATCGTCGAGCGAGAGCGTGAAGGCCATGATCAGACCTGTTATGATACCGGGCATGATCTCCGGGATAACGACTTTGATAAAAGCGCTCAGAGGAGTGCATCCCAGATCCATTGCCGCTTCCGGCAGAGACTTATCCATCTGCTGCAGCTTCGGAAGGACCTGCAAAATGACATAAGGGAGACAGAACGTGATATGCGCAATGAGCATTGTCCAGAAATTGAGGCTGGTAGCGGAACCGAAAAGGCGTCCGACAAATACGAACATCAGCATCAGAGAGATACCGGTGATAATATCCGGGTTCGTCATTGGGATGTTTGTTACGGAATCCATAGCAGCCCGGATGTATTTGTTTCTGAGCTTGTTGATGCCGACTGCTGCGGCGGTACCCATTACGGTGGAAATCGCTGCGGCGGAGAGTGCAAGGATGATGGTATTTTTTACGGCGGAAAGCGTTGAGGAATCGTTGAAGAGCTCTTTGTACCACTTAAGCGAAAAACCGGAAAAAACGGAAAGGCTCTTGGATTCGTTGAATGAGAATACAAGAAGGATCGCTATCGGGGCGAAAAGAAACAGCATGATAATAGCTGTGTATATTCTGGAAGCGGTTTTCATCGTGTCCTCCTCCTTACGCGTAAGCCTTGCGCTCTGCGTAGCGCTGCATTACTGCCATGCAAACAAGAAGAATGAGCATGAGAATGAGCGCAATAGCGGCAGCAAAGTGCAGATTGTTTGCCACATACTGTCCCTCGATAGCGTCGCCTATCAGGTAGAATTTTCCGTTGCCGAGCTTCTGCGAGATATAGAAAGTGGAGATGGACGGGATCAGCACCATTGTTGTCCCGGAGATGACGCCCGGGAGAGAGAGCGGCCATATAACGCGTCGGAGGACTCCGGTGCTGTTACATCCAAGATCATAGGCAGCTTCGATAAGCCGGGTGTCCATCTTGGCAAGAACGGAATAGATCGGCATAACCATATAAGGGAAATAGTCATACACCATTCCGATGACGACAGCAGCTTCGGTACCGATGATATGTACCGGCTTCAGACCGATCAGCCCGAGAAAACCGTTGAATATTCCGGTATCCTGCAGAATGGTCATCCATGCGTAGGTACGGATCAGAAAGTTCATCCACATCGGAATCATAACGAGTGTAATAATGGTTTTCTGCGTTTTGGGAGCGGCGCGTGCAATAATGTAGGCAATGGGGTATCCCATGAGGAAGCAAATTACAGTAGAGATAACGGCAAGTCTGAGGGAACGCCAGAAAATGAGAAGATAGGTGTGCACCTCTTTTGCTTCACCGGTCGCGATGTCTGTAATCGAGGAGGTCGCAGTGAAAAAGCGGGAGATATTATCAAAGGTAAAGCAGTAATTCGTGTCCGTAAACGCATAATAGGCTACGAAAAGAAGCGGAATGACGATGAACAGTACGGCCCATACGCTATACGGAGCAAGAACAAGACGGTCAATGAGATTTGAGCGCTGTTTTACAGAGTTTCTGTTCATTCTTCAATCTCGCTTTCCGCATCGGACAGCTCATCCAGTTCGTTGGAGAAAGAAGAATAATCGCCGAACATTCCGGAGTATTTGGATTTCTTCATGATATGGATCGCATCCGGCTCAATGTAAAGCCCGATATGCTCGTCAACATCAACAAAGTCCGTGGTCTGGATCATCCATTTGAAGCCGTTGATATCAACAATAATCTCATAGTGTACGCCTTTGAAGGTAACGGAGGTAACGATGCCGCGAAGCATGCCCTTTTCCTCAGAAACGATATCCACATCCTCCGGACGGACAACAACATCGACCGGCTCTTTCTCGCCGAACCCTGCATCAACACATTCAAATATGTGCCCGGAGAAGGATACCTTGCGGTCAGCGAGCATGATACCGTCAAGGATGTTGCTTTCGCCGATAAAGTCTGCAACAAAAGCATTGGTAGGCTCATTATATACATCGATCGGAGTACCGATCTGCTGGATCTGTCCTTCAGACATAACAACAACGGTATCGGACATGGAGAGCGCTTCTTCCTGATCGTGGGTAACAAAAACGAAAGTAATACCGGTAGTTTTCTGAATATTTTTCAGTTCCTGCTGCATATCCTTACGCAACTTCAGGTCAAGTGCGGCAAGCGGTTCATCGAGAAGCAGAACCTTCGGATGGGAGATCAGCGCACGGGCAATCGCAACGCGCTGCTGCTGTCCGCCGGAGAGCGTGGAGACTGACCGCTTGTCAAAGCCGGTAAGTGCTACAAGATCAAGCATTTCGTGTACTTTTGTCTCAATCTCATTTTTGGGCGTTTTCTTTTCGCGGAGAGGAAAAGCTACATTTTCAAACACATTCAGATGAGGGAACAGGGCATATCTCTGGAAGACAGTATTGACGTTCCTTTTGTGAGGAGGAAAAGAGCTGATGTTCTCGCCCATAAATATAACGTCGCCTTCGTCGGCCGTTTCAAAGCCGCCGATAATGCGGAGAGTGGTTGTTTTTCCGCAGCCGGAGGGCCCCAGCAGCGTGAGAAACTCATTGTCATAGATGTCCAGATCGATATGATCGAGGACTGTTTCACCGTCGAAAGACTTTGAGATATTCTTGAGTTCAATTACTTTTTTCATAGCGCATTCTCCGCATCAAAATAAGGCTGTACGCACAACAGCATACAGCCCTATGAAAAAGCATCAGCAGCCACCTTCAGCGTGGCATAATCTGATCCCAATGGGTTTAGAGTCTATATAGCATAGATACTTTTACTACTCTTATTGACCATTTCACAAGTTTGTATGCGCTTGGGCATCGGTTTATAGTAACCAACTTATAAAACTTGAGCTTTTAACTCAATCAATAAGGCAACAGAAGTTGCCACCGCACCTGCGGTTCATCGGCATTCGACCCGGCTGTCCGTCTGGCCATTCCTGCTTAAGCAGTGGTCGGTATCTTGCTTCGGATAAACTCTATCCAATTGAGACGACTCATTTTAGCAACAATAAACAATCCTGTCAATATATTGATGGAATGTTTTTTTGCTGTTTTTCAGGGAGTTTTTCGAGGTTTTCCATGACAAGTGTCCCTCAGTAAGCTCACAACACCTCTATTATATGATCTTGCACAAAAAAAGACAAGGATAAGATTCTCTGATGAAAGAACTTTGTAGATAGTATACAAAATAACTGATGTATTTTTGTATACTATTGCTCTTGAAATAGTGTTCCCGTTTTGGTATCTTATAATCACAAAAGATAAATAAATTCTTTTCGAAATGTAAGAAGCCGCAGGTCAGCCTTGAGCGGGATATTCCGATACAAAAGTTAATCTCACTTATGAGAACATTAAAATCTATTGAACGTATCTGAGAATGGATTCCGATAGGAACGCGGCAGGAAAGGGAAGAGAGCGAGGTAACCAGGATGCTAGATATCAAGAATTCAGAGAAATAACCCTTGGCTGTAACAGGTGAAAGATGTGCAGTCAAGGGTTATTTCGTTATATGGAGTTTTATTCTGTGCAGATTCACGGATTCGTGATCTGTGCTGTAATGTCAGGTTTGTAATGCGATAGTGTTTTTATTCTCAAATGGATCGTCCGTTTGAGCTTTTTTTATGCCCCGGACCTGTCCCGGGCTTTTTATTTTGGAAAACGGACAGAGATCAGAGGTCAGGTCAATATCTGTCCGGGAAAAAGAAAAACAGCTGAAATGAAACCGACAAGGGCGCATTCCAGCTGCTTTTAATTTAATTATCCGTTGGTAAAACCGACGTTAATGAAGCGAACAATCAGATGACTGCTGACAAAAGAAACCTCAGACAACACCCTGAGCCATCATTGCCTGAGCAACCTTGAGGAAGCCGGCAACATTTGCGCCGAGCATGAGATCACCGGGCTTGCCGCACTCTACGGATGCGTCATAGCATGCCTTGTAGATGTTCTTCATGATGCCATGAAGCTTTTCATCGACCTCTTCAAAGCTCCAGCTCATTCTGATGGAGTTCTGAGTCATTTCAAGACCGGATGTGGCAACGCCGCCGGCGTTGGAAGCCTTACCGGGAGAGTAGAGAAGGCCGTTGTTCTTTACGATATCGATTGCTTCGGGATTGAGAGGCATATTTGCGCCTTCAAATACTGCCATGCATCCGTTGTCAACCAGTGCCTGAGCGCCTTCAGCATCCATTTCGTTCTGGGAAGCGCAGGGATGAGCAATATCGCACTTGACCTTCCAGATGTTCTTGCAGCCTTCGTGGTATTCGGAACCGGGAACTTCGTCAGCATATACGCTGATACGGGCGCGGCGCTTCTGCTTGATATCAAAGAGGATCTGGAGGTTGATTCCGTTGGGATCGTAGATATAACCCTGAGAATCGCTCATTGCGACGACCTTGCCGCCGAGCTGGGTGCACTTTTCAGCAGTGAACTGAGCAACGTTGCCGCTGCCGGATACGATAACGGTCTTTCCCTCGTAGCTGTCGTTTCTCAGATTCTTGAGAGCTTCAAGAGAGAAGTAGCAGAGGCCGTAACCGGTGGCCTGAGTACGGGCGAGAGATCCGCCGAAAGGAATACCCTTACCGGTGATAACCGCGCCGTCAAAGCGGTTGGTAATGCGCTTGTACTGACCGAACATATAACCGACTTCTCTTGCACCAACGCCGATATCTCCGGCAGGAACATCGGTGAACTGACCGATATGTCTGTAGAGCTCAGTCATAAAGCTCTGGCAGAAACGCATGACTTCAGCATCGGACTTGCCTTTCGGATCGAAGTCGGAACCGCCCTTGCCGCCGCCCATGGGAAGCGTTGTAAGGGAATTCTTCAGGATCTGCTCAAATCCGAGGAACTTCATGACACTGAGGTTTACTGAAGGATGGAAACGAATACCGCCCTTGTAAGGGCCGATTGCGGAATTGAACTGAACTCTGTAACCGCGGTTAACATGGAGCTTGCCGTTGTCATCTGTCCAGGGGACACGGAATTCTACGGTGCGCTCAGGCTCTACAAAGCGCTCGAGAATGCCGTTCTCTTCCCATTCGGGGTGCTTATCTATAACATATTCGAGAGATTCAAATACTTCGCGAACTGCCTGAAGAAATTCAGATTCATGGCTGTCTCTTGCCTCAACCTGAGCATAGACTTTTTTTAAGTATGCATTATTCATAATGCTGCCTCCTGATTGAATATGCCGACATTATAATATTACAAACGAAAAATGACAAATTACAATATGTATACTATATATGAGAAAATGTAATAGATAATAAGGGACCGGATTTTCAGGCACAGAGATTCTTGAAGTTGTTCCAGATCTCTTCCTGAATATCATAGATCTCGCCCGGAATATTTTCTATCATCTCGCTTCCTTCTGTTGCGCCTTCAGGAAGCGTGACCATGTCTCTGATCTCATCGGAGATCAGAGAGGATGCTGCCTGATTTGTGCAGTAATATCCGAGCCATTCAAAGCAGAGCGCGGCGTTTTCCGGACGGTTGATGTAATCGATGAACTGATATGCTGCATCCGGATTCGGAGCCTTGGAGGGGATAAACATGGGCATTACGCCGTATCCGAGTCCTTCAGCAGGGAGAACGATTTCAACCTCCGGATCGGTCAGCTTAGCTATCGTTGCGTTTGAAGTATAACAGAAAGCGGCATCAATTTCACCGGAAATAAGATCATCATTAATGTATTCATCCTTGATCAGATGAACGTTGGGAGCCAGAGCGTACAGCAGCTCAGCGGCTTCCCGAAGCTGCCCTTCATCGGTCGTATTAAAGGAATATCCCAGACGCTTGAGCGCCATTCCGATAATGACCCGGGGATTTCCGATAATCCCGAGGCGGCCGGTCAGCGAGGCATCCCACAGATCGGCATATCCTTTGATCTCTGTTCCGGTCTTTTCCGGATAATAGATGATTTCCATGATACCGGCGCCATAGGGAACCGTGTATTCATTGTCGGGATCATAGTACTCTCCCATGAACTGGGAATCCAGATTCCCATAATTTTCCAGTCTGGAAGTGTCCAACTTCATCAGAAGCCCTTCTTTGATAGCGGTTTCAACGATATAATCGTCGGCCACCACAAGATCATAATCTCCGCCTTCTGCGGCTTCAAGCTTTGCCAGCATGGCTTCGTCTGTATCAAAGCTCGCGTAGTTGATCTGGATTCCGGTCTCGTCGGTAAATCCGGCAAGAACCTCTTCAGGGAACATGTCGATCCAGGTAAACAGGGTAAGGGTCTCTTTTTTCTTTCCGAAACCGGCCATAAAGCATGAGGAAATGAGAACGAGGACAGCAAGGAGAACAGCTGTGATTTTTTTCATTTTGAATACCTCCTTTTTATTAAAGCGGAAAGACTGATACCGATCAGCGCTACGGCGAGCATAACGGTGCAGAGCGCGTTGACCTCCGGAGTCATTCCGGTTTTGACCTGAGTATAGACTTTGATCGGGAGTGTGTTTACGTTTACGCCTGTCACGAAGATAGAGATGATGACGTCGTCGAAGCTCATGGCAAATGAAAGAATCATCCCGGAAAGCAGAGCGGGGGAGATGTAGGGAAGTGTGATCTCAAAGAAAGTCCGTACAGGACCTGCTCCGAGAACTCGGGACGCTGCGATCAGATTATCGTCCATGGAGGCAAGTCTTGCGGAAACCTGCGTGTAGATATAAGGGATGGAAAAAGAAGTATGCGCAATGATCAGCGTCAGCATCCCGAACGGAAGATCAAGAAGACGGAAAAACGCAAGGAAAACCATTCCCAGAATAATATCCGGAACCAGAATAGGGATCATCAGTGCGGATCGGGTCAGGTTTACAACGGTGCTGCTTCTGTTGCGGAAGGAAATCGCTGCAGGAACCGAGATGACAGCAGCCAGAAGACTGGAAGATACGCCAAGCAGAATGGAATTGGAGAATGCGGAAATCATGCTCCGGTCCCTGAAAAGCTTTGCATACCATTTCAGAGAAAAGCCCGACCATGTTCCGGCTGACCGCCCGGAATTAAATGAGTAAATTACCCCGACGATGATCGGAAGCCAGGTAAGAAACGTGATGAACAGTAGATACGCAATGCGCGCTTTTGTATTCTTCTTCATGGCTTCCTCCCTTGGCGGTGGGAACGCCGTCTGGTTATTTCAACCGGATCAAGACGATTCGTAACGGCAATGATCGCTCCGGTCAGGATCATCAGAAAAACAGAGAGTGCGGCTGCGAAAGGAAGATTATGTACTTTCATCAGCTGGTCTTCGATCAGATTTCCAAAAACAAGGATCTTACCGCCGCCGAAAAGCGTGGGAATGAAAAACAGACCCATTGCGGGAATAAACGAAAATGTAATTCCGGAAAGAAGGCCTTTGGCTGTCATCGGGAGCGTGATATCCAGAAACGCTCTCGCTTTTCCTGCCCCGAGGATCCTGGCTGCTTCATAGCCGGATTCACTGAGCTTTACCGCGCAGGAATAGACGGAATAGATCATGAAAGGAAGAACAGCGTATACCATTGCAGCTACAACAGCGGGGTAGGTGTAAAGTATGTGCAGAAAACCGAGAATGCCGTCGGAACGGAGCATAATGATAATGCTGTATAAACGGACAATGGAATTGATCCAGAAGGGAACCATCTGGGCAGTCAGAAAGAAGCTCTGCCATTTCGGAGAAACTCCAGCAATAAACAGTCCTGCGGGGTAACCGATCAGAACGGTAATGACGGTGACCTCCAGCGCAAGCCGGAGACTCTTCAGAAATGTTTCCAGATAGATTCCGCTGAAGATGTCCGTATAATTCTTCAGCGTAAAAAGATATTCAACGGCCCATGTATCCGTCCTTGTCATAAAGCTGAGAAAACCGGCGTACAGGATCGGAAGAAGGACAAAGACAAGGGTGAACAGATACAGAGGCAGTGCACTATAAATTGATCTTTTCTTTGATTTCATCCGGTTCACCGATATCCGTAAATCTTCCGTCACTGAGGAGTGCGATCCGGTCACTCATGGAGAGCGCTTCCTCCTGATCATGCGTGATGTAGATGAAGGTTATTCCGAGATCATGCTGAAGCGTTTTCAGCTCTGTCTGCATCCTTTTTCTCAGAGCAGCGTCCAGAGCTCCGAGCGGCTCGTCGAGCAGGATCATTTTGGGCGTGCTGATAATAGACCTGGCGATAGCGACCCGCTGTCTCTGCCCGCCGGATAATTCGTCCGGCATTTTGCTGCCGTAATCCGGGAGGGAGATCCGCTCGAGCATATCGTTGACCCGCTCTCGGATCTCTGCTTTCGGAACATGCGCTATTTTAAGAGAATACCCGATATTCTGTGCAACAGTCATATGCTCAAAAAGAGCATAGTTCTGAAACACCATACCGAGATGGCGCTTTTCGGGAGGAAGCTCGGTAATATCCGTTCCGTCAAGGATAACGCGTCCTCTGTCAGCGTATTCAAGACCGGCAATGATCCTGAGGAGCGTTGTTTTTCCGCTCCCGGAGGCACCGAGCAGAGTGACAAATTCACCCTCGCGAATATCAATGGAAATGTCTTTCAGAACCTCAAGATTCCCGAAATTCTTATATATATTTTTGATTTGAAGATAATTTTCCATAGCGGCATCAGTATAGAACAAGCATGAAAAAAAGTCAAAGCAAACCGTCAGGCGATTCCGCTTAAGTCATAGACATCCAGATAATCCCTGGCTTTTTCACAGACACCCCGGAGGCAGGCTTCGTCAAAGGGACTCTGCAGCCCGGCGTTGCGAAGGAGATCCGTGAAGGTGCGGCTGCCGCCCTGCTCGGTATAGGTCATATAGTGCTTCCAGGCCTCAGGCATGTCTTCCCCGATGAGCTTCCAGAACTCAAGGGCGACCGTCTGTGCCAGGCAGTAGTCGATGTAGTAAAACGGACTGGAATAGATGTGATGCTGACGCTGCCAGCCCTCTCCTTCGGAATAGAAGGGGATCTCTCCGTCAAGCTTCATCCAGGGCATATAGATCCTGAGCAGCTCTTTCCATGTGGCGTGACGCTCCTGAGGCGTCATTTCCGGCTTATCGTAGACGAGATGCTGAAAATGGTCGACCATGGTACCGTAGGGAATAAAAGTGAGAGCTCCGGCAAGATGGCTGTAACGGAACTTTCTCGCGTCCTCTCCGAAAAAGCCCTCCGCCCATGGTTCCGCAAAGAATTCCATCGACATGGAGTGAACCTCGCAGGCCTCCATGCTGGGCCAGCAGTATTCTGCGGGAATTCGGTCAATATTCATCCATGCTTCAAAGGCGTGTCCGGCTTCGTGCGTTACGACCTCAACGTCGCCCTGCGTTCCGTTGAAGTTTGCAAAAATGAAGGGAACGTTATAATCGCAGATTTCTGTACAGTAGCCTCCTGCCTGCTTTCCCTCCGTGGAGAGAACATTGAGCAGCTCATCCTCAAGCATGTGGTTGAAGAATCTTCCGGTTTCGGGGGACAGCTCCTCATAGAACTTTTTTCCCATGGCGAGTATTTCATCCGGAGTACCCTGCGGACGTGGATTGCCGGAACGGAACTCCAGTGCGTTGTCCGCGAAGCTCATGGGGTATTGCTTGCCAAGACGTTCAGCCTGCCGGCGATAGATGCTGTCTGCAACCGGAACAAGATATTTTATTACGGCTTCCCGGAAGTGCTCTACATCGTTCCGGTCATAACAGTTCCGTCCCATGCGGTAATATCCGAGCTGTGTATAGCCGTCATACCCGAGTATCCTGCCGAGCCGGTCTCTCAGGTGAACAAGCTCATCATAATACTCATCAAGCGTTTCCTGGTGATCCTTGTACCACTGTCCCTCTGCTTTCCAGGCAGCCAGACGGCGTGCATCGTCCGGATCCGTCCGGAAAGGTGTCAGCTGAGAGAGCGTATACGTTTTTCCCTCAAAGGGGACTGCGGCGGAGGCAAGGAGATTTTCATAAGCGTCTGTCAGCTCATTTTCCCGCTGAAGCGCGGCAATGAACTCTTCCTGCGGGAGAAAAGTCTTAAGTGCAATCTCTGCGTTCACGAACATCAGATCACCGTACTCCCCGGAGAAATCTTCCCGGAAGGGACTCTCCAGCATTGCCTTTGTCCATGCCTGGCTGTACTCCTCCAGCTCCGGACCGGCGGCATTCCAGAAGTTCTGCTCCGCCTCGTAGAATTTATCTCTGGTGTCAATGGAATGACGGATATAGACAAGGTTCATCAGCGTGCTGATATGCCGCTCACTGATCTGTTCCTCCAGAAATACTTGTTTCGCTTCCTCGTAGCTTTGTGAGGAACGCAGCCGTTCCGTGAGCTCTGTCATCTGCTTCTTCAGTTCTTCTTTATCCGGCCGTTCATACGGCATTTCAGAAAACTTCATTTTAACCTTTTCCTTTCTGCTTCGGTGAATAGGGTTCCGGGTGGTTTATTCTTTTCAGTCTGGACTGTTTATCAGTGTGCAGCAAGCTTTTTCCCGCCAGCTTTTTTGTCAGATTAATAATATTATTAAAATATTATGCTTTTTTCAGCAAGGATTCAAGTATTATTTATGGAGCGAAAAACCGCTGCTGCAGTCAGAATCTTTTTCACTGATAGTTCAATGAAAGATAATCTTTTCTTTTGAAGCAAGCTGTTTATTTTAAATGAATTAATATCCATTGACAGGAGATATTCTGAATACTATAATGATTTGCGAATTAATCGCAAATTGGAGACCGCGGATATGGCAAAATACATGACCGGGCAGCGGAAACAAATGCAGGATCTTTTTGTAAAGCATCCTCACGAAATGTTCTCTGCAAAAGAAATAGAAGAATTGATCGGGAATGAATCTGTCAGCATCAGTGCAGTTTATCGCAACCTGTCCGAGCTGGAAGACTCCGGTCTTGTGAGGCGATGTTCAAAAAACGGCAGCCGGGAAGCTTTTTATCAGTATACCGGCACAGAAGCATGTAAAGGTCATATTCATTTAACTTGTAAAAAATGCGGAAAAACTTTCCATATGGAGCTTGAGGACACAAATGCATTGATTCACAGTGCGTTGAAATACAGGGATTTCTCTGTAGATATAGCGGAAACAGTTTTATTCGGAACTTGCGGAGCCTGCAAGAATATATAGTAAGGGAGTGAAAAGTATGACAAAGAAAAATCGTTTGTTTGCCTTAATGCTGGCGCTGACGGTTATTGTTGCCATGCTTTTCTCAGTTTCCTATATCGCTATAGAAGCAGATCATGATTGTACCGGTGAGAATTGTCTCACTTGCTGTCAGATCAGTGCTTGTGAAAATACGCTGAAATCTATTGGGAACGCCGTTCTCGTTGTAATTCTTGCTGCGTTCATTGGCATCTTGATGCTTACTTTGCCGTCTTTTACAAAGAAGATGGCCTTCAATACTTCTCTTGTTACGCTCAAGGTGAAACTTTCGGATTAAATAAGAACTGATCTTACAAGGGAGCAGTCTGTCTTTTCAGGAGACAGACTTATCGGCGGTTGCCGCTTCCTTGTATTTTTGCGCTCATTTTTCTGTTCTAATTATATTCGGAGGTTTATTAGTGTGAAAGTAAGTATAGGTTCAGCACAGAAGGAAAAGAGCGCAAAAACACGCCCCTGCAAAAGTAAGTTTTTGCAAGGGTACTGTAGATTCGGGTATCTCTAAGCTACAGTAAGTCCCTGTTTTTCAAGGAATCTGGTTGCCTGCAGAATCGCCTTGGCAAGCTGTTTTTCTTTGAGATGCTCCGGCATATCGACCTTGTAGAGGTCAACAGGATTCCAAACCTCACCAGTAGAGAGCATAGAAAAGATTGCCGTTAGAATCATTCTGGCAATTGCAATAATTGCTCGTTTCTTGCCTCTGCGTTTGGAAATTCGCTCATATTTGAGTGCATAGTAAGGGTGAACCTTATCTTTTACAGCGGCGTGAGCGACCTGAACAAGAGCAGGCTTCAGATACACACCGGCACGCGAGATGCGGACAGACTTTTTCTTTCCGGCAGATTCGTTGTTGCCGGGAGTTAGACCTGCCCAACAGCATAAGCGTTTGGAAGAGCCAAATTGCTTCATATCCGTGCCAATCTCAGAAATGATCGTGATTGCTGAATTGTGGTCAATGCCCGGAATGGTACAAAGTAGGTTTATAGCACCGTCATACTTTGCGACCATCTTTTCGACACAGGCATCGGTCTTGGCAATCAGCGATTCGATAAAATAGTGATGCTCACGGATGAGTTTGATTCGAGCCTTTTGCTCATCAGCAATGGAATAACCTTCAATGGATTCCAAAATCAGGTCAGCTCTCTTTTTGAGGGAACGCTGTAACAGGGAAACACAATGGTCAGGGTCAAAGGATTTTTCGGATGTGAGGTAATCTGTAATGGCGGTTGCGGATTTCCCAAACATATCTGACACGACAGAATCCAATGCCACATTGCAGACGGTAAACGCATTTTGGAAACGGTTCTTCTCGCTGTTCCTCATGGA
>JAUNQI010000054.1 GCA_030536255.1 Eubacteriales bacterium | reverse complement strand
CCCTGAGCGGTGAGGTAATCAATAACTTCTTCTGCTACGTCGCAGATGGAGCCCATGGCTACGATCACGCGGTCAGCATCGGGAGCGCCGTAGTAGTTGAAGAGCTGATAATCGGTTCCGAGCTTCTCGTTGATCTTGCCCATGTAGTCTTCAACGATTGCGGGAACTGCATCGTAGTACTTGTTGGAAGCTTCACGGTTCTGGAAGAAGATATCTCCGTTCTCGTGAGAGCCGCGCATTGTCGGATGATTCGGGTTGAGAGCGCGTGCGCGGAACTCTTCAACAGCCTTCATATCGACCATGTCAGCGAGATCTTCGTAATCCCAAACCTTGATCTTCTGGATCTCGTGGGAGGTACGGAAACCGTCAAAGAAGTTAAGGAAAGGAACGCGACCCTTGATAGCGGCAAGGTGTGCTACCGGGCTGAGGTCCATGACTTCCTGAACGTTGGTCTCGGCGAGCATTGCGAAACCGGTCTGGCGGCATGCCATAACGTCGCTGTGGTCACCGAAAATGCTGAGGGTGTGGCTTGCAAGAGCACGTGCGGAAACATGGAATACACCGGGGAGAAGCTCACCGGCGATCTTGTACATGTTCGGGATCATCAGGAGAAGACCCTGGGATGCAGTGTAGGTGGTGGTAAGAGCACCTGCGTTCAGAGAACCGTGAACAGCACCTGCTGCACCGGACTCAGCCTGCATTTCCTGAACCTTGACTGTGCTGCCGAAAATGTTCTTTCTGCCTGCTGCGGACCACTGGTCAACATAGTCAGCCATCGGGCTGGAAGGGGTAATCGGATAGATAGCTGCAACTTCGGTAAACGCATAGGATACGTGCGCTGCCGCGGTATTGCCGTCCATCGATTTGAAGTGACGCTCAATCATGTCTATATTCATCTCCATTTAAAAATAATTGCCTATAAACAGACATATTAAACTATACCATTAAAGTCCCGAAAAGTAAACAGCGGGGAGGGTTATTTTTTCATCTTGTGCTTTCATATATGTTATATTATAATATACAAACATGATTCCGGAGAAAAATGTCGGTTTGCAGGCTCTGCGGACTTTCAGCACCGGGTCATTGTATACTAGCGACAGAAAGGGGCATCCCAGAATGATAAGACTTGAAAGCGAATCCGGCCGGATCAGCATGACGGATGAAGTTTTTACAAATCTTGCCGGCGAAGCTGCTACGAGCTGCTTTGGCGTTAAGGGAATGGTAGCGTGCAGCAAGGAAAGCGGCCGCTGGCAGCTTCTCAGACGGGAGTCTATGAGTAAGGGCGTCCTCGTTAAAAATAATGATGACGGCAGCGTGTCCATCGAGCTTCATATCGGTGTGGATCACGGCGTGCCGATCTGTACGGTTGCCAGAAGTATTATGGAAGAAGTGAGCTACAAGCTCGAGCAGTCCACGGGTATTCCGCTGAAGAGCGTGGATGTCTATGTAGATACGATCATCGGTTAAGGAGAAAACATCTTGAAGGATTTTATAGACGCAGAGGCGTTTAAAGAGATGGTTCTCTGCGCCGAGAACGCGTTAAGAGAACAGACACAGCTGATAAATGACCTGAATGTCTTCCCGGTCCCGGACGGGGATACCGGAACGAATATGGGCCTGACGATGAAGAATGCGGCGGAGGAGCTGAAAAAGCGTAACGTCAGAGATCTTTCCGAAGCGGCGGACTGCACGGCGAATGCCCTCCTGAGAGGGGCCCGCGGCAACTCCGGCGTGATCCTTTCCCTGCTTTTCCGAGGGATCTCGAGAAGGTTCAAGACCTTTGAATCCGCCGGAGCGGCTGAATTTGCAGGGGCACTGAGCGACGGCGTGGATGCTGCGTATAAAGCGGTGATGAAGCCGGCAGAAGGAACGATCCTTACGGTTTCCCGGCTTGCCTCCAAGGCGGCGGTCGAAGCGGCATCTCTCGGGGCGGACCTGGAAGGGGTCTTTATCTGCGCGATTAAAGCCGGAACGGAAGCTCTGGCGGAAACCCAGAAGATCAACCCTGTTCTGAAGAAGGCCGGAGTTGTAGACGCCGGCGGCAAAGGATTTATGGTGATCCTGGAAGCGATGCTCGCTTCTCTCAGAGGGGAAGTCCGTTCGGACAGCGGAAGCGCTGAGGAAAAAGCGGAGGAGGACCGCACATCCCCGTTTAACGTTTTTGATACAGAGGACATCACCTTTGCCTATGATACCGTTTTTATTGTGAGAAAAACGCAGGAGGACGTGAATATTGCTCCCTTCCGGGCGTATCTTGACAGTATCGGCGATTCTCTCGTGATCAGTGAGGGAGATGAGGAATTCAAGGTACACGTTCATACCAATATTCCCGGCGATGCCCTGAACGAAGCGGCGAAATACGGAACGCTGGAGCTGGCAAAGATCGAAAACATGCGCACGCAGCATGATGACGTTGCGGCGGGGCGCAAGGCAAGAAGCACGGACGATCTTGAGGATCCCGACTGCGAGTTTGTTCCGGAGGAAAGTCCGGAAGAAGAGCCGGAATTTGCCGAGGCGGAGAAGGACTTCGGCGTGGTTGCGGTATGCGCCGGCGAGGGAATGGAAGCGCTGTTCCGGGAGCTCGGAGCAGACAGCATCGTTACCGGCGGACAGACGATGAACCCGTCGACCGATGATATTCTGAAGGCCGTTAACCGCACGCCCGCATCGACCGTTTTTGTATTCCCGAATAACAAGAACATTATTATGGCTGCGGAGCAGAGCATCCCGCTTACCGAGAAAAAAGTGATCGTGATCCCGACGAAAACAGTTCCCCAGGGGATTACGGCCCTGCTGAACTTCAGCCCTGAAGGGGCAGCGGAGGAAATCGCGGAAGCAATGACGGAGGCAATCTCCGTTGTTCATACGGCAATGGTGACGTATGCTGCAAGAGACAGCGACTTTGACGGTTATGATATTCATGCCGGAGAATATCTTTCTCTCCTGGACGGTGCTCTGATCGGGAGCTACCGGGATGAGCCGGAGCTGTTCCGGAACCTGAATGAGAAGATCAGCGAGTTTGAACCGGAATTCATTACGGTTTACTTCGGCTCCGATGTTCAAGAGGCGGAGGCGGAAAGCATGGCGGATATTCTCCGCGAGGCCTGCCCGGATGCTGAAGTATCTGTGGTGGACGGAGGACAGCCCGTGTACTATTACATGGTCGCTGTGGAGTAAGCGTCTGCTGGCAATCTCAGGAAATCTGGAAAGATTAAAAAAACAAATAGAAGCTGTCCGGAATATCCGCTTTCGTGAGTATTCCGGACGGTTCTTTTTAGAAGGCTATTTCAATCTGCTAAGCGCAGGGATAGTTTTAGCTACTTTCATTTGGGAAGTTCCGGCAAGTTATTTTTGAAGCCGGATATTTTTACTTGACTTCTGCGGCCCGGCGTGGTATCTTATATAAGCTAAATAAATATCGCGGGGTAGAGCAGCTGGTAGCTCGTCGGGCTCATAACCCGGAGGTCGTAGGTTCAAATCCTACTCCCGCAACCACTTTTTTATTTGGAAAAGCGCTGAAATCGGTTGATTTTGGCGTTTTTTCGTCTTTTTTATGCAGTTTTCTGCAATGCCAAATTACTCTCAAAATTGAATTTCCCTCCGTTTTCCCTCCGAAGGACGTAAATTTTTATATTTAGCATGATATTCTATCTAAATTCAATACATTCTCTAATGAATCCGCAGCCACTTTATCTTTCGATTGAAGTGCATGAGCATAGATATTCAGCGTAGTTGAAGAACTTGCATGACCGAGTCTCTTTGACACCACACATACATCCATACCCTCGGCAATCATCAATGTAGCATTTGTATGTCTCAGTGAATGAAGTGTCACATACGGCAGACCATTTCGTTTGATGAATTTACTGAACCAATCTGTTACTGTATCAGGATATATTGGCAGTCCGTTCCATTGAGTAAAAAGCCTGTCCGTATCAATCCATTCTGAACCAGCCTTAAACCTTTGCTCAATCTGCCATCTCCTATATTCCTTCAACATTCTGCACAGAGTATCGCTTATTGCAAAATGTCTGATACCAGACTTTGTCTTTGGCTCTTTTGTGATGATTTTCTTATCACCTATGTACTGCGATGAACGGCAGATGTGCATCACTCTCTTATCAAAATCAATATCCTTCCATTCCAATCCACACAACTCTCCACGACGGATGCCGGTATAGACGAGGATCATTATCATAGTCCTATACTGAATCGGTTCATCATTCAGACACATCAACATTTCTCTTGTCTGCTCTTCATCAAGATAGTGCATCTCTTTGTAAGGAACTTTCGGCGGGTCTGCACGTTCAGCGGGATTCTTCTCTATATATTCCCATTTTACAGCCGTAGCCAGAATTTTGGATATGACACGATGATGCTCCAAGATGGTTTTGGGAGCCAATCTACCATTGTTTATCAAGTTCCCGTCCTCATCATATCTCTTATGATGATTCAATCCATCCGCTTCAAGACTCCTGTAAAATGCATTCAGGATGACGGGGTTTATATCTTTTAATTTCAGATGACCGATCGCTTCATTGATTCGTTTCAGATATTCAATATACCTTGCATATGCCTTTATGCTCAGATTATTCTTGCCGTACACTTCAAGCCATTTATTACTGAAATCAATAAATCGCATATTATTATCGGGACAGACTCCATGTTTTACCTGTTCCTCGAATAATATTTTCTGTCTCTCCAACTCTTTTTCGATTTGCTTTGGAGTTGCATTCGGGTCAGGAATCCATATTTTACCTTTGCTGATTCGCTTACCGTGGATGTCACAGCCGCACGATACTCTGATTTCATATCCTTTGCCCTTTTTTCTGGCAGTAGCCATCCTGAAATATCCTCTTTCATAATTATTTTGTCCACTAACCTTATTATTGCGCAACTTTTCTGAGATTGCAAAAACTTTTCTCACAGTTTCATACTTTTTTATACATCTCCGATACTGGTTAAGTATCGGAGGCAAATATATATCTCTTATCTATTTATGTATTCTATCAATGCATCGTAGTTGATGAGTGTTTTCCTTCCATTTTTCAGTGTAGGTATTTTCCCGCTTTTAACTATTGTTCTGAGATGGTTCAGAGTTAATGCAGAGTCAGGATCTTCTTCCTTTATCAATTTGTATGCTTCTGTAATTAATCGCATTCTTGCCATTTTTGTTATCCTCCTATAAAATTGTGTATATTGTAGTGTAGAAGCAACAATTCAGGTATGGAATGGATGCTTCTACTGCTGTTTGTGTTCTGGGCAGTTAGGCAAATGCATTACTTGAAATTATTGGAATTATTTACTAAAATGAAAAAGATTTATATTTGTCTTACTCACTCTCATCAACATTAATTTTTGCATTCTTCCTCAATCAGTGCACCAAACATATTAGATAAATCTGTCAAATTTCCCTTGGCAACAACAAATTGTTGATCAAGCCAAATGTCACTGAGAGCAGAATCGACAATTGTATTTTCGAGCATACATATATCACTTAGTATGTTGTTCACCCATTTTTGAGCGTCACTTGCTGAGATAATTAGTTGTCCTGTCATTCTTCATTTTTCTCCATCAAACATAAAGAATCTCTTGAACTGTTATAATCTTCAAAGAACTCTGAATCCATTTCTTTATTTGCTTCTCTGCCAATTGCGATAAGTGTATACAAAAGATTGTCTATGGTATTTTGTATCAACTTTTCATCTTTTCCACTGCAGAATTTCAAAGAATGCTCTAATTCAAAAATAGCAGTTCTTATATTGTGAAAAAACGATTTTGAAAATGCCTCACGGCGATAAAAGGAGTACAACTCTTCAATAAACTGGACATTGTAC